>CAZCCR010000001.1:0-2098 GCA_964497425.1 uncultured Gaiellales bacterium
GGGCTACAACGCCACCTTCAGCAAGTGGGGTCTGGCCAAGTACAACAACACGCTGCCGGAGCAATTCACTGGCCCCGGCGCCGGTTACGGCCTGGTGCCCAACGCGGCCAACAGCACACATGGGACGCTGGACACCATCGCCCCGTCCATCGTCGGCAGCGTCACAGTGAACAACATCACCGATACTTCCTTCGACGTCACCCGCACCACGGACGAGCCTGCCACCAGCAAGATCGAGTTCAGCAACGACGGCGGCGCCACCTGGGTGAACCAGAAGAACGACACCATCCTCAACGCCAGCCATACGATCACCGTAGACGGTCTGAGTGAATATACCGGCTACCGGGCCCGGCTCAGGGTATGCGACGGCTCGGCCAATTGCAGCGTATCCGACCTGGGTACGGTCCAGACCCTGGACCTGACGCCACCGGATGTGAGCAACGTCCAGCCGGCGGGAGACATCTACAATGATTACGCCAGCATCACCGCCGACATCTCCGATGCGGGCTCGGGCATCGACCCCTTGTCGCTGAGCGTGAACCTGGACGGCAGCCCCTTGAGCGGCTGCGCCATCGCCGGCGGCAGCCTCAGCTGCGACCCGGTGAGCGGCCTGGCCGTCGGGGGCCATACCATCAGCGGCTCCGTCGCTGACCAGTCGGGCAACAGCAGCCCCATCAGCGGCAGCTTCAACGTGGTCGACAACGTGGCGCCGACGGTGACCCACCGCAACAACAACAACTGGTACGGCAACAGTTTCGTATCGGTCACCGCCGACTACAGCGACCCGGCGCCCTCCAACGGCATCGATGAGAGTTCGGCCGAGATCAGCATCGACGGCGTCCCGGCGGCGTCCTGCACGGTGAACACGACGGACAGCCGCATCACCTGCCTGACCACGGGCAACAGCGACGGCAGTCACACCATGGTCATCTCCGTAAGCGACAACGCCGGCAACACCGGCTCGACGGTGCAGGGGACGTTCCACGTGGACACCACGGCTCCGGTCGTAAGCAACGTCCAGCCTTCAGGCACCATCTATGTGGATAACGCAACCATCAGTGGAGACATCACCGAGACCGGGTCGGGCGTTTGGGACGTTCAGTCGGAAGTGACCCTGGACGGCAACCCCCTGAGCGGTTGCACCATCGACAACACCGGCTTCAGCTGTCCCGTCACCGGCCTGGCCTACGGACCCCACACCATCGGCGGTGAGATCAAGGACGGGCTGTTCAACAGCGGCGCCATCAGCGGCAGCTTCGACGTCGGCGACAACGTGGAGCCGACGGTCACCTATACCGGTCCGACCACCACCGACACCACCGGTAGCCCACACGTCTCCGGCACCTATAGCGACCCGGCTCCCTCCAGCGGCGTGGATACGACAACCGCCGCCATCAGCCTGGACGGGACGCCGGTCTCACCCAACCCCTGTACGGCGTCGGGCGGCGGCATCAGCTGCCCGCTGTCGGGACTGACCACCGGCTCCTACGCCGTCACCCTCTCCATCAGCGACAACGACGGCAACACGGGGACCGGCGCCGGCACCCTGGATGTAAACACGGCCGCGCCGACCATCGATGCGACCTTCCCCACGGGATTCACGCCAAACAGCGATGTGAATGTGGGCATGGCCTATACATCATCCAATCCTGTGACCGACGCAACCATTATGGTTGACGGTATTCCCTGCGCTCCGGTCATCTTCGACCAGACCCAGGCTTCCTGCACGGTCAGCGGCCTGGGCGATGGCAGTCATGAGGTCCATGGCACGGTCTCGGCGGGATCCAATACCTCCGTGGCCGACTGGAGCTTCTCCGTGGACGCCACGTCGCCGGCTATCAGCAACACGCAGCCGACGGGGTGGACGGCCGACTACAGCCCCACCATCAGCGCCGATTTCAGCGACAGCGGTTCAGGCGTTGCTTCCGATACTGTCGAGGTGACCCTGGACGGAAATCCTCTGACATGTTCCGCCACAGCGGCCGGCGTCAGCTGCCCGGCTGGCGGCCATCTGTCGGATGGAGGCCATACAGTGGCGATATATGTGGAAGACTATGTCGGCAATCCGGGCACGGAGACATATTCCTTCAGCGTCGAC
>CAZCCR010000001.1:2198-182325 GCA_964497425.1 uncultured Gaiellales bacterium
TGTGGAAGACTATGTCGGCAATCCGGGCACGGAGACATATTCCTTCAGCGTCGACACCCAGAGCCCCACCATGGCCAGTATCACACCGGACGGCGACTGGATTGGTACGGACAGCCCCGACATCACGGCGGTGGTGGAAGACGTCTCCGGCTCGGGCATCGACAACTCCTCTCTGGAGATGCGGGTCGACGGCACACCCCTGGCGGATTGCACGACCTCCGGCAGTGGGTCCGTTACCTACAGTTGCACCGCCGGCGGCCTGGCCGAGGGTGAGCACGAGGTGGCGGTATACGTGGCGGATAACGTGGGTAATACACTGACCGCGTACGGTAACTTCAGCGTCGATACCCTGCCGCCGGAAGTGACCATCATCCAGCCCGTCGGGTTGATCAACGATGACTCTCCGGAGGTCATCTTCGACTTCACCGACCCCGGCGTCAGCAGCCTGGGCGTGTCCTTGTTACCGCCGGTCTCTACGCCGGATACGGGCTCAGGCGTGTTCCATAGCAACATCCATGCCAAGATAGACTCGGGTCCGGAACTGACAGGGTGCAACTTCACTCCCATCGAGGGCGGATACCATGTCACCTGCAACGCCGGCAGCCTGGCGGATGGCGATCATTCCACCACGGTATGGGGTGAGGACAACGCAGGAAACACGCAGAACTGGTGGCGCCTCTTCAGCGTCGACTCCGTGGCACCAGTAGTGACCTACACCGGCCCCACGGGCGAGATCAACACCGAGAGCACGACCATCACCGCCACCTACACGGACGCCGACCCCTCCGGCGGCTTCGACACCAACACCGCCGCCTACGTATACATCCAGAACACCGATACCCTCCAGTCGCAGACCAGCGCTGACTGCACCGCCGCCGGCGGCAACATCGCCTGCCAGGTGACCGGCCTCACCGACGGCCACTACACGGCCGAGGTGTTCCTGGACGACAACGCCGGCAACGAGGGTTCGGACACCGGCGGCTTCGATGTATCGCTGGTGGTGATCGACGAGCCCCTCAATCCCTTCGGCAGCCTGGACAGCGTGTCGGCCGGGGTTCCGGGTAAGCTGGACGTCAGCGGCTGGGCCATCGACCCCAACATGAAATCACCCATCGACGTACACATCTACGTCAACGGCGCCCTGGCCAGGGTCGTGAACGCCAAGGACAGCCGCCCGGACGTGGGCGCGGCATTCCCCATATACGGTGACAACCATGGCTTCGCCACCAGCGTCGATGTGGCGGCGGCCGGCAACACGGTCTGCGCCTACGGCATCAACATCCATCCTTCCGACCCGGCGGGCAATGTCCTGCTGGGCTGCAGGGTGGTCGACGTACCGGTCAACCCCTTCGGCAGTCTGGACAGCGTCAGCGGCAACGGGCCGGGCAAACTGAGCGTCAGCGGCTGGGCCATCGATCCGGATACGGATAGCCCCATCGATGTGCATGTCTACGTGGACGGCGCTCCCAGGATGGCCCTCAGCGCCGGCCTCAGCCGTCCGGACGTAGGCCTGACCTATTCCGCCTACAGCAACAACCACGGTTATGCCGCCGATGTGGACGGCATCACTCCGGGTAGCCATACGGTATGTGCCTACGGCATCAACACCGGCCCCGGCGGCAACGCCCTGCTGGGCTGCAAGGTGGTAGACGTGCCCGCCAGTCCCTTCGGCAGCCTCGACCTGGCCTCGGGCGACGGCCCCGGACAGATCCACCTGAGCGGCTGGGCCATAGACCCGGATACGGACGGCCCCATCCAGGTGCATGTGTGGGTCAACGGCACGCCGGTCGCCGCCGGCACCGCCGGCGACAGCCGCCCGGACGTGGGCGCGGCCTACCCGGGTTACGGCAGCGACCACGGGTACAGCCTGGAGGTGCCGGGTACGGTGGGCGACACGGTATGCGTTTACGGTATCAACACCGGCCCCGGCGGCAACGCCCTGATCGGCTGCGAGGTGGTCAGCGATCCCGGCAACCCCTTCGGCAGCCTCGACTCCGCCAGCGTCTCCGCTCCCGGAACCGTGACGGCCGCCGGCTGGGCCATCGATCCCAACACCGCCGATCCCATCACGGTACATATCTATGTGAATGGACACTACGCCGATCAGGGTACCGCCGACGGTAGCAGGCCCGATATCGGCATCCTGTTCATCTTCTACGGCGCCGGCCACGGCTTCTCTATCGACGTGGCGGCGGATCCCGGCGACACGGTCTGCGCCTACGGCATCAACACCGGCCCCGGCGGCAACGCCCTGCTGGGCTGCAAGATGGCGTAAACACCGGCAGGGGCCGCAGAGCGGCCCGTCAGGCCACAGCCACAGGAACTGGGAAAAACAGGGCCGCCCCGGAGGGGCGGCCCTTTCCGCCTGAAGACAGGCTCAAGCATTCCCCCCATCCGCCGATAACAACTTATCCCGTTTCAGGGGTCGAGGCCTCGGGACGGGCAGACATCCGCGCACCGGGGGCAGCCGGGAAAGAACGCCAGGCGGCGGCGCGGGTGGACGCCGGCGGCATAAAAAGGCGGCGGCGGGGGAATCATCTCAAAGAGGGACCCCACGGGCGCGGTCAAGTGCTCCCGTTACCACCAAAACCGGAACATGGGCGTACCGATGGCGAGAACAGGCCACAAAGTCTCAGCATCTGCGCGGCGGCGGAGAGGCCGGGAAGGGAAGGAACCGCTGTCCGGCATAGACCTGTTCCAGGAGATACTCGGCTGTATCGACGACGGCATCAGCGTCCAGGGCCGTGACATGCGCATACTCTACGCCAACGAAGCCCACAAACGTCTTTTCGGCGATGACATCGAGGGAAGGTTCTGTTATGAGGTCTATGAGCATCGTCCCCAGATATGCCCGGATTGCCCGGTGGTGGGATCTTTCCGCACAGGCAAGCCGGTCCGTGCTCTTCACGAAGGACAGGACAAGCATGGGAACGAACTGGCGGTGGAGATCATAGCCACACCCCTGAGAAGCCAGGCCGGTGAGATAGTCGCGGGCGTCGAGGTGGTCCGCGAGGTGACGGAACAGGAGGGGGTCCGCCGGGAACTGCTGAAGAAGACCAATCGCCTGGAGCGCCTGGCGGCGGTGTCCAAGGAGATCGCCTCCGGCCTTGACCTGGACCGGGTGCTGGAGCAGGTGGTGATAAGCAGCTGCGACCTGGTGGGCGCTTCCGGCGGCGTGGTCGCCCTCAGGGACGAGAAGAATCACAGCATCGTATATCCATACACCCGCGGGCTGCCCGTGGACCTGTCCAGCCTCTCCTTCCCGGAAGGCTCGGGACTGGTGGGCCATGTGATGCGGACCGGTGAGCCCCTGGTCCTGGATGACTATTCGGATTTCACCGGAGACAACGAGATCTTCAGCGGCGAAGGCCCCCGTGCCGTCATCGCGGTCCCCTTCATGGCCGGCAGGAAGGCGGTGGGAGCGCTCTCCCTCTACAGCCGCAACCCGGAAAAACGCTTCCGGCCCGATGACCTGAACATGGTGATGGCGGTGGCCGACCAGGCGGCGGTCGCCATAGAGAACGCGCGCCTGTTCGAGGAGACCGACGCGCGCCTGAAGGTGCGGCAGGAGCTGAGCGAGATGGCTGTCAGCATATCCGCCGGGCTGGACCTGGGGGAGACGCTTTCCAACGTGGCGCGCCATGCTGCCCGCATCATCAGCGCCGACGCCGCCATGGTGGCGCTTTATGACGAAGAGGACGGGACCGTAACCTTTCCATATGCGTACCGCCTTCCCGTGGAGCTTACGCAGATATCGACGCCGCTGGGAGAAGGCCTCGCCGACAGCGTCATCCGCAACCGCAGTCCCCGCATCGTCAACGACTACCAGTCCTTCCCTCACCGCAGGCCCCAGTTCGCCCGGGCCGGGGTCGAGGCCGTGGCGTCGGTACCCCTGGTGGTGGGAGACCGTTGCGTCGGCGCCATCGGGGTGATGGACACCGGCAGCGGCCAGCAGTTCGTGCGGGACGATATCGACATCCTCACCCTCCTTTCGACCCAGGCAGCGGTGGCGGTGGAGAATGCCCGCCTCTATGCTCAGCGGGACCGTTCGGCGCAAGAGCTGGAGCAGCGGGTGGCGGAGCGGACCGAGGCGCTGTCCCGCATGTATAAGGAGAGCGAGAAGAAGGGCAGGGAGCTGGAGGAGGCCAACGAGCGGCTGAGGGAGCTGGACCGCCTCAAGTCCGAGTTCCTGGCCAACATGAGCCATGAGCTGAGGACGCCGCTCAACGCTATCATGGGTTTCAGCAAGTTGATCCTTGATGGCCTGGACGGCGAGATAAACGATGAGCAGCGGCGTGACCTGACCATCGTCCACGAGAACGGCGTCGACCTGCTCAGGCTGATAGACGACCTGCTCGACCTGGCCCGCATCGAGGCGGGGCGCACCAGGGTCGCCAGGGAGGAGGAAGACCCGGGCGGTCTGGCGGCCGAGGTGGTGATGAAGATGTCGCCGGCGGCGGAAGCGGCCGGGCTGGGGCTCGAATACACCCCCGGGGCAGGTCTGAAACCAGTACCGATGGACCGCAAGCTGACGCGGCAGGCGCTGACAAACCTGGTGGGAAACGCCATCAAGTTCTCCGATGAAGGGGTTATCGACGTCTCCGTAGAACAACGTGGCGGGGAAACGGTCTTTTCGGTCACCGACCATGGTCCGGGGCTCGAACCAGACCAGCTGGATGCGGTCTTCGACCGCTTTCACCAGGTCAGGGGGGACCTGGCGGATTCCCAGGGGATAGGCGTGGGGCTGACCCTGAGCAGGCGCTTCATAGAGTTGCAGGGCGGCCGCATCTGGGCGGAGAGCGAACCAGGCAAGGGCAGCACCTTCATCTTTTCCCTGCCTGATGGTTAAAAAAAGGTGATTGAGGAGATAAGCCCACTACAGGCCGTGCGGTAGAAGGGGGGCACGTGGCGGAACGGCTGGAACACACCATATTGGTAGTCGACGACAACGAGGATGTACGCAGGCTGCTGAGGAAGGTGCTGGAGGCGTCGGGGTACGGCGTCCATGAGGCGAACAGCGCCGACGAGGCCCTGGAATACACACGGGATGCCGTTCCCGACCTGGTGCTGATGGACATGCGCCTTTCCGGAGTATGTGACGGGCTGGAGGCGACTCGCCGGCTCAAGTTGGACCCGCGGCTGACATCCGTGCCGGTGGTGGCGCTGACCGCCAGCGTACTGGAGAAGGACAGGAAGATGGCCATGGACGCCGGTTGCTGCGGGTTCATCGGCAAACCCGTGGATATCACCAGTATCGCGGGGCTGGTGGAGAAGCATATCTCCGTCAAGAGCTGAAGGGTCGATCAGCCGTCCGCCGATGACAGCAAGCGCGTCCTGACAGGAGCCGATTTGGAACAGGCAGGGAATAACGGCAAGAAGGTCCTCATCGTCGATGATGATGAGAACCACGTGACACTACTGAAGAAGCGGCTCCAGGCGGCCGGATACGAGACCTACGAGGCCGGTGACGGCATAGAGGGGCTGAAGCAGGCCGTCCACCAGCGCCCCGACCTGATAATCGCCGATGTGCTGCTTCCCCGCATGAACGGTTTCCAGCTGGTGGAGCAGCTCAAGTCCAACTCGGAGACCAACAACATCCCCATCATCATGATGTCCGCCGTCTACGTTACGGAAGAGGACATGGCCCGCGGTTTCGAACTGGGCGCCGAGACCTATGTCTCCAAGGCGGACCTGGCCCTGCGCAAGCCGCTGCAGGAGGAGGCGCTGCTGGACGCGGCGGCCTCGTTGCTGAGCCGTGAGGAGCCCGAGACGGAAGCGGCGCCGGCCCGGGTGCTGGTGGTGGACGACGAACCGGACATCATCCGGCTGATAACCAAGCGCCTCAAGCCGGAAGGCTACGAGCTGGATGTGGCCGTCGACGGCGAGGAGGCGCTGGAGAAGACCTTCTCCACGCCGGTGGACCTGGTGCTGCTGGATATCAGGCTGCCGGAGGTCGACGGTCTGACCGTGCTCTCACAGATAAAGGAGCGGCATCCGGGCATCGCCGTGGTGATGATGACCGCATACGGCTCGGAACAGGTGGCGATGGAGGCGCTCAGGCGCGGCGCCGATGATTATCTGATCAAGCCCCTGGACGAGGACGAGCCCCTGCCCACGGTGAAGATGAACCTGGAGAAGCTGCGTCGCCGGCAGCAGATGGACGAGATAGCAGGAAGGCTGAGGCGGGCCTCCTCGCCGGACCTGGAGGAGAAGGAGCGTCTGATCGAGGAGCTGAGACAGTCCAGCATCACGCTGATGGACCAGTACGACCGTCTGCTTGCCGCCGAGGAGCAGAACCGCGCCTACGCCGAACGCCTGGAGCAGATGGTAGAGGAGCGGACGCGGGACCTGGAGCGCCGCAGTCAGGAGCTGGAGGCGATGCATTCGGTCCTCAGCGCCGCCACCCGCAGCCTGGACATGGGAGAGGTCATGGATATAACCCTGGCGGAGGTGGGCGACCTGCTCTTCGCCCAGGCGACCGCCGCCTTCCTGGTAGATTATGAAAGCGATCGGCTGCGGCTGATCGCCCAGCATGAGTTTCCCTCCGAGTTCCTGCGCTGGGTCTCCAGCATACCCGGCGGAGAAGGGATATTCGCCGAGGTGCTGGCCAGCGGGAAGGGGTCCATAGTGGCCGACCTGAGCGAGGACGCCAATCTGGCGTCGATGCTGGACCTGGACCCCCAAAGCGCCAGTCTGGTCGTCTTCCCCATAAAATCACCCACGCAGGTGGTAGGGCTTATCGCCGGCACCTGCCCCAGGGAGAAGAAGATCGACTACGACGGCTGGAGGCTGCTCAACTCCATCGGTGAGGAGATAGGCGTGGTGGTGGAGAACATCCGACTCTACGACAACCTGCGTCAGGCCTATCTCTCTACCATCCGGGCGCTGGCGGAGGCGATCGACGCCCGCGATTCCTACACCAAGGGCCATTCGGAGAACGTCTCCACCCTGGCTGTCGGCATCGGCAGGCAGATGGGCCTGGACGACGAGGTGCTGACGGACCTGCGCGACGCCGGCTACCTGCATGACGTCGGAAAGATCGGCACTCCGGACGCCGTGCTGATGAAAGAGGGGATACTGACGCCGGAAGAGATGGAGACCATGCGCCGGCACCCCGGCACCAGTCACCGGATACTGTCCCACGCGCACCTGACCGACGGCGTCAAGGACATGATCCGGCACCACCACGAGCGCTTCGACGGCAAGGGTTACCCCGATAGCCTGAAAGGTGAGAGGATCCCCATCGGTTCGCGCATCCTGGCGGTGGCGGACGCCTACGAGGCCATGGTGTCGGACCGGCCCTATCGCAGCCGGCTCACGGACGGGGAGGCGCTGGCGGAACTCAGCCGCTGCGCCGGCAGCCAGTTCGACCCGGAGGTGGTGGAAGCTTTCCTGGCGGCAAGGAAAGCCGGGGGAGCCGGAGGTGGCATCGCGGCCGGGACGGTGGTAGGAAGCGCCGGTGGCAGCGAAGGGGAGGAGGGCGCCGGTGATAGCGACAGCGGTGCCGGCAAGGGCGACGGGGAAAGCGGCGCTGACGACAGTGAAGGCGGCCCCAAAAGCGAAATGGCACAAAAAGAATAATTGACAATGGAGGTCCGGCGTCATAAACTTAACCGGCAAGGCTGGTTTCGGGGCTTTGCGAGGGGGTGTGGGGTATATCTGATGGGAGTGCGCCGCCGCGGTGTTGTCGGGCGGTGGGCTGTAGGTCGTATAAGGGGAGCGTCACAACAGGCCCGCGTCAATAGACCCTACTCTTGGGGAAGAGGAGGCGTGACAGCAGGTGGGCGGTGCACTTAACTAGACAAAGCGATTACGGGGTGAGGGCCGTGCTGCATCTGGCCGGCCTCCCTTATGGAGATGTAGTCCAGACCCGCGAGATAGCCCTCAAGGAGGGCATCCCGTCCAAATATCTGCCTTCCATCATCCGCACCCTGGCCCGCGCCGGGCTGATACGCACCATGCGCGGCAACCAGGGGGGCGTGACCCTGGCGCGGCCACCGGAAGAGATCAACCTGCGCGAGGTGATCGAAGCAATCGAAGGCCCTATCGCGCTGGTGCAGTGCATGAAGGGCCCCAGCCAGTGCGTCCACGAGGAGGACTGCACCTTCCTGCCCGTCTGTGAGCAGCTCCAGGGCATGATGATAGGCCAGCTGGAGGGCACCACCTTCGCCGACCTCGCGTCCGGGATCAACGTCAAGACCCGGAGCGCCGCCAGGGCCTCATCCACCAGGAAGAGCACCTCCAGCGGCGTCCGGCGTTCAGACAGGGACGGCGGCACCCAGATCGGCAACACCCCCTGACAGCGGGCCTGCGCCCCAGTAGCCCCGGGCGCCCGTGTCTGCTACCATTATATGCAGTAACGGCAGGAGTCAGTATGCTGTAACAGGGGGGTGTCGGGCGATAGCAGCGGCACCGGTACAGCGGCCTATAATCATCAGCCCGTCGAGGATCAATGGAATCAAGCAGCAAAGAAGGCGTCTCCCTACCCGCAGCGGGTCCCCAACCGAGGCCTGAGCCCTGGGACAGGTGCGTTTGCGACTATATAAATCCCGTAGTCTCCACCATCAGGCGCCGGCCGTTCTTCCAGAAGATCATCATCGCCAACACCATCCTCATCGCCCTGGGCAGCATCATGGGCTATTACTTCGAGAAGAGGTTCTTCACCCAGGGACAGATAGGTTTCGTCAGCCTTTTCATCATCAGCAGCATCGCCCTGTCGGTGCTGGTCAACTACATCCTGGTGAAGATTGCCTTCCGGCCGCTGGAGGATGTGGCCGACGCCATGAAGGCCATCCGCGCCGGTCATCGCAGCATCCGGGTGCCGGAGATCACCGATGACCCCCAGATCGAGGAGCTCTCCCGCAGCCTCAACTCCATGCTCAACTCCATGGAGTTGCAACGCAAGCGGGCGGCGGCCTCGGTCATACAGGCCCAGGAGGAGGAGCGCAAGCGCATCGCCCGCGAGCTTCATGACGAGACCAGCCAGTCGTTGACCAGCCTGATCATCGGCCTGAGGATGGTGGAGGAAGTGCTGCCCGATGAGGACACGGAGGTGCGGCAGCGCCTGGACAGCATCACCGAACTGGCTCACCAGACCCTCAACGAGGTACACACCATGGCCATCCGCCTCAGGCCCAGCGTGCTGGACGACCTGGGACTCTCGGCGGCGCTGAGGTCCTACGCCAAGGAGTTCTCCGAGAACACGGGCATCAAGGTCGACCTGCAGCTGCTCTCCATGTCCATCCGCCTCTCACCGGAGATGGAGACGGTGCTGTATCGCGTGATACAGGAGGCGCTGACCAACGTCGCCCGCCACGCCGAGGCGGCGAACTGCCGCGTTACCCTGCGGCGCAAGGACCATATGATACAGGGGATCATCGAGGACGACGGCAAGGGTTTCGACCCGGAACAGGTCATGCTCTCGGAGGAGAAGGGCAGGGGCCTGGGGTTGCACGGCATGAAGGAGAGGATCGAGCTGGTGGGCGGCTCCCTGGAGCTGGAATCGCGCATCGATGTGGGCTCCACCATATTCCTTGAGGTCCCCATTCAAAGCGAGGAGGTAATCTGGTGAGCGATATCAGGGTTCTGCTGGTCGACGACCACGCCATCCTCAGGGCGGGGCTGATGAAGCTGCTCTCTGAGGAGGAGGATATCGAGGTCGTCGGCGAAGCCGGGGACGGCCGTGAGGCGATCCAGAAGGTGCAGGAGCTCAAGCCCGACATCGTGCTGATGGATATAGGCATGCCGGTGATGAACGGCATGGAGGCTACCAAGCAGATAAAGAAGCGTGACCAGGACGTGAAGGTGCTGGTCCTGACCATGCACGACAACGAGGAGTACCTCTTCCAGGTGCTGCAGGCGGGCGCCTCCGGCTACGTGCTGAAGAAGGCGGCCGACTCGGACCTGGTAAACGCCATCCATATCGTGCAGGGCGGCGACTGCTTCCTCTATCCCTCCGCCGCCAAGCTCATCGTCGAGGACTACCTGGAGAAGGTCAAACAGGGCCAGGAGCCCACCACCAGCTACGACTCGCTCACCGATCGCGAGCGTGAGATCCTGACGCTGGTGGCCGAGGGGTACACCAACCGGGAGATAGCCGAGACACTGTTCATCAGCGTCAAGACGGTGGAGACGCACAAGGCCAACATCATGGAGAAACTCAACCTGCACAAACGGGCGGAGCTGGTGCGCTATGCAATCCGCAAGGGCATGCTCCAGGTTGATTTCGATGAAGTCCTGGAGTAGGCCGTGGCGCCCCGCCTTGAAAAAGGCGCTGCTCCCCCGTATACTTCGAAAATCAACATAACGCTTCAGCCCGTGGGTCGCCCCGTCCGGGGCGCATGAGGGAAGCCGGTGCAAGGCCGGCGCGGTCCCGCCACTGTATCCGGAAGCGCTGTCGCGGCCGCCGCCCGATCCGGGGGGCGAGCCACTGGGTGAAGGCCCGGGAAGGTAGCGGCAGAGTGTAGAACCGGAAGCCAGGAGACCTGCTTACGGGCTCTAGCCAGAACACTCTTCGCGGAGGGAGTGGCTAGGGTAGTACGACGACCTTGGATAGCCCGCTTCTACGGAAGAGGGCTTTTTTTGTCCCGACGAACGGAAGGCCGGCGCATATGATCTTCATTACCGGAGGAGCCCGCAGCGGCAAGAGCGCACTGGCGGAGAGCGTTGCCGCCCGGCGGGGTGGCGAAGTCGTCTATATCGCCACCGCCGGGGCGGGCGACGACGAGATGCGCGGGCGCATCGAGGAGCACCGCCGCCGGCGCCCCGCGGACTGGCAGACCGTCGAGGCGCCTGACGACCTGCCGGCGGCGGTGACTGCCGGGCTGGCGGACGGCCGCACGGTTCTGGTGGACTGCCTGACCATGTACCTGTCGAACCTGATTCTGTCACAGGAGGCGGTCGACAGCGGGGAGCTCATGCGGGTGGTGGACGGGGAGATCGGGCGGCTGGCCGACATCTGCCGCTCCGGCAACGGCGACATCATCATGGTAAGTAACGAGGTCGGCATGGGAATCGTGCCGGAGAATCCCCTGGCCCGCATCTTCCGAGACGCCGCCGGCCGCGCCAACCAGAGACTGGCGCAGGTGGCGGAAGAGGTCTTCATGTGCGTATCGGGCATACCGCTGAAGGTGAAGTGAGCCATGCTGGAACTGGCGAAGACCATAATGATCCAGGGAACCGCTTCCCACGCGGGCAAGAGCCTGCTGGTGGCCGGTCTGGCTCGCGTCATGGCCCAGGACGGCCTTTCCGTGGCGCCTTTCAAGTCCCAGAACATGTCGCTCAACTCATTCGCCGATTCGGAGGGCGGGGAGATGGGCCGGGCCCAGGTGGTCCAGGCGGAGGCGGCGGGCGTGGAGCCGCGGGTGGACATGAACCCGGTGCTGCTAAAGCCCACCACAGACACCGGCGCCCAGGTGGTGGTGCAGGGCCGGCCGGTGGGGACCATGGATGCCCGCGCCTATCATGATTTCAGGTCAGGCCTGCTGGATGCCGTCTCCGATTCCCTCGAGCGGCTGCGGCGGGATTTCGAGGTGGTGATCATCGAGGGGGCCGGCAGCCCGGCGGAGGTGAACTTCCGCGGCAGCGACATCGCCAACATGAAAGTGGCGGAGATAGCGGACGCGCCCGTATGCCTTGTGGGAGACATCGAGCGGGGAGGTGTCTTCGCGTCCCTGGTGGGCACCATGGAGCTGCTGGAGGAAGATGACCGCGGACGGGTCAAGGGACTGGTGGTCAACAAGTTCCGCGGTGACCGCTCCATCCTCGAGCCGGGCCTCGATTACCTGGAGGGCCGGTTGCAGCTGCCCGTGCTGGGCGTGGTGCCCTATATCCACGGCCTGCATATAGAGGAGGAGGATTCGGTGGCGCTGTCCGCTGATGGCGCCGTCTGGCCTTCGGATGTACGCCGGGGCGCCGGCAACGGCGCCGTCAGGGTGAGGGTGGTTCGCCTGCCGCGCATCGCCAACTTCACCGACATCGACGCCCTCAACGCCTGCCCCGGTTTCGACACAGAGTATGTGGAGCAGCCCGCCGGCATCGCCGACGCGGACCTGCTGGTCATCCCCGGCACCAAGAGCACCATCGCCGACCTGAGGTTCCTCTGGTCCAGCGGCATGGCGGCGGAGATAATCCGCCGGGCCGGCGAAGGGATGCCGGTGATAGGCATCTGCGGCGGTTACCAGATGCTGGGGCGGACCATCAGGGATCCCCATGGCGTCGACAGCGGCGCCGGTAGCGTCAAGGGCCTGGGACTGCTTGATGTCGAGACCACTTTCGAGCCGGAGAAGGAGACACGGCAGACCGGCGGGCGCATCAGCGGCGGGACGCCGCTGATGGCCCGGGGGGCCAGGATCCGGGGTTACCAGATACACATGGGGCGGACGGTGCTGGGTGAGGGCGCCGCGCCTCTGGCTGAGACCGACGAAGGCAGCGACGGCGCCGTCAGTCCCGACGGCAAGGTGCTGGGCAGCTACCTGCACGGTTTCTTCGACAGCGACGAGGTGCTGGCCGGGTTGCTGGCTTATTTCGGTTGTCCGGCGGAGTTGCCGCTGCTGGAACGGGAACAGGCCAAGGGCCACGAGTACGACCGCCTGGCCCGGGAGCTCAGACGCTCCCTGGACATCGACCGTATCTACGAGATCGCCGGGATAGGCTGATGGCGCCGCTGTCCGGCGCCCCGCTGGCCGGGGCTTTCCTTGTGGATATGGCGTTGGCCGAGCCGCCGGAGCGGTGGCATCCGGTCTGCTGGATGGGCAGCGCTATAGAAATGGTATCGAGGCCGGTGCTGAAGGCGGACGCCGGGCCCAGGTTCCAGCACTTGGCGGGGGCCGCCATCGCCGTGGCCCTGCCGGCGGGGACCTGGTTCATGGCGCGGTCGGCCATGGGGCTGTTGCCAAGGCGTGCAGCCACGGTCTCCGCCCTGGCGCTCCTGACCAGCGCGCTGGCGGGCAGGGCGCTGTATGCGGCGGCTATGGAGGTGCGGGAAGGCCTGGAACTGGGTGTGGACGAGGGCCGGCGGCGGGTGGCGGCCATGGTCGGCCGTGATGTGGAGGGCATGGATGAGCAGGAAGTGATAAGGGCGGCCATCGAGAGCGTGGCGGAGAACGCCAACGACGGTGTCATCGCGCCCCTGTTCTACGGCCTTTTGGGCGGGGCGCCGCTGGCGCTGGCATACAGGATGGTGAACACGCTGGATTCGATGATCGGATATCGTCAGGGGCCCTATGCCCATCTGGGATGGGCCGCGGCCAGGCTGGATGACCTGGCGGGATTCCTGCCGGCACGGCTCACCGCCGCCGCAGCGGCAGTGATGAGTCCCCTGGCGGGTGGCAGTCCGGCGGGGGCGCTCAAAGCCTGGCGCCGCGAGGCAGGGGGCCACGCCAGCCCCAACGCCGGCGTCTGCGAAGCGGCCTTCGCCGGCGCCCTCGGTGTGAGACTGGGCGGCGTCAACCGTTATTCCGGTACGTCCGTAGCAGGGCCGGTGCTGGGTGAAGGCTCACCGCCTCCGGACAGGGAGGATATCGGCCGGGCGGCGCTGTTGATGTATACGGCTTCGGCCCTGATACTGGTCGTGGGGCTGCTGGCGCGGGCCCTGGCGGCGGGAGGGGGACGCGATGACTGACAAAAGCGGTATGCCTGACCATGACCGGCTGGCGCGGGTGATCTGGGAGCAGACCCGCCGCCAGGGGCTGGTGCACCTTTATACGGGCAACGGCAAGGGAAAGACCACCGCGGCCCTGGGCCTGGCCCTGCGGGCGCTGGGTCATGACCGCAAGGTGGCGGTGGTGCAGTTCTACAAGCGCACCAAGCTCAAGACCGGTGAGCTGTTGTTCGTGGAGAAGTACGACGGTCCCATCACCATCGAGCAGTATGGCGCATCACGCTTCGCCACCGAGGAGGAGAAGAGGATGGTGGAGGAGAGCGGAAAGACGGTGAAGCAGGGCTGGGAGAGGGCCGCCGAGCTGGTGATCAGGGGCGAGCACGACCTGGTGGTGCTGGATGAGGTGACCCACGCGGTGAAGTACGGCCAGGTGGGGCTGGCGGCCCTGGTGAAGACCATCGAGAACAAGGCCCCCTATCTGGAGCTGGTGATAACGGGCCGCTACGCGCCGCCGGAGCTGCAACGGGTCTGCGACTATGTCACCGAGATGCGCGAGGTCAAGCATCCTTTCCGTGACGGCATCAGGGCGCGGGAGGGGTCGGAGTATTGAAGGACGGATTATCCAGGGTGAACCATGATGGAAGGACGGAGGAGCGGCATGGATGATTTCCAGAGGACAGGGCCGGAAGGGGCGCGGGGAGGGACGCCGCTTCACGGCGGACGCCGTGAAGCGGCGTCCCGGCTCTACGGCATCCCCCGCGAGGAGTTCCTCGACTTCAGCGCCAGCATCAACCCGCTGGGACCGCCGCCGGGTGTGACCGCCGCGGTCAGGGCCGCGGCGGTGGAGATGGCCCATTATCCGGAGGAGGTACCGGCGGACCTGACCGCGGCGGCCGCTGCCTTCCTGGGCGTGGATGAAGACCAGGTAGTCATGGGCAACGGCAGTAGTGAGCTGATCTACTGGATGGCGGTGGAGCTGGCGCCGCGACGGGTGCTGGTGGTGGAACCGACGTTCTCCGAGTACAGGATGGCCTGCGAGGCAGCAGGAGCACGTTGCGAATCGATGTTGCTGGAAGAGGAGGAGAGCTTCGCCCTGGATGTGGAGAAGGTAAGACCGGAAGGCTACGATCTGGTGTTTGTATGCAACCCCAACAATCCCACCGGCTATTTCACGCCGCCGGAAGAGATGATGCGGCTCCGGCGCCGCTGCCGCGGCGCCGGAGCCGCCCTGGCCGTAGACGAGGCGTTCATCGATTTCACCGCCTACGGACAGTCCATACTGGAGGACGGCCTCGAGCCCGGGTTGTTCGTCATCCGCTCTTTCACGAAATCCCACGCACTCGCAGGCCTCAGACTGGGAGCATTGGCATGTGAGAGTGATCATGCCAACAGACTGAGGCGGCGCATGCCACCCTGGAACATAAACGCATTCGCCAGGGCCGCCGGCATGGCGGCGCTGGCGGACGGAAAATACCTGAAATGGACAAGGCGCGAACTGGAACAGGCACGTTCATCGCTGTTCATGGGACTGATGGCCCTGCCGGGTATAGAGCCGCTGCCGTCAGCGGCGAATTTCCTGCTGTGCAGGCTTGAGAACGGGGGCGCGTCCCGGCTGGCTGCGGCCATGGCCCGCCAGGGCATACTGGTGAGGGACTGCAACGGCTTCACCGGGTTGGGCGACCGTTATATCCGTGTGGCTGTGCGAAGCGAAGATGAGAACCACCAGTTGCTGTCAGTGATGGGTATCGCCATGAAGAGGCTGGCTGCGGAAAGGAAGCTCTGACCGGGAGAGATGGCGAAGGTGCCCAAAACAAGGCGTGACGAGGCGAAGGGTCGTACCCCCGGACGGCCGCTGGTCATAGGCGGCACCGCCAGCGGTGTAGGCAAGACTTCCATCGCCCTGGGGCTGATGGGGGCTTTCCGCCGCCGGGGGTTGAGGGTGGCGCCCTTCAAGGTGGGTCCGGACTATATTGACCCCGGCTACCACAACGCGGTGGCGGGTCTGGCGTCTCGCAACCTCGATACATGGCTGACGTCAGCGGCGACGGTGAGGGAGATCTATCAACGCGCATCCGCCGCCGGAGACATCAGCATCGTGGAAGGGGTGATGGGCCTTTTCGACGGGCGCGCCGGCGCGGACAACGGTATAGGCGCCGACGGCTCTGTGGACCGCGGAGACGGCAGCACCGCCCAGGTGGCGCGGCTGATCGGCGGCGCCGTGGTGCTGGTGGTGGACTGCGCCCGCATGGCGCGCAGCCTGGCGCCGCTGCTGGCGGGTTTCGCCGCTTTCAACGACGGCCTGGACCTGGCGGGAGCGATCCTCAACAACGTGGGCAGCTCCGGACATGGACGCATGCTGGAAGCGGCGGCCGACGAGGCTGGAGTTGCTGTGCTGGGTGTGGTGCCGCGGCAGCGGGGGATGGCGCTCGAGTCACGACATCTGGGCCTGGTGCCTGCCGCAGAGAGGGGCCGCCTCGGCGAGACGCTGGACGGAATCATCAGCCTCGTGGAGGAGAACGTGGACCTGGACTCCCTGGCCTCCCTTGCCGGGGCCGGGGTGGAGCCTCCCCTTGCAGGTGACGGCGCCGGCAGCGCCGGTGCGCCTGCATCCGGCGGCCCGGGCCGGGGGCGAGGCCCGTGTGTCCGACTGGCCGTAGCCCGGGACCAGGCCTTCTCATTCTATTACCAGGACAGCCTGGAGGAGCTGGAGCGGGCCGGCGCCATACTGGTCCCCTTCAGTCCCCTGGATGACGGCCAGCTGCCCGCCTGCGACGGCGTATACCTGGGCGGCGGCTTCCCGGAGATGTTCGCCCGCGACCTGGAGGCCAACGTCTCCATGCGCCGCAGCGTGCGCCGGACGGTGGCGGAGGGCCTGCCCCTGTATGCCGAATGCGGTGGGCTGGTCTACCTCTGTGACGCCGTCGAGGTGGACGGGCGCTCTCACCGGATGGCGGGGGTCATCCCCGCCATGGCGCGTATGGAGGGTTCGCGGCAGGCCCTGGGATACGTGAAGGCGCGGGCGCGGCGGGACAGCATCCTGCTTGAGCGCGGCGGCGGTATAAATGGTCATGAATTCCACTGGTCGAGTGTCCACTGGACCGGAGACCCCGCTGCCGATCGGGCCTATGACTGTCTTTCATCACGGGCTCCCGGCGCCCGTGCCGAGGGTTTCATCCGGGGAAGCCTGCTGGCTTCCTACGTACATATACATTTCGCCGGCTATCCGCAGGCTGCGCGCCGTTTCGTGGCCGCCTGCGCCGGCCGCAGGGAGGTGAGCGCCGGTGCCGTCCTCTGAAAGGGAGCCTTTGACCGGAAGCGGACAGACCGGGGAGACAGCGGTGGTCGTCCTCGGCCACGGCAGCCGGGCCGACGGCGCCGGCCGGTCGCTTGAGCGCACCGCCGAAAGCCTCTCCCGCCGGATGGGCCTGACCACAATGCCGGCATCGCTGCAGTTCAACCGGCCCACTCTGGCGGAGAGTTGCGGCGAGCTGGTCGCCGCCGGCGCCGGCCGCATCGTCATCGTCCCCTTCTTCCTCTTCAACGGCAACCACATACGGCGCGACATCCCCGAGGAGATCGCCGCCCTCAAACAGGAGCATCCGGGGGTGGAGTTCATCCTCACCGCTCCCCTGGGGGAGGACGGGCGGCTGGTGGAACTGCTGGCGGAACGCGCCGGCGAGGCCATGGCGGAAGAGGAAACAGCGGGCGCCGGCAGCGGCGGCCCCCATCCCATCGAGGCGGAGAGCTTCACTATCATCGACGGCCTGCTTCAGCCGGAGGACCCCGCTGACCCCGCATATCAGATCATCAGGCGGGTGGTCCATACCACCGGTGACCCGGATCTGGGCCGGAGCCTGGAGCTGTCTGCCGGAGCGGTGGCGGCGGGCAGGGCGGCGGTGGCGGCGGGTGCCCCTGTCATCTGTGACGTGAACATGGCCGCCGCCGGCATCGGTCCCACGGCGCGAAGCCGCGGCATACGTGTGCTGTGCGCCGTGGCAGACGGGGCGACCAGGCGTCTGGCGCGCTCCGCCGGCATCACCCGTTCGGCGGCGGCGCTGAGGCGCCTGGCGGCCGGGCAGGACCCGGCGGGTCTGGAAGGGGCCGTCATCGCCGTCGGCAATGCTCCCACGGCGCTGCTGGAGTGCCTGGAGCTCTGCCGGCAGGGGCGGCTGCAGCCTTCCCTGGTGGTCGGTGTACCCGTAGGTTTCGTCGGCGCTGCCGAGAGCAAGGAGGCACTGGCGGCTTCGAGGCTGGAATATATCACCCTGCCTGGCAACCGCGGCGGCAGCGCCATCGCCGCCGCCATCGTCAACGCCATCATCAGGCTGGAGGGGTGAGAGCAGCGAATGGCTGACCCGGAGGCAGCCCGGCCCCGCAGGGCCGGCAGGAGCAGTAACTGAAAACGTGAGGACAAGGAGGAAAGATGCACATACCTGAAGGAATGCTTCCGGCCGGACAGGCGGCGGCCTGGTACGCGCCGGCGATGGCTTTCGTCACCGCCGGGGTGATCCAGGTGAGGCGCCGCCTCCGTGAACTGGCCGAGTATCGCACCATGCTGGGGCTGATGGCGGCCTTCGTCTTCGTCGTCTCCCTGATGCCGATGCCGGTGCCCGGCATCGGCACCGTATCCCATCCCTGCGGCACGCCGCTGGCGGCCATCCTGCTGGGCCCCTTCGCGGCGGCGCTGGTGGGCGCCGTGGCCCTGCTGCTGCAGGCGCTGTTCTTCGCCCATGGCGGTATCACCACCTGGGGCGCCAACATCCTCTCCATGGCGGTGGCCGGCTCTTTCGCCGGTTACGGCGTGTTCCGCCTCGGTCGCCGTTTGGGGCTGGGGCTGGGTGTGGCGGCGGCGATAGCAGGTGTTGTCGGTGACCTCGCCACCTATGGCGTCACATCCCTGCAGCTGGCCCTGGGTCTGCACGGGCAGGAGTCCATCCCCGTGGTCTGGCTGACCGCCTTCATATCCTTCCTGCCCACCCAGGTGCCGCTGGCCCTGGTCGAAGGGGTGTTCACCGCCGGCGTGGTCACATTCGTAGCCAGGCAGCAGGTGGAGGTCCTGAAAGGAGTTGAACTGAGACCATGAAGAGATGGGCAATCGTCATAGCGATCGCCGCCCTGTTCCTGGGAGCCGTGCTGGTCACGGGCTCGAAGTGGGACGGTGACATCACCGAGGCAGCTGCTGACCCTCTGGCGCAGGAGGCCGGCGCTACTGAGGCGCGGGTGCTTCCCTGGCAGATCGAAGGGGACCTGCTGCTTTTCTTCTTCCTGGCGGGAGGGGCGGCGGCGGGCTTTATCGCCGGCTATCACTGGCGCAAGCTGTTCTCGGAGAAACGCGAACCGGTTGAGGCGCTGGAAGGGAGTGACCCGGTTGGCCGCGGCATCTCATGATTACAGGGAGCTGGCCTGGGGTGGCGGCCTGCTCTCGCGCATCGACCCGCGGGTGAAGATAGCGGCGGCGGCGGCGCTGCTGGTAGTGAACCTGCTGGCGGGCTCGGCCCTGGTGTCGCTGTCGGTCCTGGGGGCGATGCTGGCGGCCATGTCCCTGGGAGGAGTCTCCTACCGCCGGCAGCTGGTGGCCGTATCCTTTCCCGCCGGGTTCGCCCTCTTCGCCGTTCTCTCCCAGGCGGTCTTCGGCGGCGGCGCGGTGCTGGCGTCCTTCGGGCCCTTCGATATCCACAGGGACGGCCTGGTCTATGGTGCGTATATCGCCCTGCGCATCCTGGCCGGGGCGCTGGTGGTGGTGGTCCTGGGGGTGACCACACCTGTCAACCGCCTCTGCCTGGCGCTGAGGTGGTTCCGGGTTCCCGCAGTGTTCGTGGAGATACTGCTGCTCGCCTACCGCTATCTGCTGGACCTGTACGGTGAGCTTTTCCGCATGAGGGAGGCGCAACGGGTGCGGCTGGGCTGGACCACGCCCGGGCGTGGTCTGGCCAGCAGCCGGCTGCTGGGCGGCGCCCTTTTCCTGAGGGTATATGACCGCGGTCTGCGTTCGGCCGAAGCTATGCGCAGCCGCGGCTCCGGCTCTCTGCTCACGGGCCGGCTGGACCGGCCGGGAAGGCTGGACACGGCGGCCGTGACGGTCATCGCCGCCCTTTTGGCGGCGCTGATAACGATGGCGCTGGTGGTGCCGGTATGATCGACATCCGTGATGTACATTTCACCTATCCCGGCGGCGCCCTGGCCCTGAATGGAGTCTCCCTCCAGGTGGAGCAGGGCTCCTTCCTGGCGGTGATGGGCGCCAACGGTTCGGGAAAATCGACACTGCTCAAGCAGATCAACGGCCTGCTGTTGCCACAGGAGGGGTCCGTCAGCGTGGACGGTGTGGCGGTGGCCAGGGAAAGCTTCGAAGAGGTCAACCGCTCTGTAGGCTTCGTCTTCCAGGATCCGAACGACCAGATATTCGCTCCCACCGTGCGCGACGACATAGCTTACGGGCCGGGCAACCTGGGCCTGGAGGCGGCGGAGGTGGAGCGGCGGGTGGAGGAGGCCGCCGCCCAGGTGGGTATCAGCGAGCTGCTGGAGCGGCCCATCCACCATCTCAGCTACGGCCAGAAGAAGCGGCTCTCCCTGGCGGGGGTGCTGGCGATGAAGCCGCGTTGCCTGGTGCTGGACGAGCCTACCGCCAGCCTGGATCCCATGGGGGAGCGGCGGCTGATGCGTATCCTGCACGGTCTCAACCGCCGGGGCATGACCATCGTGATGGCGACCCACGATGTGGACCTGGTGCCACTGTGCGCGCAACGGGTATGCCTGCTCAGACGGGGGAAGGTCGCGGTCCAGGGAGGCCTGAAGGAGGTTTTCTCCGACAGGGAGCTGATCGAGCGCTGCCGGCTGAGGCTGCCGCGCATCTCCTATCTGTTCGAGTCCATCCCCGGACTGGAGGAGCTGCCGCTCACCATCGGCATGGCCCGGCGCCGGCTGGAGGAGATGATGGCGGACAGGGACGGGTTGATCGAAGTGGAAGGAGGGACGGTCTGATGGTCAGGGATATCAACGGTCTGGACACGGAGGCCATCTCCGTGAAGCTGGATGAGGGTCCGCTCCGGCGCGGCTATACGACAGGGGCCTGCGTCCAGGCGGCCACCCGGGCGGCGTCGCTCACCGTGGCTACCGGTTATGTTCCATGCGAGGCGCCGGAAGAGGACCGGGTCAAGGGTGACAGGGAAACCATGGGCTCGGTCACCATCACCCTGCCCAACAGCGAGGAGGCCACTTTCTTCGTGACCATGCATAACGAAGGGGTCTGCTCGGTGATCAAGGACGCCGGCGATGACCCGGACGTCACCGACGGGGTACGAATCTTCGTCTGCGTGTCGGCGCGGCTGGACGACGTGTTCACCGTGGACGGCGCCGAGGGCGTGGGCCGGGTCACGCGGGAGGGCCTGCCGGTGCCGGTGGGAGAGGCGGCCATCAACCCCGTGCCCATGGAGCATATCGTCAGGGAGGTGCGGCAGGTGCTGAAACACGGCGCTGATGTCACCATCTCCATACCGGAGGGGGAGGATCTGGCGCAGCGTACATTCAACCCACGGCTGGGGATACTGGGCGGCCTCAGCATCCTGGGCACCACCGGCCGTATAGAACCCTGGTCCGTGGAAGCCTATCAGCAGTCACTCATCCCACAGCTGGACATCGTCCGGGCGGAGGGGGTGGCAGAGCCGGTGCTGGTGCCCGGGGCCAAGGGGGAGAAGGCGGCCCTGGCGGCAGGCTACCGGGAAGAGGCCATCGTGCACATGGGGAACTTCGCCGGCATGATGGTGGCCGCCGCCCGTGAGCGGGGCTTCAGGGCGGTGACGCTCCTGGGTCATGCCGCCAAACTGGCCAAGCTGGCGCGGGGGGACTTCAACACCCATTCGCGGCTCTCGGCCATGCCTCTCGATGTGCTGGCCCGGTGCGCCCGGGAGGCGGGTCTGGACGAGGAGCGCGCCAACTCCCTCACCCGCCTGGCTACCACGGAGGCGGCGGTAGGGATGCTGAGGGATGAGGGGGCCGGCGGCGTACTGGATGCCGCGGCCGCCAGGGCGGCGGAGGCCGTCAGCCGGGAGTTCGGTATCCAGGCGCACGTGGTACTGACCGATGCGGGCGGCGAGGTAGTCGGCCGTGGCTGAGGCGGGGATAACCGTGGTCGGCGCCGGTTCGGGGGAGCGCAGGCACCTCACCGCCGGGGCGCGAGAGGCCATAGCCGACGCCAGGGTGATCGTCGCCGGCGGGCGATTCGCCCGCATGGCGTCGGATGAGGCGGAGACCTTCATCATCGGTTCCGACCTGGAGCGGGTCAGGGATTTCATCGACGGGCGCCTGAAGGATGAGGAGAGCGTCTGCGTCATAACCAGCGGCGACCCCGGATGCTTCAGCATCCTCCCCTTCCTCAAGCGGAGTTTTCCCGGCAGGGTAAGGGTGGTGCCGGGCATCAGTTCGGTGCAGCTGCTGGCGGCCCGGCTGGAGCTGCCCTGGCAGGACTGGCGGCTGGTGAGCCTGCACGGCCGCGGCGGCGTCGTGGAGCTGGAGACGCCGCGAGGACCCACGCTTTATTTCTGCGACGCGGCCAACAGCCCCGCCGCCATCGCCCGGGAGCTGCTGGGGCGGATGGAAGACTGTCCGGCTGTCGCGGCAGCCGGCCTGGGGAGGGCTGATGAACGCCTGGTGGAGGGCGGTCTGGCCGACATCGCCGGCTCGGAGCTGGCTGCGGATGCGCTGCTGCTGGTGAGACCGCCGGCGGACGGGGGCGGGGAGGCGGCCGTTCCCGGCGCCTGGGCGCCGGGCATACCCGACGGGCTCTGGCTGAGGGTGGAGGGTATACCCATGTCGAAGAGCGAGGCGCGCTCGGTGCTGATGGGCAAGGTCCAGCCGCGCGGGCGTGGCGTCATCTGGGACGTGGGAGCGGGCACAGGCTGCTACAGCGTGGAATGTTCGCTGCTGGAACCGTCGGCGCGGGTAATCGCCGTCGATCGGAAGGAGGAGGCCTGCGGACTGGTGCGGGAGAACGCGCGCCGTTTCGGTGCCCGGGTGGAGACGGTCCAGGGCGATGCCCCCTCCTGCCTGGCAGGGCTGCCGGCGCCGGACCTGGTCATCATCGGCGGCAACGACGGCAGGCTGGAGGAGATATTCGAAGTGGTAACCGGCGTGCTCAGGCCCGGAGGGCGGGTGGCGGTGACGGCGGTGCTGGAGCGCACGCGCAGGGCCGCACACGGGCTCTTCGCCGCCTCGGGGCTGGCCCGGAGGGCGGTGACCAGGGTGGCCATAGCCCGCGGGCGCGAGAAGGAATGGGACGAGCACAATCCGGTGCTGATCTTCACCGGTGACAGGGAATGAGCCGCCGGGCGGCGGATGGCGGCGCCGGCTGCGCGGGGAGAGGAACAGTGGATGGTTGAGAGAGAAGAATTGAACCCGGGGCAGGGCAGGTTGCTGGGAGTGGGCGTAGGGCCCGGTGATCCGGGCCTGGTGACGGTGCGGGCGGCTGAGGTCATAGGCGCCGCGGCCGCGGTTGCCTATCCGGTGCACAAGCCGGGCGCGTCCAGCCGGGCGCTGGAGGCGGCGCGGCTCTATCTCAGGGACGGGGTGGCCAAGCTTCCGTTGTTGATGCCCATGACCAGGGACGGCGAGAGACTGAGGCGGGCTCACGAGGACGCTGCGTCTCTGCTGGAGCAGGCGGGGGCGGGGGGAGAGGAGATCGTCTACCTCTCGCTGGGTGATCCGCTTTTCTATAGCACCTTCGGCTATCTGGCGGAGCGTTACCCGGGCCCGGTAGAGGCCATCAGCGGCGTCACCGCCATGAGCGCCGCCGCTGCGGAGCTGGGTCGTCCGCTGGCCTCCGGGGACATGCCTACGGTGGTGGTGACAGGTAAGGACCATCGCGGCCTGGAGGCGGCGCTGGACATGGGGGGTTCGGTGGTGGTGATAAAGCCGCGTTCACTCTCGGAGGAGAGTCTGGAGATGCTGGGCGGCCGCGGCGCGCTCAGGCGCGCCGCGGCCGCCCTGGAACTGGGCACGGAGAAGCACCGGATGATCAGGGATGTGGACCGCGCTGTGGTCGAATCCCTGCCGTACTTCTCCGTGCTCTGGATAGCGCCGCCCGATGCCGGCGCGGATGGAGGGAGCGATGAGGGTGTCTGAGTCAGGCGGAGAAGGGAAGGCAGGCGGATTCATCCATTTCCTGGGAGCGGGTCCGGGGGATCCGGAACTGCTGACGGTGAAGGGGCGGAAGCTGCTGGAGGATGCGGATACGGTCATATACGCCGGCTCGCTGGTGAACAGGGATCTGCTGGGGATGTGCCCCGGGGCGGAACTCATCGACAGCGCCCCCCTGGACCTGGAGCGCATGGTCTCATTGATGCTGGAGCGGTACGGGCAGGGAAGGAAGGTGGTGCGCCTGCATAGCGGCGACCCCTCTCTCTACGGGGCCATCGGCGAGCAGATCGCCCGGCTGCGCGAAGCGGGAGCGAGGCTGGAAGTGGTACCCGGCGTCAGCTCCCTCAGTGCCGCCGCAGCCGCGATCGAGAGCGAGCTCACCGTGCCCGGTGTCTCCCAGACGGTCATCATCACCCGCGCCGAAGGACGCACACCGGTCCCGGAGAGGGAGGGAATCGACTCCCTGGCGGCCCACGGCGCCACCATGGCTGTCTTCCTCAGTGCCGGCATGGCGGAGAAGCTCAGCGCCGCTCTCCTGCGGCACTATTCGCCGGATACACCGGTGGCGGTGGTGCAACGGGCCAGCTGGCCGGCCCAGAAGGTACTCAGGACCAGCGTCGGGAGCATGGCGGCGGAGATGGATGCGGCGGGCATCGACCGCACCGCCATTATCCTGGTGGGCGAAGCCCTGGGACGGCAGGGGGAGGAGTCGCTGCTGTATGACGAGGGCTTCTCCCATGGCTACCGCCGCGCAGCCGGTGGGAAGCGGAGCGGAGTGGACAAGGCGGAGGACAAGGCTTGAGTATCAGTTATTTCTCACTCACCGCCGGCGGCTCGCTGCTGGCCCTGAAGCTGCAGGAACACTTCGGCGGTGAAGCATCGTTGCCCCGCTGTCACAGCCTGGGCTGCGGCCACTGCAGCCCCTTCGATGACCTGGCCCAGGCCTTGACGGAGCGGTTCAGGGCCGACGGCAGCGCCGACGCCCTGGTATGTGTCATGGCTGCCGGCATCGTCTTCAGGATACTGGGTCCGGAGCTGAGATCCAAGGCCGAGGACCCGGCGGTGGTGGTGGTCGACGAGGACGGCCGCTTCGCCGTGCCGATGCTGGGAGGGCATGCCGCCGGCGCCAACAAACTGGCCCGGGATATAGCCGGCTTCCTTGGAGGTAAGGCGGTGCTGACCACTGCCAGCGATGTCCGGGGGCTGGTGGCTCCGGACCAGATGGCGGCCAGGCTGGGCCTGAAGGTGACAGACCCGGAGCAGCTCAGGCGGGTGACGGCGCTGCTGGTGGACGGCGGGGCCGTCTGCGTCGAGGCGCCGGTCAACCCCGGCTGCGAGGATTATGGATGGGTGCGCCCCGGCGGCAGCCTGGAGGGGTACCAGGGGCGGCTGCTGGTGACCCACCGGTCAGGGAGTCCGGATGAGGGCATCCCGACGGCGAGGCTGGTGCCGCCGGTGGTGGCTGCGGGCGTGGGCTGCCGACGGGGCGCTGCCGCGGCGGACATCACTGCGGCTATCCGGAGCACCTGCGCCACTCACGGCGTCGATACACTGGCCGTGGGCTGCCTGGCGTCTATCGACGCCAAGCGGGATGAAGCGGGCCTGCTGGAAGCGGCGGAACAGATGGGTGTCCCCCTGCGCTGGTATGGCGCCGGCCAGCTGGGGGAGCTGGGGCGCCCTGGTAGCGGTTTCGTGGAAGAAGCGGTCGGCACGCCGGCGGTGGCGGAACCGGCGGCGCTGCTGGCAGCGGGGGAAGGGGCTCAGCTCATATCCGGCAAGGAGGCGTACGGCGGTGTCACCGTGGCCCTGGCCCTGGGACAGTGGCGGCCGGGACCCCGTAGGGAGGACGCGGCAGTTGCTGACGCGCCGGAGCCGGCCTCCGCCAGCGAAACGGCGAGAGGAGCAACGCCCACCGGCGGGGTGACAGTGGTGGGCACCGGCGCCGGCACCGGGGAGCTGCTCACCGCCCAGGCGCGTACCGCCATCCGGTCCGCCGACCGGGTGGTGGGGTATCGCACCTACGTGGAGCAGGTGAAGGAGATATTCCCGGAGACGGCGGCAGAAGAGGAACGCTACATATCCGGCTCCATGGGCAGGGAGAGGGAGCGTTGCCGGCAGGCGCTGGACCTGGCGGCGCAGGGGCACCGGGTGGCATTGATATCCAGCGGCGACCCGGGCGTATACGGCATGGCCGGGCTGCTGCTGGAGATGGCCGCTGGCTTCGATGGCGGCATACCCGTATCCATCGCTCCCGGTGTCACCGCTGCCCAGCTGGCGGCGGCGCGGCTGGGGGCGCCGTTGATGAACGATTACATCACCCTCAGCCTCAGCGACCTGCTCACTCCCCGGGAGGAGGTGCTCAGGCGCGTGGAGGCCGCCGCAGCCTCCGGCATGGTCATCTGCCTCTATAATCCCGCCAGCCGCAAGCGCCGGCCGCTGTTCGAGCAGGCATCAGCCATCATCGGCAGGCACCGTCCGGGAGGGACCATAGCCGGATGGGTGCGGAACGCCGGCGGCCCCGGCGAGGAGACCGGGATAACCACCCTGGCGGAGCTGGCGGAGGCCGATATCGATATGCGCACGGTGGTCATCGTCGGCAACTCCCGGACGCGGATCATCGACGGCCGCATGGTCACCCTCCGTGGTTATGAGCGCAAGGAGAAGAAGGGCACGAGCGTCAGCCGGCGGGCTCAGGGCGAAGGAGAAAAGGGGTCATGAACGGTGAGACGGTCTATATCATCGGCGGCACCAGCGAGGCCAATCGCACCGCCGGCCTGCTCGAGGAGGAAGGCTTCCGCGTGGTCTTGAGCGTGGCATCGCCACTGGGAGGGCGCTACGCCTCTGCCCAGGCCGACGTCGGCGCCAGGGACGCGGCGGGGATAGCCGCCCGGGCGGCCTCAGCCGGGGCCCGGGCCATCATCGATTGCAGCCATCCCTTCGCGCGGGCGGTCAGCCGCGAGGCCCGGGCCGCCGCCGCCATCAACCGTGTCCCCTATCTCAGGTTCACGCGTCCCCGGGATTCTTTGGAGGCCTCCCACATGACCAGGGTGGACCGATGGGACGAGGCGGTCGCCCGCCTCCAGGAGTGGGGGCAGCGGGCGCTACTCACCATCGGTGTCAGGAAGCTCCATGTCTTCACCGACGCCGGCATCGACTTGGTGGCGAGAGTGCTGCCGGAGCCGGGCTCCCTGGCCCGCTGCCGGGAACTGGGGCTGGATGAGGGGCAGGTGATCGCGGCAGTGCCTCCTCACAGCGTCGGGTTCAACCGCCGCTGCATCAGCCGCGCCGCCGCCGGAGTGATGGTCAGCAAGGATTCCGGCAGGGAGGGCGGGCTGCCTGAGAAAGCCGAAGCGGCCGCCGCCGAGGGCATCCGGCTGCTTGTGGTGAACAGGCCGCCGGAACCAGGGGCATACACGGACCCGGCACGGCTGATGGCGGCGTTGCGACGGGCAGGCTGAGGGTTACCCGTGAAACGTTCATCCAGTTTGAAGGATACTTTCGGTTTCTTCACCATACTTCCCGTTTCCGGCGGCAGTCTCCAGCGGGCCGCCGCCTCCGCCTGGCTGCTGCCCCTGGTGGCGGTGGCGCTGGGAGCGGCGGAGGGCGCCGTCGCCTGGGGCGCCTCCCGAATCTTCGGACCGCTGACCACGGCGGCCCTGGCGCTCTCACTGGTGCTGATCCTCACCGGCTTCCATCATGCCGACGGCCTGGCGGATATGGGCGACGCCCTCATGGCCAGGGGTGACCACAGCCGTCGCCTGGAAGTGCTCAAGGACCGGACAGTGGGGGTGGGCGCCATAGGCGCGCTCCTGCTCACGTTCGTGGTGAGCTGGGCGGCGCTGGCGGAGGCGACCGCCCGGCTGGAGGGAGCTCGCGTCATCGCCGCGCTGGTGGTCGCGGAAGTGTGCGCCAGGCTCTGTCTGGTCCTGGTGGCTGTGATGACACCTTCCTCTCACGAGGGCAGCGGCAGCGCCTTCATCGCTGCGCTCAGAGGGGGGCGCGGCGCCGCCGCAATCGCCCTGTCACTGGCGGTACTTACCGCGGCGGCGCCGCTGATGATACGGGGGTCGGTGGCAGATGGCTTCATCGCAGTCCTTTCAGCGGCCCTGGCCGCCGCCGGCGCCGCCGCTCTGGTCATGCTGCTTGCCCGCCGCTGGTTCGGCGGCGCCGGCGGCGACATCCTGGGCGCTTCGGTGGAATGGGGCCGCATGGCGGCGCTGCTGGCCCTGGCGGCGTCTCTGGCCTGAACCTGTCGGGAATTGAAGGATTCCAGGCGCTGCCTGAGAAATCTGCTCTGGCGGTCTTTCCCCCCGGGAAAAGGACGGTTGTTTGAGAGTACCGGTAGCCAGGCGCAACCTATTCTCCGATCCGATCAGACTTGCCATCAGCATCAGTGGCGTGGCGGTGGCCATACTGCTCATCATAGTGCTGCTGGGGGTCTATTCCGGTTCGGTGAGGCAGATGTCCGCCTATGTGGACAACGTCGATGCCGACCTCTGGGTAGCCCAGAAGGGTTCTCCCGACATGATCCACTCATTCTCCGTGGTGCCGGAGGTGATGGTGGAAGAGCTGCGCGGGCTGGACGGAGTGGAAAAGGTGTATCCACTGACCTCGCGCACCACCCTGGTGGACATCGACGGGCAGAAGAACAGCCTCATCCTGGTAGGTTACGAGCCCGGCGGCGCCGGTGGTCCCTGGTCGATGGTGGAGGGCCGCTCCGACCCCGTCCCGGGAGAGATCGTCTGCGACCGGGTCACCATGAAGACAAATGGTCTCGGCCTGGGCGACAGTTTCGAGATAGACGGCAAGCCCTACCGGATAGTGGGTGTCTCGGAAGACACCACCATCATGGTGGCCCAGTATGCCTTCGTCGACATTGATGAGGCGCGCGAGGCGCTGGGGCCGGGCCGCATCAACTTCATCCTGCTTAAGACCGCTCCCGATGCCGACAGGGAACAGGTACGTCAGCAGATAGCCGCCGCCCATCCGGACCAGACCGTATACACCCGCGAGGAGTTCGCCGAGAACAACGCCGCCGTCATCCGGGTCGGAATCCTGCCCATCCTGTCCGTGGTGGTGGCGATAGCCTTCATAATCGGCGTGGCCATCGTCGGCCTGGTGGTGTATTCCGCCACCCTGGAGAAGTACCGTGAGTATGGCGTGCTGAAGGCGGTGGGCGCAAGCGGCGCCACCCTGTACAGGATAGTCCTCGAACAGGCGCTCATCAGCAGCCTGCTGGGTTACATCGCCGGCGCCCTCGCCTCTTTCGCCGTGGCTCGCATCATCAGCCGCATCGTGGTGCAGATAAGCGTGGCTTTCTCCTGGCAGCAGTTCCTCAGCGCCTTCGGGGCCGCCATCGCCATGAGCGTGATCGCTTCCTGCATACCGGCGCGCAAGATCAACAACATCGATCCGGTGATCGTATTCAAGGCATGAAGGGAAGATGAGCAGACGGGACAACATACTGGAACTGGTCTCCGTCACCCGGGTCTACGGTGAGGGTCATACGCAGGTACGTGCCGTGGACGGCGTCAGCTTTGCAGCCCGCGCAGGCGAAATAGTGCTCATCATGGGGCCATCCGGATCGGGCAAGACCACGCTGCTCTCGGTGGCGGGGGGCCTGCTCACCCCGTCGTCGGGCAGGGTGATAGTGACCGGCAGCGACCTGGGAAGCCTGTCGCGGGCAGCCCTCTCGCGGCTGAGGCTGCACCAGATAGGTTTTGTCTTCCAGGCCTTCAATCTGATGGCGGGGCTTTCGGCACAGGAGAACGTGGCCCTGGTGATGAACCTGGCGGGCCGCAGGGACGGGTCTGTGGACCGTGATTCACGGCAGCTGCTGGAGCGCCTGGGGCTGGGGGAGCGGCTGCACCATGTGCCCGCCGACCTTTCCGGAGGCGAGAAACAGCGGGTGGCGGTGGCGCGGGCCCTGGCCAACGATCCGCCCATGATACTGGCTGACGAACCTACCGGGAACCTGGACTCGGGCTCGGGGCGTGAGGTGATGGCGATGATGACCGAGCTGGCCCGAGAGCGGGGCAAGGCGGTGGTCGTCGTCACTCACGATAATCGCATCATGGGCATCGCCGACCGGGTGCTATGGCTGGAGGACGGTCGGCTGGCGGATAAAGGTCCGGAAGACCCCGCGGCATAGAGCCGCCTCTACTCATCCGGACGGTTCCGTCGACTGACCCATACCGCTGCCGGCGCGGATGCTTCCGCTGTCACCGGTGCTTTGGGAGGCGACATGATCGGTCTTGCTGAAGGCCACGGCCAGCTGGTCGGCGAGGCTGCGGAGGGCGGTGAGTTCGTTCTCAGTGAAGGGGCGCTGGTCATGGAAGGCCATGGCCATGCCGCCTACCACCCGGCCACGGTAAAGTATGGGAGTGGTGGCCCTGCGGCTGTCCTCATCCATCTCCAGGGCGGACATGATCCTCTTCTCATCAGGAGCGCGGGCTTCGTCGTCTTCATGGGTCAGCAGCTTGCCGGCTTTGACCGAAGCCGCCAGCAACATGTCCATGTCGAGGCTGATGCGGCCGATGACGCCGCTCAGCTTCTCGGGGAAGCCCATGGAAGCCAGGGTGACCATCTCGTTGCGCTCCCTGTCATAGAAGAAGATAGCCGCTACGCCGCAGCCGAGTTCGTGGTATATCGCGTCCAGTGAACGGTCGGCTATCTCGCGCAGGTCATCGGAAGCGGCGCAGGCCGAAGCCACCTTGCGCAACAGCTCGGCGCGGGCGAGCTGCTGCCTGGTCTCGTCGAAGAGCATGGAGTTCTGCACCGCCATCGAAGCCCGGTCCGCCAGCACCTGGATAAGCCCCCATTCCCTGGCGGTGAAAGCACGGCGCTGCTGACTGCCGATCTGCAGCACGCCGGCTGTCTTGCCTTCCAGCCGCAAGGGTACCGCCAGTACGGACCGGACCCCCGAGTTCTCGGCGAAGGGACACATATCCGACTCATGGTCGCTGATGTCGTCGATCTTCATCGGTACGCCCTCGCGGTAGGCGCGTCCCACCAACCCCTCGCCCACCTTCACTCTCAGCTGATTCCCTGAAGCGACGATGCTGCCGGCGGCAGCGCGCGCCTGCAAGTATTCGTTCTTATCGTCGGCGAGCATTATCACCGCCGCCTCCGTCTGCATGACGTCCTGGGTGCGGGAGACGATCTCCAGCAGCACCTCCTCCAGGTCCAGGGATGTGAGTCCCGCCTCGGAGACCATCTCGATGGCCTCCAGAGATTTCCTCATGGTGTACTCGTTCTCGTAGGCCGTGGCGTTGTCGATAGCCAGGGCGGCCTGGGCGCCGACGGTGGTGGCGAACTTGATCTGGTCCGGCGAGAAGCTGCGCCTGCCGTCGGTCTGATTGAGCCAGGCCACGCCGATGGTCTTGTTACCTGTCACCAGCGGTGTCACCAGGCTGGACCTGATCCGGAACCTCTCCACGTGTTCGGGGGAGAACCGGTGGTCGCCGGCGGCATCCTCGATCGCCAGAGTGTCGCGGTTCTCCACCGCCGCCACCGCCGTCTCCAGGTCATCGTAAGGCAGGCGCAGCCACTGCACGCTGGTGTCGGAATATTCCCCGAAGCCCGCCTTGCCGATCCACTGGTCGTCTTCCAGCAGGAAGAGAGCGCCGGCGTTGGTGTCCGCGGCATAGGCCAGGCTGTCGAGGACGACCCGGATGGTATCGTCCATGTCCAGGCTCGCCATCATGGCGTTGCTGATCCTGAGAGCGGCCTCGCGGCTGCGGGCGCGGTGGACCGAATCGGTGACCTCGAGAGCTATGAGGGTGACGGAGCGGGGTGTCTTGCGCCCCGGGTTCCGCGTGGGGACGGCGTTGATGTTCCAGTAGCTCCCTTTCCCCCTGCCTGTGACCAGGTGGAACTCCCGGCTGTCGGCCTTGCTGCGGGATGACACGGCGCGGTCGAGGAAGTCGGACAGCCGCTGGCTGGACTCCTCCGGCAGCAGTTCCGACAGGCGCCTGCCCCGCAAACTTGTTTCCTTACCGGCGGCGATCATCCGGCGGAAGGTCTCATCGTGATCCAGGACTGTGTAGCCGGGGAACTTCAACGTCGCGAATGCCAGGGGCGAGGAAGCCAACGTCTCGCCGATCGCCTGCATCCGCTGCCGCCAGCGCCTGATCAGGGCCGCCTTGACGGCGACCAGTATGCCCAGGCCGCCCACCATCATCGGAATCCACCAGTAAGTCGCTTCTCCTTCGACCACCTGCGCTGAGAAGCAGAGCAGCATGGCCAGCAGGCTGACCACTACCACTTCCAGCGGGCTCAGCAGCATGGCGGCGGTGATGATGGGCAGGGCGTAGACAAGGTCGATCAGAGAAGTGGTCTCGAAGAAGATGTTGTCGAGAGTGACGGCGGCGCCCAGAAGGATGGCCACAGCCAGGATGTTGACAAGGTGTTTTGCCGGGTATGAGCGGGAGGATGCCTTCATGATGGATCGAGACGGGTCTGCACTGGACCCCGGAGACTAACCGCCCCCGCTCCAGCGCCGGGAAAGGCCCGCCAGCCCTTCTCGCCAGAACAGGCGCCAGAACTCGGCCCTGCGTCCGCGGGTATACTCCGCGCGGCGCTCGGGGTCTCCGAGGACGTCACGGGCTTCATTGATCTCCTGCATCTTCATGGTGGCCCAGCTCCGCTGTTCGGGGGGCCACGAATCGGGGTGGTACTTCCTCGCCAGCGCCCTGTAGGCCTGGTCGATCACTTCCGGTGAAGCATCTTCGCTGACTTCCAGTATGCGGTAATAGTCTTTCACAAGCGGGTCCGTAACTGCTGATGCAGAGATGATAACCCATCGGGGTGGATCATCCAAGACATGAAGATCATCCAGGGCATGAGAATGGCCATGCTGCCATGGCCACCGGTTAGAACATACTGCTATACATGCCGCCGTGGATCAACGCGCCGTGAATCAACAGGGCGGTGTTTGCCTTCGAACCGCCGGGCCGGTCTGGTCAATGGTCTGCGTCCGCTTTTGACCCGACGCTGCTTCCGCTTCAACGAGTTCTACATACCGGCTGCCCCTGCCGGACCGCCTCTTCTCCGCGTGCTCAGGCAGGAACCTTCTCCTGTCGGGAGTCGGCCAGATGCCATCCCTTGGAAGACCCGGCCTCGACCCTCATGTCGGCCAAGGCCAAATCGGCGAATGTGGTCGACTCCAGCCTCTCGATCATCGATTGCTGTATCCGGTCCCAGACGGGATGAACCGGACAGAAGCTCGCCCGGCTGCATTCGTCGCCGTCACGGAGACACCGGTTGAGCATGATGGGCTCTTCGATGGCCTCTATCACTTCCAGCAGATTGATATCTTCGGGGTCGCGCGCCAGGAGAACGCCGCCCTGGTTGCCCCGCAGGGTGCGGACCAGTCCGGCTCTCGCCATGGTACGCATGATCGTGGGCAGGTATTTCTCGGGGATGTCTTCGCTGGCGGCTATCTCCTTGGTCTGCACCACGGCCTCCGGACCCTCCTCGGAAAGGTGGAGCAGGGCGCGGATCGCGTAATCGGCCTGTCTCGTGAGTTGCATTTTCACCTCCCTGCCGTGGCGACGGTGCGGTAAAACACAGGATGCCGCCTCCGCTGCCTTGATATGCTGCGGGCAAGGTTGTCCGCGCACTTACTGGAGAAAAGGATACAAGCGCAACCGGAAGCTGCCTATCGGGGAAAACCACTATTTTTGTTATCGCTTTAACTAATATGATGTACTTGGTTATATTAGAATCTGGGCATACGCCGAAAAAGCCCAGCAAATAAGGTTATTCGGAGCGGGAGCGTCTTTTGTGGCTACCACTTTTTCTCCAGGTTCAGCAACTCCCTGCCGTAACCGGCCACGCAGACGGGGGAGACGATGAACTGGTAGAAGAAGAAATATGACAGTAACCCGAACGCGTTGCGGCGCACGCGCAGCCCCAGAAGTCTGAAAACCCGCCGCTGGTGCCTGAACATCACTGCGATTATCAACGCGGTAAGGGGGAGGACCAGCAGGGTCAGCAGACCGGCCAACTGGTAGTAGCCGAAGAAAGCCAGCATCACGCCGGGCAGGAATGCAGTGGTGAAAGCCAGGTCCAAAGGCGGGAAAAGCAGGTCCAGCGCCACGAAGAACCCGGCGAAGCCGCCCTGCCTCCAGATTATGCCCCCGTGGCTCTTCAGCGCTTCGATCATGCCCCGGGCCCAGCGCTGGCGCTGCCGGGAGAAGCCGCGGTATGACTCGGGTACGCGGGTGAAGCCGATGGCGGTAGGCTCGTGGCCGACGCGGTACCCTTCGTCCAGCAGCGCCCAGGTGAGGACGATGTCCTCACCGATGCGGTCCGGCCATCCCCGGGAAGCGCGCAGCACACCGGTGCGGAAGGCGCTGAAGGAGCCCTGCGCCACAAGGGTGCCGCGGTACATGCTCTGCTGGCGTTTTACCGCGCCGATGCCGAGCAGGTAATCCCATTCCTGCATGCGCGTCAGGCGCGACCGGCGCGAATTCTTGGCCAGGACCGATCCCGCCACCGCGGCGCAGCCCGGAGAGTCCAGCAGCCGCGACACTATCCGCCGGAGCGCCTGGCGATGCAGGAAGGTGTCGGCGTCGATTGTGACCACCGTCCGGTGGGAGACCGCCTTCAGCCCGGCGTTGAGCGCCGCCGCCTTGCCCAGGTGCGGCCGGGGGATGATATTCATATGCGGGCGTTTGATGGAGCGCAGGAATCTCAGCGTACCGTCACTGGAGCCGTCATCGACGATCACCAGCTCGATCTCCGCGGGGTAGTCCTGCGCGTCGATGCCGCGCAGGGTCTCCGGCAGGTTCTCCACTTCGTTATAGGCGGCGATGAGGATGGTGACCGGGGGGAAGTCGCGCTCCAGGGAGATGGGCGCCTGCCGGTAGAGCAGCAGGCTCAGCAGCAGGAAAGCGTTGAGATAGCCGGGGATGATGGCGATAAGGGCGATGACGGCCACGGAGACGGGCATGGATATCAACGGGGCAAGGTCACGCGCCCAGCCGACGGCCAGCAGGGAAGCGGCTGAGGCGAAAGCGAGAGCTCCCAGGTTGGCCAAGGCGAACCTGGTCATGGTCTCCGGCAGCGGTAGCTCCCCCGCCAGCCCGCGCCCGCCCGTGACGGTTTTTGCCTCTACGTCCATGTGGCTTGAGGGCCCACCGGATCGGGCCCGGACTATCTCTTCTAGCCCGGCGGCCCCAACCCCTCTTTAAGGAGGGGAGAAAAATCATACTCTTTATCGCTCTCGTTACGACCAAAGAACGATAAATAACGGTATCGGTTGTGCTAGATTCATCACTTGCCGTGATTAGACGGCCTGAGCGTCACCCCACCCACCATCGAACGCCGGCAAAGAGCTGGGGAAGGGAAAGGGTGGGGGAGATGGAACTCGTCGGGCGCGCAACGGACGGTGAAGGCATCAGGGGCAGGGGAAGGCTGACGCTGGTCCTGATCCTGACGGTGGCGGTATGGCTATGGGTCGTTCCGGCCGCGGCGGCTGCTTCCGGGGATATATGGGTGACGGGAGGGGATGCTCCCCTCACCGGTGACCCCGCGCACCAGGAGGAGCCCGTGGCCGAAGGGGGCAGGGCCGCCTGGGTCGATTGCCGCCCGGACGGCTCGAACTGCCGCATTTATATCCGTCCTCTGGCGGGGGATGCTCCGGAGGTGGAGCTGACTCCCGGTGGGCAGGGCCAGGGCAGGCCGGACATGGACGGCTCCCTGGCGGTATGGGAGCAGCTGGTGCGTCTGGATGGAGGCGGCAGTGGATACCGGATCTACTATTGTGACGTGAACGCTTGCGAGGCGGCGCCCGTATCCCCGGTCTCCGGCTTTCAGACAGAGCCGGTGGTGTCGGACGGGCGGATAGCATGGAAGGACGAGCGTGCCGGGGCGAAGCAGGCGGATATCTATATGTTCGACCTGGCCACCGGCGCGGAACAACCGGTCTGTACTGCCGACGGCAGGCAGGAGCAGCCGGATATCGAGGGGGACTGGGTCGTATGGGTCGATAACCGCGGGGGGACGTTCCATTATGGTAAACCGACGATGAACGATATCTACGCCCTTAATCTGGCTTCCGGCGAGGAAAGGCGGATAACTTTCGACCAGGGGGCCTCGGTACAGGCAAACCCCAGGCTGGGCAGGTCCGCCGCCGGCGGTTACCGCCTGGTTTATGAAGGGGACGGTATCTGGCTCTACGACTTCCAGACGGGCGGGACCATGCGGCTGGCGGGCGAGGGGAGCCAGCCGGACATCGATGGCGACATCGTCGTCTGGAGGGCCGCGGACGGTAACAGCGTGATGCTGCACGACCTCTCTACGGGGGAGACGCAGCAGCTTTCAACTGCGGGCGCAGGTTATTTCAACCCGAGCGTATCCGGTAACCAGGTTGTCTGGGGAGATGAGAGGGCCGGTAACAGGGACATCTACCGGGCTACCCTGCGCGACCGCGCCGGCCGGCTGGCGGAGCGTTACCGGCCCGTGCTGCGGATGGGCGGAGACGAGCATTTCCAGCCGGCGCCGGTGGAGATGCTGCTGCAGGCGCCGGGGAGCCGGCTGATGAAGAGGGACGACCCCGGCTTCGAGCCCATCGCCAACCCCGACGCCCGGGAGCTGTCGTCCCTGGCAGCGTTACCGGGTCTCTACCTCGACCTTGCGGGCGATGCCGTGGCGGCGGGCGGCGGCGACCCGTCCATTTCCATCGACAGGGATTATGTCTACCAGCATTACGTCGGGGCCTATGCCCGGCACAGCAAGGAGTTTCCCAGGCCGGTCTATGCCCGGGTGGTGGACGGGGCGCCGGGCTCCGGCGTCGCCATACAATACTGGATCTGTTACTACGCCAACGACCATCCGGAGCTGTTTCACGAAGGAGACTGGGAGCTGGTGCAGGTGGACCTGGATGGTGACCTCCAGCCCTGGCGGGCCGATTACAGCCACCACGGCGGCGGCTCCTGGCGGCTTTGGGACCAGGTCGAGCACTCAGGACCCGCCGGCCTGCAGCCGGTCGCCTATGTAGCCGTCGGCTCCCATGCCAACTATTTCCGGCCCGGCGACAGGCATTACATCAAGTGGCCGGTGGCCTGGGATGTGGCGACGGGGGACGGGGAGACCGTCTCCCCCGAGGTGACCCTCCTGCCGCCGCAGGAGAAGGCGGAAGGCGCCTTCGCCTGGCTGGGGTACGAGGGCCGGTGGGGCGAGTACACGGGAGCCAGGGTGGGTGTCGGGTTCGCCGGCGCCGCCGGCTTCAGGGACGGCGCCGACAACCCGCCTGTGCAGGGCTACTGGCGGGATCCCTTCTCCTGGCCCGGCGATGACTGTGACGGCTGCGATGACGCCGCCGGCGGCGGCACGGATCTGGAACTGACGGCGGGAGCGGCGGCCGAGATCCATCTCTATGATTCGCAGGGTCGGCATACGGGCCCGGACGGCAGCGGCGGCGTCGACCTCCAGATACCGGGCTCGGAATACCTGCGGTACCCGACCCCGGGACGGTCCAGCATAATCGTACACGGCGGCGACGCCGGAGGGGGATATCGGGCGGTGGTGGCCGGAGTGGCGGCGGGGCCTTGTGAACTGATACTCACAGTCCCGGACCGGAAAGGCGGCGCGGTGGAGACTCTGGCTTACGACTCCTGTACGGTCGGCCCGGGGGACAGCGGCGATATCCGCATCGATGGCACCCGGGATTTCACCCTGATGATGGAGAGCGGCGGCAGCGGCGCCGCGGCGCCGCTGCCGCCGCGGACGATAAACACCACCCTGGTGGACTTCACCGCTCCGTCGGCGGTGGATGATCTGGCGGTTGAGGCGGTGTCGGCGGGTGCGGTGACCCTTTCTCTGACCGCGCCCGGTGACGATGGCGATTACGGGACGGCGCTGGCGTACGACCTGCGATACGCACGGGAACCCATAACTGATGAGAACTGGAAGGACGCCCGGCCGGCCGGGGCGCTGCCGGCGCCCGGGGGCGCCGGCAGCGCCCAGTACATCTCCGTCCAAGGACTGGATGCGGGGGCGACCTATTATTTCGCCATCAAGGCCATGGACGACTTTTATGCCTATGGAGGGATTTCCAACGTGGCAGAGGCGACCACCCCGGCGCCTGTGCTGACCTGGGCGTGGAGCGCCACATACTGGGCGAACCTTGCGGACTTCCAGGCCCGTATCCTCTCCATAGAATACGATGTGGCGAACAGGGGTAACGACACGGCGGTGGGGGTCGGCATCACAGGGTCGGACAGTGACGTCGGCGGAGTGGCCCTGGTCTCCTCGGTCCCCCTTGATGTCGGGAACCTGGCGGCGGGCCAGCGGCGGACCGTATGCTTAAAGTATTCGGTACCGCCTGCCGTAATGAGGTTCAAGACATTCACATACGCCAGTTGCATGGATGGGAACGGATCTATCCACAGGTATCCGGAGGTGCCGGGATGAACACGGGGGCAGGTACGGGGAGCAAGACCGGTACGGGGAGCAAGACAGGCGCTGGGAGCAGTCTGTTGACCTTTAATCTTTTATGGTTCGCGGCGGTGATGATCATCGGGCTGGTGTACGTATATTCGCCGCTGGCAAAGGCTGTGGCCTTCCCGGACCGATGGTACTTCCGGCTGATACTTCTCTACGTTCCCTTCATGGCCGTCCAGGCGCTCGCGCACTGGCTCGTCCTCAGGCGCTCGTTCCCGGGCCGGGGACGGGTGGTGGCCGGATGGGTGGCGCTGATGCCGGTGATGTTGACCCTGGGTTTCGCCCTGGTGCTCTATATTTCATTGTTCTTTGCCCCCTGGCCCACCTAGCTCATAGTACGGCACAGTACGACTTTCAAACAGGTTTCATGGTCGTCCTTTCCGGTCAGTCGGAGTGGACCGCAGTCCCGCCAGCCTCAGATCTCACAATCGACGGCAGGGCAGCCGCCGGCGAACTCGGAAGCGGCCCGGACATGGGAGTCGCTTCCGTCCGGCTCGTCAGCCGACAGGTAAAGTACCTGTTGCCGCCGGCTGCCGTAACGGAACACGGTCACTCCCTTGCATTCCAGCTCCCATGCCAGCATGAAGGCCTGGCGCACCCGGTCGATCCCGGCATCCCGGGGCAGGTTCACAGTCTTGGAGACGGCGTTGTCCACATGCTTCTGACAGGCGGCCTGCATGCGGATATGCCGTTCCGGGTCGATATCCATGGCGGTGACGAAGAGCTTCCGGACATCCGCAGGCACCTCCTCCATCGTTCGGACGCTGCCGCTGCGGGCGATACGTCCCATCAGGTCGTCGGAGAAGAAGCCACCGTCCACGGCGGCCTGGACGAACTCCTGGTTGGTCTCCAGAAGATGCATGCCGTCCATCACGTCCCTGACGAAGGAGATGGCGAACAGGGGCTCGATGCCGCTGGTGGTGCCGGCGATGACGCTGATTGAGCCGGTGGGGGCGATGGTGGTCAACGTGGCGTTGCGCATGGCCTTATAGCCGCGGCTCTCCCAGGTGCTCCCGGGAAAGTTGGGGAAAGAACCGCGCTTCTTCCCCAGCTCCGCCGAGGCGGCGGTGGCGTGTTCCATGATGAAGCGCATCAGGGCATCCGCCTTGTCCAGCGCCTCGTCCGAATCGTAGGGGATGCCCAGTTTTATCAGCGCCTCCGCCAGGCCCATCACACCCAGGCCTATCTTGCGGTTGCCCAGGGTGATGCGCTTGATCGCTTCCATGGGATAGCGGTTGGCGTCGATCACATCGTCCAGTAGCCTTACCCCCAGCGTCACCAGCTCTTCCAGCCCATCCCAGTCGAAATCACCGCCGCTGACCATCTTCGAGACATCGATGGAGCCCAGGTTGCATGACTCGTAGGGGAGAAGGGGTTGTTCGCCGCAGGGGTTGGTAGCCTCCATCGGTCCCAGCCGCGGTGTGGGGTTGTCGCGGTTGATGCGGTCGATGAATATCATCCCCGGATCGCCGCACCGCCACGCGGAAGAGGCGATCGCCTCCATCACGGTGCCGGCATCCATCTCTCCCGCCCGCTCGCCGGTACGCGGGTTGACCAGGCTGTAGCTTTTGCCGTCCCTGGTCGCCTCCATGAAGCTGTCACTGACGGCCACGGAAAGGTTGAAGTTGGCCAGGGCTCCTTCCTGCTGTTTGGCGCCGATGAAGTCCATGATGTCCGGATGGTCGACTCTGAGCACGCCCATGTTGGCGCCGCGCCTCCTGCCGCCCTGTTTCACCACCTCGGTGGCGCTGTCGAAGGCCCGCATGAAACTGACCGGTCCTGACGCTACGCCCCTGGTGGTGCCCACCAGGTCGCCCCGGGGCCTGAGGTGTGAGAAGGAGAAGCCGGTGCCGCCCCCGGCCTGATGGATTATCGCCATCTCCTTCACCGCGTCGAATATCCCCGGAATGGAGTCGGGGACGGGAAGCACGAAGCAGGCGGACAGCAGCCCCAGCCGGGTGCCGGCGTTCATCAGGGTGGGGGAGTTGGGGAGGAATCGCCTGGTTGACATGGCCTGGTAGAAGAGTTCGGCGGCCTCTTCGGTGTTGCCGCCGTATTTCTCTTCCTCGCGGGCGATGAAGCCGGCCACCCGCCGGAACATCCGTCCCGGAGTCTCCACCACCTCGCCGCTGCCGTCGCGGGCGAGATAGCGGCGCTTGAGCACCGTAAGGGAGTTGAGCGGCAGCTTCAGGTCGTCGCTGATGCCGAGCAGGCTCCTGGCGGCGCGGGTGTCCGCGCGCGAACGGCGGTAGGCCATGTACTGGCGGGCGATGCCTCCCTGCCCCGCCTCGATCAGGGTCTCCTCCACCAGGTCCTGTATCTGTTCCACGCCGGGCGCCTCTGCGGGGGATAGCCGCTCCAGGCGATCCACCACCTCTTTCGCCAGCTGTCCGGCCAGGGCGCCATCCTCCTTTCCGGCGGCTTGCGCCGCCCGGACGATGGCGCGCTCGATCCGTGAGGGATCGAAGGGTACCAGGCTTCCCTCCCGGGTGCGTATGGAGGTTATGGCGGGTTCGCTCATGGTATCAGCACTGATTTATTTTTCTTCTACCCCCATCCAGTTTTATTGAACCGGATTCCTTGCGTAAATATGGCTTAAACAGTACAATACACGGAGTCACAAGCGAGCGGCCGTTCAGGTTCGGGCGGGTATTACACTAGGCAGAACTTCTGGCGAGCTGCGGGAAAAAGGAAGGCATAGATGTCATTATTGCTGGAACTCTCCGATGAGTTGGAGTGTAGCGAGTGCGGGGTGCTCTGCGAGAAGATCGTTTATCCCGCCAACTGTTTCGACTCAGGATGTAAATACGTTTATTCCTACGACGAAGGCGAGAAGACCTATTTCGGGTGCCTGTACAAGGTGTTCGCTGTCGAGGTCGACATGGAGGGCTTCAACAAGCTGGAGAAACGCAAGGGTGGCTTCGGCGCCGTCAAGGTGGTCCGGCAGCCCCTCTCCCATTGCCGTGTCTCCGTCGAGAAGGCCTACAACAAGGACCAGCAGCAGTCCTGCCGGCGCGCCATCGCCGAAGAGCTGTCGCGGGAACTGCCGGTCAACCAGGGCAAGTAACCGGCCTGCCGCGCCGGCGGTGGTGAAGGGCCGCCCCGGCTCCTGTTCCTCCTCCCGGGGCCACTGCCTCTCACTTCGGTATCCCCATGGAAGCTGACCGCTTTCAACGCCTGGTGGAAGAGGCCGTCGAGAGCCTGCCGCGGCAGTTCGCTGAACGCATGGAGAACGTGGCCGTGATGGTCCAGGACCTGGCGTCTCCGGAGCAACTGGCCCGGCTGAACCTGCGGGACCCCCACCAGCTGCTCGGCCTCTATGAAGGCGTCCCCCTCACGGACAGGCCCCAGGGATACGCAGGCGCCCTGCCGGACCGCATCACCATCTTCCGCGTACCCATCGAACGACAGTCCGGTGACGATGATGAAGTAAGGGAGAACGTGCGCAAGACGGTGATGCACGAGCTGGGCCATTATTTCGGAATGGACGAGGAGATGCTCCGGGATATCTAGTCCGTGGCGGCATCCTGCCGGGCATCGGACCCGGCGGCGCATCGCCGGTTGCAGTCCTGCCCGCTGCATCTCGCCGGGCGGAATCCTGCCGGCGGCGTGTGGCCGGATCTTCGCCGGGGCTGTGGCCGACGGCTTTAATATCGGGCCGGGCTCCGTTAGAATCCATCCATGCCACAGAAACAGCCTGCTTCCCCTGAAAGAGTCTTCTCCGGAATGCGGCCCACGGGCCGGCTGCATATCGGCCACCTGCTGGGGGCGCTCCCCAACTGGATCCGGCTGCAGGACGATTACCAGTGTTTTTACTGTATTGCCGATCTGCACGCCCTGACCACGCGCTTCGACAACGTGGAGAGCATGAAGCGTGACGGCATCGAGATGGTGGCTGACTGGATAGCCGCCGGCATCGACCCGGAGCGCAGCGTTGTGTTCCGCCAGTCGGAGGTGAAGGAACACAGCGAGCTGGCCCTGCTGCTGGGGATGCTGGTCCCGGTCTCCTGGCTCACGCGTGTCCCTTCCTACAAGGAGATGGTGGGCGAGCTGGGTGAACGCATCGCCACCTTCGGCTTCCTCGGTTACCCGGTGCTGCAGACAGCGGACATCATACTCTACAAGGCTTCCCGCGTGCCCGTGGGCGAGGACCAGCTCTCCCACCTGGAGCTGGCCCGGGAGATCACCCGGCGTTTCAACGGTCTGTACGGCGAGGTCTTCCCTGAGCCGAAAGCCATCCTGACGGAGACGCCGCGGCTGGCGGGGCTGGACGGTCGCAAGATGAGCAAGTCCTATGGCAACACCATCGACATGGCCGAGGAACCGGACGAGGTTCGCCGGAAAGTGATGAGCATGTTCACGGACCCGGCGCGCCAGCGGCTGAAGGACCCCGGCCACCCGGACGAGTGCAACGTATATGCATACCACGGCTTCTTCGACGCCCCGGACAGCGAGCTGTCCGAGATAGCGCAGGCCTGTCGCCAGGCCGCCATCGGCTGCACCGAATGCAAGGAACGTCTGGCGGCGCGGATCCTTTCCCGCCTCGACCCGATCAGGGAGAAGCGGCGCCGGTTGCTGGACGAGCCGGGTCGCCTGGAGGCGATCCTCGCAGACGGGCGGGAAAGGGCGCAGAAAGTGGCCACCAGCGTACTGGGGGAGGCATGCGCGGCGATTGGGCTCTAGACAGCCTTGACCTGGATATCGAGGTCTTCCAGGGGCCGTTCGACCTGCTGCTGTCGCTTATCCTGCGGGAGGAGGTCAGCATCTTCGAGGTGCCCCTGGCGGAGATAGTCATCAGCTACCTGGAGCGCCTGGAGGATAACGATGAACTGGACCTTGAGGCCGCCAGCGAGTTCCTCATCCTCATGAGCGCCCTGCTGGAGATCAAGTCCGCCAGGCTGCTGCCCCGGCCCGAGGAGCTGGACCTGGACGAGCTGACCCCCGAAGAAGCCAGGGACGAGCTGCTGCTCAGGCTCATCACCTACCGGCAGTTCAAACAGGCCGCTGCCTGGCTGCATCGGCGTTACTCGACCACGCGGCTCTGGCGTTTCCGCCAGGCGCCGCTGCCGAAGGTGGCGCGCCGGGTGAAGAGGGAGGTGCCGTACAGGTATGAACCGTCCAGGCTGGTGGAATCGCTGGCGGTGTTGCTGGCGGGCCCGCCCCGCATCAACACCGGGCACATGGCCCGCATCACAGTCAGCATCTGGGAACAGATGAAGGAGATCCGCGCGGCGCTCAGCCGCAAGCGGCAGGTCTCCTTCGAGGACATCGCCGGAGAGGCCGACCGCATGACCCAGGCGGTGACCTTCTTCGCCCTGCTGGAGATGTATAATTCCGGGGAACTGGAGCTGGAGCAGGAACATCTCTTCGGCCGGATACTGATCCAGGAAGCGACCCGGAAGAAGATAGCCTGAGATGGACATGGATAGACTCGATGAGCCGGACATGGAGAAGCTGGAGCGCGACATAGAAGCCATCCTCTTCATCTCACCGGAGCCGGTGAGCCTGGAGGTGCTTTCCGAGGTGACCGGTAGAGAAGGCGAGGAACTCTCACGTGCCGTGGAAGCCGTCCGCCGCAGGTACTCGGACCCTGAGCGCGGCATCACCTTCACCGAGGTAGCCGGCGGCTATTCCTTCCGCGCCGCTGACGCGGCGCGGGACGCCGTCGAGCGCTTCTGCCAGCGTCCCGTCGACTACTCCCTCTCGGCGGCGGCGATGGAGACCCTTGCCATCGTCGCCTATCTGCAACCGGTCACCAGGCCGGAGATAGCGAGGATCAGGGGCATCAGCGCCGACACCGTCGTCAACACCCTGCTGGACAAGGGCCTGCTGAGGGAGGCGGGGCGCACCGGCCAGGGCGGCGCCATCCAGTACCGCACTACGGAAGCTTTCGAGAAGCTCTTCGGACTCGCCGGTCTAGCCGCCCTGCCGCCGCTGGAGGGCTTCGAGGCCACGCCCGAGGATGTGGCCGAGCTGAGAGAGAAGCTCTTCCAGGCCGCCGATGCCAGGCAGTGAACGCCTCCAGAGGTACCTGGCCCGGGCCGGCATCGCCTCCCGGCGCAAGTGTGAGCAGCTGATCCTGGAAGGAAGGGTGATGGTGAACGGGAAGGTCGTCGATGTACTAGGCGCGCGTGTATCGGCCGGCGACACGGTGACCTGCGACGGCCGGACGGTCGCTCCCGAACCGCTGGAATACTACCTGCTCAACAAGCCGGCCGGCGTGGTCAGCGCCGTGTCCGACGGGCGGGGCCGGCGGACTGTGACGGACCTGGTGCCGTCCCGGCGGCGCCTGTTCCCCGTGGGCCGTCTGGACCGCGACACCACGGGCCTGCTCCTGCTCACCAACGACGGCAGCCTGGCCCACCGCTTGATGCATCCGCGCTTCCAGGTTGATAAAGTATACCGAACTGAAGTGAAGGGCGTGGTGACGGACGGCGAGCTGGGACAGCTGCGTTCGGGTATAAAGCTGGATGACGGCCGGACGGCCCCGGCGGGCGTCCGCCTGCTGGCCAGGGGGAAGTCCGGGTCGGTGGTGGAGCTGACCATCCATGAAGGGCGCAAGCGCCAGGTGCGGCGGATGATGGAGGCACTGGGCCATCCCGTCATCAGGCTGCATCGCAGCCGATACGCCATGCTCACCGATGCCGGCATCAGCAAGGGCGGCTACCGTGCTCTCAGTGATGATGAAGTTGCGGAGCTGGAAAAGTTATCGGGAGGAAGATGATGGAGGAGGGTGACTGGCGGCTGGTGGCCATCCGTGGCGCCACCACGGTAGAGAGTGATACCAGGGAACAGATTCAGGAGCGGACGGCGGAGCTGCTGAACGCCATCATGACACGGAACGACATAGACCCCGATGATATAGTCAGTATCATCTTCACCGCCACGGACGATCTGTGCGCGGACTTTCCCGCCGTGGCGGCGCGCAAGCTGGGCCTGTCGCGGATACCGCTGCTGTGCTCCCAGGAGATCGGGGTGGAAGGCAGTATCGGCAAATGCATCAGGGTGATGATGCACGCGTACAGTCCCCTCGGGCGGGATGACATCCGGCATCCCTACCTGCATGGGGCCCGTCAGTTGAGGACCGACCTGCCGGAATAGTACCGTCCCGGTGGTTGGAAGTCGCCTGGCACAGGAAGGGTTGGAGGATCTTTCATGAGATTCGTGAAACAACTGGACGATGTCGAAGCCTACGTGGCGGGCACCCCGATCGAGGTGGTGCTGAAGCGCTACGGCCTGGAGCAGGCCATAAAGCTTGCCTCCAACGAGTCGCCCCTGCCTCCCTTCCCGGAGGTGCGCGCCGCCATCGAGGGGAGGTTCGACGAACTCAACCGCTACCCGGATGCCGAATGCAGGGAGCTGCGCGAGGCCATCGCCGCCCGCTACGGGGTGGAGCCCGACCGGGTGACGGTAGGCAACGGTTCCTGCGAGCTGCTGTACTGGCTGAGCATGATACTGCTGGAGCCGGGCACGGAAGCGGTCCTGGCCGATCCCACCTTCCTGGTCTATGAGAAGGTGACCGTTGCCCGCGGGGCGGCGCCGGTGAAGGTGCCGTTGAAGGGCTTCGCCAACGATCTGGAAGCCATGGCGGCGGCGGTCAGCGACCGGACCCGCATCGTCTTCCTCACCAACCCCCACAATCCCACAGGGGCCTATCTTCCGGCGGCGGAGGTGGGGGAGTTCGCAGCCTCCCTGCCCGCGGACTGCCTGCTGGTACTGGATGAGGCTTACAACGAGTATGTGGAGCGGGATGATTCCCAGGGCGGCCTGGAACTGGCGCGCGATAGCGGCAATATGGTCGTCCTGCGCACTTTTTCCAAGATATACGGCCTCTGCGGGCTCAGGGTCGGGTATGGCATCTGCCCGCCCGGTGTCAGGCAGGCTGTGGACAAGGTGCGGCAGCCCTTCAACGTGAACATGCTGGCCCAGGCTGCGGCGCTGAAGGCGCTGAGCCTGGAGGACCGGCTCGAGGAGCGGCGGGCGCTCAACCGCCGTGGCCGTGAGCAGCTGTACCGGGGGCTTGGGGAGCTGGGCATCGGTTTTATCGAGACCGAGAGCAACTTCATGCTGGTGGACGTGAGGGGGATGGCGGTTCCCGCCGATGATGTGCCGGAAGAGCTGATGAGGCTGGGTGTCATCGTCAGGCCCGGCCGCCCGTTGGCCTGTCCGGGATATATCAGGGTGAGTACGGGCACGGAAGAGGAGAACGCGGTCTTTCTGGAAAAACTTGCCGGCCTGAGAGGTTGAGCGCCTCCCGGTCGTGAGACAGGGAGCCTTACCGGATACGGCCCTGCCCGGCGGCCTGACCTGTCTGACCGTAATGGTTGCCCCGGTTGCCGTTGCCGCCCACGTTGTCTCCCCTGTAACCTCCGCCACCCTGGCCTTCATGGCTTGCACCACCTTCGTCGCTCTGGGCGTTTCCTGAGTCTGTGTCCTGCGGGATGACGACCACCGGAGGGATGCCGCTCCGGCCCGGGGTGGCTTCCACCGGCCCGGCGGAGCCGGGCGCCGGCGCGGTAGTCGAGCCGGTTGCGGCAGAGGCCGGTGTCTCATCCTGCGATGATGGGGCCTGCGTCGGGTCAGTGTCCGCCCCGGGATACAGGTCGCCGCCGTATTCCACACCATCCCCGCTGTCGGTGTATCCGGCACGACCATCGGCGATATTGGTATTGCGGTAGTCTACGTTGCGATGAGCCGCTGCTACGGCTGCCAGGACCTCCTTGGGGGACTCTTCCGCGTATTTGACCAGCATGATGTCGTGCCTGTTCTCGACCGCCGCCAGCATAGCTTCCGCGTCCATGATGTCCGCGCCTTCCTCAGCGGCTTCGGCGATATGTCTTCTGGCGGCATCGATATGGCGGTCATGGGTATCCAGCAGGCCGGTGACGTAGCCGGGCTTGCCGGCTTTCAACATGTCACTGATCTCATTCAGGCGGGCCCGCGCGTGGCGCGTCTCCAGTTCCGCCTTTTCCAGAGCGCCTACCGTCATCAAGGTTTTTGCTTCCTCCATGGCGCGTTTCACCGGATAGAAGATGCTGTCAGGCTCCGCGTCGGTGGCAGCCATGGCGGTCCCGGAAAAAAGGATGAGGAACAGGGCAATGACGGGTATCAGGTATATTCGAAGCTGATCGCCTCGACCTGTCCGGCCTCCGCCCCTGACTGTGAATCTGTGCGCCGCGCCGGCGACAGCCAGGTGTCCGTTCCCCTTGATCACTGGCCTCTCTGGTTCGTTGCTGGAGGCTGGTTCTTCATCCCCAAGGCCGGGGTCTCACGTCTTTCAGCTGACGGAGGGCGATCAGGGATAAAAAAATGTATTAATATATCGGCCGCGGCGGGAAAAACTTTATACCTGATGACCATCTTGTCATCAGGCGCAACCGGACCGGTGGTGCCTTTGCCGGGCCGGCTCAGTCATCCATGCTGCCGTCGGGGGCGGCCATGTCCTCATGGGCCTGCTCCTCCGTGCCGACCATGTCTTCACCGCTACCACCGCTATCTCCGTTCTCCTGGTAGCCGCCTTCACCGTTTCCGCCATCGTCATGGGTATCCCCTTCCCCGCCGCCGGGACCAGGTTCCGTCCCGTCTTCTCCACCTTCATCATGGTAGCCGCCGTGCTCCTGCTCCATGTCTCTTTCACTCTCTGAGGCAGGCGCCGCTTCACCCTGCGGGACTGCGTTTCCGGCCGGCCCGGCGTTGTTGCCGCTGTCATCCGTACCACTTTCAGCACCGGTTTCGTGTTCCCTGGCGTCCCTGATCTCATCATCGATCTCAGCCCGCACCTGCTCGGGCAAGCGGTCGCTGATATCAAGAAGGACCTGGTCATAGCGGGCCTCTGCCGCGGCGTAGAGTTCTTCCGCCAGGGTCACATCCTCTCCCGCCAGCGACGCTTCATCGATATCGGTCCGGGCCGAGCCCATGTCGCCGTGGTAACGGTCGAGCAGCGCCGGTACCTGTTCGGCCTTGTCCTCGTCCACCATCCTCAACACCTCGTCCAGGCGCGCCCGGGCATGGCCGATCTCGACCACCGCCTGGTCGCCGCTCTGGAGGGCTATGGCCGTGCGGACTTCCTCCATGCCGAGTTTGACCGGATAAAGCAGGTTGTCAGGCTGTGCCCGGGAGGCCGCCAGCGCCGTACCGCTGCCGGCTATCACCATCAGCCCCGTGGCCAGGGCGACGGGCCTGAGCAGGATGCGGAAGCCCGGGAACGACCAGGAATGCCTGGCAGGGCCCGAAGATGCCGAGCGCCCTTTCCTGCTGTCCAGGACCTGTCGCCAGCCCGCCTCCCTGGCGGTGGCAGGCGCCTCCATCGCCAGCGCCTTGCTGCCACTCTCGGCGATGCGCAACAGCGGTTCCAGTTCGCCGGCCTGCTCCGGGTATCTCTCCAGGCAGGAATCCACGCTCTGCCGTCCCTGAAGGATGTCATCTATGCATTCCGCGAGTATGTCTTCAAAACCGGTTCTCATATCATCAATCCATCGAATCCATCAAAAGGTTCCTCAGGTTGCCCAGGGCCCGATGCTGCAGCGCCTTCACCGCCCCCTCACTCCGGGACAGCACCTCGCCGATCTGCCTGTTGCTGAGGTTGCCGACGAGCCGGAGCAACACCACCTGCTGCTGGTCCACCGAGAGCTTTCTGATAGCCTGGAGCAGTTCTGTAGCGCTCCATGCCGCCTCGACGGACCCGGCGACGCTGGTCTTCGCCGGCAGTTCCCGTATCTCATCGGTGATGGCAAGTTCCCTTTCCCTTTTCCTGCTCTGCCGGAAATGATCCAGCACGTCGTTCCTGGCGATGCGGAAGATCCAGGCGCTGAAACCCGCTCCCTTCCAGGAGAACCCGTCCAGCTTCTCCAGCGCTCCCACGAAGACCCCTGCGGTTATGTCCTCGGCGTGGGTCCTGTTTCCCACCTGATGGAGCACGTAGGCGTAAACCCTGTCGTAGAGGCGCTGGTAGATCTCCGCGTACGCTTCCAGGTCGCCTCGTTTGGCCTGCTCCACCAACTCACGCAATTCGCTCTGGTCGCTCACCGGCGGGGGCTCCTGTCTGTATAGCGTTTATCCGGGCTCTTTGGATACGGCATCAGGAAGATATTCTCATATGTTCCGCCGTATGGAGAAGTCGGCAGCAAAAGATTCTCCGCCAGCGTAACTTTTCTCCGCGTCGGGCGCTTAAAAGATGAGGGCATGATTATACGAGTCTGGAGTTGATGTCTGATGGCAAGGTACAGATTGTTTCTAATCGTAGCAGTGGCTGTTTTCGGTATAACCGGGTTGGCGCTGGCCGCCAACGGTGTCCCGGGGGTGTCTTCCGGTGGCGACGATACGACAACCATCGGCATGGATGCGGTCGCGCAGCAGTATTCGGGTGAAGGCTACATGCATGAAGACGCTGATGAGGCTGACAACCCGGCTGGCGATGTGGACGAGGAGGAGGCGGACGACGCCTCCGCGGCACAGTACGGCGGCGATGACCAGGAAGACGTGAACGATGACGTGAACGATTCGACTTCCGTGGATACGGACGATGAGTCGCTGGATGACGATGTCTCCATGGGCGGCCCCGGCCACGAAGCGGTGGCGCCGGCTGCTCCCGCCCCCCATGTCGATGACGACCATAGCGGCGCCGGCACCGGTGAGATGGGCCATGACCGCGAAGAGGGAGACCACCACAGTGGTTCCGGTCATGACTCGGACCATGACGGCCAGGAGGACGACCATAGCTGAATGAACCTTGGGTCCGCGCCTGCTGTGTGGGTAGCATGCATGGTATCGGACGAGGGCCGGGCCCGGTAAGAAGTAGAGACCCCTCTCTACTGGTTGAACCACCCGGCGGCAGCAGCTGGGGAGCTCGCTGCCGGGTGGTTCAGTTTTTCAGGTTTATTATCCCGCCGGAACGGGTAGACCTGATATACATTCCTCCAGAAAAAACGGAGGGATGAAAAAAGCCCCAAGAAGTCGGAAGACGAAGAAGGTAAACGGCCGAAGTGGCGGGAACAACCGCCCGAAATGAGCCACCAACTCAAAAGGCCGGAACCGGAGTCGAAAGGTTTCTTGGGGCTTGGTTTTGCCTGTAGACCATCCTTTTTTCCTTACCCGCCGCGTAGTGTTAGAATGTACACCCTAAGCGGCGCCTGCGGGCGCCCGGTTTCCTGTTACGAGAGCCAACATCGGAGGAACGGCCAAGATGATGATAGTGATGAAGCCCGGTGCGGACGACCAGCAGGTCCGGCATGTAGTGGAGCGTCTGGAGAGCGTCGGCGCCGAAGGCCATATATCCAGAGGCGCATTCGTCACCATCATCGGCGCTATCGGCGACAGGGAGCAGATAGCCTCGCTGCCGCTGGACGCCATGCCCGGCGTGGACAAGGTCCTGCCCATACTTAAACCCTACAAGCTTGCCAGCCGCGAGACCCATCCCGACGACACGGTGATAACCGCCGGCGAGCGTAGCCTCGGCGGCAACAGCTTCGCCCTGATAGCCGGACCCTGCTCCGTGGAGAGTGAGGAGCAGTACCTGAAGGCGGCGCGGCAGGCTCGCGACGCCGGCGCCTCCATGCTGAGGGGCGGTGCCTTCAAGCCCCGGACCTCTCCCTATAGCTTCCAGGGCCTGGGCGAGGACGGGCTGAAGATCATGGCGGCGGCACGCGAGGAGACCGGCCTGCCCATCGTCACCGAGCTGATGGATCCCCGTGACGTGGAGACCGTGCTCAAATATGCGGATATCATCCAGATCGGCACCCGCAACATGCAGAATTTCCACCTGCTCTCGGAGGTAGGCAAGGTGGAGCGCCCCGTGCTGATCAAAAGGGGCATGAGCGCGACCATCGAGGAGCTGCTGATGGCGGCTGAATACGTGCTGAAGGGCGGCAACACGCAGGTGGTGCTCTGCGAGCGCGGCATCAGGACCTTCGAGACCGCCACCAGGTTCACCCTGGACATCTCCGCCATCCCGGTGATCAAGAAGCTGAGCCATCTGCCGGTGGTGGTCGATCCCAGCCACGCGGCAGGGAAGCGCGAGCTGATCGAACCCCTTTCCCTGGCGTCCATAGCCGCTGGCGCCGACGGTCTGCTGGTGGAGACCCATCCCGACCCGGAACAGGCTCTGTGTGACGGCTCCCAGTCGCTGCCGTCCGATGATTTCCGTGAATATGCCGGTGAGGTCCGGCGCTATGTGGAGATGACCGGCAGGGTACTATCCTGATATCCAGGCGGGAGCCTTGACCCATGCCTGACTACCGGGACATGACCATAGCAATAATCGGTGTGGGGCTGATGGGAGGCTCCATGGGGCTGGCCGTGCGTGAACGCCTGGGGGTTGAGAAGGTGATCGGCTACAGCCGCACCGGCAGGACCCTGCAGCAGGCTCTGGAGCTGGGGGCCATAACCGACAAGGCTTCCAGCATCGAGGAGGCTGTCGCCGCCGCCGGTATCTGCTTCATCGCCACCCCCGTCCGGACCATCCTGGAAGTCTTGCGCCGGGCGCATGCCGCCTCCGGCCCCGGGTGCATCATCACCGACATGGGTAGCACCAAGTCCAGCCTGATGAAGGCGCTGAAACCGGCGGAAGAGAAGCGTTTCATCGGTGGGCATCCCGTATGCGGCTCCGAGACCGCCGGCGTGGTCAACGCACGCGAAGACCTTTTCCAGAACGCGACCTATTTTCTCACCACCGGCAAGGGCATCGAACCCTCCCACTACGAGAAGCTGCACGGTCTGATCAACGGCATTGGCGCCAAGCCCACCGCTATCGACCCGGACGCCCACGACCGCATCATGGCCCTGGTGAGCCATATGCCCCACATCCTGGCCAACTCTGCGGTCAACCAGGTGGGGAGCGTCAACCTGGACGGGCGTGAGGCGCTACTCTCCGCCGGTCCCAGCTTCCGCGACATGACCCGGGTGGCCGGCAGCAACCCCAACGTCTGGACGGACATCTTCATGGAGAACCGCAGCTGGCTGGCCCAGGTCCTGAGGGAACACGGTGAGGCGATCTCGGGTATAGCCGATGCCCTGGAGGATGAAGACGAGGGCTTTATCCGGGAGATGATCGTCGAGGCCGCCGGGAGACATAACCGCATGCTGGAGGCCGAACATCTGGCTCCCTCCGACCTCTTTGTGGTGAAGGTGCCGGTGCCGGACCGCCCCGGCGTGCTGAGCAAGGTCACCGTCGCCCTGGGCAACGCCGGCATCAACATCGACGACCTGGTATTCCACCGAATCAGTATCGAGCAGGGTGGTGTGCTCTCCCTGGTGGTATCAGGTGGCGAGACCGGCGACAGGGCCGTCTCAGTGCTGAAGGAACTGGGCTATGACGCCGTCGCTATACCGTACTCCGACGCAGAGGCCGGGTAACCTTGGCCGGCGATGAGGGCTCCGTGGTCCGGTTCGAACCCGCGGACGGGCTCAGGGGGAGCCTGAGGCCGCCGGCAGACAAATCCATCTCCCATCGCGCCGCCATGGTCGCCGCTCTCTGTGAGGGGCCGGTGGAGATAACCAACTATCTCGATGCCGCCGACACCTCGGCGACGCTGGCCGCGGTCAGGGCCTGTGGGGTCGAGGCTGTCGCCCGCCGGGGCGGTATCGTCCGTATCGAGGGGGTGGGGCTGAGGGGGCTCCGGCCTCCGGCGGAAGCCCTGGACGTGGGCAACTCCGGCACCACCATCCGGTTGATGCCCGGCATCCTGGCCGGCCAGGAAGGGAGTTTCACCCTGGACGGGGACGCCAGCATCCGCAGGCGGCCCATGGACAGGATAGTGGAACCGCTGAGGCGGATGGGGGTGAGCATCGAGGCGCGTGACGGCCGCTTCGCGCCGCTGACAGTCAGCGGCGGCGTGGTGCGTCCTCTCCGGTACGAGATGCCGGTGGCCAGCGCCCAGGTGAAATCGGCGGTGCTGCTGGCGGGCCTGTATGCGGACGGGCCGACGACGGTGACCGAACCCGCCGTTTGCCGCGACCACACCGAGATCATGCTGGCGGCGGCGGGGGCGGAGGTGGAGAAGGACGGTCTGCGGACGGCCATCCATCCGCCGCGGTCTCTGCGCCTGGAGCGGCTGGAAGTTCCGGCGGACTTCTCCTCGGCGGCTTTCCTTATGGCCGCAGCCAGCATCATCCCCGGTTCGGAGGTGCGGATGACCGGGGTGGGCGTGAATCCCACCAGGACGGGTTTCATGGACATATTGCTGCGGATGGGGGCGGACATAACCCTTGAGAACCAGCGGCGGCTCTCGGGAGAGCCGGTGGCGGACATCACCGTCCGTAGCGCTGAGCTGGAGGGCGTGAGCGTCGGCGGCTCCATATCCGGGCGCGCCATAGATGAGCTGCCGTTGCTGGCGCTGGTGGGAGCCTGTGCTCACGGTCGCACCGAAGTGGGCGGTGCCGCCGAACTGAGGGTGAAGGAGTCGGACCGCATCGCCGGCCTGGCCGGCAACCTGGCCCGGCTGGGCGTAGCCATCGAGGCGCACCCGGACGGGTTCGCCGTGAAGGGAGGCAGCGGCGTCATCGGTGGCGAATTCGACGCCGCAGGTGACCATCGCATGGCCATGCTGGGTGCGGTGGCCGGACTCGCCTCGCGGGGAGGGGTCGACGTTTCGGGTTTCGAAGCGGTTTCCGTCTCCTATCCCGGCTTCGACGAGGCGGTTGCCCGTCTGGTGGAGGGCGGTCAGAAATGGTCGTAGCCATTGACGGTCCGGCGGGAGCCGGCAAGAGCACCATCGCCCGCCTGCTGGCGGACCGATTCGGGTGGGCCTACCTGGATACGGGAGCCATGTACCGTGCAGTCACTTTGCTGGCCCTGGAACAGGGAACGGCGCTGGATGATGGTGAGGAGCTGGGTTCACTGACCCGCAACGGCGAGATCGCATTCAAGCCCGGTCCTGCCGGTGTGCCCAGGGTCTATGCAGGCTGCCGCGAGGTGACGGAAGCCATCCGCGCCCCGGAGGTCACCGCGGCGGTGTCGCAGGTGTCAGCCCATCCCCAGGTACGCGAGGCCATGCTGGAGAAGCAGCGCCGCCTGATGGCGGAGGGAAACGCCGTGGTGGACGGAAGGGATATAGGCACCGTTGTGTGTCCTGGCGCAGAGCTGAAGATATTCCTCACCGCCTCGGTGGCGGAGCGCGCCCGCCGCCGGCGCTTGGAGATGGAGGAGAAGGGGGTAGCCATCCCCCAGGAACAGATGGAAAGGGAGATCATCGCCCGCGATGAATATGACTCCGGGCGCAAGTTCGCCCCCCTGAAGGCCGCCGACGACGCCGTCGTGGTGGACACGACGGATCTGGGCATAAAGGAAGTCGTCGACCGTGTAGAGGAGATAGCTGCCCGGGCCGGGGTTCCGGGATGAGCGTCAGTTGAGGCATCATGTCCAGTCTGGTATACGGCATCACCAGGATCGTCCTCACCACACCGCTGACCCTGCTCTACCGTTTCCGGGTATACGGTGCGGAGAACTGGCCCGGGCGGGGCCCGGCCATCATCGCCTCCAACCATGCCAGCAATTTCGACCCCTGCCTTGTGGGGATAGCCTTCCCCGGGCAGATCCGCTGGATGGCCAAGGCGGAGCTGTGGCGGGTGCCGCTGCTGGGGTGGCTGATCACCAGGCTGGGTGCTTTCCCCGTGCGGCGGGGTGAATCGGACCGTGAGGCCATCAGGCGGGCCCGCGAGCTACTGCGGCAGGGCTGGATCGTGGGCATGTTCCCCGAGGGGACGCGGCAGCGGGAGGGAAAGCTGGGCGAGGCGCAGGCGGGCGTGGGGCTGATGGCCCTGGAGCCGGGGGTACCGGTGATACCGGTGCGGGTCCGGGGCCATGAGAACATCATCCGCGGTGGCCGGCCCCATCGGCCTCGCATCACCGTCACCGTTGGTCCGCCTGTGGATCTGGACCTGCCGAAGATGTCTCGCGGCAAGGCGGCTCACGAGGCCAGCCGGCGCATCATGGAGGCGATCGCGGCGTTGTGACCGTCCGGGCCACCGGGGCTCATGGGCCGCCGGGGCCTGCGGCCTCCGCCTGCCCGGCTCCAGCTCCGCCGTCGCTCGCCAAACACTATGGCCGCAAACCCCGGCGGCCCTTTCCGGTTCACGGTTTCATGGGTCGGGCTGTTGTTTATCGCCGGAGCTCCTGCTCTATAATGGATTGCGTGCCAGCTTCCATCCAGATAATTGCAGATAAAGAAACCCGGAAGGTTAGCAGCCTGTTATGACTGCAGGGACTGAGAGGCGATGAATATACTCATGGCAGAGCGGGGGGGATATTGCTACGGCGTGCAGCGTGCGCTCGATATAGCAACGGAGGCGGCGGCGAAGTCCGACGCTCCCATACACACGCTCGGCCCCATCATCCATAATCCCGGGGTGGTGAAGCAGCTTTCCGATTCCGGGGTATCGCCGGTGGATGGACCGGACCAGGTCAGCGAGGGCACCCTCATCCTCAGGACCCACGGGGTGCCGCCGTCGTTGGTCGCTGCCGCGGAGGAGAAGGGGGTAAACATACTCGATGCCACCTGTCCCTATGTGAAAGTGGCGCAGGAGAAGGCTTCGGCCCTCAAGGATGAGGGCTACCTGCCCGTGATCCTGGGGGAGCACGACCACCCGGAGGTGGTGGCCCTCACCGCCCACGCGGGGGAGAGGGCTATCGTGCTGGAGAGCGTGGGCGAACTGGAGGAAGCCATAAGCGAAGGCAGGGTCAAGGGCAGGGTGGGGGTCGTGGTGCAGACCACCCAGGCCGGGGATAACCTGGCCGCCTTCGCCGAACGGCTGGCGCCTGCCTGTCGCGAGCTGCTGATCCATAACACCATGTGTAACGCCACCCAGAAATGCCAGGAGGAAGCGCTGGACCTGGCCCGCCGCGCCGACACGGTCATCGTCATCGGCGGCCGCAACAGCGCCAACACTACCCGTCTGGCCCAGCTCTGCCGGGAGGTGCAGCCGCGTACCCATCATATCGAGGACGTGGCCGAGCTTAAGGACAGCTGGTTCGAAGGGGTAGAGACCGTAGCCGTCACCGCCGGCGCCTCCACGCCGCCGGAGCAGATCGAGGCGGCCGCGCGGTGGCTCGGTGAACTGGGTCGATAACCCGGCGTGCGAAGAAGGGGCTGCCGGATATCGGCCTCCGCTTGCCCGGCTCCGGCTCCGTCGTCGCTCGCCGAACGCTACGGCCGAAGCCCACGGCGGCCCCCGAACGCTGTTAAAGACGCCATATCGCTGGTACAATAATCAAAAGGTGAAGAGATTCAAGGGGGAGATGCCGGCCCAGATTCCAGGGAGATAACCGGGTATGAGGTTCAAGCGTGGGACTATTGTTCTTCTGGCACTGTTGCTTGTGGGTATGGCAGCGGCAGCCGGGGGAGTTTTTTTATTGTCCGGCGGCGATAACGGGGCCGGACCGGTAGAGAAACCCGAAGACAGCTCCATTGCCTCTGTCGAGGACAGCATGTCATGGTCGCCGTCCGACGGAGAAGTCACTCCAACCGGAGGCGAAGAGGCCCTTTCCAGGGTAGAGCCATCCGCCTCCGCAGGCGATGTTGCTGGAAGTGGTGAAGACTCCACCAGTGATGCCGCCGCGACAGCCGTTCCCGGCGCCGGCCCCAAGGAGGACAAGCTCCAGTCATCCCTTGCCGGGCTCCAGCGGGTCTATGAGGATTCCGGCCCCCTGGCCGCTGAAGATTATGCCGCCGGGAGCGGCATCAGCATCAGCGATGACTCCGCCACCGTGGTGCTGGAGACTTCTGAAACCGGTAACGATGAAGCGGAGAAGGCTCTCTCCCTTGCCGGTGGCTCCGTGCAGGCTGTCCATGACGGGCTCATCCAGGCCTCCGTACCCATCGCCAACATCGCTGCCCTTGCCTCCTCACCATCCATCGATTACATCCGCGAGCCGGAGAGGCCGGCGCTGTTCACCGTCAGCGAGGGCGTCGCCGACATCGGCGCCGATACATGGCAGGGCGCCGGCATCGACGGCACGGGAGTCAAGGTGGCCGTGCTGGATCCCGGCTTCTCCGGCTATGACCAGCGGGTGGCCGAGGGCGAGCTGCCCGCCGGCGTCATCACCGCCTCTTTTCGCGCCGACGGCGACATCACCGGCGGAGGACAGGTCCACGGCACCGCCTGCGCCGAGCTGGTATACGACGTGGCGCCCGGCGCCCAGCTCTACCTGGTGAATTTCAGCACCGACGTGGAGCTGGGCAATGCCGTAGACTACCTGATCAGCCAGGGCGTCGATATCGTCTCCGCTTCATGGGGTTTTTATGGCTCCTTCCGCGGTGACGGCCAGGGGCCCATCGACACCATCGCCCAGAACGCTCGCAATGCGGGTATCTTCTGGGCCAACGCCGCCGGCAACGCGGCGGAGACACACTGGAGCGGCCCCTTCATCGATGACGACAGCGACCAGTACCTGGAGTTCGCCCCCGGTGACGAGACAAACAGCTTCTATGCGTCAGCCGGCTCCAGCATCGATGCCTACCTTACCTGGAACCGCTGGCCGGCGACGGACCAGGACTACGATATCTACCTGGTCTGGGAGGGCAATCCCACCAAGACGGTGGCCGCGGGCGACAGCTGGCAGTCGGGCAGCCAGGAGCCGTCCGAGGCGCTGCACTACAACGTCCCCGCCGGCAAGGGCGGGAACTACTGGGTGGTGATCAAGGAGTACAGCGCCGACGGCAACGCCGAGTTCCAGCTCTACGTGCTGTCCGGGGATCTGGAGCACCAGGTGGCGGCGGGGAGCCTGGGCGGACAGCCGACGGATTCCCCCGATGTGATGACCGTGGGCGCGGTTCCGGTGGGCGGGACGGCCCTGGAGTCTTTCAGCTCGCAGGGTCCCACCCTTGACGGGAGGATAAAACCGGACATCGTCGCCCCCGACCGCACCTCGACGGTCACTTACGGCATCACCGGCTTCTGGGGCACCTCGGCGGCCGCTCCCCATACCGCCGGCGCGGCGGCGCTGGCGCTGGAAGAAGATCCCGCGCTCACACCTGTCACCCTCCAGTCATATCTGGAGAGCAGGGCCACGGACCTGGGGGCTCCCGGCAAGGACAGCCTCTACGGCAGCGGCAAACTCAACCTGGGGCCGCTTCCCGATCACGTCCCGCCGCAGGTCACCGCTGTCCTGCCGGCGGGCACGGTGGATTCCACCAGCGCGATGATAAGCGTCTACTACCAGGACAGCGGCAGCGGCATCGACACCGCCTCCGTCGACGTCACCCTGGACGGTTCGTCGCTCACCGGCTGTACCGTCACCACCAGCAGGGCGGACTGCCCGGTCACCGGTCTGGCGCAGGGTTCGCACGGCATCGGCGGCACTATCTCCGACAATGACGGCAACAGCACCCCCATCAGCGGCGCTTTCGACGTCTCCTGTGGCATACCGCAACTGTCCCTGGGTTCGCCCGTCGCCTACTGGGCGTCGCTGGCGGACTACCAGGCATCCCTGCTGACGGTAAGTTTCGCTCTCTGCAACAACGGTTCCTATGCCACCGGCAGCATCGGCCTGCTGGGGGCGGTGAACAGCGGCGGTGTTACGCTGGATACCCCCGCCGGCACCCTCGTTCCCACGGCTCTTTCGTCCGGCCAGTGTTCGGAGATGGTACTGAAGTACAAGATACCCATCGGCATCTCCACCTTCCGTACCACCGTCTATATCCTGGCAGAGGACGCCTGCAGCATCACCTACGAGATGCCGGGCCCTTTCCCCGGGTGATACAGGCCGGAAGGATCTGACCCCTGCTGACCGCTGCCGGTATGTAACCGGCTCCTTGCTCCATGCGTATCTCCCCGGCGCTCGGGGCTCCGGGCAGCCACGGTGGTAATGTCTTAGAATATGACAATGGCTGCCATCGCGCGCGAAAAGAAGAAAGGCCGCTGGACCGGTGGGGGACCGGTGGGCGAGGTCGCCGCCGGCAGCCCGGCTAAGCGGGCCGGCATCCGCAAGGGCGACCGTATCATCAGGCTGAACGGGTTCCACCTCAGCGATGTGATCGATTACCAGTTCCATCTGGAGCCGGGTATCCAGGAGCTGGACCTGGAGCGGGAGGGCGAGCGTTTCACCGTGGAGATGGACCTGGGCAGCGGTGATGAGCCGGGCATCGTCTTCTGCCAGACCCTCTTCGACGGCATCAGACGCTGCCGCTGCGACTGCCCTTTCTGTTTTGTGGGCCAGCTTCCCAAAGGACTGAGACGCCCGGTCTACATCCGGGACGACGATTACCGCCTCTCCTTCCTCCATGGCAACTTCACCACCCTCAACAACCTCACCGGCGACGACCTGCGCCGGATCGTGGAACAGCGTCTGAGTCCGCTTTACGTCTCCCTCCACGCCATCGACCCGCAGGTACGGTCCCGGCTGATGGGATGCTCGCCAGCGGCCGCCGCCGCCGGCATCGAGAACCTGCGGCAGCTGGACCGGGAGGGAGTGGCGGCCCATATCCAGATAGTCCTCTGCCCCGGCATCAACGATGGTGAACGGCTGGAGGAGACCGTGGCGGAGCTGGCGGACGGCTTCGGGAATATCGGCAGCGTCGGAGTCGTACCGGTGGCGCTCGATCCCGGCCTGGCGCGTACGCATGGCGCGGCTGCAGGTGCAGGCAAGGGAGGCGGGGAGAGGAAGCTGCCGCTGCGTCCTCCGGAGAGGGAGGAGTGTGAAGAGGTAGCGCGCCGGATAGGACGCTGGCATGACGGGTTCCGCCGCAGCCGCGGCCGCGGGTTCGTCTACGCCGCCGACGAGTTCTTCCTCCGGGCCGGCCTGCAGCTGCCGGGCCTTACCTATTACGACGACATGGCCCAGTTCGAGAACGGCATCGGCATCGGGGCAACCTTCCTGGATGAGGCGGACGGCATCCCGGTGCAGCTGGCCCAGGGGGTCCGCCGGCCCCAGGGGCGCGTGATGATGGTGACCGGCACCCTGGCGGCGCCGCTGGTGGATGAGGTTTGCGGGAAGCTCAACAGGGCGGGGGCCGCTGCGGCGGAGGGCGTACCGGGAGAAGAGCCGCTGGATGTTGTCTACCAGCCCCTGGTGGTGGAGAACCGCCTCTTCGGGCCTCACGTGACGGTGACCGGCCTGCTGGGGGGCGGCGATATTCTGGCGGCGGCCCGGGGGGAAGGGCTGAAAGAGGAAGAGATGCTGCTCATCCCCTATTGCTGCGTGGATAACAGCGGCCACCTGTTCCTCGACGACCTCACCGTCCGGCAGATGGACGAGGCGCTGGACTGCATCGTCCGGCTGGCGCCACCCTGAGGATGCTTGTGAGGCCGGGGGCCGCCGGGGCCTGCGGCCTCCGCTTGCCAGGGCTCCGGCTCCGCCGTCGCTCGCCGAACGCTGCGGCCCGAAAGCCCCGGCGGCCCCCGGCTTCCCGGCCCCCAGGCCAGCCGCCATTACTGATAGAATCCCCCCATGAACGCAGCGCCCAAAGTCGCCATCATCGGCTATCCCAATGTGGGCAAATCCACCCTCTTCAACCGCCTGACCGGCAGGAGGGACGCTGTCGTACACGAGGACTCCGGTGTCACCCGCGACCGCAAGGAAGCCCAGGTTGAATGGTCCGGCCGCGTCTTCACCCTCATCGACACCGGCGGCGTCGACACGGCCGACCGCCGCGCCATGGCGCGGCAGATCCGCTCCCAGGTGGAATCGGCCCTGAGCGAGGCGGCGCTGATCATGCTGGTGGTGGACGGCGAGACGGGCATCGGCCCCGGCGACGAGGACCTGGCCCAGATAGTGCGGCGTAGCGGCCGGCCCGCCCTGCTGGTGGTGAACAAGGTGGACGACTATTCCCGGGCGGAGACGGTGCTTGCCGGCTTCCACGCGTTGGGAATGGGCGACCCGCTGCCGGTGAGCGCCCTGCACGGCAGCGGCAGCGGCGACCTGCTGGACGAGCTCGTCAGCCGCCTGGAGGAACAGTTCGTCCTGGCGGAGGCCGGCGCCCGCGAGGAGCTGCGCGTGGCCCTGGTGGGCCGTCCCAACGCCGGCAAGTCATCCATGTTCAACCGTTTGCTGGGGGAGGAGCGGGTGATCGTCTCCCCGGAGGCGGGGACCACCCGTGACAGCATCGATACCCTGGTGGAGCTGGATGGCGAGCCCGTCCGCTTCATCGACACGGCGGGCTTGAGGAAGCCGGGCAAGCTGAAGGGGGACATCGAGTATTACAGCCGCCTGCGCGCCCTGGAGGCGCTGAACCGGGCCAACGTGGCCCTGATACTGGTGGACGCCACCGTGGGCCTGACCGATTACGACCTGACCATCATCAGCGAGGCGATGAAGCGCAAGTGCGCCGCGGCGCTGCTCATCAACAAGTGGGACCTGGCCCGGCTGGACCTGGAGGACCTGCGCCTGCGCCTGGCGCGCAAGACCACCCTCAAGCCGCCGTTCCTGGTGACCTCGGCGGAGACGGGGCGCGGCCTGGGGGACGTGTTGCCCCTGGTCAGGCACCTGTACGGCCTCTATACTTCCCACATCTCCACCCGCGACCTCAACAGCTTCCTGCAGGAGCTCAAGGCCGGACACGCGCCGCCGCTGGTGAAGGGGCGCCGGCTGAAGCTGTACTATATCAGCCAGCCGGGCACGGCGCCGCCGCGCATCGTGGTCCAGGTCAACAGCAAGGGACTGGTCACCCGGCCCTACGCCACCCACCTGGAGAACGAGCTCAGGGAGCGCTTCGGTTACCATGGCTGCCCGTTGGTGATACAGTTCAAAGGCAAGAAAGGCGGCAGGCGAGGCTGAGAGGGAGTTGGAGAGATGTTCCTGAGCGTCATCCTGATAATCCTGGCATACGTCCTGGGCTCCATCCCCTTCGCCCTGGTCATAGGCAAGGGCGTCTACGGCGTCGATGTGCGGCAGCAGGGCAGCGGCAACATCGGTACGACCAATGTCTTTCGGGTGCTGGGGAAGAAGGCGGGGCTGCTGGTGTTCGCCGGAGACCTGGCCAAGGGTCTCCTGCCGGTCCTGGTGGCGACGCGGGCGGCGCCGGCGGATAACGTCCACCTGGTGACGGCGCTGGTGGCGGCGGCGGCCATCGCCGGGCACAACTGGTCCATCTTCCTCCGGGGCAGGGGCGGCAAGGGCGTCGCCACCGGCGGCGGCGTCGTCCTCGCCATGATGCCCTGGCTCTTCCTGCTGGCTTTCGCTGTCTTCTGGCTGGTGCTGCTGCTGGACCGTCGCGTCTCCGTGGCTTCCCTCAGCGCCGCTACCGGGCTCAGTGTCGCTGCATTGGCGACGGGACAGCCTGCTGCGTACATCATCTTCGTCCTCATCGGTACCGCGGTGGTCTTCTACGCCCACCGTTCCAATATCAGGCGCATCGCCCGCGGTGAGGAGAGCCGGGTCGATCTTACCCCGGTCCGCATCCATACCTCGAGGAAGGGGAAGGGCGGTGGTGGACCGGAGGCTACGGGCACCGATGCCGGGCCGGAGGCAGGCGGGTCCGGCAAAGAAGAGCAGCCCGAACCGGCTACCGTCTCACCTGCGGCCAGGGACAACGCCCCCGCATCCGAGCTGTTCGAATGGGAGGACCCGGCGCCATGAGCGCCCCTCTGGAAAGCGCCGCCTCCACCCGCGTGGCTGTCATCGGCGGCGGCAGCTGGGGCACCGCCTTCGCCCGGTTGCTGGTAAACGCCGGCGCCGTCACCGAGCTCATCTGCCGCCGGCCCTACCAGGCGGAGGCGATCAACAGGGACCACCGCAACCCCGATTATCTGGACAACGTGGAACTGCCGGCGGAGCTGCTGGCTACCACCTTCGCGGAGAACACCCTTTCCCTGGCGGACCTGGTGGTGGTGGCGGTGCCAAGCAGGGCCTTCCGGGAGGTGGTCCATTCCCTGGCTCCGTCCATCGGCGCCGAGGCGCCGGTGCTGAGCCTGACCAAGGGCCTGGAACCGGAAACGCTCAAGCGCATGTCCCAGGTGCTGGGCACGGAGCTGCCTGCCCCTGCCTCCCGCCGGGTGGCGGTGCTGTCGGGGCCCAACCACGCCGAGGAGGTAGCTTTCGACATCCCTTCGGCTACAACCATCGCCTCGGCGGACAGCAGGCTGGCGAAGAAGCTGCAGAAGGTGATCTCGTCCACCAGCTTCCGGGTATACGTAAATGAGGACCTGGTGGGCGTGGAGCTCTGCGCCGCCACCAAGAACGTCATCGCTCTGGCGGCCGGCATGAGCGACGGCCTGGGATTCGGCGACAACACCAAGGCCAGTCTCATCACCCGAGGCCTGGCGGAGATGACCCGGCTGGGGGAGAAGATGGGCGCCGACCCCAGGACCTTCTACGGACTGGCGGGCGCCGGTGACCTCATCGCCACCTGCACCAGCCGCCACAGCCGCAACCGGCGCGCCGGGGAGCTGATCGCCCAGGGAAAGACGCCGGCGGAGGCGGAGAAGGAGATGGGGATGGTGGCCGAGGGCCTGACCAGCGCCCGCTCCGTCTACGAGCTGGCGGCGGGCGCCGACCTGGAGATGCCCATCACCGAGCAGGTCTGCGAGGTCGTCTACGAGGGCAAGGATGTGCTGCTGGCGGTGGCGGAGCTGATGGGGCGCGCCCCCACCTACGAATAGACGGACATGGCTGAGCCAGACCCCCACGGAGCCCTCTTCCTCATCGACGGTAACAGCCTGGCCTACCGTGCCTTCTATGCCCTGCCGGAGACCATAGCCACCAGCGAGGGCTTCCCCACCAACGCTCTTTACGGCTTCTCCACCATGCTGGTGAAGATACTGGCCGACTACCGGCCGGCGGGCGTGGTGGTGGCCTGGGACGCGGGCAAACGCGTCTTCCGGCACGAGCAGTTCGAGGAATACAAGGCCGGCCGCAAACCCATGCCCGATCCCCTGGCGCAGCAGATGGAGCACTTCGACGAGCTGGTGGAGGCCTTCGGCTTCGCTACCCTCAAAAAGGAGGGCTACGAAGCGGATGACATCCTGGCCACCCTGGTGCGCGAGGCCAGGGAGAAGGGGCAGAGGACGGTAGTGGTCACCGCCGACCGGGACGCGCTACAACTGGTGGGTGAAGGGGTGTCGGTGATGTCCAACACGCGGGGGGTGTCCGATGTCAAGGTCTACGACAGCGAAGCGGTCCGGGAGAGATACGGCATACCGCCTGAGAAAGTGCCCGACTTCATCGGCCTGAAAGGGGACGCGTCGGACAACATCCCCGGCGTCCCCGGCATCGGCGAGAAGACGGCCGCCGCCCTGCTCAGGGACCATCCCACCCTGGAGGAGCTGCTGGCCCATCTGGAGGAACTGAAGGGGAAGAGGAAGCAGCTCCTGGAAGAGTACGGCGACCAGGCCCTCTTCTCCAAGGAGCTGGCGACCATGTACGACGAGGTGCCGCTGGAAGGGCAGGTCCTGTCGGGGCCGGGCGAGCCGGACCCGGAGCGGTTGCGGCGGGTGCTGGAACGCTTCGAGTTCCATACGCTGGCAGGGCGTCTGGAGGAGATAGGCCTGCTGGAAGCGCCGGAGGACGGCGACAGCGGATTCACCGTCGAGAAGGCCGGAGCCGGGGAACTGGAAAAGGCCCTGTCCGGGGCCGGAGGCAAGCGGGTGGCGCTGGCATGGAGGGAACAGCGCCCGGGCGGCAAGCTCCGGACAGCCCTGAAACACGGGGACACCATACTTGTTTCCACCCTCACCCGGTCACGACTGGAAAAACTTTTCATGGGCCGATCCGGCAAAGCCTCTCCCCGGCTCACGTGCCACGATTACAAGGCTCTGCTGCGGCAGGCGCCGGGCATCCCGGTGGAAGAGGGCCACGACACCATGATTGCGGCCTACCTGCTCCAGCCATCGGCGCGAACCTACCGGCTCGAACAGCTCGCCTCGTCGGCGGGCGTACGGGCCGGAGAGGTACCCGGAGAGGCGGCAGAGCTGGAGCAGGAAGAGCGGGACCTGGCCCGTGAAGCCGCCCTGGTCCACGGGTTGGCCGCCGTCCAGGCCGGCCTGCTGGAGAGCCGGGGCCTCGGGCGACTCTTCGAGGAAGTGGAGATGCCACTGGTGCGGGTCCTGGCCGACATGGAGGAGGCGGGGATCCGGGTCGACCTGCCCCGGTTGGGGGAGCTGGCGGCCAAGGTCACGGACCAGCTGGACCAGCTGTCGGACAGGATCTGTGAACAGGCGGGAGAACGCTTCAATATCGACTCGCCCCAGCAGCTCTCCGTGATCCTCTTCGAGCGCCTGGGGCTGCCCCCGGGCAGGAAGACCAAGACCGGTTACTCCACGGACGCCTCGGTGCTGAAAGGGCTTCGCGGAAGGCATCCCATCATCAGCCTGGTGGAGGAATACCGGGAACTGGCCAAGCTCAATAACACCTACATCCGGGCCCTGCCGGAACTGGCGGACGAGGAGACCTGGCGGGTGCATACCACCTTCAACCAGACGGTGACCGCCACCGGCCGCCTCTCCTCCAGCGACCCCAACCTGCAGAACATCCCCGTCCGCACCCCCCTGGGCGAGAAGATACGCGACTGCTTCATCGCCGCCGCCGGCCACGACATGGTCACGGCTGACTACTCCCAGGTGGAACTGCGCATACTGGCCCATCTCTCGGGCGAGCCGGGCCTGAAGCATGCGTTCGCCGCCGGGGAGGACATCCACCGTTCCACGGCGGCGGAGGTGTTCGGGACAACCCCCGACAGGGTGACCTCCACCCAGCGCGGACGGGCCAAGGCGGTGAACTTCGGCATCATCTACGGTATCAGCGCCTTCGGCCTGGCGGAGCAGCTGGATATCTCCCAGAGTGAGGCGGCCGGCTACATCGAGACCTACCTCTCCCGTTACAGCCGGGTCGCTTCCTTCCGGCAGGAGATAATCGACCGTGCCACCGCCGACGGCTTCGTCGCCACCATCATGGGCCGCCGTCGCCCAGTGCCGGAGCTGCGCTCCAGCGAGGACCGCGTCCGCCGCCTGGGGGAGCGCCTGGCGGTGAACACGGTCATCCAGGGCAGCGCCGCCGACATCATCAAGCTGGCCATGGTCAGGATCCACAGGCTGCTGGCGGAAGAGGGTCTTGAGGCCAGGCTGGTGCTCCAGGTCCACGACGAGCTGGTCTTCGAAGCTCCCCACGCCGAGGCGGAGACCGTGGCGGAGACGGCGAGCCGCGAGATGACGGCCGCCTGGGAGACCGACCCGCCGCTGGAGGTCGCCGTCGGCATGGGCCATACATGGCTGGAGGCCAAGTGAGGCCCCCTTTCTACCATCTGCCAACCCCTTTATGTATAATGACTCTTGGCGAGCAAAGCGCTGCTGCGCTTATCGCCTATTCTTATAAAGGGAGCTGAAACAAGTCAACATGCAAAACTCGAACAAAGAAGCAGAAGAAGAGGTAACCCTCGTAGAAGGCAGTGACGGCCTGATCAAGCTCGTAGACGGGAAGGAAGAGCCCAACTACGACGTCACCATCAACATCTTCGAGGAAGGGGACATCGTAAGCGGCGAGGTGGTCCGCATCGACAAGGACGAGATCCTGGTCGATATCGGCTACAAATCCGAGGGTGTCATACCGGCCAACGAGTTGTCCATCCGCAAGTCGGTCAACACGGATGAGGAAGTGAGCATCGGCGACAAGGTCGATGCTCTTGTCATGCAGAAGGAGGACGCCGAGGGCCGTCTCATCCTGTCCAAGAAGCGGGCCAGGTTCGAACAGGCCTGGCAGCGCATCCAGGACGTGGAGCAGAAGGGCGAGACCATTGAAGGAAAGGTCATAGAAGTAGTCAAGGGAGGGCTCATCCTCGACCTGGGGGTGCGTGGCTTCCTGCCTGCTTCTCTCGTGGACATCCGCCGCATCCAGAACCTGGACGAGTATCTCGACCAGATGCTGGACTGCAAGGTGATCGAACTCAACCGCAGCCGCAACAACGTGGTGCTCTCGCGCCGGGCGGTGCTGGAAGAGGAGCGCAAGGAGGTCCGGCAGCAGATACTGGACAACCTCAAGCAGGGAGACATCGTCACCGGGGTCATCTCCAACATCGTCGATTTCGGTGCTTTCGTCGATCTGGACGGCATCGACGGCCTGATCCACATCTCGGAACTCTCCTGGGGCCATGTCAACCATCCCTCGGAAGTGCTGGCGGTGGGCGACAAGGTGAACGTGAAGGTGCTGGACATCGACCGCGAGCGGCAGCGGGTGTCCCTGGGGCTGAAGCAGACCCAGGAAGACCCCTGGCAGGGCCTGATGGACACCTACAAGGTAGGCGATGTCCTTACCGGCAAGGTGACCAAGCTGGTGAGCTTCGGGACCTTCGTCCAGGTGCTGGACGGCATCGAGGGCCTGGTGCATATATCGGAGCTGGCCAACCACCACGTGGAGAAGCCGGAAGAGATAGTCTCCGTAGGCGACGAGATCGAGGTGAAGGTGATAGAGATCGATACGGACCGCCGCCGCCTCTCCCTCAGCATCAAGCGCCTGCATGAGGAGGAAGGGGAAGAAGGCGAGGAGGCGGAAGCCGGCACAGACGTCGAAGCAGAATCAGCCGCCGAAACCGCCGCGGCGGAAGCCGAAACGGAAGAGGGTAAGTACGTGGAAGCCGAGAGTCTCGGTCTCAGCGACGAGGTCTTCCCCGACAGGCCCATGGATGAGGCCGACAGCGCCGAAGCCGAGCCCGGCGCCGAGGCAGAGGCAGCCGCTGCCGCGGAGGACGCCGCTGAACCGGAACCCCCCGTCGGCTCGGAGCTAAAGCTTGCCGATGAACTGGAAGTGGAAGATACTACTGAGGCGGAAGGCGCCGTTGAAGAAGAGGCCTCATCGACGGCGGATGAGGCAGGCGGGGAAGAAGCGCCGGCGGACGCTGAAGCAGCCGAGCCGGGTGAGCCGGACGAGGACGATAACAGCTAGCAAGGCGGAACCAGCCACGATATCAACGCCCCGTCCGGAACGGGGCGTTTTTTTTCCTCAGCGGCAAAGGTGCCGTCCCGCAGCCTGGCGGGATGAGACAAGACCACGGGAGGGAGCAGTCATCTGTCCCGGAAACAACAGAACTGAGGCGGCCGGCAGCGGCCGGCCCCCGATGATAGCGGTGACCGGCGGCATCGGCGCCGGCAAGAGCACGGCTCTGGAGGCGTTCGCTGCCCGCGGGGCTTCGGTCCTGGACACCGACAGCGTGGTGCACCGCCTTCTGGAACAGGATGAGGTGCGCCATACTGTCAGCCGCAGCCTCGGCATCGGCGGGCTGGAACCGGGGCGGGCCGGGCGACGGCGCCTTGCCGAAAGGGTGTTCTCTCCCACAGCCGGACCCGGGGACCTGGAGGCCCTGCAGGAGGTCCTCTTCCCCCTGGTCGAGAGGGAGGTATCAGCCTGGGCCGAAAGGGAGAGCGCCTCCGGGGCCAGGGCGCTGGTGGTGGAGGTGCCCATGCTGTTCGAGGCCGGCATGGAAGGGCTCTTCGACCTCATCCTGCTGGTAAAGGCGCCCGAGCGTCTCCGGCAGCGGCGTCTGCGTGGCGAGATGGAGGCCGATGAGTTCCAGCGGCGGGCCGGCCGGCAGATGCCGGACAGGGAGAGAGAGGGAAGGTGCCACATGGTGTATGACAACAGCGGGACCGCCGCCGAGCTCAAGCGCTTCGTGTGGCGCCTGCTCGATGATGTCGAGGCGCCGGGGGGCTGAGCTTGTCCCGGTTCAGGATCAACGCCTCTTACCGGCCCACCGGCGACCAGCCCCGGGCGATCGCCTCGCTGGCCGAGGGTATCCGCAAGGGGGAGCGCTGTCAGACGCTGCTGGGCGTCACCGGCTCCGGCAAGACCTTCACCATGGCCAACGTCATCGCCGCCGCCGGTAAGCCGGCGCTGGTGATGGCTCACAACAAGACGCTGGCGGCCCAGCTCTGCAACGAGTTCAAGGAGTTTTTGCCCGACAACGCCGTGGAATACTTCGTCAGCTATTACGACTATTACCAGCCCGAGGCCTACCTGCCCGCCAGCGACACCTATATCGAGAAGGACACCCATATCAACGAGGAGATCGACCGCCTCAGGCACGCCGCCACCAGTGCGATCCTCTCCCGCTCCGACGTGGTGGTGGTGGCCAGCGTCTCCTGCATCTACGGCCTGGGTTCGCCGGAGGAATACCTGGCGAAGATGGTCCTGCTGAAGGTGGGCGACGAGCCCGGTCTGGAGAGCGTCACCCGCCGCCTGGTGGACATCATGTACAGCCGCGGCGACTACGACTTCGGCCGAGGCCAGTTCCGTCTGCGCGGCGACGTCCTGGACGTCCATCCGGCTTACGAGGACGACATCCTGCGCATATCCTTCTTCGGCGACGAGGTGGAGCGTATCCAGCGGCTGGAGCCCATGACCGGCGAGGTGCTGGAGGAACTCGGGCATGTGGCCATCTACCCCGCCACCCATTTCGTCACCAGCCCCGAGACCATCGAGCGCGCCCTGGGCGATATCGAGTCGGAGATGACACAGCGGGTGGCCGAGCTGAAGGGGGAGGGCAAGGAGCTGGAGGCCCACCGCCTGATGATGCGAACCCGTTACGACATGGAGATGATGAGGGAGACGGGCTACTGCTCCGGCATAGAGAACTACTCGCGCATCCTGGACGGCCGCGCCCCCGGCGAGCCGCCCAACACCCTGCTGGATTTCTTCCCCGACGATTTCCTGGTCCTGATAGACGAGAGCCACAACACCATCCCCCAGATAGGCGGCATGTACAACGGCGACCGCTCGCGCAAGCAGACCCTGGTGGATTACGGTTTCCGCCTGCCTTCGGCGCTGGACAACCGCCCTCTCCGCTTCGAGGAGTTCCTGGAGCGGGCGCCGCAGATGATCTGCGTCAGCGCCACACCCGGACCCTGGGAGCTGGAGCACGGCGCCCGGGTGGTGGAACAGGTGATCCGGCCTACGGGACTGGTGGATCCGCAGGTGGAAGTGCGCGCCACGGAGCACCAGGTGGACGACCTGATGGACGAGGTGCGGCGCCGCGTCGAAGCGGGCGAACGCACCCTGGTCACCACTCTCACCAAGAAGATGGCCGAGGACCTCACCGACTACCTGCTGGAATCGGGCTTCAGGGTGCGCTACCTGCACTCGGATATCGACACCCTGGAGCGCATCGGGATCATACGCGACCTGAGGATGGGGGAGTTCGACGTGCTGGTGGGCATCAACCTGCTGAGGGAGGGCCTGGATCTGCCCGAGGTGACCCTGGTGGCCATCCTCGACGCAGACAAGGAGGGTTTCCTGCGCGGCGAGATCGCCCTGATCCAGACCATCGGCCGCGCCGCCCGTAACGTCAACGGCCGGGTGATCATGTACGCTGACCGCGTAACAAGAGCCATGCGCCGCGCCATGGCGGAAACCGACCGTCGCCGGAAGATCCAGATCGCCTATAATGAGGAGCACGGTATCGAACCCCGTACCATCATCAAAGGCGTCTCCGACATGAGTTCCATGCTGGGCGAACCCACCGTACCCTATAAATCAGGGCGGGTGCGGGCGGCACAGCGCCGCATGAGCGAGGCGGAGATCGACGAGGCCATCGCCAGCCTGGAGGAGGAGATGTTCGCCGCCGCCGAGGAGCTCAGGTTCGAGTATGCCGCCAAACTGAGGGACCAGATAAAGGAACTGGCCAGGGGAAGGGAGCGGAAGGGCAGATGACGGAGGAGATCATCATCCGCGGCGCCCGCGAACACAACCTGAAGGACATCTCGCTGAAGCTGCCGCGGGACAGGATGATCGTCATCACCGGCCTCTCCGGCTCCGGCAAGAGTTCCCTGGCTTTCGACACCATCTACGCCGAAGGACAGCGGCGCTACGTGGAGTCCCTCTCCGCCTACGCCCGCCAGTTCCTGGGCCAGATGCAGAAGCCGGACGTGGACAGCATCGAGGGGCTATCGCCCGCCATCGCCATCGACCAGCGGGTACTGAGCCGCAACCCGCGCTCCACCGTCGGTACGGTCACCGAGGTGTACGACTACCTGCGCCTGCTCTACGCCCGTATCGGCCGGCCTCACTGCCCTGACTGCGGCAAGCCCATCGCCGCCCAGTCGCATCAGCAGATAGTCGACCAGATACTGGAGATGCCCGCCGACAGCCGCTTCATGGTCTGCGCTCCCCTGGTGCGCGGCCGCAAGGGCGAGTACCGCGACCTGCTGGAGCAGGTGCGCCGCGACGGCTTCACCCGCGTTCGCATCGACGGCGACTCCCATATGCTGGACGAGGAGATCGAGCTGGACAAGAACATCCGCCACGACATCGAGGTGGTGGTGGACCGGCTGGTGCTGAGGGGCGACATCCGCCACCGGCTGGCCGACTCGGTGGAGACAGCGGCGGCCCTCTCCGGCGGCCTCATAAGCATCGAGACGGAGGACGGCGACGCCACCACCTACAGCGAGCAGTTCGCCTGCCCCGATTGTGGCGTGAGCCTGGCGGAGCTGGCGCCGCGTATCTTCTCCTTCAACAGCCCCTACGGCGCCTGCGAGCATTGCACCGGCCTGGGCTTCATGGAGGAGATAGACGTGGACCGCCTCTTCCCTGACAAATCTGTGAGCCTCAGACAGGCTCGCATCCTGCCCTGGAGCACCGGCTTCAGGCACGTGATCAAGTGGATGTCGCGCTACTACGACATCAGCATGGACACTCCCATCAGCGAGCTGGACCAGGAGGAACTGAACCTCATCCTCTACGGCCCGGACGCCACCGATACCTACGAGCGTCGCGGCCGCCGCTCCCGCCGCAGCTACATGCTCAACGGCATCATCCCCAATCTGGAGCGCCGCTATCGCGAGACCGAGTCCAGCGCCATGCGCGAATGGATACAGAAGCTGATGGTGGTACAGCCCTGTCCCGTCTGCCGGGGCGGACGCCTCAAGGCCGAGAGCCTGGCGGTGACCGTAGGGGACCGGAACATCCACCAGCTTACCCAACTGCCGGTGAGCGAGGCTCGCCGTTTCCTCGACCGCCTCAGCCTCAGCGAGACGGAGCAGATGATCGGCGGCCGCGTCATCAAGGAGATCAGGGAGCGCCTGCGCTTCCTCGACAACGTGGGCGTGGGATACCTCACCCTGGACCGCATGGCCGGCACCCTTTCCGGCGGCGAGGGCCAGCGTATCCGTCTCGCCACCCAGATCGGCGCCAGCCTGGTGGGTGTGCTCTACATCCTGGATGAGCCCAGCATCGGCCTGCACCAGCGGGACAACCGCAAGCTGATCGATACCCTGCACCGGCTGCGTGACCTGGGCAACACGGTGCTGGTGGTGGAGCACGACGAGGAGACCATGCGCGCCGCCGACCACATCGTGGACATGGGGCCCGGCGCCGGCGAACAGGGGGGAGAGTTGGTGGCGCAGGGGCCGCTGGAAGATGTGCTCAGGTCGAAGAAGAGCCTCACCGCCGCATTCCTGAAAGGCGAACGCGCCATCGCGGTGCCCGAGCGCCGAGGCGGCGACAACGGCAGCATCACCATCCGCGGCGCCCGCGAGCACAACCTGAAGGATATCGATGTGTGTATACCCCTGGGCCGCTTCGTCTGCGTCACCGGTGTGTCCGGCTCCGGCAAGTCCACGCTGGTGAACGACGTGCTCTTCCGTGCCCTGGCCCAGGACGTATACCGCTCGCGCACGGCCCCCGGCGACCACGACCGCATAGAGGGCAGGGAGCGGCTGGACAAGGTGATCAATATCGACCAGTCTCCCATCGGTCGCACGCCCCGCTCGAACCCGGCCACCTATACCAAGGTCTTCGACCATATCCGCCGGCTGTTCGCGAAGACCCCCGAGGCCAGGGTTCGCGGCTATAAGCCCGGGCGCTTCAGCTTCAATGTCAAAGGCGGCCGCTGCGAGGCCTGCCGCGGCGATGGCACCATAAAGATCGAGATGCACTTCCTGCCGGACATCTACGTGCCCTGCGAGGTCTGCAAGGGCAAGCGTTACGACCGCGAGACCCTGGAAGTGCGCTTCAAGGGGAAGAACATCGCCGACGTCCTGGACATGAGCGCCGCCCAGGCCCTGGAGTTCTTCGCCGCCATTCCCGGTATAGCCCGTCGCCTGCAGACCATGGTGGACGTGGGCCTGGGTTACATCCGCCTGGGGCAGCCGGCCACCACCCTCTCCGGCGGTGAGGCCCAGCGGGTGAAACTCTCCGCCGAGCTGAACAAGGTGGCGACCGGCAATACCCTCTATATCCTGGACGAGCCCACCACCGGTCTGCATTTCGCCGACATCGAGAAGCTGCTGGAGGTGCTGCAGCGCCTGGTGGACGCCGGCAACACGGTGGTGGTGATCGAGCACAACCTGGACGTGATCAAGTGCGCCGACCACATCATCGACCTAGGGCCGGAGGGCGGCGACGCCGGCGGCCGGGTGGTCGCCAGCGGTACCCCCGAAGAGGTCGTACGCGCCAGGAAGTCATTCACGGGCAGGGCGCTGAGACCGCTGCTGAAAGCACCCAAGCGGTGACTCCTTGCAGGTAGCGGGCCCCTGCTTGAAGAAATAGACCTGCATGTCAAGGTTATTATCCAAAGCTGCGTTGGCGCTGGGCATGTTTGCGCTGTCCCTGGCGGCGGTCTCACCCGGAGCGGCTGCCGACGAGGTCACGCTGCAGGTGAGCCCCACCATCATCAATCCCGTCATCGTCCCCGGTGACGAGACGTCGGAGACCATCACCCTGACCAACCTTTCCGGCCGGGAGCTGGACGTGCAGGGCATGGTCGAGATGAACCCCGGCGGGGATGAGAGCATCGAGGTGGGGATCGAACCCGCCGGGATGTCCATCGCCGCCGGGCAGGAGCAGTCCGTCACGCTGGGGATAACCGTCGATGAGGATGCCTCCGCCGGCTCGCTCAAAGGCAGGGTGCTCTTTAAGGCGGCGCCTCTCCGGGAACAGGATGTCTCCATCTCCGGCCAGGTGGCAGTGAACCTGGATGTGGACGTCATCATCCCTGTGGACCAGGTGTCCTTCGACAGCCCTCATCTCGTCGAGGCGGGAAGTCCCGTCCTCTTCACGGCCAGGGGCCGTAACAACGGACGGTTCCCGGTGCGCCTGACCGGTGGTGTCGACTACTCGGGGCTGCTGGTGAGGGATTTCAGCATGACGGCAGAGAGCGGGGAGCTGGCCGTGGGGGAGAGCGCCGACATGGTGCTGGCGTGGCATGAGACACCGGCCTTCTCCCTGGGCAGGGTGAGGCTTTTCCTGGATTCGGGCGCGGGTGCGCCGGTGGAGGAGAAGGCCTGGCTCATCATCGCACCCTGGCGCTTCCTGCTTGTGATGGCAGCGGTGGCGCTGGCTCTGGTGGCGGGGATGGCGGCCGTCCCCGCCATCGCTAAGGTTTTACCGCCGAACTGGCGAAAAAGGCACTAGAAAGCCTGCTGGCGGGCCGGGTCTGCCTGTCCGCCATCCAGAAAGAGAGCCACGAGAGTGTGGCTCGTTTCGCACTGCCAGGGTATGCCAGGGAGGTGGATCGTTTGGCAGGCGGGAGCAAAAAAGGCCGTGAGGGCCGCATTTGCCTGTCCGGTATCGGCGGGGGTTATCCCAGGGTGTTGATCGGAACGCTGCTGGTGCTCTCCATAGCCGCCGCTGTCTTCTTCCTGGCAGTCTACCGCTCCGACGCCGTGGTGGGGCCGGACGTTCCATACACTGAGGCCAACGGTGATACCATCGAGATCTGCGCCGACGCGGCCTGCACTGTCCACACCACCACATTCAATCCGGGAGACACCGTCTATCTGCGGGTAACCACCAGCAGGGTCGTCGATGATTCCCGGAGGAGCCGGCTCGAACTTTATGATTATCTGCGCAACAGGCTCCTTAGGGTCAGCTGGACACAGACATCCACGAGCGCTCCCTTTACCTATGAAGGATCGTTCACCCTGCCGGCATCGATACCGGACTATGTGAAGGTAAGCGGCGAGATCCGGGACGGACCCGGCGCCAGATTCAGGTTCGAGCAACAGCTGGAGATAACCGGTCTCAACCAGTACACCAGGCTGTACAGCGATGCCGCCAGGAGTGATGAGTCATATACCTTCGCTCCCGGCGCAACCATGTATGTCAGGGCCTACGGCAACGGCAACGCCTATTCGGCGGGGAAGACCGGCAGGCGGCAGAATCTGCGCGATTTCTCGAACGGCAGGATAAAGAGGTGGAACGCACCCACAGTCGTGCAGAACGGCAACTGGTACGATTTCTCCCTGACTCTTCCAAGCGGAGGGATGACCGATGGCGACTGGTACTGGCTGGAACTGCGGCTTCGCGACAACTCGAAGAAGGATATCCTCAGGATGTCGCGCATGGTGCAGATAGACGGCTCACCGCCCACCGCCGCCATCACCAGCCCGGCAACGGGCTCCTGGGCCACCGGCGCGTTGCCGGTGCAGGGGACGGCGGACGACAGCATCAGCTTCTACAATTATGTGCTTGAGTACGGAGCCGGCGCCTCTCCTGCTTCATGGACCCAGATAACATCCAGCACCACTCCGGTCACCGCGGGTCTGCTGGGTACATGGGACACCACGGCTGTAGCCGACGGCCTTTACACCATCAGGCTGACGGCCACGGACCGTGCCTACAACACCGCCACCGATTCGGTGCAGGTGAACGTGGACAACACCTATCCGGTGATCTCGACGGTTCAGGCCGGCGGAATCACCAGCAGCAGCGCTGTGGTCACATGGGACACGGACGAGGCCGCCGATTCCCAGGTGGAATACGGCACCAGTCCCGGAGTCTACACCTGGTCGACACCCCTGGACCCGACCATGGTGACCAGCCACAGCCAGCCTGTCTCGGGGCTGCAGCAGGCGACGACCTATTATTACCGCGTCCGCTCGGCGGACCAGGCCGGCAATACCTCCTATTCCGCCGAATACAGCTTCAAGACCGCCAACATCACCGTACTGCAGCCTTTCCCGGCCCTGGGCAGGGACACCTATATCGGCAGCGCCCGGCCCACGTGGAACCATGGCGCCGAGACCAGCCTGGAAGTGGGTGATATCGGCGGCCCCGACTGGGGCAGCCTGCGGGGCATGCTGGGCTTCGACCTGGCGGGCATCCCCGCCACCGCTACCATCAACAGCGCCACCATGTCCCTCTACCAGATGGGGCAGGAGGACACCAGTACGCCGACGCTGGAGGCCCATTACCTTACCAGCGACTGGAGCGAGGGAACGGGGACGGGCTCGGCTACGGGGGACGGGGCCACCTGGAACACTTATGACGGCGCGAACCCCTGGACCACTGCCGGCGGCGACTTCAACGCCGGTGCAAGCGCCAGCGCCACCGGCTCCGCCTCCAACGGCGTCTGGGTGGACTGGGATGTCTCCACCCTGACTCAGAGCTGGGTCAGCGGTGCGCTCAACAACTACGGCCTGCTCCTGAAGCAGGACGTGGAGAACCCGGCGGTTGACGACGCCAAGGAGTTTTACACGTCAGAGTATGAGGCGGACCGCTCTCTCCGGCCGAAACTCACCATCGAGTGGCTGGGCGACGATGTGGCCCCGCCCGATATCGGAGAGGTCAGGGCGGAGAACATCACCGCCACATCGGCCGATATCAAGTGGTCCACTTATGAAGGTGGCACATCCCAGGTAGACTATGGCACCACTACCAGCTACGGCTCCACCACCGCACTGGATCCGGCAATCGTCAACCAGCACACCGTATCCCTGCCGGGCCTGACGGCGGACACCATCTATCATTACCGGGTGCGGTCCCGGGATGCGTCGGGAAACGAGTCGGTATCCGGCGATTATTCCTTCCAGACGGCCAGGCAGATAGTGATCCAGCCCGGTCCCGCGGCCGGCAAGGACGATTTCTTCCAGAGCAACCGCACCGACCTCAATTCCGGCGCCGCCACCTGGCTGCTTGCGGGCGACTGGCCTACCGCCTTCTGGGGGACCATGCGCAGCACGTTGCAGTTCGACCTCTCCGCCATCCCGGCGGGTTCGACCATCAATTCTGCCACCCTCTCCCTCTACCAGGCCGGGCAGGGGGATAACAGCACGCCGACGCTTGACGCGCACTACCTCACACGTAACTGGACTGAAGGCACGGGTATCTGGAGCGCCACCGGCGACGGCGCTACCTGGGGCACCTATGACGGCGTCAACAACTGGACCAGCCCGGGCGGGGATTACAACCCCACGCCCAGCGCCAGCGCCGTCGCGCCCAACTCCACGGCTGCCTGGGTGAACTGGGACCTGACGAGTCTCACCCAGTCGTGGGTGGACGGCAGCATAGCCAACAACGGTGTACTGATAAAACAGGATGTGGAGAACCCGGCGGGGACCGACATCAAGCTCTATATCTCCTCGGATTACACGGCGGACCCGTCCTTGCGGCCCAAGCTGGTGATAGAGTACATACCGGCGCCGGGGACGCTGACCATGACCATCGACGAGACATGGAACCGGGATGGGACACCGGGTACGAGTTCGGTGGGCTTCGGCAACGTAAACGAAGGCATGACATATTACGTGGGGGACACGCCTTCGCCTCCCTATGCCGTCAAGCTGACAGTGAAGTCCAATGCCCTCTGGCGCCTGGAAACGGCCGCCAGCGGCGACCTGGTGCAGTCGAACCCGGCGAACTTCATCGATATCGCCAGTCTGGCATGGAAGCAGGATGCCCAGCCCCCCGCATCTTACCAGTCCTTCGTGAAAAGCCCTTCCAGCACTGTGGTGGCAAGCGGACTTCCTGCAACCAATGCCCGGTCCTTCCTCTTCGATTTCCGGCTCATGCTGCCCACGCCGTCGGTATCGGGGGCCTACACCACTTCCGTGGTCTATACCGCCTCACCCGAATAGAGGTGCGGCGCAACGGTCAGCCGTCGATCACCAGGTATGACACCATTCCAGGACGGGGCCCTTCTATCCTGACCACCGGTGCTGATGAGATAGCGGTGCCGTCATCGGAGAGGGCGAGGGAACTGACGACCTCGAGAGTGATGCTGGTGGCTGCGCTTGAGTTTCGCGTCGTCGATGGGGCCAGGGCCTGTGAACTGCGCGTAGCCAGAAATCCCTGAAGCAGGACGACAAGGACAGCCGCGATCACTGCAGGGATGAGAGGATTGCGCCAACGCCTTTTGATGTCCACTACCGCCTCCGGAAGAGTCTTTCACAGGCAGCGGCAATAGTAACATTTTAGCTACATCATGTCAATAAAGACCGTTTCAGCGACATTTTTCGTGAGGCAACGATAACCTCTTTCGAGAACGTTCCTGACGTGAGGCAACCAGTAAGGAGGGCAGGCGGCTAGAGCCAGAGGAGCAGGTCGTCGATGATGCCTATCTCGGAGAGCAGGCCGATCCGCTGGGCGGCGGAACGGGCTTCGTACAGTTCACGCCTGGCCTCCTCAGTCAGGCCCTGTTTCTGATGTGAGCGCGCCAGGTCCAGCTTGTTGTTGATCATCTCCCGGATGAGCCTGTGCGTCTCGGGATCCTCCAGGTTCACGACCTGGGTGTCCCCCATGGAGGGAAAGAGGTCGTTGAGAGCGACATAGCCTACGGGCATGTCGGGTTCGGATGGAATGGTTTCCTGTGGCGGCAGCGGCTCCTGTTGTTGCTGCAGGGAAGCGGAGGCGCGCAGCTGTTCCAGTTCGTCGGCCATCTTTTCACGCGACTCTCTCTTGCGCACCGACCGCCAGTAGAGCTTGTTGGCTATGAACGCCAGCAGCAGCAGGCTGAGGATGACCGTGAGTATTATCTTCCAGGGGATGACCCAGAAAGAGGTCTCCGACAGCAGGGTGATGTTGCTCTCGCCATAGGTGATCTCAGCCGTGGCCGAGTAACGGCCCAGGAGGTAATGACGGTCCCATTTCACCAGCGTGCGGCGTGAAGAGTCGGGGAGGACGATCCATTCCTCAACCGGGATCTCGGTGACGGTCTGCCCCAGGAGGTTGCGGATGACCACCTTCCCCTTCGGTTTGAGATGCACATTGCCTTCATTGTTGAAGACCAGGCCGACATAGACAGGGCCGTACTCCATGAAACCATCGACCTCGGGAGCGTCGAGCGTGCCTACCTCATCGATGGCGCCGGACACGGTGATGAGGAAAAGGGTGCCGATGCGGTCGGTTATCTTCACGGCGGACCCGTTCTCGTATCTGTCGGTGGTCCGCGAGGCGAAAAGGGCGGCGTAATGACCACCGGGCTCGGCGCTGGGCGGCACCGAGACCTCGACGTTCATGGTCAGCGTCTCGCCGTGATCGAGGACGATGCTGTCCACTTCGGGGTTGAGCCAGGTACTGGCCCCCCTGGGGCTCTGCTCTTCAGCCATGAAGACAGTCGCCTGGGAGGGATCGAGGGAACCCTCGAAATCCTCTGTGGAGAACTGGAAGGTGACGGGTTCACCGGTACGGTTCACCAGGGTGATCTCGCTGGTAGCGGTATCACCCGGGTCCAGGGACAGCTCCACCTTGGTGGGGGAGATAACGATCTGGCCCGTGACCTGGTCGTCATGTTTCTCGACCGTGTAGGCAGCCGCAGTCCCAGGGGACAGAGCAGTCACCAGGCACGCGAGGATGAGGATGAAAGCACCGAAGCATATTCCCCACCGCGTCCCTGACAGGCCCGTCGCAGCACCATGACAGCAACGAGCGTGAAACAAGGTTTTTGTTTGTGGATACAATATAACCGGTTTTGTCTCTGTTGAGGACTAGATTTCGCTTTTCGTGGCCGCTTTCCTGCAAATCGCGCACATATCAAAATGACGAAACCCCCTCGTGAAAGGGGGTTCCGTCCAAATGTGTTGCGTTGACGTGTTGCTATGAAGTTGTATATACAATCACAGCGTCGTGGCTGTAACTGTCAGGTTGGCGGTATAGGTACCGCTGGCCTGCAGGTGGCTGGAGCCTACCTCGGCCTTGAAGTAGAGGGTGGTGTCCTCGCCGGCGGTCTCGTTGCCGTTGTTGGCGACCTCGATGGCGGTGGAGCCGGTGGGTCCACGGTACTTGCCGGAACCGGTGCTGGGAGTGCCCCAGAGCACCGATGATGTAGCGTTGCCTTCAGCACTGAAACCGAAGGCGGAGTTGCCGGCCGCCACCGACCACGGAATGGGAGTGCCGCCATCGGGGAAGTCGGCGAAGGAGTCGGCTCCCTTGGTCATCGCCGGAGAGCCGGCGGCGGTTACTTCGAGCTTGTATCCGGCGTCGTTGTTGGTGGCGACGGTCCAGGTGGCGCTGTTCTCCGATGATCCGCCGGTACCGGCGATGTTCGCCAGCGTCACGTCACCCGGGTTGCTGAGTGAGATATAGTCATCGACCGTGACGCTTACCGCCACGGGATCCGATGCCGTTGACGCCCCGTAGCCGGCCGTGGCCAGAGCCAGGACCAGTATCAGTGTGGAACCTGCCGCAAGAAGAGCAATCTTTGTCGACCTTTTCACTTTGCGCATCTTTGCACCCCTTTCGTTCCCGCTTTACATCCCTGTCCCGAAAAGCGCCGGCATTAAAAAAGTCCAATCGCCTTGCGCTTCGCCAAAGCAATTGAACATGTACTTCGCTCTACCAGGGCTTCCCATCGGAAAAGCCCAGTCCAACGAGCTTCGTTCAAAAAGCTTCGGCGGCTGGGCTGTCTCTTTGCCAGAGACCCCTGGCTTTGCGTCCCCGCCTCGCGACGGGTTTGCCTTTGTCGTGTGTGGCCCGACTTTCTTGCCCCGTATATCGGCAGAGTGAAAGAAAACCTTTAGTGTTTTATTAGTTATTTTTAAGGATATGTTAAAGTCAGAACAGCGATGTATCCGGAACTCCTCACCATAGGCCCATTTACCGTCCATTCCTTCGGGTTAATGATGGCGCTGGGGTTCGTCGCCGCCGGCATCGCCTCCTATATCGGCTTCAAACGCCGTGGCCTGGACCCGGAGAAGGTCTACTGGCTGGTGATCGCGGCGGCGGTAGGCGGACTGTTGGGCAGCAAGATACATTATCTGCTGCTCCACCTCGACGACCTGGGAGAGGATCCGCTGGCTTCAGCATTCAGCGGCGCCGGGCTGGTCTGGTACGGCGGGCTCATCGGCGGGCTCATCGGCGGGCTCATCGCGATCACCATCCTGCGGCTTCCCTGGGCCAGGGTGCTGGACGCGGCGGCGCCGGCGATGGCGCTGGGATACGCCTTCGGGCGCATGGGCTGTTTCCTCAACGGTGACGACTACGGCATGACTTCGACGCTGCCCTGGGCCATGGGTTTTCCCAACGGGTCACCTCCTACGCCGCCGGGCGTCACAGTCCAGCCGACGCAGTTGTACGAGGTGGGGGCGTCGCTGCTCATCTTCTTCGCGTTGATCTATCTCTGGCCTCGCCTGCGGCGGGACTGGGAACTGTTCTGTGCTTACCTGGTAATGGCGGGCATGGAGCGGTTCCTGGTGGAGTTCGTCCGTTTCCACCGCGGGGGACAGAACCAGCAACGCATACTCGCCCTGGGAACAGCAGTCGTCGCGGGCATCGCCCTGGTCTGGATCCACACTCGGCCCGAGCGCCGTTGATAGACATTGAATGCCTGTGCTATATTGAATCGATGCCCTGGCTCGCTACCGGGCCTGATTCCTTGAATCATTGCAGATAACCGAAGTATCATTCATCGCCTTCATCTGGGCCTTCATAGCGGGGCTGGCGTCTTTCCTGTCTCCCTGTGTCCTGCCCCTGCTTCCGGGCTATCTTTCCTTTATCTCGGGGGTGGGCGTGGATGAACTCGGTGCGCGTACGCGGAAAGTAGCCATCGCCAGCGTCGCCTTCGTCGCCGGTTTCACCGTCTTCTTCGCGCTGCAGGGGGCCGCCGCCGGGCTGGCCGGCAGCGCTTTGGGGAACTTCCTCACCTTCTTCACCAGCACCACCGGTGAAGGCAAGCGTATCCTGGAGGTGCTGGCGGGGGCGCTGCTGACGGGTTTCGGGGCTTTCATGGTGGGAGAGGCTTTCAGGTACCGGTCGAAAGGGGTCAAATACCTGGCGATCGCCGTCTTCGCGCTGGCCCTTTTCCTGGCTTTTACCTATGCGATACGGGACAACAGCGTCGATGTTCTTCAGGACTCGATAACCTACCTGCTGGTGGGCCTGGCGGCGCTGGGCGTCTTCTGGGCGGGGATTTTCCCCCTCGATTTCCTGGAGAAGGAGCGGAGGTTACGGCTGCTGAAGAAGCCGGCCAGCCTGGTGGGCGTCGTCCTGGCCGGGATGGTCTTCTCTCTCGGCATCGGTCCCTGCACCGGGCCGCTGCTGGGTTCGGTGATCATGCTCGCCGTGGGGACACAGAGCCCCGCCTCCGGAGCCAGCCTGATGTTCGTCTACGCATTGGGGATGGGCCTGCCCTTCGTGCTGGCGGGTTTCCTGTTCGCCCGGATGGTCAGCACCTTCGATTTCGTCAAGCGCCATTTCGGCGCCATCAAGATCGCCTCCGGGGTACTGCTCATCCTTTTCGGGTTGATACTGGCTACGGGGGAGATGGAGATCCTGACCCAATGGCTGCAGAAATGGATGCCGACCATTAATGTATGAGGGGGCTGAGCATCGACCGGTAGCAGGGCGAGGGTCCCCAAACCGGGTTGTGTTGTAGATGGCATCATCCAGGTGCTAATATCTCTATCAGCAGGATGAATCACTTTTTCCGTCTCAAACCCACCCGGAACGCGCCGCGGACCATGGTTATGAGCAACCGGGCGCTTTCTGACGGCGACAGGAGCCCGTGATGAGCAATAATGAGATGAACAGAGGCAATAGGGAACAGGCCGCGGCGGATGAGGGCTGGCAGGCGCGGGATATCATCATCGCGCTTATCGCCTTCGCTCTTATCATAGCCTTTGCGGTGGGTGGCTATTTCATCTATGAGGCGAAGAAGACGCCTCCTTTGGTGGAGGGCGACATGGCGCCGGACTTCACCCTGCCAACCCTTGACGGCGGCGAGGTGACGCTCTCGGACCTGCGCGGCAAGGTGGTGCTGGTGAACATCTGGGCCACCTGGTGCGACCCCTGCCGGGAGGAGATGCCCTACATGGAGAACCAGTACCAGAACCTGAAGGGCAAGCCCTTCGAGATACTGGCGGTCAGCCAGGACAGGCGGGGGGAGACGGAGGTGGAGCCCTTCGTCCAGGAGTTCGGCCTTACCTTCCCCATACTGCTGGACCCGGACAAGGAAGTAGGCGGCGCCTTCCAGTCGAGCAAGTTCCCGGAGAGCTTCATCATCGACAAGGACGGCGTCATCGTCGAGCGGGTGGTGGGCCAACTGGGTCCGTCCAACTTCCAGCTGATCAACCATCTGGTGGAGAGTTGATGAAGGACTACTGGAAGTGGCTGCTGCTCATCCCGGTCATCGCCGTGGCGGTGGTCGCCGGTTACCTGATCACCAGCTGGCTGAGCGAGAGCGAGAGCACCAGCGCGGATGAAAGCGGCAGCCAGAACCAGGCTGTCGAGCTGGAAGTCAGCCAGAAGCAGGACATCATCAGCAAGGCGCAGGCGCTGGTGGACAAGAACCCGGCGGACGCCCAGGCCCTGAAGAGTCTGGGAGACGCCTACCTCGAACTGGGCCTGCTGCAGTCTGAATCCGGCGACGTCAACGGTTCGTTCCGCAGCTACAAGTCAGCGGCGGACGCCTACCAGGGATACCTCAACCTGGTGCCGCAGGATGCGGACGTGCGCATCGACCTCGGCTACACATATTACAACCTGCTCATGTTCGAGGTGGCCGAGCGCGAGCTGAGAGCGGTCACCGAAGCCGCTCCCTCGAACCAGCGGGGCTGGCATGTATATGGCGTGGTCCTCAACCGTATGGAGAAGTCCGACGAGGCTATCGCAGCCTGGCAGCACTCCTACGACCTCGATCCCAACTCGACCATAGGCCAGGAATCCAAGCAGTTCATGGAGCAGGCGTCGACCGGACAGCTGCAGATGCCGTAAAGGGCCGGGTTCTGGCGGGGGTGGTGGGCTGGCTCAGGCGCTCTCGCGCAGGTGCTGTGTCTCCTGCAACTCCTTGAGGCGGGCCAGGGTGTTGGCTTCGATCTGGCGGATGCGCTCACGGGTGACGCCGAACCGGCGTCCGATCTGCTCCAGTGTGCGCGGGTGCTCGCCGTTGAGGCCGTAGCGCAGCTCCAGTATCTTGCGCTCGCGGTGGGGCAGCGACTCCAGGACCTTGTTCAGGTCGTCCTTCTTTATCTCGGCCACGGCGGCATCCATGGGCCGGGGGCTTCCCTCGTCCTCGAGGAAGTCTCCCAGTTCAGCCTCCTCTTCGTCTCCCACCGGCTTCTCCAGGCTCACCGGGCTCTGGGAGATCTTGATCAGATGCTGGACCTTCTCCACGGAGGTGTCCATCAGCTTGGCCAGCTCCTCTGGGGTGGGTTCGCGGCCCAGGTCCTGAATCAGCTGGCGTTTGGCCCTGACCAGATGGTTCAGCTTCTCCACCATGTGTACCGGGATGCGTATGGTGCGGGCCTGGTCGGCGATGGCGCGGGTGACGGCCTGGCGGATCCACCAGGTGGCATAGGTCGAGAACTTGTAGCCGCGGCGGTAATCGAACTTCTCCACGGCGCGGATGAGGCCGAGGTTGCCTTCCTGGATTAGGTCGAGGAAGGAGAGTCCCCGTCCCAGATAGCGCTTGGCGATGCTGACGACCAGTCTGAGGTTGGCCTCCACCAGCCTGCTCTTGGCGTCCATGTCGCCCCGCTCCATGCGCTTGGCCAGGGATACCTCCTGGGCGGCGGAGAGCAGGGGTATGCGACCGATGTCCCTGAGGTACATGCGCAGCGAGTCGTCCGTTGCCGCCGGCCGTTCCACCGGGGCGGCCTGGGCTTCCTCCTGCGCCGCGGCCTTGACCTTGTCGTCGTCATCCCCGTCTTCGATGATGTCGATGCCGTCATCGGAGATACGCGAGTAGACGTCCTCGATCTGCTCAGTGGTCAGGTCGGCTTCCTGCAGCGCATCGGCTATATCGTTCAGGGTGAGAAAGCCCTTCTCGTGTCCCTGTGTTATCAGGTTTTGAGTCAATTCACCAGGTAGCTCTGTCATCGTTGTCACGTGCTCTATCTTTCTATCAAGTGTTGCCTTTTCCTTTTTTTGCCCGTTTCGGGCAAATGCCAAGCGGCTATTGTAGCATAGTCGGGCCGCTACTTCTCCCCGCTGCGGCATCAAGGGACCATGATTATCATCGGCCGGGATGGGGATAATGGGTACCGGGAGCCGCCGGGGGAAACAGTCATATCTTTTATCCCACGGATAGAGGACGCTTAAACTTATGGAAAACTTGCGGAAACCGGTCCCACGGCCCCGCTTCCTCTCTCTCGTGCGTCCGGCCGCCGCGGTATGCTTGACAGGCGTACGAACGTACGCCTATACTGTCCCTGTGATGACACGGCCGCCGAAACATTTCGACAGGATAAGGGAGTTCTACCGTTCCCACCGGCGTATGCCCAGCCACAGCGAGATCGCCCGGGTGGCGGGCCTCAGCTCCAAGGGCACCACCTACAAACTGGTGAACCGCCTGGTGGAGATGGGGCTGGTGGAGCGGGACGAGACCGGGCGGCTGCTGCCGGGCCGGCGCTTCCACAGCGTCACCCTGCTGGGGGCGGTGGAGGCCGGCTGGCCCTCGCCGGCGGAGGAGGAGCTGCTGGACACCATGACCCTGGACGAGTTCCTGGTGGAGCGCCCCGGGTCCACCTTCATGCTCAAGGTGCAGGGCGACTCCATGGCCGGCGCCGGCATCATGCCGGGGGACATGGTGCTGGTGGAGCGGGGCGCGCGGGAGAAGGACGGCGACATCGTCATCGCCGAGGTGGACGGCGAGTGGACCATGAAGTATTTCCGCAAGAGGGGCGGCAGGGTCTACCTGGAGGCCGCCAACCGCCGCTACGGGCCGATCCACCCGGAGAAGGAGCTGAAGGTGGCGGCGGTGGTGCGGGCGGTGGTGCGGAAGTACTGAGGCCGCTGTCCCGGGTTCGGCAGGTTCACCGCAACGTCCACAGCGGGTTTTGTGTTGGCTGTGCCGGCCGGCCCCCGGTTTGCCGCGGCCTGAGCCGCAGGGAGTGACTGTATTGTATGGGTGACAGGATAATAGCCATCGGCTCCTATCCGCGGGCCGTCATACACATAGACGCGGACGCCTTCTTCGCCGCCGTGGAGCAGTCGCGCAATCCCGAACTAAAGGGGCGGCCGGTGATCACCGGCAAAGAGCGCAACATCGTCGCCTCCATGAGCTACGAGGCCAAGGCCCGGGGTGTGGAGCGCGCCATGCGCCTTTCGGAGGTGAGGAGACTCTGTCCCGACGCCGTCTTCCTGCCCTCGGATTACGAGACCTACAGCCTGCTGTCGAAGCGCTTCTTCGGCATCGTGCGCAAGTACACGCCGGACGTGGAGGAATACGGCATCGATGAATGCTTCGCCGACATCACCGGCATGCGCCGTCCCCTGCGCATGAGCTACCCGCGTATCGCCCGGGCGCTGAAGGAGGAGCTGGACCGCTGTTTCGGCCTTACCTTCTCCGTGGGGCTGGCTCCCAACAAGACCATCGCCAAGATAGCCTCCAAGTGGAAGAAGCCGTCAGGGTTGACGGCTATCCCCGGCAGGGACATCGCCCGCTACCTGGAGCGGCTGCCGGTGGAGAAGGTGTGGGGGATAGGGCCCCAGACCACCGCTTTCCTGCGCAAGCAGGGGGTGCGCACGGCGCTGGAGTTCGCCCTGAAGGAGGAGGACTGGGTGAGGGAACGCTTCAGCAAGCCGTTCGTGGAGACCTGGCGGGAGCTGAACGGCGAGTGTGTCATCGGTCTGGAGATGGAGGAGAGGGACAGCTACGCCTCCATCCAGAAGATGAAGACCTTCACACCGCCGTCGGGCGACCGGGAGTTCGTCTTCGCCCAGCTCTCCAAGAACGTGGAGAACGCCACCATGAAGGCGCGGCGCTACCGGCTGGCGGCGGCGCGGGCGGTCTGTTTCCTCAGGACCCAGGACTTTCGCGGTGTGGGCGCCGAGGTCAGGTTCTCGCGCCCCACCGCCTTCCCCCATGAAGTGCTGGCCGCCATGGAGCCGGCCTTCGAGCGGCTGTTCGACCCGAAGAAGCTCTACCGTTCTACAGGGGTGGTGCTGTTCAGGCTGGAGGAGGATGTCATCCGCCAGCCGGACCTGTTCGGGGTGACGGCGCAGGTGGAGAAGGTGGGGCGGGTCTGGGCGGCGGTGGACGGCGTGCGCCTGAGGTACGGCAAGCACACGCTTTTCCTCGGCTCCAGCTATGCCGCCCACCGGTTCGGGCAGCACCTGGGGGAACGCGGCGACGCGCCGGAGCGCAGGGAGGACCTCTTCCCGGGGGAGACGGCCCGCAGGCGCGTGGGCATCCCCATGTTCACGGGGGAGGTGAGGTAGGGATCTGGTACGCCCGACAGGAATCGAACCTGTAACCTTGGGATTAAGAGTCCCCTGCTCTGCCAATTGAGCTACGGGCGCATCTGTGGTCAAACAGGTCCGGCGGCGTGGCGCCGTCCGGTCTGTCAGCCGGTCGCGCGGCTGACGGTGGAATAGTCTAGCACAGTGTGGCTGCGTGATGAAGCCGGGAGGGTCAGATGGCGTAGTTGAGGGCGATGAAAACGAACGCCGAATACCAGACCCCTCCCAGCAGCAGCATCCACCAGGAGAGCGCCTTCCGGAACTGGACCCAGGCGAGGAGCAACAGGCTGGAGCCCAGCGCTATCCCGGCGCTGAGCAGCGAGATGCCGTCCAGTTCCCAGTCCGTCAGCAGCAGGCCGATGGTTACGGGGAAGGTGCTCTGGAAGACCATGGCGCCGGTGATGTTGCCCAGGGCCAGCGTATCCTTGCGCGCGCGTATCCAGATGACGCTGTTGAACTTCTCCGGCAGTTCGGTGGCGATGGGCGTGATCAGCATCGATATCACCAGGGCCGAGACGCCCAGGTGGATCGCCAGGGAGTTGACGGCTTCAACGAACATGTAGGCACCGCCGATGATGGCGGCGAGAGAGACCAGGGTCTGCAGCAGGATCCAGCGCAGCCGCGGCAGGCCGGGTGTGTGGGAGTGTGCCATATAAAGGGGACGGGTGTCGCCTTCCAGATCGCCTTCGGACTTCAGTGTTCTATACACATATATACCGTATCCACAGAGCAGCCCGGCGGCGATGAACCATCTCACCGGCCCGACATGGATGATGCCTGCGACCACGGCGGTTGAATAAAAGGGGACGAAGAACAACAGGTCGCGCCGGATGATGTGAGTGTTGGCCCTGGGGTCGAGCGGCCGTCTGCGGGTGAAGTGGAATACGACCAGAGCCGCTCCCGTGACGAAGAGGGCGAGGGTGGAGAGCATGAACGGGGCGCCGAGGATGGCTCCGATACCGATATCTTCCGAGTGTCTCCCGGAAGAGAAGGCGATGGCGACCAGGGGGATGAGGGTCTCGGGCAGGGCGGTGCCCACCGCCGCCAGGACGCTGCCGACGGCGCCCTCACCCAGGCTGTATTTCTTGCCGAACCATTCGACACCGTTGGTGAAGCCCTCGCAGCCGCCGAGGATGATGACCAGGCTGAGGATCAGGAATATATCGATCATGTCAGGTTAACGCTCAGGTGTTCAGTTGTCGATGCTGCGGAATACCAGGCCGGTGAGGGGTTTGGGGTAGAAATATGTGGACTTCTGCGGCATCTTCTCCCCGGACCGGGCGACGCTCCTGATCTCGGCCATGGTGGTCGGTCTCACCAGGAACGCGATATCGAAGCCGCCGCCGCCCAGCAGGGCCAGCGCCTGGTCGGTGCGCTCGACATAGCGGACACTGGCTCCTTCATTCCCGCCTCCCGGGCCGATACCCAGCATCTCCTTCAGCAGCAGGCGGTCCAGTACGGCAACGTCCAGTGAGCGCCAGGCTTCCGAATGTCCGCTCTTCCCGGCGTCGAGCAGGGGTCTGGGGCGCCTGGCCTTCACCGTGAAATATCTGTCGCCGGCGGCGACATAGACACCGAAACCGTTGCGGTCCGGCGGCAGACCTTCCAGCCGCTCCATCAGCAGCGTCGCCCGGCTCTCTCCTTCCCGCGGCAGCATGGACACTTCGAACTCCCGTTCCAGCAGCTCTTCCACCAGGTCCAGGGTCTCCTTTCCCAGGCCGGACACGAACCTGTGCACCGGCAGGATCGGCTGCGTCTCATCATCCATGCTGGAGAGGTACATCATCAGATAGTCGTGGGGCGAACCTTCCGCGTCGCCGGCCTCGCGCCGCATCCGGCTGTAGGCCAGGGCGGTCTCGTAGCGGTGATGCCCGTCGGCGATGAACAGTTTACGCTCCGCCAGGGCCGAGCTGAGGGCACGGGTCACATCCGGGTCGCTGACCACCCACAACTGCTGGCGTGTGCCGTCATCATCGGAGAAATCGATCTGCGGCGGACGGGCCGACGTCACGTTCCGCATGATGGTGGTGACGTCATGGCCGGGGTCGGGGTAAAGGCTGTATACCGGGCTGAGGTTGGCCATGGTCGCCTCCAGCAGCCGCAGCCTGTCCTCCTTGGGTCCCGCGTGGGTATGTTCATGGGGAAGGACCACCCCTTCGGAGAAGTCCACCAGCCGGACAGCGCCGAGGAACCCCTCGCGTGTCGCCTCGCCGCCGCCGGGGACCCTGTACCGCTCGCGGCAGAAGTAGAAGGAGGGTTGCCGGTCCGGAAGCAGGACCCGTTCATCCAGCCAGCGCCTCAGGGTGGCGGCCGCCCGGGCGTAGCGGTTGTTCTCACCGTCGTCATCGGGAAGCTCCATGCCGTATTCCAGGTGGATGGCGTTGTGCGAGTGCCTGTCATGGAAGTGCTTCTGCTGTTCGGGGCTGATAATATCGTAAGGTGGGGAAACGACCCGGGAGATGTCGGGGACGGCCTCGGGGTTATACCTGAGGCCGCGGAAAGGGATTACCTCAGCCAACTTTACCACTCGTTCCGGCAGGCGCACCTGAAGCAGGCCCTCCCCGGCCTGCAGGTCCCAGGCCGCGTTCCCGCGGGTCCGGACGCATGGGGATGCCGTGTCGTCCTGTCCGAGGTTCCTTGTTTGCGTACGGCCATGTTGCTAGAGTTCATAGGGTTCAACGTCAGGAGCCGATCATCAGGATTCTCATAGTCCAACCTTATCACAAGTCCAATGTCAAGACCCGCGGCCGGGTCTACATGAGCCAGCTGACCCTGCCGCTGATGGCGGCGCTGACGCCGCCGCAGCACGAGGTCAGCGTCGTGGACGAGAACGTCGAACCGATCGACTTCGATACGCCGGTGGACCTCGTGTCCATCACGGCACTGACGCCCACGGCGCCGCGCGCTTACGAGATCGCTGACGAGTTCCGCCGCCGCGGCAGGAAGGTGGTCCTGGGAGGGGTGCATCCGTCGCTGATGGCGGATGAGGCCTCCGCCCATGCCGACGCCGTTGTCATCGGTGAGTCGGAGGATAGCTGGCCACGGTTGCTGGCGGACCTGGAGAACGGCGGAATGCGCGACCGATACGTCGCCGAGGAGAAGCCCGATCTGGCTGGGCTGCCCGTGCCGCGGCGGGACCTGATGAACGAGAAGGCCTACCTCAACATCCCCAAGGTGGAGACCTCCCGCGGCTGTCCCTACAGATGCTCTTTCTGTTCCACAACGGTCTTCTACGGGCCACGCATGCGTTTCCGGCCGGTGGAGGAGGTGGTCAGGGAGGTGCGCGACGCCCGGCACCGCTTCGTCTTCTTCACCGATAACAACATCACCGCCAACAGGAAATACGCCAAGCGGCTCTTCCGGGCGCTGGAGCCCCTGGGTGTCTACTGGCTGAGCCAGGGCTCCATCGACATGGCCGACGACCCGGAGCTGATGGAGCTGGCGCAGAGAAGCGGCTGCGCCGGTATGCTGGTGGGTTTCGAATCGCTCTCGCAGGAGAACATCGCCGGTATGGGCAAGAAGGCGTCAAACCGCGTCGCCGAGTACGAGGACAAGATCGGGATATTCCATTCCCACCAGATCGGCCTCATCGGCTGCTTCGTCTTTGGTTTCGACGGCGATGACAAGTCGGTGTTCCGGACCACCGTCGATTTCATCACGCGCAACAACATCGACACGCCGCAGCTGACGGTGCTGACGCCCTATCCCGGGACGGCCATCCGGGCGCAGCTGGAGGCCGAGGGCAGGATACTCCATTCCCGCTGGGAGAAGTACGATGTTGGCAACGTCACCTTCATCCCGGCGAAGATGACCCCCGAGGAGTTGCAGCAGGGGTACAACTGGGCCTGCGAGCAGGTCTACTCCCTGCCGGCCGCCATCAAGCGGGGTCTGCGCTCGCTGAGATACATGAAGAACCCCTACCGCTCATATGTCTTCACCCGCAACAGCACCATCTACCGCAGGATCTATCAGGTAAGCCAGCAGGATTGAGCATCATGGCTGACGGCGGTCAGAGCACACCCCCGGGTGGCAGGGAGATATCCGGCTATTACCGGGACGAGTTCGGCCGGCTGGCGCGCTTCTATGACCGGGGCCTCGCCGCCGCATTCCGGCTGGTGGGCGGCGAGGGTTCCTTCCGCCGGGCGATAGTGACCGCTGCCGATATCCATCCCGGCCAGGCGGTGCTGGACGTGAACTGCGGCACCGGCACCCTGGCGCTGATGATGGCGGATCGGGTCCTCCCCGGCGGCAGGGTGACAGGCACGGATCTGGCGGAGAAGATGCTGGAGGTGGCCCGGCGCAAGGCGGGGGGCGCGGGGCCGGAGTTCGTCCTGGCCAACGCGGAGGTCCTTCCCTTCGACGACGGCTCCTTCGATCGCGTCACCTGCTCCCTCGCCGTACACGAGATGAACCGGGAGGGGCGGAGGAACGCCCTGGCGGAGATGCGCCGGGTGCTCGTCCCCGGCGGCAGGCTGGTCATCGCCGACCTGCGCCGCCCCGATTCATGGCGGACGCGGCTGGGTATGGCCCTGGTCAGGCTGAACGAGACCGACACCCTCACTGACATGTGGCGGCGGGGGCTTGACCGTGAGATGGAAGCGGCCGGGTTCGGCATCATCCGCCGCCAGCAGGCAGGAAGGGGTTTCTTCGAGATCCTGGTGGCGCGGGCCGCCTAACCTTCCTTCTTCACCCGCAGGGCTATGCGGTAGACCTCCCTGCGCGGGGCGCCGGTAAGGACCGATATCAGCTCGGCGGTGCGTTTGGTGGAAAGGCCTTCCGCCACCAGTTGGGCGACGGCCCTCTCCAGCTTTTCCCTGTCCGGCGCATCAGATCTCTCTTCACGCCCCGGGGCGAAGACCAGCACGACCTCGCCCCTGACCCTGTCCGGCAGGCCCGCCAGCAGCTCCGCCGCCGTTCCCCTTGTGACCTCTGCGTGCTTCTTGGTCAGTTCCCGGCAAACAGCTATCCGTCCCATGCCGCTGATGGTCCCGGCCTGGGCAAGGGTGGCGGACAGACGCCTGGGCGACTCGAAGGCGACGCAGCTGCGGCCGCAGGCTGCTATCTCCTCGAGGGTGCGCCTGAGTTCGCCTTTCTTTCTGGGGAGATAGCCGAGGAAGAGGAAGGAGTCGGTGGGAAAACCGGATGCCACCAGGGCGGTCTCGACGGCGGAAGGTCCCGGCAGCACCTCCACCGGCAGGCCGGCCTCAAGGACGGCGCTGATTAGGGTGTAGCCGGGGTCGCTTATGCCCGGCATCCCCGCGTCGGAGACCAGGGCGATATGATCGCCGGCACTGAGGCGGTCGAGCAGTTCGGGTATGCGGCGGGGTTCGTTGTGCTCGAAGAAGCTCACCAGCGGTTTGCTGATACTGAAACGGTTTAGCAGCTTCGCCGTGCGGCGCGTGTCTTCCGCCGCGATCAGGTCCATCTGCCTCAAGGTCTCCAGCACGCGCAGGGTGATGTCGTCCAGGTTACCGATGGGCGTGGGACAGACGTAGAGCATGGTATGCCTCACGAAAGAGAGCAAGGACCGGGTCCTCGCTCTCCATCGTTTTTCAGGGGATGATGCCGGTGGTTACGACATCTCGCTGATGGAATCGTTCGGGCAGACCTCCTGGCAGGAGCCGCAGTCCGTGCATTCGTCGGCGTCGATGATGAACTGGTCTTCACCTTCAGAGATGGCCTCGACGGGGCATTCGTCGGCGCAGACACCGCAGGCGAGGCATTCATCGGAGATCTCAAAAGGCATGGTTCTTCCTCCCGTGCATAGATTTGAAACATTACTATGCTATTCTTTATGCCCTTTGCGACTGGATTTGTCAAGTTTGACCAGTTCATAGGCCCTCCGGCCCAGTTTTATCTTCTCGCCGTGGGCCAGTTGCGCGCGGGGGTCGATCCCCTTGTGGATGGAGCCGAACTTGTTCGCGGTCTTCAGCTTCGACGCGGGCAGGGCGCTGCGGGCGATGCCGCGGGCGCGAGCCACCATATCCAGGGAGGCGGCATCCAGCGCCACCGGGTCCCGGGAGGCGGCGATGCCGATGTTGGGGACGATGGGGTTGTCGCTCCAGCCCAGGCAGTCGCAGTCGGGGGTGACGTCGATGATGTAGTTGATGGCGGCGAACTTGCCCCGCTTCTCCTTCAGGACGCCCAGGGCGTATTCGGCCATCTTCTGCTGCATCACCGAGGGGTCCGTCTTCCAGTTGATGGCGATGGCGCCGGTATAGCAGCTGGCGACGCATTCGCCGCAGCCGGCGCAGGCATCGCTGTCGATCACCGCCACCTTCACCTTTCCGCCCCGGCTGCTGCGGGGAACCAGCGTGATGGCGCCTTCCGGGCACCATTTGATGCAGCGGGCGCAGCCTTCGCACTCGGACGCGTTGACGCGGGGGTGGATGCCGGAATGCATCATCTGCTTGCCGGGCCGTGCGCCCAGCCCCATGCCGATGTTCTTCAGGGTGCCGCCGAAACCGCTGACCATGTGTCCCTTGAAATGGGCCAGCGAGATGAGGGCGTCGGCGTCCAGGGCGGCGGAGGCTATCTTCACCTCCCGGAAGTGCTCGCCATTGATGGGGACGGGGCGGTAGTCATGGCCGGTGAGGCCGTCGGCGATGACCGCCGGCGCGCCCGTGACCTCGTAGCCGAAGCCGTTCTCGATGGCGGTGATCAGGTGGTCGCGGGAGTTCTGCCTGCCGCCGGCGTAAAGGGTGTTGGCGTCGGTGAGGAACGGCCTGCCGCCCAGCCTGATCACCTCGTCGACGACGACGCGGACGTACTGGGGCCTGAGGTAGGTGAAGTTCCCCCGCTCACCGAAGCTGAGCTTGATGGCAACCAGGTCGTCCCGGGCGATGGTCCGTCCCAGCCCCAGGCTTCGCAGCAGGCGTCGGTACTTGGCCAGGGTGCGGTCCCTGCTGTCGGCGCGGCTTGATATGAAATAGACTTTTGACATTATATGTTCAGACGCCTTCCAGCGCCAGGCAGGCGGCGCCCAGCATCCCCGCCTCGGGTCCGAAGCGGGCGGGCAGGACCCGGACCGTGTCACGGTTGGGCCTCAGTCCCCTCGTGCCGAGGACCTCCAGCGCCGGGTCGAGGACCAGTCCGCCGGCACGGATGACGCCGCCGCCGATCACCACGTATTCGGGGTTGAAGATGTTCACCAGGTTGGTGATGCCGATTCCCAGGTAGAGACCGAGACGTTCGAACACACCCTTCGATACCGAGTCCCCCTCGGCGGCAAGCCGGCTCAAGAGGGGACCTTCCGGTTTCTTCCCGGCGGCGACCGCCTCCGCCAGGGGGGAACCGGGGTTGGCCTCCGCCGCCTCCATCCCGTACCGGGCCAGGGCCGTGCCCGAGGCCATCGCCTCGAAGCAGCCGTGGTTGGGGCAGGCGCCGGGGCAGGGGGGTCCGTTGACATCTATCACCATATGGCCCAGTTCCGCGGCGCTGCCGCCGGCGCCGCGATAGACCTTGCCGTCGATGATGACGCCGCCGCCGATGCCCGTGCCCAGGGTCAGCATCACCATGTACCTGGCGCCGGCGGCAGCGCCGGCCCTGGCCTCGGCCAGGGCTGCCACATTGGCGTCGTTGTCCATGTAGACGGGCAGGCCCAGGCGACTGCTCATATGATCGACGAAATCGAAATCGGCCAGGGGTACGTTCACGGACATCACCGCCCGTCCCCGCTGCTGGTCGATCATGGAGGGTATGCCGAAGCCGACGGCGGAGACCGGCGCCGGAGCGGAGCCCGCAAGGTAATCGATAAGCTGCTCGATGCTCGAGAGAAGGGCTTCCTGGCTGGTGGTATCGGTGGTCCGCTCGCTGCTTTCGATGACTTCCAAGCCGGGGCCGACGAGGGCGGCCGTTGTGGTGGTGCCGCCCAGGTCCACACCGATCACCAGTCCGTCACTGCCGGCACCCGCGGGCATCAGAACATGTCCCCGCCGGGCTTTGATGCGTCATATGTTCCCGTCCGGTCTGCCATCAGTCCGTAACTTATCCTGAGTGGAAGCGAATGACAAGTGACGGCACAGCCGCGGTCTCCAGCCGTGGCGGGTTGACAAACGGCGGCAGGGCCCTCAACGAATATACCCCCTTGGGTATTGATGGCCCCCGCCTTCCGGTGGTACAAAGGATGAAGCAACGGAATGGGGGGAGAGAAAGTGGAGTGGCATTGGCACCCGAACTCGTTTGCACCGCAGACATCGACCGCCGGTCATCGTGCAGCACTTGCTGTGGTGACTGCGGTTACCTGATAACCAACCGCCGCAGGGACAGGACGCCCTGGTGGCACTGGACCTTCAACGAACGTCGCGTCGCCAGCAACTGGATCCCGGAGAGGCCACGGCTGGGCGACGGCGTGCTCGCAGCCAACCCTGCACGGAAAGGCTCCGGTTTCTTCCTCTGGACGCTGATGGGGCTCCTGCTTGCCTTCAATATCCTGGACGCGGTACTGACGGCCCGCGCCCTGTCGCTGGGGTTCGCCGAGGCCAACCCTGTGCTGGCGGGGCTGTTCCATGTGAGCGTGCCCATGGGTATGTCCTTCAAGTTCGGTATCGTCGCCGCCGGTGCCTACGCCCTCTGGAGGTTCCGGGATGCGGCGCTGGCGAAGCGGGGTATGGCCGTGCTGACGGGCTGCTACGGCGCCGTCATCATCTATCACCTGGCTTTCCAGCTGACCCTGTGACCGCCTGCTGAAGGGGTATCCGCTCGCCCGGTTTGCCGACTCCCTCCACTTCCGGCGGACTGGTTCCCTCTCGTGTCTGTGCGCCCGTCGCTTCGCCGGTGACGGCTGGAACGCCGGCAAGGGTCGCGGGCTCAAGAGGTTTCCCGCCGCCGGGGTTTAATAAACTGTGGTAACAGTGACAAGCGGAGGCACCGGTCATGAACAGCAGTGACAACCCGGCCGGCGGCGCCGGTCACGGACGGAACAGCCATTGACTGACAAGGAAAGACCCAAAGATCCCAAACCCTATACCCGCTATCGTAGTTCGCGCATCCGCTCCCGCCTGGGCAGGCAGCCGCGCCTGGGCCGGGATGAGCGCGGCGGCGGGCGGCGGGCCCGTCCTCCTGTGGAGGAGACTTGCCCGGCGCCGGTTCAGCCTGTCCGGCCGGAGAAGCCGCGCCGCCGCCGGTGGGGCAGGGGCATCGGCCTGGCGCTGCTGTCCCTGTTGCTCCTGCTGCTGCTGGCGGCGGGCGTGTCCTACTGGCTGCTGGACCGGGCCGTTCGCGAGAGCAACAGCCGGGTGCCGGCGGATGTTCCACCGGCGTTGACGGCGGCGGGCTCCATCTCATCCCAGCCGGTGAACATCCTCTTCATGGGCTCCGACCAGCGGCCCGGCGAGCCGGCGCGGGCGGACACGCTGATGCTGATGCGGGTGGATCGCCAGGCCGGCACCATATCGCAGCTCTCCATCCCCAGGGACACTCTGGCGGACATCCCCGGCTATGGCGAGGGCAAGATCAACTCCGCCTACGCCTACGGCGGGCCGGCGCTACAGATAGAGGCGGTGCAGCAGCTCACGGGCCTGCCCGTACATCATTACGTCGAGCTTGACTTCGACGGGTTCCCCGCCATCGTCGACAGCCTGGGGGGAGTCGATATCGATGTCCCCAAGACCATCGACTCCCAGTACCCCGAAGGGGTGCAATGGACCCAGGTCCACTTTGACGCCGGCCCCCAGCACATGGACGGCGAGCGGGCACTCACCTATGTGCGGGTCAGGTACTCCGATGACGATTTCCAGCGCATGGGGCGGCAGCAGCAGTTCATGCAGGCGCTGACGCAGAAGCTGACCAGCCCCGTCAACCTGCTGAAGATGCCCGCCATCGGTCCCAGGATAATGGACAACATGACCACCGACATCTCCACCAACGACCTGATCAGACTGGCCTGGGCCAAGTTCCGCACGCCGGAGGAGAGAAGCCGCAGCTACACCCTTGCGGGATACGGCCAGTATATCGGCGGCGTCTCCTATGTGGTGCTGGACGAGGAGGCCAGCCGCCAGGTGATCCGCCAGTTCCTTGGGAACTGAACCCGGAGGGCGCCTGTTTGGATAAGTGTTTACCGACAGTTAGAATGCCACTATATGAGCTCAGGTGACTCCATACGCATCGGAGCGGACCTCTCGGCCATCCAGCCCACCAAGAGCGGTGTGGACTGGTATACGCACAATGTCATCCTCAACATGATGGACCTGCTGCAGGATGGCGAGGAACTGGTCCTGTTCAGCAACCGCGATACCGGTTTTGAGGATGAGGCCGCACATCGGGACGGCGTCGAAGTCGTCAGGAGCGGCTTCCGCTTCCAGGAGCCATGGCGCCAGTTCATCCTGCCGGCGTTGCTGAGGCGGCATCGCATCGATGTCTGTTTCTTCACCAATTTCGTCTCGGCCCTGGCATCGCCCTGCGCAACGGTGCTGACCATCCACGACCTCTCCATCAAGCTCTTCCCCCGGACCCATTCGCTGCGGAACGTCCTTTGGGCGCGGAGCCTGATGCCCCTCTCCATCCGCCGCAGCGCGCATGTCATCGCCGACTCCAACAACACCAGGCTCGACCTGGTGAGGGTGATGGGGGTGCCCGGCGGCAAGGTGGACGTCATCCATCTGGGGACATCGCCGGAGTTTTGCCCCGAACCCGGCCCGGACGAGGAGAAGGCCCTGGCATACTTCGGCATCGACAGACCCTACGTGCTCTTTGTGGGAACACTGGAGCCGCGCAAGAACATCAACATGCTGATCAAGGCCTTCGACCGGGTGGCGGCGTCGCGGCCGGATCTCCACCTGGTGCTGGCTGGGCGCCGCGGCTGGATGGCCCAGGCCATCTTCGACGAGCTGGAGCGGCGCAGCCTGCTGGGACGGGTCCACATCACCGGTTATGTCCCGGATGAGTACCTGCCTCCCCTTTACCGCCAGGCGGAAGCGCTGGTCTATCCTTCGCTCTATGAGGGCTTCGGGCTGCCGCCGCTGGAGGCGATGTCCTCAGGCACGCCGGTAGTGGTCTCCCGGAACTCTTCGCTGCCGGAGGTGGTGGGCGACGCCGGCCTGTACGTGGACGCTCTGAGCGTGAACGAGATAGCAGGGGCGATGGAGCGCATCCTCGATGACGCGGCCCTGGCGGACAGCCTGCGGCAGAAGGGGCTGGAGCGCGCCGGGCGGTTCACCTGGCCCAGGGCGGCGGCAAAGACCCTGGAAATACTGAGAAAAGTGGCCCATGGAGACGCATAAGACAGACTCTCGCTGCCAGCTGATGCTTCTGGGGGCGGTGCTGGCGGTGGTCTTCACCGCGCTGGAGGTGCGGGAGCCCATCTTCCGGACCGGGCCGGTGGGCTTCACCACGTCAGAGCTGGCCGCCGGGTTCTTCGTGGCCACGGTGGTTCTCTGGGGGATGGGGCGGGGCGCCTCCCGGTTGCTGGCCAGGCGCCCGCTGGACGCAGCCGTGCTCATCTTCCTCGCCAGCAACTTCCTCTCCACCGTCTTCGCCGATGACCACGGCAGCACCCTGAAGTTCTCGCTGCGCATGACCTATGCCGCCCTGCTCTATTTCGCCGTCTCGCGCATGCCCCGGCAGCGCCGGTCGCACCGGGTCATCGCCGGGGCGCTGATGGGCACCATCGCCGCGGTCTGTCTCGTCGGCCTGCTGGAAGGCCTGGTGACCGGCCTGCCTTGGCACGAGATCCTCGCTCCCTTCAGGCAGGAGACCGTCAGCTTCTTCTTCTTCTACAACGTGCGGGCGTCATCGACGCTGCCCTTCCCCACGATCTTCTCTTTTTACCTGGAACTTGCCGCGCCGGTAGTGATAGCGGCCGGGATCTGGATGATGGAGCGCCAGCCCACGCCGGGGCGCCGGCGTCTGGCCCTGCTGGCCACCCTGGTGCTGATCGGTATGATCGTGATGACCGAGCTGCTCACCTTCACCCGCAGCGCCTACGTGGTCAGCCCCGTCTCCCTGGCCATCGGCGCCGCTGTGGCGGCCCTGTACGGCTACGGCCGCCGCGTAACGCTGACATACCTCTTCGGGGCGGTCCTGCTGGTGGCGCTGTTGGGCACGGCGGCGCTGGTCAGCACCAGGATGTCGTCGCGGCTGGGTCTGAGCGAGCCTCCGCCCAAGTACGGGGCTGAATACACCCTGCTGGAGATGCCCGCGTCCATGGAGCCGGGGCAGAAATATGTCGCCAGGGTGAGAGTGAAGAACACCGGTTCCGACAAATGGAAGACCGCCGGCAAGGGTGGCGCCGAACTGGTCACCCGCTGGCTGGATTACCCCGGCGGCGAGATGCAGGATGTCCCCTACCAGGTCATCCACCTGCCGCAGGAGGTCGAACCCGGCCAGGAGGTGGAACTGGAGGCTTCCTTCATCACGCCGAAGGAGCCGGGGAGATACCTCCTCGATATCGAGCTGGCGGCGGTCAGCGTCGATTTCTTCTCGGGCACCGGCGTGCCCTCGCTGATCGTCCCTCTCCGGTTCGATCAGACGGGCGGCAGCCGTTTCGACATACCCGAGAGCCCGGCGGCCTTCAACTCCAAAGGCCCTCCACCCATGTCGGTCTCCCGTCCCCAGCTGTGGCGGGCGGCGCTCAAAGCCTGGCGCGACCACCCGCTGGTCGGCCTGGGCCCTGACCAGTTCCGCCGCCACTGGGTCGACTATATCCCCGGAGCCGAACCCGATGAACGGCTGGGTTCGCACAACATCTTCCTGGAAGCCGCGGCCAACACCGGCCTGGTCGGGTTGCTGGCGCTGCTTTACCTCTTGGCGCGCAACGCCTGGTTGCAGTTTGGCGTGGTGCGTGAGAGGAACATCGGCCGCGAACTCCGCCTGCTGGCCCTGGGCCTGCTGGTGTCCTCCACCGTCTATATCGGACATGGCATGTTCGAATACCCGCTCTGGCAGACGGGAGTGACGTTCCTGCTCTTCACCCTCCTGGGCCTGACGTCGCTGCTGGCGGCGGAAGAGGCGGCCGAGGGCGGCGGCGGGGACGGGGGAGAGACAGCGGCGCCGCCGTCCTAGCCCGCCGCTGCCCGCCGTAGTATTTCCAGCGTCTTCTGCGCCGATACCTCCCAGGTGAACTCCGACGCCCGTTTCCGGCCCCGCTCGATCAGCAGGTTCGCCGTACCCGAGTCGGTGGCGATCAGCTCCATGGCCGCCGCCAGTTCCTCCACGCTCTCCGGGTCCACCAGGGCAGCCGCCCGCCCGGCCACCTCGGGCAGGGAGGACCTGTTGGATGTCACCACCGGCGTCCCGGCGGCCATCGCCTCCAGCACAGGCAGGCCGAAGCCTTCGTATAGAGAGGGATAGACCAGGCTGGATGCCATGTGATAGATGGCGACCAGGTCGTCATCGGGCACGCGGCCGGTGGCGACGGCTTTCCCCGTCTTTATCCTCCTGATCTCCGTTGAAATGTCCGTATCGGCGAAGACATGGCCGCCGCCCCCCGCCAGCACCAGGCCGTACTCGCCGGTTATCTCCTCCGGCAGCATCCGGTAGGCGCGGACGATCCGCGCCAGGTTCTTGCGCGGCTCCTGGCTGGAGAGGGAGAGGAAGAAGCGGTCCGGCAGCCGGTAGCGGCGGCGGACCTCTTCTCTCTTCTCCGGGGCGGGGCGCTGTTTGAAACGGGGCGAGACCCCCAGCGGCACCACTGAGACCTTTTCCTCCGGCAGTCGCAGGCGCTCCACCAGGTCGGCCCTGGCGCTTTCTGAATCGGTGATGACCGCCCGCGCCTGGCGGGCGACGCGGGGGATAGCCGCCCGGTAGTACCGCGCGAAGGTGCGGGAGAAGAAACGGGGAAAGAGAAGAAAGGCCAGGTCATGGATGGTGACCACGCTGGGGACGGGAGGATCGAGCGGAGCCATGTTGGCCGGGTTGAAGAGCAGATCGACCCGCGCCTTGCGTGCCATGCGTCTGAGCAGCGCCTGTTCCCAGATGATGCCGCGGGACGGTCCGCCGGCGGGGAAGCGGCCCGCCTTCAGCGTCAGGCCCGGCTCCCGGGACCTGCGGCCTTCGCGCCCGGCGAACACGATGAACTCGACGTCCGCGGCCTGGAGCGCAGAGAGCGCCCGGCTGATCTCGCCGGCGTAATGCTGGACCCCGGTCAGCTGGCGGAAGATGGAGCGGCCGTTGATGCCGATTCTGAGCATGGGCATGATTTTAGCACTAGTCCATAATCACCGACAAAAGCAGGCGGGGCGGGTGTTTTTGTTAGCCCGTTGAAAAAACAATAGAATGTATAATAGAAGGGAACCCTGGCCACCATGAGTGATTTCTTCACCTCACATCGTTTCGCCCACCTGTCCCTTATCGCCGGCGACCTGCTGGGCGTGCTCGCCGGGTATCGCCTGGCCTGGGCGATCTACTTCGAGATGGGCATCCGCTACGAGGATGTAGGGGCGGCGGCTCCTTCCTTTGCTTTCTACATGGCCGTGGCGCTGGTCATCCTCCCCCTGTACTGGCTCCTGTTCAAGCTGCACGGGCTGTACCGCTTCCGTCTCAATCTCAGCCTGCTGGAGATACTGCCGCAGATATTCTCATCCGTCACCGAAGCGTCGCTGCTGCTGCTGGCGATGACCATCTTCATCTTTCCCGCCACCCACTACTCACGCAATGTTATCGTCATCTCGTGGATATGTGTCATCTTCTCCGTGTCGACCCTGCGGCTGCTGATATACATCTGGCAGAAGGCTGGGCGCCGCAGGGGGCATTTCGCCAAGAACACGCTGGTGCTGGGTGCCGGTAATGTGGGGGTCTCAAGTGCTCTGAAGCTGATCCGTAATCCCGACCTGGGTCTGAACTTCATCGGTTTCCTCGATGAGAAGCCCTCCCGGCAGGCCCTGGGGATGGAGCCTTATCCCGTCTTCGACGATTACAGCCGGCTGGAGGAAGTGCTCGAGGAGGAGGGCATCCAGCATATGGTGGTGGCCTTCTCCCGCGACCGCCATGACAAGACCGTTGAACTGATGGAGCGTTGCTTCCCCTATGGCGTGGACTTCACTATCGTTCCCCGCCTCTACGAGGTCTTCAGCGACCGCGTGGGGGTGGAACATATCCGCGGGCTGCCGGTGGTGGGGCTGCAGCGCAGCAGCATAAGCGGGCTGCAGGGCATGGTCAAGCGGAGCATGGACATCATCATCTCCCTCTTCCTGCTGGTGTTCCTCTCGCCGGTGCTTCTGGTCACGGCCGTCGCCATCAAACTGGAATCGCGCGGGCCGCTGCTGTACCGGCAGGTGAGGCTGGGGAAGAACGAGGAACCCTTCGAGATATACAAGTTCCGTTCCATGCGGGTGGGCTCTGATAACGAATCCGAGGGATGGACCACCGCTGCAGACTCCCGGCGGACCAGGGTGGGAAAGGTCATCCGCCCACTGGCGATAGACGAGCTGCCGCAACTGGTGAACGTCATCGAGGGCGACATGAGCCTGGTGGGGCCGCGTCCGGAGCAGCCTGAGTACGTCCGGGAGTTCTCGCGCAAGTTCCCATCCTACTCGAGCCGCCACCGGGTCCGTCCCGGTCTCACCGGCTGGGCCCAGATCAACGGCCTGCGGGGCGACACGGACATAGGGGAGAGGGCGGAGTACGACCTTTACTACATCGAGAACTGGAGCCCCTGGTTCGACATCAAGATCATGATGAAGACGCTGCTGGCCTTCGTCCACCGCGGCGCCTGAGTCGGCGCCCGGTCTCAGGAACCGGCGCTCCCCTTCTTTGCCTTCTTCTCCTTCTTCATCGGCTGTTCGTACTTTCCCAGCCAGTGCCGCACGTTCTGTTCGTACCTGTTGAGGATGGGCGGCCGGTTGTCGCTCTTGTGCAGCATGATGCGCGTGGGTCCCATCCGCCGGGCGGCGCCAGGCGTCGATTTCACCATCTGGCGATACTGGGTCTTGCGCGCCGCGTATTCCAGCAAGTCTCCCAGGGGGCCGGACAGCAGCCTCTCCAGTCGCGACTGCCGCCGGCGCCAGCGGGGGCTGCGGCCGATGGAGAAGCCCAGTCGTTCCTCGTCGGCGAAATAGGAGGGGAAGAAATCGAAGACCCAGCGGTTGCTGTCCAGGAAGCGCTGGAAGGAGCCCGTCTCATCGAAGACCCTGATCCCGCCCAGGATCTCCCGGGCGTAGAAGAAGTTCTGGCCTTTGCCCTTCAGCTCCAGGTCCTCCTCGCTGAGGAACATGTTAAAACAGATATCAGGATTGTGGCCAAAGAGCCGCCATATGCGCAGGAAGAGGTATGTGGTCCAGATGCGGCGGGGAGCGCTGATGACCAGCAGGTCGACGTCATCCCCTTCGGGGGAGTTGAACGCCGCCAGCGCCCCTGTCACAAGCGCCATCCGCAGGAAGGGGATGCCCTGCAGGGGGATGAGGCGTCTCAACGCTATCTCCAGCTTCTTCCGGGAGACCGCTTCCCGGCTGCCGCGGACGCTGCAATTGGACTCCCTGCCGTCCAGGTAGTACATACGCGTGTTCTTCCTGACCACCCTGCCCAGCTTACGGCCCCGCTCCAGCCTCTGTTTCGCCTCGTCGACGGTCATGCGCACTTCAGGGGCGAACCGGACTATCTCTTCCAGGGTGAGGGGGAAGCTGAAGATGTCGGCATAGCAGAGCGCCTTGATGATGGCTTCGTCCTTGCTTTTCTGAGAAGTAGCTGGGGTCATGGATAGCCGTAGCGCCGGCGCCGGGGCAGGCGCCCTGCGACCGTTACTGAATAATACTAATAAAAAGTATATGCTTTCTGGCAGTCTTTCTCAAACGGGGAAGGAGGGGCCGGACGGCTGCAGGCGGCTGTATTTTTTCCCGGTACAGCCGAAAGCTATGGCAGGCGGAACTGTGACCCGGGAGACGGTGAACTGATTGAAAGTCGCGATCTCACATGAATGGCTGACCACCCTGGGAGGCTCGGAGCGGGTGGTGGAGGCGTTCCTTGAGCTTTATCCGGAGGCGCCTGTCTACACCAGCTTCCTTTCCAGCCGCAACCTGCCCGAGTCGGTGATGTCCTGGGACGTGCGCACCTCTTTCGTGCAGCGCCTGCCCTTCCTGCACCAGGTGGCCCAGAGATACATCCCCCTGTTCCCGCTGGCTTTCGAATCCTTTGATTTCTCTTCCTATGATGTGGTGTTGTCATCGAGTTCCGCCTGCGCCAAGGGCATCCTCACCGGCCCGCGGACGCTTCATATCTGTTACTGCCATACGCCTCTGCGCTACGCATGGGAGCCCCATCTGGACGCGCGGCTCCGTTTCGCCTCCCCGGCGGTGAGGGCCGGCAGCAACCTGTTGTTGCATTATCTGCGCCTCTGGGACCGCCTGGCGGCCGACCGGGTGGACCACTTCATCGCCAATTCCCGCAACATCGCCGCCAAGATAGCCAAGTACTACCGGCGCGAGGCGACGGTCATCCATCCGCCGGTGGATGTGGAGCGCTTCCCACCAGCCGGTGGCAGCGGTCGCTATTTCCTGGTCCTCTCGCGGCTGGTCGCCTACAAACGGGTGGAGCTGGCGGTGGAGGCCTTCACCCGTCTGGGACTGCCGCTGAAGGTGGCGGGCGACGGGCCCGAGCGCCGACGGCTGGAGGCCATGGCCGGGCCCACAATCGAGTTCTGCGGCTATGCCGCCGATGGGGAGGTGCCGGCGCTGATCGACGGCTGTGTGGCGCTGGTCTTCCCCGGCGAAGAGGACTTCGGCATAGTCCCGGTAGAGGCCATGGCGGCGGGAAAGCCCGTCATCGGCCTGGGGCGCGGCGGCCTGCTGGAGACGGTCGTGGACGGTGAGACGGGCATCCTCTTCCCGGAGGCGACGGCAGCGTCGCTGATCGAGGGGGTGTCCCGTTTCGCGCCCGGCGATTTCGACCCGGAGAGCATCTCCCGCCACGCGGCCGCTTTCTCCAAGGAGCGTTTCAAGCGGGAGATAGAGGAATTCGTCCGCCGGCGGCTGGCGGAGTCCGACGGCGGCTAACAAGCCGCACCCCCCTTACTGCTATCGGAGCTGGCTCAGCTTCGCGGCGCCAACCCCGACTATCGGTGCTCGCTACGGCTACCGTTCTCGCTGGAGCTGCTGCGAACTCCCTTCAGCAGCCCTTTCAGCTCCGACGGCCGGATGATGCCAAAACCCATCACCGCCGTCCCGTAAAGCACCGTCGCTATGGCGATGACCAGGAGGACGTGCAACTCGTCCCTGAACAGCCAGACCAGCAGGCCCATCAGGGCTGAGAGAGCGGCCACCGGGGCGGCGGTGAGGGAGACCCGCGCCAGGGAGATGTTCCGTCTCAGCAGATAGAACATCTGGGCCATGCCGATGGCCTCGGTGGCGAGGGTGGTGGCGGCGGCGCCGGCGAAGCCGTATCGGGGGATGATGGCCAGGTTGAGCATGACGTTGGCCAGCATGTTGACCAGGCCCACCAGGGCCACGGCCCGCTGCCGCTCGATGATGGTGAGCAGGTTGCCCTGGAGGAAGGTGATGAACCAGACCGGCAGGGTCCAGGCCAGTATCCTCATCGCCGCGGCGGCGGGCAGGTAGGTGGTGTCCAGCATCCAGACCAGCAGCTGGTCGGCAAGCAGCCAGGCGCCCACCGCCATGGGCAGCGAGAGCACCAGCAGCCATCGCGCCGCCCGCTGGAAGGGTGCGTCCAGGTCGTCGCCGGGGGAGCGGTAGACACCGGCCAGCCTGGGGAACAGGGCAGCCACCAGGCCCGAGGGGATGAACATCAGGGCCGACACCAGGCTGTAGGCGGCGTTGTACTGGCCCACCTCCGCGTCGCCGCGGAAGAAGGAGATCATCACGCTGTCGACGCGGAAATAGACCAGGTAGAAGGCGACGATCAGGCCGAAAGGCAGCGCCGCCTTCAGGTATCCCAGCCAGCGCCGGCTGTCCAGGGCCAGGACGAAGGGACCATACCGTCTCAGCACTATCGCCACCGCGGCGGCGCCGATGGCGAAGCGGACGGCGGTGTTGCTGAAAGCGACGGCGACGAAACCCCTGCCCGCCGTGATGACGGCCACGCCGGCGGCGGCGAAGAAAGCCTTCTCCAGCAGCCACAGCAGCGCCTGCAGGTGCAGGTCCTGCCTGACCGAGTAGGCGATGGTGGCCGCGTAGAACCAGGAGTAGCCGATCTGGGCCAGGGCGAAGGCGGCCACCGCCAGGGACGTGGAAGCATCCTTGCCCAGCAGGGGGACCAGGGCCACCATCAGGACGGCGGAGAGGCTGGAGAGCACCGTCTTCAGGCCGAGGATGCCGGGAAGGCGCCGGCGCAGCAGCCCGGGGTCGCGGGCGAGCTCCCTTATGGAATACTCATGGAGGCCGAAGTCTCCCAGTACGGAGAAGATCTCCGCCAGGGCGAAGGCGAACATGTACTTGCCGTAATCCACCGGCCCCAGCCGGCGGGCGAGGAAGAGGAAGAACAGGAAACCGATGGCCGCCCTGAGGAACTGGGAAGTGCTCAGCAGGACGGCGTTTAATGGCACTCTGCTTTTAGCGACCAATTTGCTCTCTGTGGAGACCAGTCATTTTCTGGTATAGTATCGACCATCCTCGAGGAATGGAAGCTTCTGACATGACCAGGTGGGAAGAAAAATTCATCCGCTTCGCGGCGGAGCGCTGGGTGTTCCAGGGAAGCGACCCCCATGATTTCAACCCCCGCATCCTGCTGCTGGGCCTGGGAGAGGACTTCCTCAGCCCTCTGCTGGGCAGCCATCAGCATCACGGGTCGCTCTACAGCGGCTATATCGGCGGCAGGCTGGTCGGGTATATGCGCGTCCCTCCCGGGACGGTGATCCTGGAAGGCGTCATGCGCTGTCTCAGGTTCACCCGCGTCGATACGGTGATCGGCCTGGGTACCTGCGGCGCCCTGCAGGAGGATATCGATTGTGGCGACGTAGTGGTGGCCGAGGCTTCCCGGGCCGGTGACTGCCTGTCGAGTCATTACGGCTACGAACATGGCGAGATGGTGCCGGCCGACGCGGGCCTCACCTCCTCTCTGGCCGGATTCCTCGAGCGCCGGGGGCTGCCGGTGAGAAAGGGGCCCATCGTCACCACCGGCGCCGTATTCCGTGAGACGGAGGAACTGGTGTCATCCTGGAACCGGGACGGCCTGCTGGCGGTGGAGCTGGAGGCGGCCAGCCAGTTCGCCATAGCGGCTTTCATGGGCCTGAAGACGGCCATGGCCCTGCTGGTCACCGACAGTCCCGTGCGAAACGAGACTTCAGACGTGCTGAGGGGGCCCCGGCGGGACGCCTTCGTCAGCGGCGTCAGCGGCTTCATCTCTTCGTCGAACATCGCCTGAAAGGCATGACGGCGGGCCGGCGGCCCTTTAACCCGAACCGCCCAGGGGCCGATAGCAAGGGACATCGAACCACATGGACGCAAGTCCAGCCGAAGAAGGGAGAACCATGCCCGCGGCAGCAGGTAAGGTATCCGTCGCCGTGATGACGCGCAACGAGGAGGCCAACGTGGCCGACGTGGTCAGGGCGGTGATGCCCCATGCCGACGAGACCCTGGTGATAGACGGCCACTCGACGGACCGCACCCGTGAAATAGCGGAGTCGCTGGGGGCTTCCGTGCACCTGGACGGGGGCAGGGGCAAGGGTGACGGCATCCGCACAGCCATGAAGCTGGCCAGCGGCGACGCGCTGGTCTTCATCGATGCCGACGGTTCCCACGACCCCGAGGATATCCCGGCGCTGGTCGCGCCCATCCTGGCCGGCAAGGCGGACCTGGTGATAGGCTCCCGCTGGACCGGTGGCAGCGACGAACTGGGCGGCGACATCAGCAAACTGATCCGCAGCACCGGCAGTTCCATCATAACAATCGCCATCAATTACCGCTGGGGCGTCAGGCTGACCGACAGCCAGAACGGCTTCCGCGCCATCTCGCGCAGGGCGATCGAGACCATCAGGCTCAGGGAGGATATCTTCACCATCGAGCAGGAGATGATAATGAGATGCCTGAGAGCAGGCCTGAAGGTGACCGAGGTGCCCGCCCATGAGTTCAGGCGGCGGTCCGGTTCCTCCCAGATAGTGGTCTGGAAGGTGGCCCACCGCTACGTCTGGTGTCTGATAAAGAACCTGATCAAGTAGGCGGCCGGCGGTGATTGTGTCAACAGCGACCGCCTGTGCTAACCTTTCCATGAGCAACCATTGAATGAGACCAGGGAAAAAACCTCCGTTGCCATAATCGCGCGCAACGAAGAAAAGACCATCGGTAAAGTGATCGAAGCTGTGGGGCCGTACGCGGATGAGGTGATCGTGGTCGACGGCAATTCCAGCGACCGCACGCGCGAGGTGGCGGAAGGGCTGGGCGTACGGGTGACGCGTGACCAGGGCGGCGGCAAGGGCGACGGCATCCGGGAAGGGATAGCGGCGTCCACCGGTGACGTCATCGTCTTCATCGACGCCGACGGGTCGCACGAAGCCGGCGATATCCCGGCCATGGTGGAGCCGATCCTGCGGGGAGAGGCCGACCTGGTGGTGGGCTCCCGCTGGACCGGCGGCAGCGACGAGCTGGGCGGTGATGTGGGCATGTTCATCCGCAGCACCGGCAGCTCCTTCATCACCCTCCTGATCAACTATCGCTGGGGAGTGAGGCTGACGGACGTGGAGAACGGCTTCCGCGCCATCTCGCGCCGTGCCGCCCGGGCCATAGACCTGCAGGAGAAGGGCTTCACAATCGAGCAGGAGATGGTGATGAAGTGCCTCAAGGCCGGCTTCACCGTGCGCGAGGTGCCGACCCATGAATACAGGCGGCAGGGCGGCCGGTCCGACCTGGCCGTGTGGAAGGTGTTGCATCGCTTCGCCTGGAACCTGGTGAAGAACCTGATAAGGTGAGGAGCAGGGTGAGTCATGTCTGTTGAGACCATGAAGAAGAGCATCGCCGGGGGGGCCGGCGGGCGGCGGGTGCTGTTCCTGAACGCTCCCCCCGTGGACGGCGTCAACGTGGTCCGGGAGGGGCGCTGCATGCAGCGCACCGGCGCCTGGACCACCGTATGGGCCCCCGTATCGCTTGCCACCACGGCTGCCGTGCTCAGGGACGAAGGCTTCGAGGTCGAGCTGATAGATTCCAGCGTGGAGGACATCGACTGGCCGGGCCTGAGGCGGCTGATAGCCGGTTACCGGCCCTGGATGGTGGTGATCAACACCGCCACGCCGTCCATCGTCAGCGACCTCTCCGTGGCGACGATGGTGAAAGAGGTATGTCCCGATGCCCACACCCTGGCCATGGGCATCCATGTCACCGCTCTGCCCGACTCCTCCTTCGAGATGGACGGCAACATCGAGCTGCTGGCGCGGGGCGAGCCGGAACACACCATCCGTGACACTGCCCTGGCGCTGAGGGACAGGACGCCCCTGGGCGAAGTGCCGGGCCTCTCGTGGCGCGATGCCGACGGTACGGTGCACAACAACGAGAAGCGTCCCTTCATCGACGACCTGGACGCGCTGCCCTATCCGGCCTGGGACCTGATCGATACCGGCCGTTACCTGATGCCCTTTCTCGGCAGGCCCTTCCTGCTGGTGGCAAGCGCCCGCGGATGTCCCTACGCCTGCACCTATTGCGCCAACAAGGCTTTCTACGGCGCCAGGCTGAGGAAGCGCACCCCCGGCCGCATCGTCGACGAGATGGAGTGGGCGGGAAAGCAGTTCGGTATCCGGGACTTCCTCGTCTGGGCGGAGTCCTTCACCAACGACCAGGATTACGCCATAGAGACCGCCGAAGAGATAATGCGGCGGGGGCTCGACGTCAGCTGGGTCTGCAACAGCCGCGTAGATACGGTGACGCCGACGCTGCTGCGCAAGATAAAGGAGGCAGGGTGCTGGATGATCGGATACGGCATCGAGTGCGGCAACCAGGACGTACTGGACTCGGTGAAGAAAGGGGCGACGCTGACGGATTCGCTACAGGCGGTGCGCATGGCCCAGGAGGTAGGTCTGGAGGTGACCGGGCACGTGGTGGTCGGATTCCCCGGCGAGACGGAGGAGACCATGCAGCAGACCATCGATTTTGCCAGGTTCATCGGCCTGGACTACGCCCAGTTCTACTGCGCGGTGGCGTTCCCCGGTTCAGCCCTCTACCAGCACTGCAAGGAGAACGGCTGGATGGACGAGGCGGACTGGAAATACTTCGAGCAGAACTATTCAGTGATAAGGACCGACGACCTGACGCCGGAGCAGATAATGAAGGCAAGGGACCGGGCCTTCCGCCAGTTCTATACCCAGCCGCGGGTGGTCTACAACTCTCTGAAGAAGGTCAGGAGCAAGGACGACGTGGCCAATTTCGCCCGTATGCTGAAGGATTTCCTCAGCTGGGTCTGACGGCGGGCCGCGCCGCCCCCGGGCGGAGAACGAAAGGTCGGAGATTCTGATGCGTGACCCTGACGAATTGCGCATAGGTTCACTTCGCCTGACTCCCGGATGGATCCTTTTGTCACTCATGCTGCTGGCCGTGGTGTTGCGCGTCGTGATCATCCTCGTGGCGCGGCCGATGATACAGTTCGACGAGACCTCCTACGTGCGCATGGCGCAGAACCTGGCCGAGGGCAACGCGCCCTTCGGCATCAGCGGACGGTCGACCACTCACTATACGTTACTGCTGCCTGTACTGATCACCGCTGTCGGCACGCTGGTGCGGGACCACGTCGCCGCCGGCTACGCGGTGGTGACGGCCTTCGGCGCCCTGATGCTGGTACCCGCCTACCTGATCGGCAAGTTCTTCTACAGCCGGCGCGTGGGACTGATGGCGGCGGCGCTGCTGGCGGTGATGCCCATATTCATCAGCACCCCCGAGTACATCTATCCGGAGACGATCTATATCTTCTTCCTGCTCTCCGCCGCCTTCTTCGGTTGGCAGATGCTCAACCGCATGCGGGTACAATGCAGTGTCTTCACCGGCCTCTCCCTGGGGTTCGCATACCTGGCCAGCCCGCTGGCGGTGGTGTACCTGCCGATGATGGTTTTCCTGGCCGTAGCCGTCGCTCTCAAGCGCCGCCGCTGGAAGCTGCCGTTGCGCTCCCTGGGGCTGATGCTCACGATGTTCGCGCTGGTGGCCGCGCCCTATGTGGTCTACCTCCATCACGAACTGGGAGAGTGGACATACACGGGCAAGAAGTCTTTCGGCCACGATTATTACGCGTCGTCACACGGACTGGTGCGGGGGACGGTGGAATGGGACCACGAGATAATGAGGCTGAACGACGAGGGCACGGAGGTGCTGACCCTGAGCCCCGAGTTCGAGATAAGCCCAGTGGACGAGCTGCTGCACCGGCCGGCGCAGGTGCTGAAGGTGTTCCTGAAGCAGTCACTGTATTTCTATAACGAGATCCTTTTCAAGCTCTTTCCCCTCTGGCTGCTGCCTCTGCTGGGGCTGGGCCTGTTCGCCGCCGCCTGGGACCGGACGCGGCTGCGGCAGAACGCTTACCTGTTCCTGTGGATACTGCCCGCGGTGCCCGTCACCGCCATGCTGGCGTTCACCCGTTTCTATATGCCCTATCTGCCCTTCGTGCTGGTCTGGACAGCGGTCGGCTGGAAACGGCTGGAGGGCTGGGGCCGGGAGACGGTCCAGCTCACCCTCAGCGAGCGCCGCCAGGCCCTGCCTCTCAGGCTGGAGCCCTGGGTCATCGCCGCCCTGGTGATCCTGCCTCTGGCGGCATTTGGCCTGGGGCAGGCGCTCAGGGCCGATCACCACCTCTCCTACAGGGAAGCGGGTCTGTGGCTGAAGCAGGAGGCCGGGGAGGGGAGGCGGGTGATGTACAGGGAGGAGGCGGCTTTCTACGCCGGCGGGACCCTGGTGCCGCTGCCCTATGCCGATTACGAGAGTACCACCCGCTACGCCCGTCAGCAGGGGGTTGATTTTCTCATCATCAGCCAGGCGGATATCGGCGAGTGGCGGCCGGACCTGGCGCCGTTGCTCGAAGACGACACGCGGCCGGCGGACTGGGAGCTGGTGCATACTATAGCTGGTGAGAACGGCGATGAGACATTCATCTTCAAGCTCGAACCAGAGTTTGGGGCCGGCGGCGGCCGCCGGAGCGCGGCCGCCGCCGGGTAGTTGTTCAGGCGAACACTGAGGGGAGGGAGATGGCAGGCGGAGAGAGCAGGGCCCAGGACCGCACCGGCCGGCTGACGCCGGGGAAGATACTGCTGCTGCTGATGCTGCTGGCGCTGGCGCTGCGCGCGGCGGCGGCCCTTTCCCGTCCCATGGTCCAGTTCGACGAAGCGGTATACCTGCGCATGGCGGAGAACCTGGCCGCCGGGCTGGGCCCCCAGGGGCTCTTTGCCGGCAACACCACCAGTTTCACGCCGCTGCTGCCCCTGATGATCACCTCGGTGGCGCTGGTGCTGCGCGACTATGTCGTCAGCGGCTACGTGGTCTCCGTGGTGTTCGGCAGCCTGATACTGCTGCCGCTGTATCTGATCGGCAAGGAGCTGGCGGGCCGGCGAGTGGGCCTGATGGCGGCGGCGGTGATGGCGGTGCTGCCCGTCTACGTGGAATACACCTCCCAGATCTACAGCGAGACCGAGTACATATTCTTCATGCTGATGGGTGTCTTCTTCGCCAGGCACCTGCTGAGGGGCTGCCGCGTGCCCTGCAGCATACTGGCCGGGGCCTCGCTGGGGCTGGCCTACCTTGCCAACCCGGGCGCCCTCTATTTCGTCGTGGCCATATTCCTTCTGGCCCTGGTCACGACCCTCTACAAGGGGGTCTGGCGCCAGATGCTCAAGGCCTTCGGCCTGTTCCTGCTGTTCTTCTTCATCTTCGCCGCCCCCTACATCATCTACCTGCATGACCAGACCGGCGCATGGACCCTCAGCGGCAAGACCGGCAGCATGGCCATCAACCGCTACAACAGCGCCCACGGCCTCAGTTTCAACACCATCGAGTTCGACCGGGATGTCATGTCCATCGCCGGCGACGGCGACCATCTCAAGCTGGAGGAGATCACTACCGGCAAGGGGGCGCTCTCCAGCTACGCCCGGGAACCGCTGGCGGCGGTGAGGGCCATGCTGCGGCAGGGCTATGATCTCTATTCGGGAGGGGTGCCGGCGCTGCTGCCGCTGTGGCTTGTCCCGCTGATGGGCCTGGGCCTGTTCGCGGCCGGCTGGAACCGCAGGAAGCTGGCCGGCAACGCCTATCTGGCGCTGATGATGATGCCCTTCTTCTTCACCCTGTCCGTCTCCGCCATCACCCGCTTCCTCATGCCTTACCTGGCGCTGACCACCATCTGGATGGCGGAGGGATGGTACGTGCTGGAGGGCTGGGGGGCAGGAACGCTGGAGATGAACCTGGGCGAAGGCTGGAGGGAGCGGGCACGGGGCCTGGCGGTCTGGCTGACGGCGGCGCTGGTGATGCTGCCGCTGCTGGCCAACACCGCTTACACCATCCACACCGAACGGTTCGTGACGGCCCAGAGGCAGGCCGGCGAGTGGATAAGGGCGGAAGCGGGGCCGGGGCAGCGGATAATGAACGCCGACACCGCATCCGTCTATTATTCAGGAGGGGAGGCGGTGCTGATCCCCTATGCCGGCTACGATGATTTCACCGCCTACGCCTGCCGGCAGCAGGTGGACTACCTGGTCGTCACCCGCAGCTTCATCGGGCAGATGCGGCCGCCGCTGGCGCGGCTGCTGGCCGACGGCAGCGAGCATCGCCAGTGGCCGCTGGCAGCTTCCTTCGAGAGCGACGGCGAGCAGGTGCTGGTCTTCAGGCTGGACGGCTGTTGAGGGCCGGGCGCGCCGCCTTTCCGGCTCAGGCCGCGGCCATCACCAGGATGCCGGCGAAGATGAGGAAGATACCCGCCAGCTTGCCTCCGCTCAGCGGCTCCCGGAACAGGGCGCGGGCGATGATGGTGATGAGGATGAAGTTGAGCCCGATCTGGAGGGGGAAGGCCAGGGAAAGGTCGATCACCCTCAGCTCCGTTATCCAGAGGACCTGGGAGAGCACGTAGGCCCCCAGTCCGGCCAGCACCAGCGGCTGGAGCATGGTCCTGACGAGGCCGGACCAGCCACCGAGGCCGCGGCGGCTGCCCCTGTCGGCGCCGGCCTTGAGCATGGTGTTGCCGGCCACGGCGAAGAGGGAGACGGCCACGATGAGGGGGGTCCAGGCCATACCCAACGCTCAGGCCGCCTTTCCGGTCCCGCCGGTATCCGGTGGGGGCACAGGCGCCGACGGCGTCTGCGAGAACATGTGGACGATGACGATACCCGCCAGCACCATCAGGATTCCCGCCAGCCTGGCAAGGGGGATGGTCTCACCCAGGTAGATGCTGGAGGCCAGGGAGATGTTGAGGAAATTGAGGCCGACGAAGATGGGGTAGGCATGGCTGATATGGTGGCGGCTGAGTACGTAGACCCAGAGGGAGATGGCGAGGATGCCGGCGGCGGCTCCCAGCCAGATCCAGGGGCTCACAGCCAGGGAGACCAGGTCTGTGAGCGAATCGCCTGCCCGGGTGGCCCCTACCTTCAGCAGCACGTCGGCGGCGCTGGCAAGGATGGTGATGGCGACGATGATCAGGATCATCAGCGGGCGCGGGCGATGTCAGGGGGCCGGGGGTCCATCAGCCTGTTATACTAACATGTATACGGAGTTTCAGGATACCTGGGGCATATTGAAAGTACTTCTTATCAATCCACCTTACCGTTCGCAGATCATCCGGCGCTACGTCTGTTCCTATAACGCGCCCAACTTCCTCTTCCCTCCCATGGAGCTGATGTACCTCTCGGCCCAGGCCCGGCAGCTGGAGGGATGGCAGGTGCGGCTGCTGGACGCCGTCGCCGACAGGGCCGGTGAGGAGGACGTCATCACCGCCGCCAGGGCTTTCGCGCCGGATGTGGTGGTGGCCATCATGGCCATCGAGTTCTTCGACAGCGACGCCGGGTTCATGTCGCGGCTGAAAAAGGAGCTGCCCGCAGCCTCCGTCGGTGTCTTCGGCCACCTGCCCAGCCATTTCAGCCGTGAGTGCCTGGAGGCCACCGGCTGTGATTTCGCCCTGGTGGGCGAGCCCGACCTCTCCTTCCGGCGGGTGCTGGAGCGGGCCGCCGCCGGCGAGCCGCCCGGGGGCGAGGGCGTGGCCGTCATGGCGGCGGATGGGGCCTTCACGCCGGGCGAGTACCAGCGCATCAGCGACCTGGACGCGCTGCCCTTCGCCGACCAGTCGGCCATAGACCATACCCGCTATGGCGAGCCCTTCTTCGGCCGGCCTTACACCACCTTCCAGTCCTCGCGGGGATGTCCCTTTCCCTGCAACTACTGTGTGCGCTCCTACGGGCGCAAGTTCGTCATGGCCTCGGCTCCGCGGGTGGTGGCCGAGGTGGAGGCGGCGGTGGCGGGGTACGGCGTCCGCTATTTCCGTTTCATGGATGACACCTTCACCGCCTCCCGCCGCCGGGCGCTGGATATCTGTGGCGGCCTGGAGGCGCTGGGAGCGGACATCAGCTGGAGCTGTCTCACCCGTCCCAACACCATCGACGGCGAGGTGGCGGAAGCGCTCAGGCGCGCCGGCTGCCGCCGGGTCTATGTGGGTATCGAGAGCGGCTCCCAGAAGGTGATCGATTACCTCAACCGGGGCTACCGGCTGGAAGCGGTGATGGACAACCTGAAGGAGGTGCGCCGCAGCGGCCTGGAGATGGTAGGCTGGTTCATCGTCGGTTCTCCGGCGGAGACCAGGGAGGACTTCGAGATGAGCCTGGAGCTGGCGCGCCGGCTTAAGCTGGAGTTCGTCGCCGTGTCGACGCTGGTGCCCTACCCGGCGACACCCCTTTACGAGCAGGAGAAGGAGAGGGTAGATTTCTCGCTGCTGCCCTACCGGTGCAGCTTCAGGGAGCAGGCGGACACCTCGCGCGAGGAGGAGTTCTACCGGCGTTTCTACCTGAGTCCTTCTTACATGTTCAGGAAGGCCGGACGGCTGGCGCGGCATCCGGCCGAGAGTCTGAAGGCGTCCCGTGAACTCTGGCGATACGCCGTCGGCTCCCGCCACGGCGACAAACGCAAGGACCTGCTGTGAGCGGTGGCGGTGGGAGCGCGGGCAACGAGAAGGCTGCGGCGGGGCCGCGGCTGTCGCTGCTGATACCCTGTTACAACGAAGAGGTGATCGTCGAGCGGACCTGGCGGCGGCTGACGGAGGTTTGCCGGGAGCTGGATATGAGCTATGAGATTGTTTTCGGCGATGACGGCAGCACGGACCGCACCCTTGCACTGTTGCAAACCCTGGCGGAAAAGGATGAGAATGTAAGGGTGACCGGCCACTTCCCCAACCGGGGGGCGGGCTATACCTATCGCCAGCTCTACCGTGAGTCCCGTGGCGAGCTGCTCATCCAGTTGGACGCCGACCTGGCGATGCCGCCGGAGGAGGCGCTGCCACGGCTGCTGGCGGCCCTGGAAGGAGCGGACATAGCCGTGGGCTCTCGCTATGCCGGCGTCAGGGCCGACTACCCGCTGCTGAGGCGGGTGTTCAGCCGTGGCTACCGCTGGCTGACCCATGTAATGTTCGACCTGGATGTGGCCGATACCCAGACAGGCTTTCTGGGTTTCCACCGCCGGGTGCTGGACAGCCTTCAACCGGAGAGCGACGGTTTCGAGATGCTGCTGGAGCTCTTCGTCCAGGCCCAGGCCGCCGGCCTCCGCATGGTGGAGGTGGGGCTGCCCTGGCGCCATGACACCTCCAGCGGCGAGACCCCGGTCTTCAGCGAGAGCCTGAAGATGCTGAAAGGGACCATCGAGGTGAAACGGCGGATGCGGCGGCGGACCCGGCGCAGGAAAAGAGGAGGCGGACCGGCTTGATCGGCATAGACAAGGTGCCCATCGGGGCGATGAAGATACTCTCCTGCTACCGCGAGGTGCAGCAGGTACTGGAGGGCAGGATGCCCGTTCCCCGCACCATGGAGTTCTTCCTCTCCAACGTATGCAACCACGCCTGTGCCGGCTGCCATTCCCGCTACCTGCACAAGAGCGAGCAGCAGTTCCTCGACTTCGACGTGGTGAAGGAGGTCGTGGCCGACGTGGCGGAGCTGGGCGTCGAGGGCATCGAGCTCTCCGGCGGCGGCGAGCCGCTGATGTACCCGCAGATAATCCCCGCCATCGCCTTCATGCGAAGCAAGGGCCTGAAGGTGGGCATGTTCTCCAACGGCACCCTGCTCGATGAAGAGCTGGCCTCGTTCCTGGTGGAGAACCTGCTGTTCCTGCGCGTGGCCTTCGACGCCGGCACGCCGGAGACGTACCGCAGGATCCACGGCCGCGACGATTTCCACAGGCTGCGGGAGAACCTGGAGAGGGCGGTGGCCACCAGGGAACGGGCCGTGGCCGGCGGGGCCGGCAAGGGTGGCGCATCCGCCGGCAAGGACGGCAAGGGCATCGGCAGGGCTGCCGGCAAAGGCGGCAGGGACGCGGCGGCCTACGGACTGGCTACCATCGGCGCCAAGTACCTGGTCTCGACCAAGAATTGGAAGGAGCTGGCCGCCGCGGCGGAGGCCACCCGCGACCTGGGGCTGGACTACCTGCAGTACAAGGCGCTGCGCAACAGCAGGTTCACCCTGGAGGGTGGGGAGCTGGAAGAGGCGCGGAGGCAGGCGGAAGAGGCGCGGCAGCTCTCCACCGACGACTTCCAGGTGTTCGGCAGCCTGGAGAAGACCAGGGTGATCGGGCGCTGCTTCCTCAACCCGCTGCACCCCGTCATCGATGCCACCGGCAACATGTATCTCTGCGCCTTCTTCCACCACCGCAAGGAGTCCCACCTGATCGGCAACGTCAATGAGAAGAGCTTTCCCGAGATATGGTACAGCGAGCGGCATTTCGAGGCCTTCCGCACCACCCGGCCCAGGGAGTGCGCCGTCTTCGACTGCCCCTTCCACGAAGCGGCTATCCTGGCGCGGGCCTGGATAGTCGAGAACCGCAAGCATCTGGAATTCATCTGAGATGGTTCCCGGGATGGAAGTACCCTACGTGGACCTGGCGGCCGCCTACCGGCGGCAGCAGCGCGAGCTGGACGAAGCGGTGCTGAGGGTGATGGCCGGCGGCGGCTACGTGCTGGGGGAGGAGACGGCCGCTTTCGAACAGGAGTTCGCCGGCTGGCTGGGCGCGGAGCGGGTGGTGGCGGTGGATTCGGGGACCGCGGCCATCTACCTGTCGCTGAAGGCGCTGGGCATCGGGTCAGGCGACGAAGTCATCACCGTCTCGCATACGGCCATAAACACGGTGCTGGCCGTCTCCATGGCGGGGGCGGAGCCGGTGCTGGTGGACATCGACCCCGAGACCTTCTGTATGTCACCGGAGCTGTTGCCCGGAGCGCTCAGCTCCCGGACCAGAGCTGTCATCCCCGTGCATCTCTACGGCCATCCGGTGGACATGGATCCGCTGCTGGCTTTCGCCGCTGAGCACGGCCTGGCGGTGATCGAGGACTGCGCCCAGTCGCCGGGCGCCCGCTACCGCGGCCGCAAGACCGGAACCCTGGGCGACTGCGCCTGCTTCAGCTTCTATCCCACCAAGAACCTGGGCGCCTGCGGTGACGGCGGCGCTGTGGTCACCGCCGACGGGGAGCTGGCGGAGCGGGTGCGCTCCCTCTCCAACTGCGGGCAGGGGGAGGAGCGTTACCTGAACGTCCGCAAGGGCGGCGTCAGCCGCATGGACGAGGTGCAGGCGGCGGTGCTGAGGGTGAGGCTGGGCCTGCTGGAGGAGCGCAACAGTCGGCGGCGGCGGATCGCCCATGCTTATGGTGACGCGCTGGCCGGCACGGGCCTGACCCTGCCGCTGGAGCGGGAGTGGGCGGAGCATGTCTACCACCTGTACGTGGTGCGCAGCAGCCGCCGTGAAGAGTTGAAGAGTCACCTGGCCGGCAACGGCGTGGAGTGCCTGGTGCACTATCCCGTCCCGGTACATCGCCAGCCCGCCTACGGAGAGCTTTCCGGCGCGTCCCTGCCGCAGACGGAAGCGGCGGTGGAGCAGATACTGTCGCTGCCGGTATATCCGGAGATGAGCGATGAGCAGGTCGGGCGGGTATGCGAACTGATAAAGGATTTTGGCGGATGATGGGGCTATGAACAAAGGCGGCCGGCGGAAAAAGATCACGCTCCTGTATCCCAGGAACCATTTCGAGAAGGTCTACCACCCCTGGACCTGGGCGCCGCTGCCTATCCTGGCGGTTTCGGCGCCTCTGCTGGCGGAGGGCTACGAAGTGGTGCTGCTGGACGCCAACGTGGAGCCGCGCTGGCGGCAGCGGCTGGTGGAGGAGTGCCGCGACTCGCTGGTGCTGGGCATCAGTTGCATGACCGGGCCGCAGATAAACTTCGGCCTGGAGGCGGCCGGCATCGTCCGGCAGGCCGGCCTGGAGCTGCCCATAGTCTGGGGCGGCTACCATCCGTCCATCCTGCCGGAGCAGACCAGCCGGAACCCCCTGGTGGACGCGGTTGTGCGGGGCCAAGGCGAGCTGACAATGCTGGAGCTGGCGGGCAGGCTGAGCCAGGGCGAGGATTACACTGATATCGACGGCATCACCTTCACCCGTGACGGGGAGACGGTCTCCAATCCCGGCCGCAAGGTGGCGGACATAAACGATTTCCCGCGGCTGCCCTACGAGAAGCTGGAGAACCCGCGGCAGTACCTCAACAACATGCATGTGGGCTCCCGGGTGATCAATTACGTCTCCAGCCAGGGCTGCCCCGCCCGCTGCCAGTTCTGTGCCGAGCCTCTGGTCTACGGCCGCCGCTGGAAGGCGTACACGCCGGACCGGGTGCTCTCCGACCTGGAGTTCCTGGAGAGCTATCTGGGGGTCAACGGCATCATGTACTTCGATTCCACCTATTTCGTCAACGAGCGGCGAGCGGTGGAGATATCCCGGAAGATGGTGGAGAGGGGCATGGAGTTCGGATGGGCCGCCAACGCCCGGGCGCCGCAACTGGGCAAGTTCGATGACTCCACCTTCGACATCCTCAAGCAGAGCGGGCTCTGGGCCTTCCTGGTGGGAGCGGAGAGCGGCTCGGAGACGCAGCTTCAGACCATGCAGAAGGATATCGGCCCGGAAGACATCCTGGAGGCGGCGCGGGTGGCCACCCGTCACGGCGTCAAGATATCCTACAGCTTCATCGTCGGCTTCCCCGGCGAGTCGGAGCGGGAGATAGAGGAGACCTGGCAGGTGATGGAGCAGGTGTCGCAAATAGTGGGCGAATACAACTCGCAGCTGCATTTCTACGCGCCCACGCCCGGCAACGCCCTCTATGAGCGGGCGCTGGAGCTGGGGCTTAAAGGGCCGGCCACCCTGGAGGAGTGGGCCGCCTTCAGCACCGTCAAGGGCGGTCTGCCCTGGATGAGCAAGCGCTTCATCAACCGCAACAAGCAGCGCGAGTTCTACCTGGTCTACGGCTATCCTTCGGAATGGGTGCGCCGGAGGGCGGCGCGCAGCAGGCTGCGCGCCGCCTATGTCGGCATCGCCAGCGCTCTCAGCTCCGCCCGCTGCCGGCGCCGGTTCTGGGGCCTGCCGCTGGACTGGTGGCTGCTCAGGGGCCTGCGTGGTTCCGTCTCATCGGAATGAGCGGGCCAATCTGCTATGTTTATATGAGCCGCGGGCACCAGCGCCGGGGGACGGCGGCGACGCCGCTGTGGCGCCACCGCCGTCGCGGCCGGGAAATGCAGCCATGGGGCTGCCAGCGGTATGGGATATGACCTCAAGCCTCCGTCACAGGAACAGTATTGCGTAGCCGGCTGAGAGTGCTGCGGGATTCCGGCTACCTGCTTTTCGCGCGTACCTTCGCGCGCATCTCGACCCTTCCCTTCCTTATCTACGCGGCAGGCAAGCTGGGCCCTGCCCATTACGGCATCCTGCTATTCGTCACCGCGTCGGTGGAGCTTTTGGCATCCCTCAGTAACCTGGGGGCATCCCGTTACGGCGCCAGGGCCGTGGTCAGGCACGAGCTTCCCCGCAACCACCTGGCGGGCATCCTGCTGTCACTCAGGCTGGTAATCTCGTTGTTCCTGGTGGCGGCGGCCCTGGTGGCCATCTTCATCTATACGCCCTCTTCCCCCAAGCTGGAGGTGCTGCTGCTGGGGCTGGCGGCGATGACCCTCTCCTCCTTCATCGAGACCACCGAGACCCTTTTCACCGGCGCCGAGAAGTTCCCGGCGGCGGCCACCCTGCAGATGGTGGGCCGTTTGACCTACCTGGGGCTGGGCTTCCTGGCCCTGGGCATGGGCTTCTCGGTGGTGGCCGTGATGGCGGCATATGTAGGTGGGGTGATAGTGGAAGGTATGCTTCGCATGGTCTACACCCTCAGGCATGTCACCGGGTTCTCCTTCCGCTTCAGCATGAGGGAGGTCTGGATAGTGGTGAAGGGGATGCTGCCCTTCGCCGTCACCGCCATAGCGTCCATGATCTATTACCGGGTCGATTCACTGATACTGGACGCCTACAAGGGTGACGCCGCCGTGGGCGTCTATGGGGTGGCCTACAACTTCTATTCTTTCTATGTCTGGATACCCATCGTCCTCAGCCGGGCCCTGCTGCCGGGCCTGACCGCCGATTACCAGCGTGATCCCGGCAAGGCAGAGAGGTCGTGCTGGTTCTGGTACCGTATCGTGGGGGTGGCGGCACTGCCGGTGGTCCTCGTCTCCACCATCCTTGCCGGCCCGGTCATCCGCAACCTGATGCCCGCCTCCTATGCCGACTCCGTCTTCGTCCTGCAGCTCCTGCTGTGGTCCATCCCGCCCCTGATGATGTCCAGCGTCGGTTTCGTCATCCTCACCGTGGCCGACAGGGAGGTCCAGGGAGCCTGGCTCTTCGTGATAACCGCCGCGGTCATCTTCATCCTGGACATGATCCTCATCCCCCGCTACAGCGTGAACGGGGCGGCGGTGGCCATGGTGGCCGCCACCGTGGTGCTGGCGGCCCAGGTCCACCTGCTGCTGTCGCGATATATCTTCAGCCGCGCCCATGGCGTTCTGCGCACCTATGCCATGCCGCTCCTCAGCGGTGGCTCGATGGCGGGCGCGGCGCTGCTGCTCTGGCCGCTGGGCATCGTCCCGTCCCTTCTGGGAGGCCTGGCGGCCTTCGGGCTGGTGGTGGCCCTGGTGCGCCTGGCGGAGACAAGACCTCGAACGGCTCCAGCCTCCTGAGCGCCCATGTGTGGTATTGCCGGCATAGTCAGGAACGGCGCCATCGGCGAGAGGGATCTGAGGCGGGTAGAGCGCATGGGGGAAGTGATGCATTACCGGGGCCCGGACGACCAGGGCACGCGCCAGGGGCCGGGCTATGCCTTCTCCCACAGGCGCCTCAGCATCATCGACCTGGAGGGCGGGCACCAGCCCATGTCCAACAGCGAGGGTGACATATGGCTGGTTTACAACGGGGAGGTCTATAATCACGACGAGCTGAGGCATGAGCTGGAAGAGAAGGGGCACCGCTTCCGCACCCGCTGCGACACGGAAGCGATCATCCACCTTTACGAAGAGGAGGGTATCGACTGCGTCAAGAGGATAAACGGCATGTTCGCCTTCGCCCTCTTCGACGAGAGACAGCGGCGTCTGCTGATGGCCCGCGACCGGGCCGGCATCAAGCCGCTCTACTACAGTTTCGAGGACGGGACGCTCGCCTTCGCCTCCGAGGCCAAGGCCCTGGTGCAGACGGCACAGCGCCTGCTGGCGGCGGAAGAGCGCTCCATCGTCGACTTCTTCGCCCTCAGCCTGGTGCAGGAGGGCCGCACCGCCTTCAAGGGCATCCGGGAGCTGAGGCCGGCGCACGTGCTGGTCTGGAGCCTTGACGGCAGGCCGCTGACGGAACGATACTGGAGCCCCTCCTATCGCCGAAAGACGGAGATGGCGGGCGCGGAACTGGAGGAGGTCCTCTCCGCCCTGCTGGAAGATGCCGTACGCCGTCACCTGGTGAGCGATGTCCCCGTCGGCACCTACCTGAGCGGGGGGCTGGATTCGAGCCTGGTCTCCGCCATCGCCGAGGGATATCTGGACAGCCTCGACACCTTCTCGGCGGGCTTCAGCGGCAACGAGACGGTGGACGAGCGCCGCTACGCCCGCGAGGCGGCCGCCATGATCGGCTCCACCCACCATGAGGTAGAGGTGGGGCCGGAGGACTTCTTCACCAACCTCAGGCGCATCGTCTGGCACATGGATGAGCCGACGCTCAGTCCCGGTGTATATCCTTATTACTTCCTCTGCGGCCTGGTGTCGGAGACGGTGAAGGTGGTGCTGGGGGGGCAGGGCAGCGATGAGCTTTTCGGGGGCTACAACCGCTACCGCATGGCGCTGCTGGAGCGGAAGATGGACAGCGCCTTCAGCCGCATGAGACTGCCGTCGCTGATCGCCGGCGCCAGGGAATACCGCCGCCGCTACGGATCCGGTTCGCTGAAGAACGCCCTTTTGAGGCTGGGGGCGGGTGACCCGCGCCGCATCTACGAGGTGGTGAGCGGATTCCACCCCCGGCGGCTACCGCGCCTCTTCTCCGAAGGGTTCCGCAAGCGCATAGCCGAATACGAACCACTGGACGCTTTCATGCGCTCGCTGGAAGGCTGTGATTCCGACGACCTGATAGACCTCATGCTCTATAATGACTACCACAACATGCTGGCCAGCATCCTTCGCACGGAGGACCGTATGAGCATGGCCCATTCCATCGAGTCCCGCGTGCCCATCCTCGACTACCGCCTGGTGGAGCTGGCGGCGTCCATCCCGCCGTCGGCCAAGGTGAGCGGAGATGACCCCAAACGCATCCTCAAGCGGGTGGCCCGGGGCAGGGTGCCCCAGCGTATCATCGAGCGGCGCAAGCAGGGGTTCTCGGCGCCGGTGGACAGCTGGTTCGCCGGCCCCCTGGGCGCGGAGGTGGAGGAGTTCCTCCTGGGGGAGAGGGCCTGTTCCCGCGGCTACTTCGATGCCGACTACGTGGCCAGGCTGTTCAAACGCTTCCGCTCCGGCGGCCGTGATACCTGGCGCATATGGTCGCTGGTGACTTTCGAGATGTGGTGCCGCGTGTTCATAGACGGGGAGGGGCCGGGCGGATGAGATGGATCATGATACAGGCGTGCCGGGCCCCTTTTCATGTAAAATCCTAATCTGGAGAAGGAGTTTCAGGAGGGTTCGCTCCTTGCCCTGTCCAGCCCCGTTTGGAACGGACAGTCATGGTGGAGCCTGATATCATCCATACCGATGCGGGATTCCCGCTGCATGTGTCAACATCAAGTGAAGCTTGGGAAAGACACCGCTGACAAGGAGGAATGCAGAAGCATGAGCGGCATCACCGGCATATTCAGGCAGGAAGGCGATGTCGAGGCCGACGGCCTCGCCCGCATGGCGGCGGCCATCGCCCATCGCGGGCCGGACGGCGAGCAGAGCTACATCGACGGGCCGCTGGGGCTGTCGCACTGCCTGCTGAAGATACCGGCGTCCGTCTCGGTACAGCAACCCCTGGCCAACGAGGACGGAACCATCAGGATCGTCTGCGACGGGCGCATCTACAACCATCAGGCCCTCAGGCGATGGCTGGAGGGGGCGGGTCATGAGTTCGGTTCGGAAAGCGACGTGGAGACGCTCGTCCATCTCTACGAGGAACGGGGAGAGGGTTTCCTCGATGATGTCAACGGCATGTTCGCCCTGGCCCTGTGGGACGCTCCCCGCAGGAAACTGCTGCTGGCCAGGGACCGTATCGGTGTAAAGCCCCTCTATTACGCCCACAGCGGCGGCTCGCTGCTGTTCGGCTCAGAGATAAAGGCCATCATCGCCGACCCGTCGGTCAGGCGTAGGGTCAACGCGCGGGCCATCAGCGACTTCTTCGGCATCTCCTATATCTTCGACGGCGAGACCATGTTCGAGGACATCATGGCCCTGCCGCCAGGCTGCATCTACGTCCAGGAGGCCGGCGCAAGGCCGCGTCTGGAAAGCTACTGGGATATGGATTTCGCTCCCGACCACCCATGGGACGAGCCGGAACTGGTGGCCCGGGGACTGGATATCCTGGAGGAAGCGGTGGAGCTGGAAGCTGCCGGCGTCTCACCCGTCGGCATCCATCTCAGCGGCGGCATCGACTCCAGTTTCATCACAACCCTTGCCGCCAAGAGGCACCGGGACGACATCATCACCCTCTCGGCTGGTTTCCGCGAGGATGAGTACGATGAGCGTGACTATGCCCTGCGGGCGGCGGAGAAGGCCGGGGTCCGGCATGAGTCCATAGAGGTATTCCCCACGGAAGACACCTTCATGGACACCATGCTCAAGGTCATCTGGCACGTGGACGAACCAACGGTCAGCCCCGGCATCCATTCCTTTTACATCCTGAACGAAATGACCGCAAAATACGTGAAGGTCGTCCTGGGAGGCCAGGGGAGCAATGAGCTCCTGGCCGGTTACAACCGTTACATCATGGCCGACCTGGGCGAACGGTTCGCCCGGAGCGTGAGGCGGGCAAACCTGATAAACGCGGTAAGACAGGTCAGGAATACGGTTGGTTTCTACGGCCCCCAGCCGCTGAAGCGCCTTCTGCTGGAACTGGGCAGTCGTCCCGGCGAACGGGCGCTGAGGCTTTCCAGCACCTATACGCCCAAAGAGCAGGAACGGCTGTTCTCCGACCGGTTGATTGCCGAACTGGGGGGCTACACCACCGCCACCCGCTATCTGAGGGGATACGATTCGGCGCCGGCCCATACCACCATCGACCGCATGATGTATCTGGACATGAAGGGCATGATGCCCAACATGCTAAGGATACTCGACCGCACCTGCGCCGCTTTCGGTGTCGAGGCGCGCACGCCCTTCCTCGACCACCATTTCGTCGAGTTCGCCGCCGGCCTCCCAGACGACGCCGTGCTCGATGGCACCGAGTCGAAGTACATCCTGAAGAAGATGGGGGAAGGGATCCTCAGGCATGACACCATCTACCGTGACAAGTCCGGGTTTGCCGCGCCGGTGACCCCCTGGCTCCAGGGGCATCTGCGCCGTGCGGCCAGGGAGATAATCTTCTCCGACCGCGCCCGGGAGCGTGGCTACTTCCGGGACGAGAGCCTGAGGTCTGTGGTGGAACGACATGAGCAAACCGGCAAGGGAGTGTGGCAGGTGTGGATGCTGCTGATATTCGAGCTGTGGCACCGGCAGTTCATCGACCAGGAAACATAGAAGTTACCATAGCCGGTGAATCTGTGTAAGAATAAATAAAATGAAAGTACTCTTCATCTATCCCAACGTAGCCAGGGCCCGCTCTCCGCAGGTCGGTGTGAGTTCCCTTGCCGGGACTCTCAGGCGCGCCGGACACCAGAGCCGTATCTTTGACATCACCTTCCTGGAGGATGCCCAGGTGCCGGGCGAGTACCGGCGGGTGCTGGCGGAATACAAGCCGGACCTCATCGGCGTATCCACCCGCAGCACCGAGTGGGAGACTGCCAGCGCCATCCTGAAGATGGCGGACGTGGATGTGCCGGTGGTTGTGGGCGGCCCGCACGCCACGATCTCGGCAGAAGAGGTCATCGCGGACGAGAGGGTGGACATGCTGGTCCGGGGCGAAGGCGAAGAGGCGATAATCGACCTGATAAACCGCCTTGAGAACGGCGCCGACCTGAGGGACATGCCCAACCTCTGGGTGAAACAGGACGGTGAGATATACCGCAACGACGTCCGCGACCTGATACAGGACATGGACAGCCTGGCGATGCCCGACTGGAGCGTCTGGGACGGCCGCCACTTCCGCGAGCATTACCACCAGGTTTTCAGCCCCGGCGCCGAGATATTCGGCGACCTGGAGACGTCACGGGGCTGTCCCTACGCCTGCCCCTACTGCCTTACTCCTGTGATGCAGAAGCTATACAAGGGCAAGGGCAAGTACCATCGGGAGAAGTCCGCCCAGAGGATAATAGACGAAGTCAATCAACTGAGGCATGAGCGGAACATCGACTACGTGCGGTTCGTCGACGAGACTTTCATCCTCAACAGGAAGCGGCTGAAGGAGTTCGCCCGTCTTTACCAGGGGATCAACCTCCCCTTCTCCCTAAGTACCAGGCCGGAGACCGTGACAGACGAGATGATGCGCCTGCTGGCCGAGGCAGGCGCCGCTTGCGTCTCTTTCGGACTGGAGTCGGGCAACGAGCAGTACCGGCGGGAGATGCTCAACCGCAAGACCAAGCAGGAAGAGGTCATAAACGCCGTGGCCCTGGCCAAGAAATACGGGGTGAAGACCTTCGCCTTCGTCATGATCGGCCTGCCTCACGAGGACAGGGACAAGATCCAGGATACCCTGGAGCTGATAAACCTCCTGCAGCCGGATGTCTTCCAGATAACCATCTTCTATCCCTTCGAGGGCACGCCCTTCTACGATTACTGCCTGGAGGAAGGCCTGATAACGAAAGACCATGAGCGTCTGACGGAGATCTGGAAAGGTTCCGTGCTCAATCAGCCCGGCCTGCCCAGCGATTATCTGGTGAGGCTGCGCGAGCTGTTCCTTGTCTTCGCCAAGCGGGACAAACGCTGGTGGCCGCTGATGTACTATCTGGAGAAGCACCCCGCGGCTTACGCTGCCTGGCACTCGGCAAGGTCTGCCAAACATCTGGGCGGCCGGGCCAAACGCAAGATGTCGAAGGTAATCCGCAGCAGGGGCGTGGTTCAGCCTCAAACCGGCAACCGCTAGTTTCCCGGTATGGGCAGGCTCGGCCGGACCAACCTTGAACTGTTCCCACTCGGTCTGGGCGGTATCCCCTTGATGCGTCTGGATGCCGATAAGGCCCGCAGGGTCATCGATACCTGCCTGGAGGGCGGGATCAATTTCGCTGATTCGGCTGAAGGCTACGGTGACAGTGAGGAGAAGTTGGCCCGAGCGCTGACGGGTGACCGCGAGAGTTTCTTCATCGCCACCAAATCGATGAAGCGGTCAGCCGCAGGCATGGCGAAAGCCATCGACCAGAGCCTGAAGCGCCTGTCCACCTCATATATCGATATCTATCAGATCCATGCCCTCGGTTCCCTGGATGAGCTTGAGCGGATATTGTCACCGGGCGGTGCGCTGGAGGCTTTGAGTGCAGCAAGGGCATCCGGAAAGGTACGCTTCATCGGTGTCACCGGCCATCAACCGGCTGTGCTTGCCGAGGCCCTGAAAACCGGTGAGTTCGATACGGTGATGGCGCCGATCAACGTTGTGGACAGGGAATCAGAGGAGGTGTTGTTGCCGCTGGCACGCGATCTCGACATCGGCATCATGGCGATGAAACCAGTCTGCGGTGGGACACTGGATAATCCTGTCCAGGGGTTGCGCTGGTGTCTGAATTCCGGGGCCGATGTCGTGTTGTGCGGCATGAAGGGGGTCGACGAGGTTCTGTCAAACCTCGACACCGTGAAGGACTTCAAACCGCTGACTCCCGATGAGGCTGAGGAGTTGCTGGCGGCGGCCAGCCAGATGGGCAACCAGTTCTGTCGTCGCTGCGGCTATTGCCAGCCATGTCCCCAGGGGATAAATATACCCAGAATCCTCTGGCTGGCCAATGTCCACAGAAGAGCATCCGCCGGCGACACGGACTGGACTGAAGAAGAATATGCCCTGATGGCCGAGACGGCCGATTACTGTCAGGAGTGTGGTGAGTGCGAGGAGATATGTCCATACGAGCTGCCGACGAGGGAGATGTTGAAGCACGCGCATCTGGAGTTGAGGCCGACACGGGGGACCAGACTGAAACGGCGGGTGAAGAGGGCAGTAGACCGGGCAAGGAGATTCTCCGGCCACAGCGGTTGAAGATGGCATCATGACCGGTTTCGGTAAAGTCCTGCGCAACTCCGGCTATCTGCTCGGATTCAGGCTGTTGTCCAGGATACTGTCAACCGTGTTCCTCGTCTTCGCCGCTTCCCGCCTCGCGCCTGCCTCCTTCGGAGCCCTTTCCTTCACCCTGGTAACCCTGGAGCTTGTTGTCACCCTCGGTGATCTGGGCATCACCAGGTATGGTGCTCGTGAACTCGTGCGCCTGTGGGATGACAGGGCGGTCCTGACCGGCAGGATCCTGTTATTGCAGATAGTCACGTCGATGCTGGCGGTTCTGGCCGGTCTGGTGATGATTCTGGGTTTGTATCCGGCGGGGGAGAAACAGCAACTGCTGCTTCTGGCTGCGGCGTCCTTCTTTTTCTACAGTATGATCAATACCAGCGAATCAGTGTTCATAGCCAGCGAAAGGTTTTTCTTTTCGGCTCTGCTGACCTTTATCGGCAGACTGACCTATATGAGCATTGGTTTTGTCGTGCTTGTTTCCAGCGGCTCCATCGTGCTGATCATGTGGGGTTTTCTCTTTGCCGTCATGCTTGAGGCGTCCCTGCGGACAGTCGTGGCCCATCGCATCACCGGTATCAGCATGGACCTTTTCCAGGCCCGGTTGTGGGAGATGCTGCGTCACTGCATCCCATTCGCTGTCGCCGGCGCCGCCAGCATCATCATGTACAGGGGGAACGTGGTGGTGCTTGAGCTCTTCAGGGGCGATGCCGAGGTGGGCGTCTTCAACGCAGCTTTCTCTCTTTTCACGCCGTTCGCCTGGCTGGTGGTGGTGCTTAACACCACCATCTTCCCCGGCTTCACTGCTGTCTTCGCCGCCGATCGACAGACTGCCCGTTCTCTGAGCATGACCTGGTACCGGCTGCTCCTGCTGTTGAGTATCCCCATCGCCGTGGCTGTGACCCTGCTGGCGGGAACAGCAGCGGGATTCTTCCCCGAAGGCTATGAGAATGTCCAGCCAGCGCTTATAATACTGGTATGGAGTCTGCCCACCGCGATGATAATGGCTATAGATTTCAACATCCTCCAAGTGACCGATCGTGAATCAACGGCGGCGTCGGGAATTGTTCTGTCAGCGATAGTGAGCATGGCTCTCAGCCTTCTGTTGATCCCCTATCTGGGTGACAAAGGCGCGGCATTGGCACTGTTGGGCGCCTATTTTTTCGGTGCTGCCTTTCTCAACCTGATGGTAAGAAGGGAGTTTTCCGAAAAAGGGCTGGTCGGCACGGTCATCCGTCCGGTGCTGGCCGGTGCCGTGATGGGTATATCCGGATATTTTTTGATGGGAAAGAGTGCCTGGTTGGCAGCGGCTGTCGGGCTGGTCGTATATGCAGCGTCAGCCCTGGCGCTGGGCGCTGTCAGACCGGCGGAGATCAGGAACTTACTCCGGGGTCGCACCGGGGGCAATGCTGATTCGGCCTGACCGGCCAGGAAAAAGCAATGAAGAGGATCCCCAAGAGACTGGCTAACTACCGCCGCCGTTATCATTGGCTTCGGCTCAAGGACAAGCCACCGAACGGTCCCCTGTACATCAACGTCGAAGCGACCAATGCCTGCAACCTTCGCTGCACGATGTGCAGCAGGGATGGCAGCCGCAAATCAGGCTTCATGAACCTTGACCTCTTCCGGCGGATCATCGACCAGGCGCCTCAAGCGGGTGTATATGAAGTGTCGCTTTTTCTGGCGGGAGAGTCCCTGCTTCACAAGGACCTGCCATATATGGTGGAGTACACCGTTGACCATGGTCTGGAATCGTGGCTTGTCACCAACGGAACCCTGCTGACGAAGGAGAAGTCACAGCAGCTGCTTGATGCGGGGCTCGACAATATCTGGATCAGCCTCGATGGAGACACCAAAGAGGATTATGAGTCTTTACGGCCGGGAGCTGATTTCGATGAGGTCGTTCAGAACCTGGTCGACCTTCTAACCCTTAAGAGGGAAAAGGGTGACGGCAAACCCGATGTTCGCATTCATATGCTGAAGACCAGGGATAATCCTCATCAGGAGGTCAGGCAGGAGTTCCTGGACATCTTCAAGGGACTTCCTCTCGACAAGGTTGTCTCCCGCAACCCGCATGACTGGCGAGGCGAGAAGCAGGGAATCGATATCGGCGACGGCGGGAATCTCTATTATCCATGCGAAGCCCTGTGGTCCGCCATGAGCATAGCCTGGGACGGGCGGGTGCTGGGTTGCAGCGCCGACCTCAACGGTAATCACGTTTTCGGAGACCTCAACCATCAGTCCATCATGGAAGTCTGGAACTGTGAGGACATGGTCCGTCACCGCCGACTGTTGCGGGAAGGGCGATACCGTGAGCTGCCTCTTTGCGCCGAATGTCACAGCCTCTGGTATGAAGGCAATCCCAGGTTGCATGTACTCTCGTTGCTGCCGCCTTTCGAGCAGATAAAACCATGGGTGCGCCGTGTCTACGATCCCGGTAAGGCACGGGCACACCGGGCTGCCGCGGGGGCACGGAGTGGATCCGGAGGCCGGGACGGAGCGGTGCCGGCCACCAGGGACTCCGACACTGAAGGCCGGCGATAAAATGGAATCGGTCAACTGCGTAGTTTGCGGCGCTGAAGCCGGGAAGGCCATTCACGGGGTCAGGGACAGGCTTTTGGGTCATCCGGCCTCTTCATACCGGGTGGTCCGCTGCAGGCGCTGCGGCCTGGTCTATCTCAACCCAAGACCCCATCCTGACCGTAAGGAGTCCTTCTACGGCGATGGTTATGATTTCGATGTGGACAAGGAGCCTACGGACCTGTCCCTCTATCAGCCCGTGATAGATTATCTCGATTCCAACCAGACGCAGGGCAGGCTCCTGGATATCGGCACCGGTAACAGCCTGTTCCTGCCGGTGATGCGGGACCGGGGCTGGGAAGTGTTCGGCACCGAGCTGAACCGGAGACTGGTGGAAAAGTTCCAAACCGAGCATGGCATCGGTTTGCATTACGGCGATCTGGCGAGCGCCGGTTTTCCGGAAGGTTCCTTTGACGCAGTGACCATGTTCGGGGTGATCGAACATGTAAGCGACCCCGTAGCTTTGCTTCGCAGGATTGCGGCACTGTTGAAGGACGACGGGGTCATATGTCTCTGGAGTTTCAACAGGAGCATCGAGGCCCGACTGCTGGGGAGGTACTGGCCAGGCTTCGACCCGCCCCGGCATAATTACAGCTTCACACGGAAGGGCTTGACGGAACTCCTCGGGAACGCGGGTTTCAGGGTATCGTCGGTCGTCTTCCCCCGGACATTCATGACGGCCAACGCTTTGCACCGTGCTGTGCTGGGAGCGTCGTCGCGAGTGACAGGACGCCCCACGTCTGGAGGAAGTGCCCGCCACCTGCCGATGCCACTGCGCATTGCCTCTTACCCTTTTTCATGGCTGCTGTCCAGGTCGGGATGTTCATCCAGCCTGTATATGTTTGCAGTGAGAGGCGAGCCGGTAGAAAAAAGAGCCCATGGCTCCTGATTCGGAAACATCCACTCCCAGGCTCCGCACCCGCAGCTGCGGTTCTTGTCCTGTCTGTGGCGGCAGTGGCGGCTATTTTCGCCGTTCGATGAAGGACACCTGGTTTCATACCCCCGGCGAATGGGATTCCCGCCGCTGTGACAATCCCGGTTGCCGGACGATCTGGCTCGACCCCATGCCGCTGGAAGAGGATATACATCTGGCATATCGCGATTACCTGATTTCGCGACAGGTGACGACGGACAGCCGTGACCGGGTAAGCGGATTCTACCGGCATGTCCGGAAAGGGTATTTGTCCGGCAGGTACGGTTATGATGAATCGGTCGCATTTACGGACAGGTTGCTGGGGTGGGCGGCTTTTCTCAATCCGTCCTGGAAGGGGGCGCTGGATGCCAATGTCTTTTTCCTGGAACATCGGCCTGGTGGACGGCTGCTGGAGATAGGCTGCGGCGCCGGCAAGCAACTGAAGCAGATGCAGGAGTTGGGTTGGCAGGCGACCGGTGTCGATGCCGATCCGGAGGTTGCCCGCATGGCCCGCGCCCAGGGGCTGGATGTGGCAGAGGGCCAGATCTATGACCAGGATTATCCGGATGGCAGCTTCGACGCTGTGTTGTTGAATCATGTGATAGAACATGTCTACGATTTGAAGAGGTTCATGCCCGAATTGCACAGAGTGCTCAGACCGGGCGGAAGACTGGTGATGCTGACGCCCAATATAGAGAGTCTGGGGGGGAAGATATTCAGGTATCAGGTCGAATCCTTTCTGGACACACCACGGCATCTCTATCTTTTTACCGATGACTCCCTGCGTCTTGTCGCGGCTGAGGGCGGATTCGACAGGATGAAGGTGTTCACGACATCGAGGCACGCAGGCTTCATTTACATGTCAGACAAGACCATTGAAAGGACCGGCTACTACATGATCCCCGCTTCACCACCTCTTCGTGACCGTCTGGGCGCTGTTCTGGTGGGCTTTACCGAGGCTGCCCTCAACAAGGTCAGGCCGGGATTGGGTGAGGAGCTGGTCCTGATCGCGGAAAAATAGAGACTCTGCCGATTGAGAGAATCAAGGTTACCGCCGAGAATATCAAACGTCCAGACAGGCAACGCGGTGAAACGGTAGGAAGGAAGATGAAGAAACCCATAATCCTTTTCCAGCCGAAATTCTGGCCGGGACCGCTGAGGAACAGGAAACCCCAGCGCAAGAAGTACTATCACGGCGTGAGGGAGACATTCAGATATTTCCCCCTCGGCCTGCTGTCTATCGCAACCGTGCTTAAAGACAGTTACGATGTAACGATAATCGACCAGAGGTTCGACAGAGACTGGCGGCAGACTGTCAAGGGCCTGATGAGTGATTCAAGACCCTTGTTTGTGGGAGTGACGGCCTGTACCGGTTATGAGATCAAGGGTGGTCTGGAGTTCTCGCGTCGTGTGAGGGAACTGGACCCGGATGTGCCGGTGGTATGGGGTGGGTGGCATGCCTCCACGGTACCGGAAGAGACGGTCGCCTCACCGAGCGTCGATATAGTCGTACGGGGTCAGGGAGAATGGACGGCTCTCGAGTTGGCGGAGAGGCTGTCAGCCGGCTCCCGTGACTATTCGGGGATAGCGGGTCTCACCTATATACGGGAAGATGGCACTGTCGTCAGTGGGGAAGACCGAAAGGTGGTCAAGGCCGAAAAACTGCCCGAGATCGATTATTCCTTCGTCGAGCCGTTGAGATATCTTCGCTTCAAGGACGGTTCCAAAGCGCGCCTCTTTTATGTTTCATCCATCGGTTGTCCTTATTACTGCACATTCTGTTCGATAGCGGCAGTATACAAGCGGCACTGGAGTTCAAAAGAACCCAGCCGCGTCGTCAGGGAGATCAGATATTTCGTGGATAACTTCGATATCGATACCGTTGAGTTCGACGGTACCATCTTTTTTGCCAATGTCAGATGGGCGAAGCAGGTACTCAAGGCGCTGATCGAGAGCGGCATGGACCTGAGCTATGTGACCTCCACCCGCGCCGACATCATCGTCCACTGGGACCAGGAGATGAAAGAGCTGGTGGCCCGGGCAGGTTTCAAGGCTATAGGTGTAGGAGCGGAATCGGGGTCGGAAAGGGTGCTGGAGATCATCGACAAAAGGATCACCGTTGAAGATATCGTTGGCTCGTTGAAAGTACTGAAGTCTCTTGGAGTCGATCCGGCTTATACTTTCATGTTTGGCATTCCGGGAGAGACCAGGGAGGATGCCGGCCGGAGCCTGGAGTTGATGCTCAGACTGAAAAAGATCATGCCGGAGTGCAGATTGGCAGGCTTCTTCTATCACCCGTTTCCGGGCAGCGAATTATATTCGGAATATAAAAGAATGTACAATGTCAGGGAGATGACTCTGGAAGAATGGGCAGATTACTCTTTCGATTTAAAACACCCTGCATCGCTGGCTTTGAATGAGAAATTCATCGATTTCATCAATGAGCGGATACAGTATCTCGACTGGGCCTATCCAGAGGATGACAGCAAGGGAGGGTTTGTGCGCTGGTTGCGTACAAGGATCTGCCGGCAACGAGTGGACAGGGGTTACTACGGTTTTCCCTGGGAATGGAAGTTGGCCAAGGCTCTCGGCAAGAGCAGCAGGTTGAGGGATTCCCAGTCGCTATGACCTGTCTCTATACCGAACCAGCTGTTCGTCAATGCCCGCGAGGCAGGAACTCTTGACAGGTGAGAACATGACCGCGGGTGAAGGGGGCGGCAAGCGCCCCGGGGTCGTGCTCCTCTTCCCCGACCCCCTGGAAGGGGGAGGCTATTCACTGGAGATGCCGCTTTCCATCCTGGCGGTGGCGGCGCCTCTGGTGGCCGACGGCTACCGGGTGACCCTGATCGACGAGCGGCTGCACGACGACCCGGAAGGCGACCTGCTGGCGGCGGCGGCTGATGCCGTCTGCGTCGGTGTCAGCACCATGACCGGGCATCAGTTGAAGAGGGCCATCCATTATTCCCGCCTGGTCAAGGAAGACGATGCGGACAAGCCGGTGATATGGGGTGGCTACCATCCGTCGCTGCTGCCGGAGCAGACTGCCGCCGAACCTTACGTTGACGCGGTGGTGCGGGGGCAGGGGGAGCGAACCATGCAGGAACTGGTCGCCGCCCTGGAAGCGGGGAGGGGCTTTGACGGCATCGCCGGAGTGACTTACCGTGACGAAAGCGGCGATGTGACCAGCAACCCCGACAGGCCGATGGAGCCGGTGGAGGAATTCCCGCCGGCGCCATACCACCTCCTGGATATTGAGCGTTTCTTCCGTGTCAACGGCGGTCGCCACGCCATCCAGTTCATTTCCAGCCAGGGTTGTCCTTTCAAGTGCGCTTTCTGCGTGGAGCCCAAGGTCTTCGGCCGCTGGAGCGGCCGTACCGCAAGGCAGATAGTCGATGAGATAGAGGCGCTGGACCGGAGACATGAGCTGGAGCACGTCACCTTCTCCGACCCCAACTTCTTCGTCAACATGAAACGGGTGCGGGAGATGTGCCGTCTGCTGCTGGAGCGGGGCATCCACATCAGCTGGAGCGCCGCCGCCCGCGCCGACCAGGTGATGAAGATAGATGCCGGCCTCTCGCGACTGATGGCGGATTCGGGGTGTTCACAGATAGGAATAGGCATGGAGTCGGGCTCGCCGGCCATCCTCGAGCTGGTGGACAAGCGCATCTCGCCCGAGCAGGCGATAGCGTCCAACCGTATCCTGGAGGAGGCCCGCATCCAGGGATGTTACGCCTTCATGGTGGGATTCCCGCCCCAGCTGCCGGAGTCCGAGGGTGAGATATGGCAGACGCTGATGCTGATAAAGGAGATGCGAAAGGCACACCCCGGCGTCGTCACCATCACTTTTTATGTAACACCTTACCCGGGGACGCCGCTCCATGACATCGCCCTCAGACTGAAGCTGGAGATGCCCGCGAGCACGGAGGAATGGGCGGACTGGGAGTCCACCAGCGTCCATACCACATGGATCAGCGACCAGGACAAGGACCTGGTGGAACGCTGCAACAACTATTATTTCCCCTTCGCCTATCCCAACATGCAGCTGCGCCAGCGCATGGGGAGCTGGAAATGGAAGCCGCTGGTATACCCGTTGCATTGGCTGGCCGCCCTCAGGTGCCGGTTCGATTATTACGGCTTTCCATTGGAATGGCGGCTGATGAGCTGGCTGACACAGAGGGGGAAGCTGCGGCGTGCCGGGTCGCAGATAGACGCGCTGCGCGGATACGAGTAGTCCGGTCGAAATATGGGGGACGCGGTAGGGCGCCGGTCCCGCCATCGGCGAAACCGGCGAGGAGGTCGTCATGGTGGCGGTGAAGTAATAGACTCAACAGTCGGGCATGAGCAGAACCGGAGAGACAGGACGGAGAAAGGAGTGTGAGCGGTGGCGAAGGTGAGCCTGGTATTCCCGCGCCTGATGCGCGAGAGCAACGTCTGGGCGCCGCTGCCGCTGCTGGCGGTGGCCGCGCCGCTGCTGGACGCCGGCTACGAGGTGGAGCTGGTGGACGGCCGCACCATCCACCCCCACCTGCCGGAGATACTGGCACGCGCCGGAGGTTCCCTCTATCTGGGCCTGTCGGTGATGACCGGGTTCCAGATCCGGGACGCCGCCATGATCTCCCGGGCGGTCAAACAGACCTATCCGGAGATGCCCGTGGTCTGGGGCGGCTATCACGCCAGCATGCTGCCGGAGCAGACCCTGGCGGAGGACTACGTGGACATCGTCATCCGCGGCCAGGGACAGCCGGCGGCGCTGGAGCTGGCCCGCCGCCTGGAGGCGGGAGAGGACCTGGACGGCGCCCCCGGCATATGTTTCAAGCGTGACGGCGAAGCGGTGATCGCCGAGCACCCGGCGCTGGTGGACCTGGACCAGTACCCGTCCACCCCCTACCAGTTGCTGGACATGGAGGACTACATGGTGGACGACGTGGACACGCGCACCATGAAGTACTTCTCCTCCCAGGGTTGCCCCTTCGGTTGCGGTTTTTGCGCCGAGACTTCCATGTACGGCCGCGGCTGGGTGGGCTTCTCGCCGGAGCGGGTGCTGGACGACCTGGAGCGCCTGGCCGGCGATTATGAGGTCAACGCCATCGACTTCGCCGACACCAACTTCTTCGTCAGCAGGAAGAGGGTGCGGGCCATCTGCGAGGGCATCATCGAGCGGGGGCTGGACATCAAATGGGCGGCCGACGTCCGCACCAAGCAGTTCATCGACTTCCCCGCCGAGCTGAGGCAGCTGGTGTACGACGCCGGCTGCCGGCGCCTGCTGCTGGGGGCCGAGTCCGGCTCCCAGGCGGCGCTGGAGCATATCGGCAAGAAGACCACGGTGGAGGACACCCTGCACGTGGCCCGCATCTGCAACGAGCTGGGCATCATCACCCGCTTCACCACCATGTTCGGCTTTCCCGGCGAGCCGGAGAAGGATATCGAGGCGACCCTGAAGATGATCGAGAGCATCAAGGCCATCAACGAGGATTTCGAGGTCCACGGCTTCTTCTTCGCGCCCTATCCCGGCGCCCCACTCTACCAGGAGGCGGTGCGCCTGGGATTCAGGCCGCCGGAGCGCACCGAGGGCTGGGCCGATTTCGACCTCACCGAGCTGCACACGCCCTGGGTGGACCCGGCCTACAAGGAGAAGGTGGACATGGTCATTGATTTCTACATGCCTTTCGCCTCGCCCGGCCCGGAGCTGAAGCAGAAGATGTCGGCGGGGGGCCCCAGGGCGGCGGCCTACCGGGCCATGCACCACCTGGCCGCATGGCGCGTGGGCAAGCGCGATTTCCGCCTGCCGCTGGAATGGAAGCTGAAGAAGCTGCGGATGGGGAGGCGCTGAGGCGGCATGACGGCGGGGAAAGGGCACAGGGCGGGAGACAGGAGCGGAAGAACCGGCCGGGAGCGCTGCGCAGTCTGCGGCAGCGGCCGCAAGGAGAGGCGCTGGCTGGTACGCGACACGCTGCTGGGAACGGGTGGCGAGTACACCATAGTGCGCTGCGGCCAGTGCGGCACGCTGAGGATGTCGCCGAGGCCGCCCTTCAATGAGAGGCGCAAGGCCTTCAGTGACGACTATCCCCTGTTCGACTGGGCCCTGGGGCGCAAGCAGGCGGCCGCGGAGGAACGCATCGCCAGGTTCGGGGCCCAGATCGCCCAGATAAACCGCCGCCAGCGTCGCGGCAGGCTGCTGGACATAGGCTGCGGCGACGGCTATTTCATGCTGGGCATGCAGCGCCGGGGTTGGGAGACGCGGGGCATCGAACTGCACGAGGGGGTGGCCGCTTTCGCCAGGGAGCAGCTGGGCCTGGATGTCGCAGCCGGAGCCGAACACGAGGTGGAGTGGGGCGGTCCCTACGACTGCATCACCCTGCTGGGGGTCATCGAAGACCTGGACGACCCCAACGCCTGTCTCGAGCGCTGCCAGGAGAGCCTGGCTCCGGACGGGCTGCTGGTGGTGCAGACCCACAACATCGAGAGCCTGGAGGCCCGCTGGTTCGGGCCCGACTGGTTCAATGTGGAGGCGCCGCGCCACGTCTGGCACTTCTCGCCCGGGACCCTGTCCATGCTGCTGGAAAACAATCGTTTCCACCAGACCGATTTGCTACACTATGGTTCGTCATATGTCACCGAGCAGAGCATCGGGAACCGCCGGGGGGGACCTTTTCCCGCGTCGACCCTGGACCGTATCATGAGGAGGGCGCTGGTGGCGCCGGCCGCCCGCCTGATGCCGCGCCTGAAGCAGGGGATAATGATCGAATCCTACAGCCGCAAGCAGAGCTGAGGCCGGACCGATGAAATTCGTTCTCTTCTTCCCGCTCACCAACAAGGATAACAAGCACAAGGTCAGCCCGCCGCTGAGCCTGCTGGCGCTGGCGGCGCCGCTCCGGCAGCGGGGTATCGGGGTTGAGATAGTGGATGCCCGCGTGGACCCGCGCTACCGTGAGACCGTGCTGGAGAAGATGGCGGACGCCGACCTCTTCGGCGTCAGCTCAATGACCGGCTACCAGATAGCGGACGGACTGGCGGTCTCCGCCGCCGTGAAAGAGCGATATCCGGACAGGCCCGTGGTCTGGGGCGGCTACCATCCGTCGTTGCTGGCGGACCAGACCGTCGCCGACGGCCGCATCGACCTGGTGGTGCGGGGGCAGGGTGAGAACACCTGCCTGGAGCTGGCGGCGCACCTGGAAGGGAATAGGGAGCTGGCGGAGATCGACGGCCTCAGCTATCTCCAGGACGGCGCCGTGGTCCACAACCCGGAACGGCGGGTGGCGGACATCAACGACTTCCCGCCCATGCCTTACGAACTGGTGGACATGGAGAGGTACATCGAGTTCAACCGCCGCGTCCACGGCGACAGCCGCAGGGCCATCAGCTACGTCTCCAGCTTCGGCTGCCCCCACGCCTGCGGTTTCTGCTCCAACCCGGAGGCCTACGGCCGCAAGTGGAGGGGCCTGAAGGCCCAGCGGGTGGTGGCGGAGGTGACGGAGCTGGTGGAGCGCTACGACCTGGAGCGGGTCTATTTCGACGACAACAACTTCTTCGCCTCCAAACGGCGGGTGCGGGAGATCTGCGCCGGGCTGAGGGATGCCCCCCGCCGCTTCGAATGGTTCGCCACCATCCGGCCCAACCAGGTGATGGCTTTCGAGGACGAGGACCTGGAGCTTATCCGCGAGAGCGGCTGCACCAAGTTCATGATGGGTGCCGAGTCCGGAGACGATGCCATCCTGGAGCTGATCAACAAGGGGGGCGTGGCCCGGGACGTGATCGAGGCCACCGAGCGCTGCCGGCGCCACAACATACAGCCCTCCTATGTCTTCATCTTCGGCTTCCCTACCGAGACCTGGCAGCAGATGCAGACCACCCTCGACTTCATGCAGAGGTTGAAGGAGATCTACGCCGACACCCGCACCACCACCCTCTTCTTCACCCCCTATCCCGGCACGGCGCTGACGCGCCTGGGGCAGGAGCAGGGCTACCGGCTGCCGAAGACACTGGAAGACTGGGCCGTCTTCGACGCCCGGTCGGTGAAGACGCCCTGGATCACGGATTCCCAGAAGAAACGGGTGAAGCAGATAGCGGATTTCTATCTGCCCTGGGCCTTCCCCAACCAGCTGGCCCGGGAGAAGATGGCCCGCAGCAGGGTCAGGTTCCTCTACCGGCTCTTCATCCTCGCCTGCAGGGCCAGGGTGAGGACCGGCGCCTATGCCCTCCCCTGGGAGTGGCATCTGGCGCGGAAGCTGAAGCTGACCTGATACCGTCAGGCGGCAGGCGTGACCGGGCTGAGGCCGTTACGGCCGAGGCTGCCGGTGGCGGTGGCTGGTTCAGTAGCGATAGCCGCCTGACAGCTACTATAATGGATTAAGGATCGTGTGCAGCCGCAAACGCAAGGCCGGCGGTGTTCCCGGCCTTGCCTGTTGAGCGGCAACCATGTTCGGGAGCGGCGGCCGGTATGCGCGGGCCCCGCGAAAGGAAACGACATCATGAGCGGACAGCGAAAGACCGATTACGACCGCCGGGGGAAGAAGAAGGTCGTCCTCTTCTTCCCGACCCCGGCCTATGACCATTACCGCATCGAGCTGGGCCTGGCCCTGGCGGTGGTGTCGGCGCCGCTGGAGGGCAGGTACGACCTGCACCTGATCGACGAGCGGGTGACGCCCGACTACGAGAACGAGGTGCTGAGGCACCTGGATGACGCCGTCTGCTTCGGAATCAGCTCCATCACCGGCTACCAGATAAAACGCGGCATCGCCATGGCGCGCAAGGTGCGCGCTACGGCGCCGGATGTACCCATCGTCTGGGGCGGATACCATCCGTCCCTCTTCCCTGAGCAGACCTGTGAATCGGAGGCGTGTGACATCGTCTGCGTGGGCCAGGGGGACGTCACCTTCAGCGAGATCGTCGAGAGCCTGGCGGCGGGCAAGGCGCCGGAGGGCGTGTTGGGCGCGGCCTACTGGACGCCGGAGGGTGTCGTGGTCAACGACCCGCGGCCGCTGGTGAACATCAACGACGTCCCGCCCGCCCCTTATCACCTGATCGACGTCAACCGCGCCATCGAGCTCAACCAGAGGAAGAACCACGAGAGGATACGCACCACCGAGTTCCATTCCAGCCAGGGCTGCCCGGGCAAGTGCGGCTATTGCGCCGACGCCCAGCTTTACCAGAGGCACTGGACCGGCCTGGACGCCGACCGGGTGGTGAACGAGGTGGTCGACCTGGTGAAGACCTACGACCTGGACCAGGTCAATTTCAGTGACGCCAACTTTTTCGCCAACCAGAAACGGGTGAAAGCCATCTGCGAGGGGATCATCGAATCCGGCATCCATATCCGCTGGGTGGCGTCCGCCAGACCGGACACCTTCCACCGTTACAAGCCGGAGGTGCTGGAGCTGATCAGACAGAGCGGCTGCAAGCGGGTGATCGTCGGCGCCGAATCGGCGGCGGGGCCGGTGCTGGAGCTGATCAACAAGGGGGCGACCGCCGAGGACCATCTCAAGAGCGCCCGCGTCTGCCGCGATTACGGCATCGGCGGCACCTTCACCTTCATCACCGGTTTCCCCCACGCGCCGGGCACGCCGGCCCAGGAGACCACCCAGGACCTGCTGGACTTCATCGAGAAGCTCAAGCAGATACAGCCGGACATCCGCACCAAGATATTCGTCTTCACCCCTTACCCCGGCACGCCCCTCTACGACCTTTCCGTGGAGTACGGCATGAAGGAGCCGGCGTCGCTGGAGGAATGGGCCGACTACAACCCGGCCACCATGAAGGAGAGCCAGTGGGTCGAGCCCTGGGAGAGGAAGCTGATAGAGAAGGTGAACGGTTTTTACCTGCCCTTCGCCTACCCCAACAGCAGCATGCAGCAGAAGCTGGCGCATGGAGCCAAGAAGTGGCCTTACCGGCTGATGCACAGGCTGGCCCGCGCCCGCGCCCGCGCCGGTTTCTACTCGCTGCCCCTGGAATGGATGCTGTTCAAGACCCTGAAGAAGGAGACCTTCGAACCCATCGCCTGAGCGGAGGGCTGCTTGCCATGTCACTGAAGAGCAAGGCCAAGAAACTGATCAAGGACAAGGTGATGCGCCCGGAGGAGGTCTTCACCGGTTTCCCCACGCGCATCAACATCGAACCCACCAACAAGTGCAACCTGCGCTGCAACATGTGCCCGCGCAAGGACCTGACCCGGCCGGTGGGGGAGATGGACATGGAGCTGTTCGAGAAGCTGGCCCAGGAGATATCGCGCCACCCGCCGGCGGAGGTGCGTCTGCACAAGGACGGCGAACCGCTGCTGGCGCCGCACATATTCGACTTCATCGGGGCGATGAAGGCCATCGCGCCCAGCACCCTGCTCAACATGGACACCAACGCCCTGCTGCTGGACGAGGAGAAGGCGGAGAAGCTGCTGGACTCCCGGCTGGACGTGCTGCTTTTCAGCATCAACGCCGCCACCGCCGAGACCTACAAACAGGTGCGGGGCTCCAGCAAGTTCGACCGGGTGGTGGCCAACATCGAACGATTCCTCCAGATGCGGAAGGAACGGGGCTACGTGCTGCCGGCGGTGAAGGTGCAGCTGATTGTGATGGCGGAGACCCGCAACGAGATAGGCCTGTTCAAGGAGCAGTGGGGCTCCCACGACGTGGATGTGCTGCTGATACCGGCCATCAACTGGGGCGGACACCGCCCCGAGGTAAAGAGCCTGATGGAGATGCCCTCACGCCGCTATCCCTGCACGTTCCTGTTCAACTCCTTCTCCATCAACTGGGACGGCAAGGTGAGCTTCTGCAACGTGGATTTCGACCACCTGGGCGTCATCGGCGACCTCCATGAGCAGACCATCGAGGAGATATGGAGCAGCCCCGCCTTCGAACGATACCGCACCCTGCACAAGCAGGGCCGCTGGGACGAGATCGACCTCTGCCGCGACTGCAACTACTGGGCCTACACGCGCAACATCTGGCTGCCGCGTTCCCGGAAGGGATGGATGTGACCGCCGTGGCCGCATGCGATGTCTGCGGCGGCGGCAGCCACGAGCTGATGTTCTTCGCGCGAGACCGCCTCTTCGGTGAGGAGGGGCGCTTCACCGTGGTCCGTTGCCGGGACTGCGGGCTGGTCTTCGTCAATCCCCGTCCGGGCATCGACGAGCTGGGACGCTATTACCCCCAGGAGGACTACGACCTGTATAACAAGGCGGCGGGCCTGAAGGATCGCAGCATGGATGAGCTGGGCCGCCTGCTGGGACCGCGCAAGGGGCTGATCGAGAAATACCAGAAGCCCGGGCGCCTGCTGGACATCGGCTTCGGCGATGGTTCCTTCCTCTACTTCATGAAGGAGTGCGGCTGGGACGTGGCCGGGGTCGATTTCAACGAGAAGATGGTGGAGCTGGTGGAGGACGAGCTGGGTATCGATGTCCGGGCCGGAGAGCTGGAAGAGGCCGGTTTTGAGGACGGCTCCTTCGACGTGGTAACCCTCTGGGGGGTGCTGGAGCATGTCCAGAGCCCCCGCCGTACTCTGGCGGAGATAAAGCGCATCACCGGTGAGGGGGCGCTGCTGGTTGTCTACACCCAGAACGCCGACGCCCCCGAGGCGCGGCTGCTGGGCGATGACTGGTTCATCTACGAGGTGCCGCGCCACCTCTACAGTTTCAACCGCGACAACCTCTCCCGCCTGCTGGCCACTTCCGGCTTCTGCGTCTCGGAGGTCGATTACGAGACGCCGCTATACTATTGCCAGATGAACTGGCAGTATCTCAAGGAGAGCCGCCTGGGGCTGAAGGGGGACGTGGTGCATGACCCCGGCATCCTCGACCGGCTGATGGTGAAGGGGCTCGATCTCTACCGGCGGGCGGTGGACGGCAGGCCCTGGTCCTCGGCGATGACGGCCTATGCCGTAAAGCGCCTGGATGGCGGCGATGACGGCGGGACGACGGGAGGCGCAGCATGAAGTACAACCGGCTGGGGGAAACGGGCCTGGAGCCTTCGCGGCTGGGCCTGGGAGGCATCCCCTTCCAGTACATAAGCCAGAAGGAAACCGACGTCATCATCGGCGCCGCCCGGGAGCGGGGCGTGAACCTCTTCTACACCTCGCGCATGTACCGCGACAGCGAGAACAAGATCGGGCTGGCGGTGAAGGACGCGCGCGATGAGGTCATCCTCGGCACCAGCACTCACAAGCGCAGGAAGACGGAGGCGCTCAGGGATATCCGCGACAGCCTGTCCAATTTCGGCACGGATACCATCGATATCTACTCCCTGCACAACGTGCTGACCCTGTCGGTGCTGAAGGAGATAATGAGCCCCGGCGGCGCCTACGCGGCGCTGGACCAGATGCGCAACGCCGGCCATATCCGCCATGTGGGTATCAGCGCCCACCAGCCGGAGACCATACTGCGTGCCCTGGAGTTGGCCGCCTTCGATGTGGTCGAGTTCCCGCTCAACATGGTGGACCGCGAGGCGGAGGAAGGGCTGATGCAGGAGCTGAGTTCGCGCGGCATCGGCTTCGTCAGCATCAAGCCGATGATGTTCGGCTACGCCACAGCCGCCGGTCCCGCCCTGCGCTACGTCTTCAGCCGGGAGCCCGACGCCACCATCGTCGGCGTCTACAGCCTGGAGGAGCTGAACGAGGACCTGGACGTGGAGGAGGCCGGCGGCGGCATCAGCGAGGAGGAGCGGCTGGCGGCCATAGCCGAGTCGGAACGCAAGTGCTTCAAGGTCTTCTGCCGCCGCTGCGAGACCTGCGTGCGTTGTCCCCAGGGCATCGACATCCGCACCATACTGCGCTGGTATGAGTACTTCGACCGTTATCATTCCTTCGACTGGGCCCGAGAGCGCTACGCCGGGCTCAGTCCCGACATCAGCGCCTGCGACGACTGCGGCGTCTGCGAGCGGGAATGCCCCTACCACATCCCCATCAAGCGGGAGTTCGCCAGGGCCAGGGTGGACCTGATGCCGCGCCGCAGCCCCAGCCGTTTGCTGCAAAAGAAGCTGCTGGGACGGTAGGAGCGCCATCGGTGATGTCACGGCCTTTCTCCGGAGCCGGACCGGCCGGAGCGCCGGAGGGGGAGATGCAGCCCCATCCCTGGGTGCACCGGGCGTGGCGGATCGCCACCGTGCTCACCATCTGCGCCGGAGTCTTCCACCTGCTCAACCTGGTTGATGCCGGCCGCCTGGATGCAGGCCCCTTGCTGCTCACCCCCTTCCGCGCCCTGTTCATCCTGGCATGGCTCCTGCTTCTTGCCGACTACGGGCTGAACCGGCGCCGGCCGCGGCTGGACGGGGCCGATGTGCTGGTGGCGGCGGCAGCGGCGGTGTTCCTGCTGAGGGCCGTCTTCACGGCGGATACCTTCGCCATATCCGTAAACTGGCTGCTCACCGGCGCCGGCCTCTTCTTCCTGGTGAAACAGGGGATGCGCGACCGGGCCGATGTCTGCCTGGTGCTCTGGACCGTGGCGGCTGCCGTCCTGGCCCTCTGCATCTTCGGCCTGTTCGAATACCTGGCCAAGGCCAACCCTCTCTTCGACTCCATCCAGGTGGAGGCCATCGGCTCCGACATCCGCATCGGCGCCAGCGACCAGTTCTACCGGGTGCGGTCGCTGGTGGGCCATCCCGCCTTCGCCGCGGCCATCCCCCTGTCGGCCGCGCCGGTGATAGCCATGCTGCTCTGGCGTCGCAAGGTGGCGCTGGTGCTCTCCCTGACGCTGGTGGCGACGGTGGTCTTTCTCACTTTCAGCCGCGGCACCTGGCTGCTGGCCCTGGTGTTGCTGCTGCCACTGACGCTGTATCTCGCCCGCACATGGTTGCGGCGCAACCTCAAATGGGTGGCCCTGGCGGCGGCGGCCCTGGTGGCGCTGGCAGGGTTCCTCATGCTGGGATACTGGCAACGCCAGATGGTAACGGCGGATCTCAGCAGCGGCTCCGCCGGTGAGGGGCTCTCGCTGGAAAAGGTGGAGGACGGCAGCTACCACCGGGTCGATGGGGAGGGGGTCGAGCCTGATAACTCCAGCCTTTATTTCGATATGGAAGATGACTTCTACCAGGAAGGCGACGGGGCGGTGACCATAGTCGTGGATTTCCTCGATGAAGGCCTGGGCAGGGTGCGTGTGGAATACTGGTCCCGGGCGCAAGGGGGCGAGAAGGCTACCTACCGGTCATCCGCCGGCATAGACAAGACCGGCACCGGCCACTGGACCTCCGCCGCTTTCTATATCGAGGACGCGGACTTCAGCAACGCTGTGGCCGGGGCGGACTTCCGGCTGGTGGACGAGGACGGCCGGGCGGTGTTCAGGACGGTGAGCCTGCGAAAGGGGAAGCTGTCTCTGCCGGAGGTCGTCGCGCAGCAGTGGCGTTCGCGCAGGGGTTCCATCGCCACCAGGCTGGATTTCTTCCCCTTCACCTGGGAACAGCTGCGGCTGAATCCATGGGGCGCCGGCCTCTTCAACACGCCGGGGACGGACCATCATGCCATCGACAGTCTGCCGCTGACCTGGGTGATAGAATTCGGCTGGCCCGGCCTGCTGTTGCTTGCCGGATTGGCCTGGCTTATGCTCAGGGAGGGGATGATGGCCTGGCGGCACCGGCGCAGGGTCGCGGCGATGCTCTATCTGTCGCTGCTGATACTGTTGTTGCACGGGGCCTTTCTGATGATCCTCTATGACAAGCCCAGCCTGGTGCTGGCCGCTGTGCTGGGGGCTGTCTACGCCTCCGTGCGGCCCCGGGGAGGGGCAGGGCCGACGATAGAGCTGGAAGAGCGGGGATGCATGGCATGAAGATAGTGCAGGTGAACAGGTTGTGGCGTGCCAACGACGCCGCCGGTGAGTATATGTTCGCTCTCTCGGAGATGCTTGAGCAGGATGGCCATGAGGTGATCCCTTTCGCCGTACAGGACTCTGGTAACATACCCAACGCCTTCTCCTCCCTGTACGTCTCGCCGCTGGAGCCGCTCAAGCCCTACCGCATCCCGCTGAGGAAGATCCTGGGTACCGGCGCCAGGGCGGTCTATTCCCGCGAGGCCAGAAGCCACATCGCCGCCCTGGCGGACTACAGCCGTCCGGATGTGGCGCACCTGCACAAGATCGATCTGCACATCTCGCCTTCGGTGCTCGCGCCGCTGGCGCGGCGGGGGGTGGGGATAGTCATGACCATCCACGACAACAGGTTCTTCTGCCCCTCACACCGGGCTTTCCGCAGTGGCTCCGCCTGCTACAGATGCCGGCCCTTCCACTATGGAGAGTGTGTCCGTGGCGCCTGTATGGGCGGTTCCTTCATGGCCAGCAGCCTCTGCGCCACCAAGATGCTGGCACACGACCTGATGCGCATCTATTCCGAGAAGGTGGACCGTTTCATCGCTCCCAGCTGGTACATGGCGGACCGGATGGCGGCCCGCGGTTATGCCGCCGACCGTATCGAGGTGGTCAACTTTTTCGTCGACACCGACCGGTGGCGGCTGGACGATGGGCGGGACAGCGCCGCCGACAGGGGGGAATATGCGCTCTATTTCGGCAAGCTGGCGCCCCACGAGGGAGTGAGGACGCTGGTGAAGGCCTTTGCCGCTCTGCCCCGGGTACCGCTGAAGATCGCCGGCGCCGGCTTCATGGACCATCACGCACGCAGGCTGGCATGGGACCTGGGCGCGGAGAATATCGAGTTCGTCGGCTATACCACCGGGAAGGAGTACAGGCAGCTCCTGTCCCGCTGCCGCTTCCTCTGTCTGCCCTATGAGAGCCCGGAGAACATGCCGGCGCTGGGGCTGCAGGCTTTCGCCATGGGCGTGCCGGTGGTGGGCAGCAACCTGGGCGGCCTGCCCGAGGCTGTCCGCCAGGGTAAGACAGGTCTGCTGGCGGAGCCGGGTGATGTCGAGAGCCTTAAGGAGACCGCCGCGGCCCTCTGGGACGACCCGGGGCTCTGCCAGGAGATGGGACGGGAGGCCAGGAGGCAGGCGATGGAGAATTACTCTTCCGGCCGGCATTATGAGAGAATCATCGGGATTTATCAGAGCGTGAAGAAGACCTGAGGCCGTTTGCCGGCCCGCTTCCGGAGCGGCGCCGGCGCGCCGGCCTCATCGATGCGACAAGGAGCAGGATGAGAGAGATGATGGAAACTGTCTGGAAAGGGATACGGCGCGCCGGCGCCGCGATGATGGGGCGGGACGGCGCCCAGGGACCGGGCCGTGCGTTGGCGGTGGCGGAAGCGGTGGATGCTCCGCCGTTGCTCTGGGCCGGCGGCAAGGGAAAACGTAAACGCAAGCGCAAGGCTTCCGGCGCAAGGAAGAAGCCCGGCGCCGGCATACCGCCGAAGAAGAAGAAGCGCAAACCCGCCCAGGCCCCCCTGCCACGGCGGCAGCGCAAGGCTGACAACTGGTTGGAGGTGAGGCTCAACGACGCCTTCGCCTGGTGGGACGCCCAGGGTTACGGCTGGCGTGATTATTTCCGTATGGGGCTGCTGGCCGGCGGCCTGCTGGTGGTCCTTTACTACGCCTTCTCCGCCGGCGGTTACTTCGTGGTCAAGCGCGGTTACGGCGAACTGGTCATCCTCTACCTCATCATCCTGGGGCTGCTGTTCGGTCTCAGGGCCGGTGGGCGGGTACCGCGGCTGGGCCTGCTGGAGACAGGCTTCTTCGGCGGTTACACGCTCTGGACGCTGCTCTCAGTGACATGGTCCTACAACCCCGCCGCAAGTTTCGACGAGTTCGTGCGCGCCGCCCTCTACCTGGCGGGATACGGTCTGTTCTACATGTATCTCTCCCGGCGGGTCTGGCTTGGCTGGCTGGCGCACATGTTCATCTTCATCGCCTTCACCGTGGCCGTGGACTCCATCTTCGGCAAGATAGGAATCATCGATCATCCGGACCCCTTCCAGACCAACCGGCTCAGCTATCCCCTCACCTACTGGAACACAATGGGCCTGTTGATGATCATGTCCTTCCCGCTCGCCCTCAGGGTCCTGGCCGACCGTGCCACCGGCATCGTCGTGCGCTGCCTTTACGCCCCGGCGCTGGTCCTATTCCTGTCGGTGCTTTTCTTCACCTTCTCCCGCGCCGGCCTGCTGCTGCTGATGCTGGTCTTCGGTCTCTACCTGCTGGTGGCGGTGAGCCGCCTGCGGGCGGTGATGCAGGCGGCCATCGCCTTCTTCTGGACGGCGGTGGTGATAGGTTTCTGTTACCTGTTCCTGCCGACGATGGTGAAGCTTATCCCTGACCCGGACCCGGGGGAGGCCAAACGCCTGGGCGTGCTGATGCTGGTGGTGATGCTGCTGGCCGCGGGCTCGCAGGTGGTCGTGTGGTACCAGGAGAAGAGGATCACCGTCAGCGAGGAGCTGGCGCGGAGGATCGGTTATGCCCTGGCGGGCCTTGCCGCCGCTATCTTCCTGCTGGGATTCGCCGCCTTCGTCGCCAAAGAGGGCAATCCGGTGACCTGGGTGAGGGATCAGGTACAGGTCATCGCTGAACCGGAGGCGGTGGTGGAGGGCGCGGAGGAGCGCCTGCTCAGCCTGCAGTCGGAACGCTACCGGGAGTACCAGGTGAGCGTGGGGGTGTTCAGGGACAACCCGCTGAAGGGAACGGGCGCCGGCACCTGGTCCATCCACTGGACCCGCGAGCGTCCCCGCGAGATACAGGTGAAGGACGGTCACTCCTGGCTCTTCGAGACCATGGCCGAGCTGGGGCTGGTGGGTACGGTGCTGATGCTGGGCTTCCTGGTGACGTTCTTCATCCGGGGGGTGAGCGACCTGAGATTCCTGGGGCGCAGCCGTGCCCGCGAGCTTTACGGCGCCATCTTCGTCTCATGCGTGGCCTTCGCCCTTCATTCCGTGATCGACTGGGACTGGGAGATGGCCGTCATCACACTCAGCTTCTTCCTCTTTGTTGGCGGGCTGCTCAGGTACGGGGCGCTGGCGCGGGCCGGGGCGGCAGGCGAGACGGTGGGCGAAGCGGGGGCCGGAGCCGCCGTCCCGGGAGAGGAGGGGGAGGCTGTTGCCGAAGAGCCGGCAGAAAAGGCATCGGGAGGCTGGACGCCGCGGCGTATGCTCAGCTGGAGCTGGCTGATCGGGGTGCTCTGCGTGGTGATGCTGGTGCTTACCGCCCTGCCGGTCATCGCCGAGGACCGCGTACAGAAGGCAACCCGGCTGGCCCGCGAGGGAAAGAACCTGGGCGAGGTGGGGAGCCTGGCGGACACGGCTCACCGCTTCAACCCCCTTGACGGCGAACCGCTTATCCTCAAGGCCATAGCGGTGCAGGCGGCCGGCGACGTGGATGAAGCTGAGAGCCTCATCCTTCAGGCCATAGACCTGGAGCCCTATAACGACAAGTACTACCGCAACCTGACGCGCGTGTATCTGCAGAAGGGCGACCCGGACGGAGCGACCCTGGCCATCCACAGGTCCAGGGAACTCAATCCCCTGGAGTCCAAGGAGACTGGCCAGCTGGAGGAAGAGGTGAGGAAGCTTACCGGCGGCAAGCTCTAGGCGGCCCGGGAAGGCAGCCGGCGGCGGGGCCGGCGCTCACTAGCGGCGAGGGGTGACGTTCACCTGTGGTTGGGCCGACGCTCGATCGCGGCAGGGCTGAAGCTTACCTGTGGTTGGGCCGACGCTCACCCGGAATCGGAGACGTCGTAGTGCTCCTGGTAATACTGCTGGAATTCAGTGTTCTTGAGCTTCTCCCACCACCAGCGGTTGTCCATGTACCAGGAGACCGTCTCCTGCAGGGCGGAGTCGAAGTCGTGTGACGGCTGCCAGCCCAGGGCCCTGGCCTTGCTACAGTCGATGGAGTAGCGCTGGTCGTGGCCCAGGCGGTCGGAGACTCGCTCGATCAGGTCCTCGGGCTTATCCATCAGTTCCAGTATCTTTTTGGTGATGGTGATGTTGTCGCGCTCGTTGCCGCCGCCGATGTTGTATATCTCTCCCACCTCCCCCTTGTGCAGCACCGTGTCTATGCCCTCACAGTTGTCGGTGACGTAGATCCAGTCACGTACGTTGGTGCCGGAGCCGTAAAGCGGCAGTTTCCGGCCCTCCATGGCGTTGGTGATGAACAGGGGTATCAGCTTCTCAACATGTTGGTATGGCCCGAAATTGTTGGAGCTGCGGGTGATGAGCACCGGCAGGTCGAAGGTGGTGTGGTAGGCCATCACCTGCATGTCGCCGCCCGCCTTGCTGGCGGAATAGGGGCTGCTGGGGTGAAGGGCGTCCGTCTCGTGGAAGGAGCCCTGGTCGATGCTGCCGTAGACCTCGTCGGTGCTGATCTGCAGGTAGCGGCCGACGCCGTGCTGGCGGGCGGCCTCCAGCAGCACATAGGTCCCGAACACGTCGGTCTGGATGAAATCCGCCGGTCCGCCGATGGAGCGGTCCACGTGGGACTCGGCGGCGAAGTTGACTACGGCGTCGACGCCGTTCATCACCTTGTCGACCACATCCGGGTCGCAGATGTCTCCCTGGACGAAACGGTAGCGCCTGTCCGATTCGATGTCCCTGAGGTTGTCCAGGTTGCCGGCGTAGGTCAGCTTGTCCAGGTTGACGACCTCGTAATCGCTGTATTTGCCGAGGATGAGCCGGATGAAGTTGCTGCCGATGAACCCGGCGCCCCCGGTCACAAGTATCTTCAAGGTCATGCCTCCGTTTCTCTGGCCAGTTCTCCCAGCTCCCTCAGACATTCTATCAGGCCCTGGCGCCATGGTGGCAGGCCGATCTCCGGCGCCCGCGTGTTGGCCAGGACCGAATAGGCTGGACGGGGGGTGGGGCTGGCGAACTCCTCGCTGGTGGTGGGGCTGAGGTCGACCTCCACGCCGGACAGGCGGAATATCTCGGCGGCGAAGTCGAACCAGGTACAGGAGCCGCTGTTGGTCATGTGGTAGATACCCGGCTGGTCCAGGCGGGTCAGCGCCAGCTTCTTGATGGCAGCCGCCAGGTGGCCGGTGTAGGTAGGGGAGCCGGTCTGGTCGTCCACCACCTTGAGCTCATCCCGCTCACGTCCCAGCCTGAGCATGGTCTTGACGAAATTGTGGCCCGTGGCTCCGAAGAGCCAGGCGGTGCGGACGATGAGGTAGCGCCCGGGCAGCCGGCGCCGGACCGCTTCCTCCCCCGCCAGCTTGCCGCGTCCGTACTCCCCCAGGGGGGAGGTGGGGTCGTCCTCCAGATAAGGCTCACCCTTGCTGCCGTCGAAGACGTAATCGGTGCTGATATGGATGAGGGCCGCGTCGCCATGGGCGCAGGCGCGGGCGGTGTTGCCGGCGCCGTCGGCGTTGACGGCGAAGGCGGCCTCCCGGTCCGTCTCGCAGCCGTCGACGTTGGTATAGGCTGCGCAGTTTATCACCAGGTCGGGTCGACTTTCGGATACCAGGCCGCCGATGGAATCGGGGTCGGTGATGTCCACCTCACCGATGTCGGCGCCCGTGACCTCGTATTCCGGCGGCAGGGTCTTCAGCAGGTCGTGGCCCAGCTGGCCGGCTGATCCGATAACCAGTGCTCTCATCCCATCCTGGTTTCCCAGTCGTAGGGTATCTCGTCCGTGTCGTAGGGCAGGCGGTACTCGTCCGGGTCATCGTAGTTATAGAGCTCGGTGGAGATGTTGACCACGATGCCCTCATGCTCGCCGATGCATTTCCAGCCGTGGTAGATGCCCGGCGGTATCTGCAGCAGCATCATGTTGTGGTCGCCGATGAAGAAATCGTTGACCTCGCCCTTTGTGGGCGAATCATCGCGGTCGTCGTAGAGGGCCACGCGGAACATGCCGGTGATGACGACGAAATTGTCCGTCTGGATCTTATGGTAGTGCCAGGCTTTGACCACGCCGGGATAGGTGGTGGTCATGTAGCACTGGCCGAACTTGATGAAGAGGTCGTCGTCGGACCTGAGCATCTCCGTCAGGCGGCCGCGGTCGTCGGGCAGTACCTTCAGTTTTTTGGTCTTGACGCCTTCGATCATCTTGCCTCCGGGAAGTCTTGTAGTGCGGTCATCGCGTCAGATTATGCCGATCCAGGAGTTGTCTCCCACCATGAACCGGTAGGCCTTGGGCTTCTGGTCCAGCCTGATTATACGGACGTTCCTGCCGATCAGGCTCCCCTCCATGCGTCCGCGCAGGTCGATCACCTTGCTCTGCTCCAGGATGATGGAATGCTCTATCTCCGAGTTGCCGATCTCCGCCTCGGAGTAGATGGAGGTATAGGGGCCGATGTAGGAATCGTGCACGTATGAGTTCTCGCCGATGATCACCGGGCCGCGGATGGTGCAGTCGCTCACCCGCGCCCCTTCCTCGATGATCACGCGTCCGTGTATCTCCGAACTCTCCACCTTGCCCCGGATGTCCGAATCCAGCGAGTCGAGGATGAGCCGGTTGGCTTCCAGCATGTCCTCCAGCTTGCCCGTGTCCTTCCACCACCCCTGCACCACGTGGGACTCCACGCGCCTGCCCTTGTCGATCAGGCACTGGATGGCGTCGGTTATCTCCAGCTCGCCGCGGGCCGACGGCTCGATCTCCCGGGCGCAGTCGAAGATGGCGGGGGTGAACATGTATATGCCCACCAGCGCCAGGTTGCTGCGCGGCTGCTTGGGCTTCTCCACCAGGCGCCTGACCTCACTGCCCTCGCACTCGGCGACGCCGTAAGCTTCCGGGTTGGACACCTCCTGCAGCAGGATGAGCGCGTCCGGCCGGCTGGACTGGAAGGTCTGAACCAGGTCCTCGATGCCGTCCCTGAGCAGGTTGTCGCCCAGGTACATGACGAAGCTGGAGTCGCCGAGGAAGTCCTCGGCGGTCAGCACCGCGTGGGCCAGCCCCAGCGGCGCCTCCTGGGGGATGTAGGTGACTTTGACGCCCCAGCGGCTGCCGTCGCCCACGGCCGCCTCTATCTCCGGGGCGGTATCGCCGACGATGATGCCGATGTCGGTGATGCCGGCGTTCCGCAATGCCTCGATGCCGTAAAAGAGCACCGGCTTGTTGGCCACCGGCACCAGCTGCTTGGCGCTGGTGTGGGTTATGGGCCTGAGGCGGCTGCCGGTGCCGCCACTGAGGATGAGTCCTTTCAGGTTCATGGACGGTTTAACCGTAGTCGGTTCATGTAAAAACCTCGTTTAAAGGGGAAATCACTGATGGAGTATATCAGCGGTCCGGAAACGGTGCCAGCGGCGGGCGCGCTTTGCTATACTTCTCGCTGGCGGGGCAAGCACCATGCAGGGCCCATAGCTCAGTTGGTCAGAGCATCCGACTCATAATCGGACGGTCGCTGGTTCGAGTCCAGCTGGGCCCACCAGAAAATCACTCCCCGGAAATGCATGGTTAAAGGCATTTTTTCCTTCCTGAATTCATGACACCCGGATGGACTCGAACTTTTCGAAATTCAGAAATCATAAAATTATCATTATTATGATATAATCCTGGAGAGGAAATACCAAAGGAGGAGCCCATGCCTATAATCAAGCCAATCTCTGATCTGAGAAATAAGGCAAATGAGATCTCAGACCTGGTTCACAAATCAAGCGAACCTGTTTTTATCACTAGAAATGGAGAGGGTGACATGGTGGTGATGTCAATGGCTCTATACGGTCTACTTGAGCGCCGCCTTGAACTATATAGCAAGCTAGCCGTTGCCAAGTCACGCGCTGCCGCGGGTGATAAAGGCCGCTCGCTCGGCGAGGTTATGAAAGACATCCATAAACAGATTCGCGAATCAGCATAAAGTGAGTTCATCCAGGTTTGCTGTCCGCCTCTTGAGCGTAGCAGAGGAAGATCTCTCGGATGCCATCGCCTTTATCGCCGCCGATAATCCGGCTGCTGCGATGTCCATGGCGAAGACAATTGAAAGAAGTCTCGACGGTTTGGCTAGCCATCCTCGCATGGGCAGAGTACCGGATGATCCCAATCTCATGCAGATGGGATATCGATATCTTGTTGTTGAGAATTATCTGGTTTTCTATGTGGTCGAGGGAAAAGCGGTTATTATTCACCGGATTCTGCACGGCGCGAGGAATTATCGAGATCTATTTTAACCAATTTGGAGAACGGAACGATTAAAATCACCAGCGCTGTCTCAAGCAGAAATCTTCTTCACAGATTCCTCGAGCTGGGTTAAGGAACCTCTGATTAACCCTCCGCCGGCAACTCTATGATAGAATAGCCGAAAGTCAACCATGGAGGCCTTCTTGAAGCACCCCAGTTTCGCCAGTCTGGTTTGCGAAGGCAAGAAGAAGCAGACCCGGAAAGAGACGTTCCTCACCGAGATGAACAGGATCATTCCCTGGAAGAAGCTCACCCGTCTGATAGAGCCCCATTATCCCAAAGGAGTAAACGGCCGCCTGCCCATGGGCGTGGAGAAGATGCTCAGGATCTACTTCATGCAGCAGTGGTTTAATCTATCGGATCTCGTCATGGAAGACGCACTTTACGATATCCAGTCCATGGCCCGCTTTGCCGGCATCAATCTGGCCCGGGACCCGGTGCCCGATGAAACCACTATCCTCCAGTTCCGCCACCTGCTGGAGGAGCACAAACTGACCAAGCGGATGTTTGCAAGCATCAGCCGCCACCTGGAGGATAAAGGCCTGCTGCTTAAGGAGGGCACCATCGTCGACGCTACCCTGATCGCCGCTCCCTCCTCAAAAAGGAAGTTGATGTGAAAAAGGTGAAAGTGGCGGTGGCGGCGGCAGGACTGATAGCGGCGATGTCCTTCATGTTTTTTATGGCCCAAAGCGCGGACTGGGCTATCAGTGGAGTAAACAAACATCCCACCAAAAAAACGTTTACCGTTGAAAAAAACGGCGTAACCAAAACAATTGAAGGCCGCAAGGAACTTCCCCCCATTTCTTCGGAGCAGCCTCCCCCTTATGATCCGAACGACCGCGAGTGGGTCGGCGACCCCCAGACCTGGGCGCAGCTGCAACAGTTCATCAGAGATGCTTTTCAGGCCGGTCGAGATGCGGTGCTGTATGTGAACCGTGGTCGCAGCGAGGAATTAAAAAGCAGGCTTGACAATTATTTCAGTGCCAGCACTGGAGAACTGTCAAGGAGACGAAGTGTCATAGATATGGAAATCCAGCAGACACCTGCCGGTTATGGCAGATCTGAAAACATTATCACGAAAATGGATTTCAAGGGCATCTCTGTTCAGGATAATCAGGCCACGGCAGTAGTAGACATATATAGTCATATTTGCTACAAAGATTTTAATAAGAATCGGGACGATGGCTGTGGTGACAATGCGGAGCAACACACGGTGACCCTGGAGCTGGAAAACAACAAGTGGCTGATAACCAGGGATCTCTGGGTCTTTATGCCCGGATATGGTCCAAGAAGAAAAAATATCAAACCTGAATCCGCCAGGACATTGACTCGAGCAGGCTGAAAGAAAGCCTGAAGGATCAGGCGGAAATCTTCTTGGCAAAATGCCCGCCGGGGGTCTTTTCAGCTTTTGTTCCGGCGCCGCTTCTGCCGCTCTTCCACCTTCTCACCGCGCAGCTCCAGATAGCGGGTGCCGATGATGGCGATGGCGGCCAGGACGATTGTTGCGCCAACCAGGATGAAGATGGCCGTGAACAGGCGTGAGGCCTCGCTGGTGGGGACCAGGTCTCCGTAGCCCTCGGTGGTGAGGGTGACGATGGTGAAATAGAAGGAAGAGACCCAGGTCCAGTCCTCCAGCCGGTGGTAGATGAGGGTGCCGGTGAAGATGAGGATGATCATCGCCAGAGCCGCGGCTGTCATCTGATAACGGATCTTTTCCAAACGGACACCCTCCCTTCCCGTCTATGGTTCGACCGTTCCGGCCATGGCGGCCGGCGCCGCCCCCATCTTCCGACCTATACCGTGCCTCGACGGTAATTCCTCCAACCGTGCCGGAACCTGGCGGCGCGGCAACGCCTGTGCCGAAAACCAGCGGCGGGAAAGGTGGTCGATGGAATAAATTTGATTTGACGCGGGAATAGTAAGGATTAGCCACGTGAGGTGTGGCGGGATTATCGAGAGTCAGGAAAACGCAGGGAGAAGGGGTGATCATATGCCGGTGGAAGCGGCAGGCGAAAGGTATCGTTGTAATATCTGTGGCAACGTGGTGGTAGTGGAAGAGGCCGGGGGCGGAACGCTGGTATGTTGCGACGAGGAGATGGAACGGCTGCCGGAATAAGGCAGGAAGGGCAGGAAAGGGGGGCCGGACGGCGAAAGAATCGCCAGCTTTGTCAGCCGTGAAGCTTCAGGGGCTCGCGGTGGATGAATCGGATGTTTCTCCTGAATTGAAAAAGTGCAGCGATTATTTGGCCTGTGGGGGGGACTCCCGGAGCCAGCCTAAGGATGTGATGGCCGATGTAGCACAAGCCTGAACAGCAATGCCTAGTATGTCTATCATGAATATGGAGGATGAAAATGGTGAGAGAATACAGATCAGGCAAAGCGGTCCTTGTTATCGCTGCTTCCGTTCTCCTGCTGGCGCTGCTGGTCGCGGTGATCGGTTGCGGCGGTGAGGAGACCACGACCACCAAGGCGGAAACGGGCAAGACCGTCAGCGAGAAGGCGGGCAAGTTGTATGTGGCCGTGACCGGTGAAGGCGAGCTGGAAGCGGGTGGCGGCAACATGGGGCTGGCGGTTGTCGACCTGGCTACCAAGAAGGTCGAGATGGTAAATGTTCCTGATTCTGCTGCGCCACACGGGATCATGTTCACGGCTGACACATCCACGGCGCCCAATACCAGGAACCGCACGGCCACGGAGCTGCCGAAGACAGTTTATCTGGCCAATGCCCAGGGCGGGAACATAAATGTGATCGACGTGGCCACGGGCAAGACGGTAGAAACCATCCCGGCGCCTCCCGGCGGCACCTTCGCTCCCTGTGGCATGCAGATGGGCCCTGACGGCAAGATCTGGGTCAGCAGCATGGGCGATGGCAAGGTATACCCGCTTGATCCCGATGCCAACACAATCGGTGAAGCCGGTCCCGGCGGCGGAGACGTCACCACCAGCATCTGTGGCATCTCCTGGTCCAAGGACCACAAGTATGCCTACCTGAACAACATGACAGCTGATCCCGGATACATCGCCAAGGTGACCTGGCCTGAAGGCAAGCTGGTTTCCAAGATAGAGAACATCACCAAGGCCAACCCCGGACTCTCGGTTCACCAGGACGAGGTGACCCCCGACGGCAAGTACCTCTACGCCACCGGCGGCGCCGACAACACCATGATCAAGATAGATCTGGATACGGACCAGATCGTCAAGACGGTGGATGTAGGGGCGGAGACGCATTCCATCGTTTTCACACCCGATGGCAAGACTGCCTATATAGCGGTACGCCATTATCCCACCGAGAACCAGTCCGGCGTCTTCGTCTATGATGTCGCCACCGACACGGTCACCGACCGTATCGCCGGCATCGACGCGCCACTGATCTGCGGCCTGATACTGGCGGAGGGATAGAAAGGTCCATGTCTGAGACATGGATGTGGAGTTGAACGAATGGAGCGCCCCCGCCCCTCCGGGGCGGGGGCGCTCTCCGGTTCAGGCGTCGCTCCCGGTTCAGGCGTCGCCCCCGGTTCAGGCGGCGCTCCCGGTTCAGGCGTCGCCCCCGGTTCAGGCGGCGCTCTCCGGGCGAGGCGACGCTCAACGCTCGCAGTCGCGTGAATGCTTTCGCAGACGACGGGGCGTCCTGCCGGCAGAGGCGGGTGTCCACGGATGATGTAGCCGCTGACAACGAGATTCCGATATCTGCGCCGGGAACAGGCTGGAAGCTGGGATGGGTGTTGACAGGTAAAGTAACCGATGACAGAGATTTGTCGAAATCCGCGAGGAGGGAGCCGGCCGGCGGTGATGTGCGTTGACGTGTGATATGGCCGATGACAGCGATATGTCGATATCTGCGGCAGGGAGCAGCCTGACGATGGCAGGGCATAGACGAGGGCGGAAATGCCTGGCGATACGCAGATTACACGGAACCGGGTTTGCAAAGGCAACGTCTAATATATTAGGTATCATATCAGCATTATCGGGAATCGAGGACGCTTGAATCGAGGACGCTTGAAAGCAGGTCTGAAAGCTTCGTTGATGATGGCGGGAGCGGTTGCCTTGATACTCGCCATATCATCATGCGGCGGCGGGGCGACAGTAATCATCAAGGACTTTCATTTCGAGCCGGAGACCGTGACCATCAAGGCGGGGGAGAGCGTGACCTGGAAGAACGAGGACAGGCGGGACCACCAGGTGATGAGCGGAGCGCCGCCGGTGATGACCGACCTCTTCATGTCACCCGACCTGAAGAAGGGCGATAGCTGGACCTATACTTTCGAGGAACCGGGGACATATCCATACCATTCCATGACCGGGTCGTTCCTGGGTGAGGTGATCGTGGAGCAATGAAGAGGAAGATAGGCATATTCTACCTGAGCAGGCAGAACCTCAGGCGCAAGCTGTTCCGCAGCATGGTGACGATGGTGGCGGTGGCAATAGTGGCGCTGGTCCTTTTCCCCACCACCATCCTGGGCAAGAGCGTAGCCGACAGCCTGGCCAAGGGTGTGGCGCGGCTGGGAGCGGACCTGATGGTTGTCGCCCCCGGCAATGTCTCCAGGATCTCGTCATCGCTGATAGCGGGAAATCCCAGCACCTTCCTGATGGACGGCTCGGTGCTGGACGATGTGAAGTCCGTGGAAGGGGTACAGAAGGCCTCTCCCCAACTTTATTTCGCCACCCTGGGCAGCGGCTGATGTTCCGGCAGCCTGCAGTTGGTAGGCATCGACCCCGAGACGGATTTCACCGTAAGGCCCTGGGTGAAGGACATCGACCTGAAGGACCTGAAGAACGATGAGGTGATACTGGGCGGCAACGCCCACATCTTCTTCGGCAAGTCCGAGAGCCACATAGGCGACAAGGAGTTCTTCTATGGCCGCGAGTTCACGGTTGCCGGCATCCTCGAGCAGACAGGGCTGGGCCTGGACGACGGCGGCTTCATCACCATGGACGCCGCCCAGGAGCTGGCGCAGCTGTCGGAGACGACGGCCAAGGAGAAACTGGAAGTGGAGCCGGGACAGATCTCGGCCGTGATGGTCAAGGTGGACCCGTCCTACTCCCGCGAGGATGTAGCGCTGGAGATGACGCAGGCCGCTCCCAGCGCAGCCGTTGTCTCCTCCAAGGAACTGATGTCCACATCCATATCGCGGCAGCTGGAGACGCTGACCCCCGGCCTGCTGCTGATGGGCGGAGGTTTCTGGTTCATCTCTGTGTTGATGATCGGTGCCATATTCACCATGATAGTCAACGAGCGACGGCGCGAGATAGGCCTTTTGCAGGCAATGGGCGCCACGCGCCGGTTCATCTTCAGGGAAGTGATGCTGGAGTCGGTACAGCTCACAACAATCGGCGGCGCCATAGGGCTGGCCCTGGGCGGCGTGGTCATCATCCTGCTCAAGGGTACGGTGGCGGATTCCCTGGGCGTTGAGTTCGTCTGGCCCGGCGCCGGTTTCATCATCATCTTCACAGTGGGCTACCTGCTGATGGCGGCGCTGACCGGGGTGGTGGCGGCCCTTTATCCGGCGCTGGTGGCGAGCCGCCTGGAGCCTTATCAGGCGATCCGCACGGGAGAATAGAACGGATATTCGGAGATGAGCGATATGGCCATGATCAGTCTGGAAAACGTGACAAAGACCTACCACAGCGGCGGTGAGGTGGTCAACGCGGTCGACGGTGTCGGCCTCACCGTTGTCGAGGGGGAGTATGTGGCCGTCGTCGGCCACTCCGGCAGCGGCAAGACGACCCTGGTAAGCCTTATCGGCGGTCTCACCCGGCCCACAGCGGGCGTGGTGCGCGTGGGGGGCACGGATATCTGGTCCCTGGATAACATCGCCCTGGCGCGGCTGCGCAGCGAGAAGATAGGTTTCTGTTTCCAGTTCCCCAGCCTGGTCTCGACACTGAACGCCCTGGACAACATCAGGCTGCCCGCCTCCTTCACCGCCGGCGGGGAAGACGGCTTCCAGCGGGCCCGGGATCTGCTGGAGATGGTGAGACTGCCGGAGAAGGCCCGTGCTTATCCCGCCGAACTGTCGGGTGGACAGCAGCGCCGCGTGGCCATCGCCCGGGCGCTGGTCAACCGCCCCGATATCATCCTCGCCGACGAACCTACCGGCGACCTTGACGAGGATACGGAGGAAGACATCATGGATCTTTTCGACAGGCTGGGCAGCGAAGGTGTTACCATAGTGATGGTGACCCATTCGGGCAGGCTGGCGGAGAGGGCCGGCAGGGTCCTGACCATGGAGAGCGGCTCCCTCAGTGAGAAGAGCCCGGCGGCCTGAACCCGGGCCCTGGAACAGATGAAGGCTGTCATGGAGGCTTATGTCCGCGCGTGTCGCTGATGTCATCTCAGTCATAGACGGGTTGGCGCCTTTCCGCCTGGCTGAGGAATGGGATAACGTCGGCCTGCAGGTAGGTGTTTCCGATGAAGACGCCGGCGACATCCTGCTCTCCCTGAATGTCGATGATGATGTCATCGACGAGGCTGTCAACCGCGGCTGCGGCCTTATCCTCACCCACCACCCCCTGATCTTTCAGCCCCTGCCGTCGGTGAGCGACGCTACCGCGGCGGGAAGGCTGGCGCGGGAGGCTGTCCGCAGAGGCGTCGCCGTGGTGGCGGCCCATACCAACCTCGACGCCGCCCCCGGCGGACTGGCCGATATCATGGCCGGTCTCTGCGGTATCGCCGGGGCCGGACCGCTCTCCGGTTCGCCCGCACCATGGTCCAAGCTGGTGACGTTCGTGCCGGAGGGGGATCTTGACCGGGTGCGGGAAGCACTGTTCGCGGCCGGTGGCGGCGTGATAGGGGATTACAGCCATTGCTCGTTCTTCGTCGAGGGCACAGGTACCTTCCATCCCCTGGCGGGGGCCAGCCCCTCCCTGGGCGAGGTGGGCCGCGACGAGCGCGTCAGCGAGCTGAGACTGGAGATGGTCTTCCCCCCGGGCCGGGAAGACAGGATAGTCGCCGCCCTGAAAGAGGCCCATTCCTACGAAGAGCCGGCATACGATATCTATCGCCTGGACACCCGCTGCCACGACAGCGGTTGCGGCCGTGCCGGAGAGCTGGATAGGCCGATATCCCTGGAGGAGCTTGCCGCCGGCCTGGCCTCCATTTTCGGGATGGAGCAGGCCCGGTTCGCCGGTGAGCCGGAGGCGGCGGTGGCCAGGGTGGCTGTAGTCCCCGGCAGCGGCGCGGGCATGATCGGCAAGGCGGCGCCGCTGGCGGATGTGCTGGTCACGGGTGGCATAAAATACCACGACCTGGCGCAGGCGCGAGAATCGGGCCTGGCGCTGGTGGAGATCCCGCATGATGTCTGTGAGAGGAAGCTGCTCTTACTCTGGTCGGAGAATCTGGCCGGTGAACTGGAGCCTTTGGGGCTCAGGCTGGAGTTCTCCGGCGTGGAGACTGGCTTCTGGCGGAGTGTCCGGGCCGGGGCAGGGGAAGGGGCGGGCGGGGCCGCGGCCAATAAGACAGCAACCGGGAGCGACACAGCGAGGAAAGGCGGGGGAGAGGGATTGCATCACCTGCACGTAGACGGCGGAGCCCGGGGCAATCCCGGGCCGGCGGCCATCGGCGCCGTGCTGGAAGACGGCCACGGCAACCGTCTGGCCACCATCTCGCGCACCATCGGCCGGGCCACCAACAACATCGCCGAATACAGCGCCCTCATCTCCGGCCTGGAGATGGCCCTGGAGCATGGAGTGGAAGAGCTGGCTGTCTTCTCCGACAGTGAACTGGTGATACGTCAGCTCAAGGGCGAATACAAGGTGAAGAACCAGGGACTCAAGCCTCTCTACGATGAGGCCATGGAGCGGCTGGGCCGGTTCGACCGCTATGAACTCAACAGCATCCCCCGGGTAGAGAACGCCCACGCCGATGAGCTGGTGAACCAGGCGCTGGACGCCGCCGCCGGCTGAGAGGCCGGACCTCCGCTCTATCCCATCGGTGTCATATGATGGACCGTTTAAAGCCGCCCGGCCTGGGTATGCAATAGACATCCACACGCAAAACGAAAGGCAGAGTGGGCGGCGTCCCGTCTGAAAGGGCATGAAAGCGACTATCATCATTCCTACCTACTGGAGGGGGCCGGCAGGAGACATACCATCGTGCGTGGCTGGAGCAGACTACCTGTTCGATCACGCTACGCCTCTCGACCGGGACGGGACGCTGGGGCAGGCTTTGGCCAGCCTCTCCATCCTGGATTACGAGGAGGGGTTCGACGTTGTCGTCATCGCCGTGCCTACGCGGCGTGAGCTGAACCAGGCGGTACAGCTGAAGGTTGAGTCCATTGTAGCGCGCTTCGAGATGGATTTTCCCATTATGCTCATCGGTCCCGACACGCTGGCGGCCTGGCGTCGTCGTATCGCAGGGAGTCCCTGCGAGCGCTACCGGCGGTTCCTCCAGTTCGGCGGGTATTCCAGCATCCGCAATATCAGCCTGCTGGCCGCGGCGCTGACCGGGGCGGAAGCGGCTGTATTCTTCGATGATGACCAGGTCTACCGTGACCCGGATTACCTGAAGAAGGCGCTGAGGCATCTGGGCGGTTATCGTGACGGCGACCTTGTGGCGGGAGTGACGGGATTCCTGAAGGAGGACGGCGGCGCCGGCGAGCCGGCGCCGCCGTCCCGTGACGGCTGGCGTGAGCTCTGGGGTGACCAGGCGGCGCTGCGCATGACCCTTTCCGCGGCCGGGGAAGCAGGGGGGCTGGTCAAGACCTCATATGCATGCGGCGGCAATATGATAATACACCGCTCTTTGTTTTCGCGTGTGCCTTTCGACCCGGAGGTGCCCAGGGGCGAGGATATCGACTACGTGCTGAACGCCGCTTTCTTTGGATACGATTTCTTCCTCGACGGGGAGCTTGCCATGGAGCACCGGGCCCAGGAACTGTGCACGCCGGAATGGCACCGGCTGAGGCAGGACATTATCGGCCTGGCCGCCGGAAGGTCGAAGATAAGGACAAAGCATGACGACGGTGGGCCGATGGGGAATGGATTGTCCGATACCGGCTCTTATCCGGCCCGTTTCATGGCTGACGGCATCCACGACCTGGTGATGAGGGCGTCCATGGAGATGGCGGCCTGGTACATGCGCCAGGGGCGTGAGGAAGACGCTCGCGAAAGCATCTCAAACATAGCCATCAGCAGAGCCGGGTCGAAGGCGAGGAGAGGGTCTTTCAGTCGGTACCTCGCGTTCAAGGAGTCCTGGCAGGGCTTTATCCGTGACGCGCAAACCATGGATATCTGGCAAGGCGGCGGGAAGGTGGATTGAATCCGCAACACCCTTTTCCTATAATCTCTTACGCAAGAGCGGATGTAGCTCAGTTGGCTAGAGCGTCTGCTTGCCATGCAGAAGGTCGAGGGTTCAAATCCCTTCATCCGCTCCAGATTCCCGCAGGACATTGGCGCCGGGCGGCCACGCAGGAGCTGCCTTCCCGCTGCCAGTGTCCTGAAGTGTCTTGAAGGCGGACTCCTCCCAGGGGCCGCCAACGACACAGGGCTTGCAAGCGGGGCGACGTGGCCGAGTGGCTAGGCAGAGGTCTGCAAAACCTCGTACAGCGGTTCGATTCCGCTCGTCGCCTCCATCGACGGTATGTTGCCATTGCCTGGCAGGTCACATGGGCTGGCAACGGCGGCTACCGGCATTCACAAGCTACCCTTCCGGATGATTTACAAGCCGCACGATATGATATAAAATAAAAAGTCGGATTGATAAAAAACCGACTTCTGTAGTCTCCTATTCCACAATTACCGAATCAACCAGTCAGGGGAGGCATGATGAGAAAGGGAATCTCAGGCATCAAGAGCAGGTATTACAAACGAGCAGACCACTTCGGCTTAGTCTTCAGGACAATCGCAAGCGTCTCCATCCTGGCGCTTCTCCTGGGGATTCTTTTATGGGTTCCCGTTGCGGTGGCTTCGGATGAAGGCGCTTCCGCGCCTGGTGATACTGCTGTTCTGGAAGGCGGCTTTCAGCAGTCTCCGACCGCTGACGATGCCCAGCCGGCTGACGGCGCCACGGAAGAGGTGGCTGCGGGAGATGGGTCGCAGGAAGACCCTGGTCTGCCGGAGAGCGGCGATGACGTCCCGGAATCTGCTCCCACAACTGCTGAAGTCGCACCAGGAGACACAGCGGCAGCTCCCGAGGCGGCGGCGGCAGACGCGGCCGTGACCGCCGGAAAGACCGGCGGAGATGCCTCGAACGGCGACAGTCCCCAGGCAGCCGGTGATGACCAGTATGGTGCCGGCGGCGATGGCGAGTGCTGCTATCCGCCCTATGTGGATCTTGAGCTGTACTGCGGGGAGGGCTATTGGGCCGGCGATACCCTGGAAGAAAGAATGGAGAATTATAATCTCCACCACCTTTCTATTGATTACGAGCTGAAGAACGTCGGTACGGGTACAGCCTATGACGTACATGTCACCAAACATGAGGCAACCAATGGTGTTACCGCCTTTACCACCGTACCTCTCCCGCTTCATTGGGATGAGATAGCGGCTAACGCGTCGGCATACTTCACCATCATATGGAGCATCCCGCAGGGTGTGACCAACTATGTGACTTCCGTAGAGGCTTGCGCATACGGTGAGCCCGAATGCAACGAGGAACCTCTGGATCCCTGCATCGAGGATCCGGATGCCCCCGGCTGTCAGGTGGACCCCTGCGAGCAGGACCCCGACGCCGAGGGCTGCCAAGTGGATCCCTGCGAGGAAGACCCCGACGCCGAGGGCTGCCAGGTCGATCCCTGCGAGGAGGACCCCGACGCCGAGGGCTGCCAGCAGCCGCTGGACCCCTGCATCGATGACCCGACAGCTGCCGGATGCCAGTACTCTAATCCTGAAGACCTTGGGTCGGGTGATAACGCACCGACTCCGGAATCAAGTAATAATGTAACCACGGGTTCTGAGGCTGCAGACAATGCACCGGCACCGGTGCTGACGCGGGCGGCGCTGCCCAACACGGGCGCCGATCTGTCCCTGATGGCGATACTGGCCACAGGCCTCCTGTTTATGGGAATCGCGGTGCCGGCGGTCAAGGCGGTTCGCAAGCGGCGCTGAGGGCAGGCAATATCCGAGTGACTCCGATGGGGCGGGTGCCTGAACCCGCCCCATTTCTCATTCCAGCGTCTGTTCTTTATCCATTACGGTTCTTCCGGTATCGTTCATGGGTTTAGGGAATCGTTCGTGTTCAAGTCCCAGACGGAAAAGCGAACGGTCAAGATGGTGTGCAGGAAACGCGTTGGCAAGTCATCGTAAAGCGGTTCCCGCGAGGCAGCGGCGCATGGATTCACTATATCTGGACATAGAGACGCGCTGGCGCAACAGTTATATCACCGTGGTCGGTTTCTACCATGAGCGGACGGGGCTGAGGCAGCTGGTCTGGCCCGACTTGACCGCCGAGACATTCTCCGCCGCCCTGCCCGACGCAGAGCGCATCTACACTTTCAACGGCAACAGCTTCGATCTCAGGGTCATCAGGAAGCATCTTGGCATGAATCTGCTGGATCGCTACAAGAGCCGGGACCTGATGTACGATTGCCGCAGCCGTGGGCTCAGGGGAGGTTTGAAGGTCATCGAACGCCGACTGGGCATCACCCGTGAACTCGAACCCCTGACCAACACTCAGATACAGCAATGCTGGAGCGACTGGAAGCACCGGGGAGACCGCTTCGCCCTGGAGCGCCTGCTCAGGTATAACGGGGAGGATGTGATGAACCTGGTGGAGCTGCGGCGGCGGCTGGAAAGATAAGAAGGAAAAGGGGACCTCGCGCCGAAGGCGCGAGGTCCCCTATGATCCATCAATCACCGATTACAGCATACTCAGGCTGCCGAACCGCTGGAGCGCATCATTTCGGCAGGTCGGTCGGTTCGCTGGCGAGGTTGTAGTCCACATGGGTATCGGATGGCTGATCCGCCTTCGAAATGACGATAAAGGTATAACCCATGGAGGCATGACAGGCATTGCAGGATTCGATCACCTTTGAATACGCCTGGTCGAAGGCGTCGAAATCCTTCGCCGCTATGGCCTTGTTTATCGGGTCGAAGTCGTTGGCATAGAACGATGCCCAGTTCGGATATTCCTCCGGCTTTGTCACCTTCGCCGGGTTCATGGCCTTGTCCGTATAACGGGACATATACGCTGCCAGACCCCAGTTGCCGCCCTTGGCGGCGTAATACATATTGGCGAAACGATCGCCGACCTCACGCATGGGAACTGCGAACTTGGGCAGGCCGCTCTTGAGTTCGTCGATCTGCTGCTGAAGGTTGTCGTTGCCAGCATTTGCGGTAGTAGCCGTCGTAGAGGATGTATCAGACCCACAGCCCGCGGAGAATAGCATAGCCAGTATCGCAAGCATCGCAAATGCTGCTACCAAGATGTACGCTCTTTTCATCGATCCTCCTGTCTGTCATTTGATACAGAACGCTGGAAATGTCCTTTAATCCTCCTTTCGAAGTAATATTTTAATGTGGGTTATTCACTCAAGAGACCCTGGTTGAGGGCGGCCCGGCGCTACGGCGAATCGGGGAAGGGCAGCCTTCAGATAGAATATTGCACATTCGGCAGGCGGGCAGGCAAGGGACAAATGTCCTGTAATGCCCAGGAAACCGGTTTCGGCCTATCTGTCAGATAATGGGTTCATCCGCGCCGGAACCCTTCCTCTCCAGGTAATAGATGGCTGCCTGGGTGCGGTGGGTGACGCCGATCTTCTGGAAGATGGAGCTGACGTAATTCCGTACCGTCTTGTCGCTGAGGAACACCTTTTCGGCGATCTCCTTGTTGGTAAGGCCTTCGGCGATCAGTTTGAGGATCCCCTTCTCCCGCGTGCTCAGGTTGTCTATACCGCGTGTGGGGCCGCCTTCGCATATCTCATTCACCCTTTCGACCACCGCTCTGCTCAGGTTGGGGTCCAGCATCGATTCCCCTTTGCTGGCGGCCGTGATCGCATGAAATAGCTGATCGGCCTCGATCTTCTTGAGGAGATAGCCGGAAGCGCCGGCCATGATGGCGGAGAAGATGGCCTCGTCATCAGAATAGGATGTAAGCATCAAAACATGGATATCGGGGCTGGCAGAACGGATCTTCCGGCAAGCCTCTATGCCGCTCTCGTCCGGCAGGCGTACGTCCATCAGCACCACGTCCGGCTGCTCTGCCAGCACCGCCTCCACTGCCTCTTCTGCGGTGCCGGCCTCGCCGGCTACCTCGAAGCCATCCCTCTGCTCCAGCAGCGCTCTCAGGCCCAGCCTTACCACCTGATGGTCGTCAACGATGAACACCTTCATTCGTCCGCCCCCAGCGTCACCGTGGCCGCGCCGGCCTCATCACTTTCATCAGCACTTTCATACGGGATCCAGAGCGCTACCTCTGTACCGCCGCGGCCGGGCCGGTTCTTTATGGAAAGCTCAGCCCTGATGGAGCGGGCCCGGGCGGCCATGTTCCCCAGGCCGCCGGTTTGCTGATCCAGGTCAGTGACGTCGAACATCGCGTAATCCATACCCACACCGTCGTCGATAACCCTGAGGCGTGCTCCCTGATCCAGGAATTCCAGCTCGATGTCAGCGCGCGAGGCCAGTGAATGCCTGCTGATATTGCTGAGACATTCCCGCACGATAAAGACGATGTTCTGCCGTTGCTCCGCCGAGAGCATCTCACCTTCACCCCGGATATCCAGGCTCGCTGATATGGGGCCGGTGCTGGAGAACTCCTGAACGATATGATTCATGTAGTTGTAAAAGTCAGGCATGCCCGCCCGTGCCGGACCCAGTTTGAAGATGTACCCCCTGATATCGGAGATCACCTTGTTCAGTTGCATCAGGATGTGGCTGATCTCATCACGGACCATTTGGGGGCTGGATTCAAAGGAGGAGGTCGCAGCCTCCAGTTGCAGACCGGCGGCGTAGATGTCCTGGATGACACCGTCGTGCAGGTCGCGGGCTATGCGGTGCCGCTCCTCCAGCAATGCGTGCTTCCTTTCGGTGTCTTCCAGCCGGTGCCGGATCTCCACGTCGAAAACAGAGAGTGTGCGGATTACGAAGATGGCGATGAACAGGCCTGCCAGCGTCCGGTAGAACTGTATCGGCAGGCCCGTAGTGGAGAATATATGGCTGTAATTCATCCAGGCTATCGGCCAGATGCCATGAGCGGGCACCACCAGGCCACCCAGCACCGCGTAGCCGGCAAAGGCCGCCGCGGCCAGGCTCAGGTCCAATCGTGTGGACGGCGCCGGGAAGTCCCTGAAGCTTCTGCGCTCCAGCAGAAAGACCATGGCCGTGAGGGAGGCGCCGGGGAAGCCGAGCAGGTAACGTATCCAGCACTCGCCCAGATGGTCCGGGATGAACAGTATGGATGTCATTATCACGGCTGCGCTCCACAGCGGTGTGTACCAGCGTACGAACGCCTTGATACCGGAGATCCAAGGCAGCCGCGGAGCTATCATCAACATCGCGAACTGCAGGAGGAAGGCGTAGGAGACGGCCCAAGCCAGGGTCTGGGCGCCTCCCAGCAGGTCCATCCAGCCCTGTGAGAGGTAGGACGCCTGGATGGGGATGAACACGTTGCCCCACTCGGCGAGGCCGTGGACGATGCCGAAGGTAGCAAGCAGCCAGAGGTGGCGGGCGAGGCGGAAGTTGCTGAGATTCCTCCTCTGCAGGGCTATGGCCATGCCGAAGGTGAAGTATACCAGGCCATAGACGAAGTTGACCACCACCATGTTGGTTTCTATGAAGTCATGCAGATGCTCCATGAGAACCGGCCTCTATCGGTTGATGGTGCGGAATGGGGATTCGGGATTCGCCTCAATACTGAAAACAGAGTCCTCAAAACCCCATCAAGGGCAGGCAATAAATAAAGTATAAATGGCTGAACTGATTATGTTACTAGGGGAAAGCCCTGATTTACCTTAAACAAGGGGAACTGGAACCGGCAGCCTCTGGCATGGTATCGTTAAAAAACCAGGGACGTACTTAAACTTCTGAAACTTGTGAAACTGGGGGTCTGACCCCGGTTGAAACTTGTGAGACTTGGGGGTCTGTCCCTGAAAGAGGTTAGTGAAACTCAGGGTCTGTCCCTGGAAGTTCCAGAATGAAACTCAAGAAACCGGAGGGATAAACCATGGACTGGGGAAAAAAGAACCGGCTCAGCCGGATAATCAAGCCGGCCACCGGCAAGGCCGTGATGCTGGCAGTGGATCACGGTTACTTCATGGGCCCCACTACGGGTCTGGAAAAGCTGAACGAGGCGGTAAACCCGTTGCTGCCCTACGCCGACACACTGATGCTCACCCGCGGGGCGCTGCGCTACTATATAGACCCCGGCGTGGACATCCCCATCACCCTGAGAGTATCCGGTGGCACCAGCATCCTCAACAAGGACGCTCTGCTCCACGAAGGCGCCACCTGCAGCATCGAGGACGCCATACGCCTCAACGTCTCCTGCGTCGCCTTCTCCATACTGGTGGGGGCGGAGTATGAGCGCGACACCATACTCACCTTCGCCGAGATCATCGACGAGGCCCAGGCCTACGGCATCCCCACCCTCTGCGTGACCGCGGTGGGCCGGGACATGGCGAAGGACGCCCGCTATATGGCCCTGGCCTCGCGGTTGGGAGCCGAGCTGGGCGCCGATATCATCAAGACCTATTACGTGGACGACTTCGACAAGGTGGTCGACAGCTGTCCGGTGCCGGTGGTAATCGCCGGCGGCAAGAAGATACCGGAGCTGGACGCTCTGCAGATGGCCCGCAACGCCATCGACGCCGGCGCCGTGGGCGTGGACATGGGCCGGAACATCTTCCAGTCCGACGACCCGGTGGCAATGATCCAGGCGGTTCGCTCCGTGGTACACGAGGGCGCATCGGCGGAGGACGCCCTGGGTCTTTACGAGAGCCTCAAGAGCGGTGAGGTGGGGGCGGCCACCTGATCCTGCCTCAGGAACCACCGGGCTCCGGGAGCCCTTCACACCGGTTACGGCACCCTCCTGATATCAGGGATGAGGGGATGATGCCATGCGCGTAGCCATGTATTACAGCAACGACGATGTGCGCTTGGAGGAGATGGAGCGGCCTGCCGTCGGACCCGGCGAACTGCTGGTGCGGGTCGAGGCCAGCGGCATCTGCGGCAGCGACGTGATGGAGTGGTACCGAATCCACAAGGTGCCGCTGGTGCTGGGGCACGAGATAGCCGGAGAAGTGGTGGAGGTGGGAGAGGGGGTAGAGCGCTTCCGCACTGGCGACCGCGTCGCCGTCACCCACCACGTTCCCTGCATGACCTGCCACTACTGCCGCAGCGGACACCATACGGTCTGCCAGACCCTGCGCACCACCAGCTTCGACCCCGGTGGCTTCGCCGAGTTCGTACGCGTGCCCGCTGTCAACGTCCAGCGCGGCACGTTCCTGCTGCCCGACAGCGTATCTTACGAAGAGGGCTCGTTCATCGAACCCCTGGCCTGCGTCATCCGTGGACAGAGGCAGGCGCGCTTCTTTCCTGGCTGTTCCGTCCTTGTCATAGGCAGCGGCATCTCGGGTCTGCTGCACATAATGGTTGCGAAGGCCCTGGGGGCGGGCCGTATCGTCGCCACCGACCTGGTCGACTTCCGGCTCAAGGCGGCGGGGAAGCTGGGTGCGGAAGAAACTATCCGCGCAGGCGAGGACGTATCCACACGTTTCCGCGAACTCAACGATGGGAGGGGCGCCGACCTGGTCATCCTCTGTGCCGGTGCGCCCCAGGCTGTGGAGCAGGCGCTCGCTGCGGTCTCCCGCATGGGGACGGTCCTTTTCTTCGCCACCACCAGGCCGGAGGTGAAGCTGCCGCTGGCTGTCAACGAGTTCTTCTGGCGCAACGAGGTTACCCTCACCAGCAGCTACGCCGGCAGTCCCGCCGACTGCGAGACGGCGCTGGAACTGATCCGTGCCGGCCGTCTGCCGGTGGACGATACCATCACCCACCGCCTGCCGCTGGCGGATACGGGCAAGGGCTTTGGACTGGTTGCGAATCCCGCGGACTCGATCAAGGTCATCATAGAACCGCAGCAATGAGGCCGCCCGACGCTGATTCCGGCTAGCCGGCCGTCTTGCCTTCGATGCAGTGTAATAGAGGCCGTCCAGCCCGTTCTCCTGCTGAACCAGGCAACTGCCACAGATGCAGCCGAGTCGTTCGATCTCCAGTTTCGATCTGCCGTGGCCGCAGAAGAGACCAGGCATCTCAGCGTGAGCCAGTTCCCGCCATTTGCCGGGGAAGCTGACGCATTCGCTGCATATGCAGTTGCGCACGTTGTGCAGGCTCGCGTGGATGTCGTTCATCTCTGCCCCGTGTCTTTAACCCCACCCGGGACACGCCCTACCCGTTTCCTTTTTCGGCCCTCTTTCGGAAATCTCTACCCGTTCGGGCCGCTCCGCAAACTGCAGACCGGCTCTTGATCGTTAGCGACCACAGGCCACGATCATGAGCCAATGGCCGGGAAAGGCCACAAGAGGACACAGAACGCCAACGCCGGGCGGCTTTCCCCGGTCACCATCGGCAGGCGGGGCCGGCCGGTCATCACCTGTCTTGCGATAACCGGTGCCGGTAGCTAAAATGAGACCGCTACCAGCCAGACGCTTTCCCGGGCCTGGCCGCCGTCCGGGCGGCCGGCGGGAAACGCTGATAACGTGGGCGATTAGCTCAGTTGGGAGAGCACCAGCTCGACAAGCTGGGGGTCAGTGGTTCGAACCCGCTATCGCCCACCAATTCTTTCTTTCCAGGCCTCCGCACTGCGGTGACGAACAGGTTTTGTGCTTCCAGTGAAGAATCTGGATATATGTGTGGCGTGGCTCATCACAGGAAGCTGTATTCCCTGAAGGCCCTCTGGTTGCTTTCTGTATGCCTGCTCCTTCTTCCATTACTGCTTGTCTCTTGCGACACCGGGGAAACGGATGGTTCTCCGGACAGCGGTTCCCCGGCAGGCGACCACACCCGGTCATCGGGAGCGGATGATACCGGTGGGTCGGGCGGAGGCCCTGGATTGGGAGCGGTGAAGAGCGGGACGGTCCTCTTCAACCGGGTAAGTGTCGGCGACGGCGGACGGAACATCGAGGTTACGACCTGGGCGGTGAGCCCCGAGGGGGGCGACCCCTGGAGGATTGAGAACAAAACCGGGATAATACCGCTTCAGGGCCGGTCCTTTCCCGACCTGACCCTGTCTCCCGACTGTACCCATCTTGCCTATATAGCCGGCAAGGATCAGGAGAACGACATGAACGGGCGCCTGATGCTGATGGGGGCGGACGGAAGCAACCCGGTCCAGCTGAGTGGCCTGCCGGCACAGGGCCTCGCCTGGTCCCCTGACGGTACCCGTATCGCTTTTGTCGAGGCGAGTCAGCTGCTACCCATATCAAAGCCAGGCGAGGGGACCAGTGAACGGACCCCGTCCGTGCTCCATGTCCTTTCCGTTGCAGGAGAAGAACTGCAAACCATACCCCTGCCGCAGCCTCCCATGAGCATCGACTGGTCATCCGATGGCAGTCGGTTTACCTTTGCCATGAACGACCTGCAGCGACACTTCGTGGACATTTACACGATGAATGTCGATGGCACGGGTATGACGAACATCACGGCAGCCATGAGACCGGAGAACGAAGAGGATTATCACACCCCTGAAACCAGGGCAAAGGCGGAAGCGGGGGAGCTGCTCATGTCCGGACCGGGTTACCCCGTATGGTCCCATGACGCGAAACGCCTTGCTTTTATCAGTGAAGAAGAGAACAGCAGATCGGTCTGGGTTATAAACACGGAAAGCCTTCAATATCAGCGTATCTGGCGGTCCAGCCGTGTCAACGGCGCGTTCTCCGCGGAGAAGATCGCCTGGTCCCCGGACGACGCGATGATCGTCCTGTCGGCAGCTTCCGATGACATGGACCCGGCGGCGCCCAGAACCGGGCACAATAAACTGTGGCTGGCGGCGGCGGACGGGTCGAGCCACCGGTTATTGCTCGAGGGGGAGGACGATAACCTTTTGCTCGACTGGTGCACCTGCCGGGAAGTCCCCGCGGCGCTCGGCCCGGATACATAGGGCTCTAAACATTTATGCTAAACTTGGCGACGGTATCGTCTATGGAGATAAAGCTTCCCGATAACAGCACCATTGAAGTCCCGGAAGGGGCCACCGCCGCAGACGCGGCCGCGAAGATAGGCAAGGGACTGGCCAGGGCCGCTGTGGCGGCCGCCGTCAACGGTGAACAGGCGGACCTGTCCGCCACCCTCAGCGATGGTGACAGCCTCTCGATCATCACCGCCGACTCCCCCGAGGGCCTGGAGATACTCAGGCACAGCGCCTCCCACGTGCTGGCGGACGCGGTGATGCAGCTCTATCCCGGCACGCAGCTGGGCATCGGCCCCGCCATCGCCGACGGCTTTTACTATGATTTCCTGCTGCCGGAGGCCATCTCATCCGACGATCTGCCGGCCATCGAGGCCAGGATGCAGGAGATAGTAGACGCCGCAGCCCCCTTTGAGCGGCAGGAACTGGGACGGGAAGAGGCGGCGAAGCGCTTCAGCGACCAGCCCTTCAAGCTGGAGCTGCTGGAGGAGCTGCCGGAAGACGAGACGGTCTCGGTCTATGCCGATTATGATTTCGTCGACCTCTGCCGCGGGCCCCATCTGCCCGACACCGGCCGCATCAGGGCCTTCAAGCTGCTCTCCGTGGCCGGCGCCTACTGGCGAGGAGACGAGAACAACCGGATGCTGACCCGCATCTACGGCACCGCCTTCCCCTCCCGCAAGCAGCTGGAGGAGCACCTGGAGAGGCTGAAGGAGGCGGAGCGCCGGGACCATCGGCTGCTGGGCAAGCAACTGGACCTCTTCCACATCGACGAGGAGGTGGGGGCGGGGCTGCCGCTCTGGCATCCGAAGGGGGCGCTCATCCGCAAGATAATCGAGGACTTCTGGCGCGACGCCCACCTGGCCGCCGGCTACGAGATGGTGATGATCCCCCATATCGCCAGCGCCGAGCTTTGGAAGACCTCCGGCCACTGGGACTTCTACCGCGAGAACATGTATTCTCCCATGGACATCGAAGGGCAGGAATATATCGTCAAGCCGATGAACTGCCCCGGCCACATCAAGATATACAAGTCACGCACGCGCTCCTACCGGGAGATGCCCATCCGCTGGGCGGAGCTGGGCACCGTCTACCGCTACGAGCGCAGCGGCGTGCTGCACGGGCTGCTGAGGGTGCGCGGCTTCACCCAGGACGACGCCCACCTCTTCTGCCGCCCCGACCAGCTGCAGGACGAGATCATCGGCGTCATCAAGTTCGTGCTCTACATGCTGAGGACCTTCGGCTTCGACCGGTACGAGGTATACCTCTCCACGCGTCCGGAGAAGTCCGTAGGCAGCGACGAGCACTGGCAGCAGGCCACCGAGGCGCTCCGGAAGGCGCTGGAGGCCGAAGACCTGGAATATGAGATCGACCCGGGCGAGGGCGTCTTCTACGGTCCCAAGATAGACATAAAGATTCGCGACGCTCTGGGGCGCGCCTGGCAGTGCACCACCATCCAGGTGGACTTCAACCTGCCGGAGCGTTTCGATGTCACCTACGTGGGCGAAGACAACGCCGAGCACCGTCCCATCATGATCCACCGGGCGCTGCTGGGGTCGATAGAACGCTTCATGGGCTGCCTGATCGAGCATTACGCCGGCGCCTTCCCTCTGTGGCTGGCGCCGGTGCAGGCGATCATCCTGCCGGTCGCGGACCGTCACAACGAGTACGCGGAGCAGGTGGCGCGCAGGCTCGTGGAAGAAGGCATCCGCGTGGAGATAGACTACCGCAAGGAATCCGTCGGCAAGAAGATCCGCGACGCCGAGGTGGACAGGCTGCCCTACATGCTGGTAGTGGGAGACCGGGAACAGGAAGGCGGCGCCGTATCGGTGCGTTCCCGGGAGGAGGGCGACCTGGGCAGCCGCAGCGTGGAGGAGCTGGCTGCCGACATGGCCAGGCAGGTGGAGGAGCGGTCCTGATGCCGCCTGAACCTGCCCGATGACAGGGTGCGGTGGTCAGGCATGAAGACCCTGCGGCTGGCTCTCGGCCAGATCAACAGCACCGTCGGCGACTTCGACGCCAATATCGCCCGCATGGGCGAGTACATCAGCCGCGCCATCGCGGCCAGGGCCGACCTTGTGGCCTTCCCGGAGCTCTCGCTCACCGGCTACCCGCCGGAGGACCTCACCTTCAACCCCGATTTCATCCGCGCCAACGTCGAGGCCCTGGAGCGGCTGGCGCCGTTGGCCGACGGCATCGTCGTCGTCACCGGCTTCCTGGACGGAATCAGCCCCGTGCACAACGCGGCGGCGGTGCTGGCGGGCGGGCGCGTGGCCGGCGTCTGCCACAAGATGCGCCTGCCCAACTACGGCGTTTTCGACGAGTTCCGCTACTTCAGCGCCGCCGAGAGGGCCACCGCCTTCGAATACGGCGGGAGGCTGATAGGCCTGAGCATATGTGAGGATATCTGGTATCCCGACGATCCCTCCGGCTCCCAGGTGGCCGCGGGGGCGACGCTCTTGCTCAACATCTCTTCCTCTCCCTATCGCGTGGGCCGTACCCGGGCCCGGGAGGAGATGCTCGGCACCAGGGCCAGGGACTACATGACCCCCGCCGCGCTGGTGAACATGGTGGGCGGCCAGGACGAACTGGTCTTCGACGGCAACAGCCTGGTCTATAACGAGTACGGTGAGCTTGTCGCCCGCGGCAGCAGCCTCAATGAGGACCTGGTGGTGGTGGATATCGACCTGGATGAGGTCCAGGAATCGCGCCGCCATGACCCGGCTCGCCGGCTGGAGGGCATCATCACCCGCTTTCCCGGACCGATACACAGCTTCTCTCTCAGTAAGCTGGGCGGCGTGGAGCCGCCCGCGAAAGAAGGGCGGCGGGCGCCGGCGCGGCCGCATCTGCCCGAGCCGCTCAGCGACAGCGCCGAGGCCTACCGGGCGCTGACCCTGGGGCTTGGCGACTACGTGCGCAAGAACGGCTTCGAGAAGGTCGTGCTGGGCCTCTCCGGCGGGATCGACTCCTCCCTGACGGCGGCCATCGCCGTGGACGCCCTGGGCAAGGACAACGTGACAGGCGTGTCCATGCCGTCGCGCTACACATCCGAAGGGACGCGGGACGATGCCGCCGAACTGGCCGGGCGCCTGGGCATCGAGCTGAGGGTGATACCTATCGAGCCGGTCTTCACCGCCTACCTGGAGACGCTGGAGGGCCAGTTCGGCGGCATCGGCGCCGATACCACCGAGGAGAACATCCAGGCGCGTATCCGCGGCAACATCGTCATGGCCCTCTCCAACAAGTTCGGGTGGATGGTGCTCACCACCGGCAACAAGAGCGAGACCAGCGTCGGCTATTGCACCCTTTACGGCGACATGGCCGGCGGCTTCGCCGTGCTGAAGGACGTGCCCAAGACCATGGTCTATGAACTCTGCCGTTACCGCAACTCCCTTGGGGAGGAGGTCATACCCGAGAGTATCATCAACCGCGAGCCCAGCGCCGAGCTGGCTCCGGACCAGAAGGACAGCGACACACTGCCGCCCTATGAGCTGCTTGACCGCATCATCGAGGATTACGTGGAGCGGGACCGCAGCATCCGCGAGATGGTGGCCTCCGGGCTGGATAAGGAGACGGTGCTCCGCGTGGTGGAGATGATCGATCGCAACGAGTACAAGCGCCGGCAGGCGCCGCCGGGCATAAAGATGACCTCACGCGCTTTCGGCAAGGATCGCCGCTTCCCCATCACCAACCGGTTCCGTGCCTGAGTATGCCTTGCGCTTCTTCCTGCTACGATCGAAGCGGCCGCCCGCCGGTTTGGCATGGACCCCATGGTTTGGTTATACTTCTAGCTGTGGATAAAGAAGGAGCACCCGCTTCTCACCTGTCGGCACGGCCACGGCCGAATCTGCCGTGATACTCGATGAGCTTGCAGGTAAAGCTATATCTATGGCGCGAGATGGTCATATGTGCCAGTGCGGTTGAGAGTCGGGTGCCTGCGGGTACCCTTTTTTGTTGGCAGAAGAAAGCCAGCGGAAGATACGCCGGCTGACGTCGGTCCGCTGGGGACAAACGACAGGAACGATCCATGACAGGAGGTGTCGCCGGTCAAGCATAAACGACCCCGGGTCAGGGACAGGACCCGGATAAACGAAGCAATCAGGGCTGACAAGGTCAGGCTGATCGGGCCTGACGGCGAGCAGATAGGCATCACGAGTTCGAAGGAGGCGCTGGAGATGGCCGCCGCGAGGAACCTGGACCTGGTGGAGATCGCCGCCAAGGCGGATCCGCCGGTATGCAGGATACTCGACTACGGCAAGTACAAGTATCTCCAGGAACAGAAGGCCAAGCAGGCCCGCAAACACCAGTCGACCATCGTCGTCAAGGAGATCAAGCTGAGGCCCAAGATAGGGGAGCATGACTACAGGACCAAGCGGGGACATGTGGAGCGGTTCCTGCGCAAGAAGGACAAGGTCAAGGTGACCATCATGTTCCGCGGCCGTGAGGTGGTTCATCCCAGGAAGGGAGAGGAACTGCTCAGACGGCTGGCGAAGGATGTGGCCGAACTGGGCGTCATCGAGTCAGAGCCCAACCTGGACGGCCGCAATATGGTGATGGTCCTCGCCCCCGTAAGGTAGGCGCGGGCGCATAGAGCGTGGAGACAGTGCGCCCGGCAAGGTTCGAGTGAAAGGATAGCCTATGCCCAAGATGAAGACACATCGCGCTGCCGCCAAGCGCTTCCGCCGTACGTCCGGCGGCAAGCTGGTGCGCCGGCGCGCCTTCAAGAGCCATATCCTGGAAAAGAAGAGCCCCAAGCGCAAGCGGAGCTTCCGCAAGAACGCGGATATCAGCGCTGCCGACAGGAAAGAAGTAGCGCAGCTGTTGGGCAAGAAGTAGCGTCAGGGAGTTGAGTCACAATGCCAAGAGTAAAGAGGAGTGTCCACGCACGCAAGAAACGGCGCAAGGTACTGAACCAGGCCCGGGGCTATCGCGGCACCAAGCATTCCAGCTACAAGCGGGCCAAGGAGCAGGTGAACCGCTCGCTCCAGTACGCCTATCGCGACCGGCGTGTGCGCAAGCGCGAGTTCCGGCGCCTGTGGATCACCAGGATCAACGCCGGCGCCCGCCGCAACGGGCTTTCCTACAACCAGTTCATGCACGGCCTCAAGCAGGCTGATATCAACGTCAACCGCAAGATGCTGGCCGACCTGGCCGTGAGCGACCCGGATACCTTCGCCGTCCTCGCCGAGCAGGCCAGGGCGGCGCTCTCGGCCTGAGCCGCGGAGGCGGGGCAGGAAGCGGGGCGATTGGATACAAAGGAGATCACCAGTACCGCCAACGCTGCGGTAAAGGAGGCGGTAAGGCTGAGGCGGAAACGCCATCGCCATGAACACCGTCTCTTCCTCGCGGAAGGAGAAGACCTGCTGGCGGCTGCCCTCGCGGGCGGCCATTTTCCCCGGCAGGTCTTTGTGCTGGAGGGAAGCGTGGCAGGGGTGGTGGAGGCCCTGGATCATGCCGTCCAGGCAGGCGCCGGTTCTGCCGGGGCCGGGTCCGGAGAACATGCGCCCGGCGCCACCGGGTCCGGCAACCTCGCGCCCGGCGCCACCGGGTCCG
>CAZCCR010000001.1:182425-204619 GCA_964497425.1 uncultured Gaiellales bacterium
GCGCCCGGCGCCACCGGGTCCGGCAACCTCGCGCCCGGCGCCACCGGGTCCGATATGGTTGTCTATATCTGCAGCGAGCCGGTGATGCAGAAGCTGTCGGAGCTGGGCAGCGGCTCGCGCGTTGTCTCAGTATTCGATTTCATCGACCGGCAGCTGGATCAGTATGGAGGGGCGGAGGCGGGCGTTGCCGCCGGGAACGCTGCCTCAGGGAACGCTGCTTCAAGGAACGCCGTCGCCGAGATCACTACAACAGAACGCGGTGAGGGCGCCACTCCAACTTCAGGCACGGGGCCTCTTGTCTATCTGGCCGGCGTCGGCGACCCGGGCAACGCCGGCGCCATCATCCGCTCCGCCGCCGCCCTGGGAGCCAGTGGCATCGTCTTCTCGCCGAACGCCGTCGACCCCTACAGCTCCAAATGCCAGCGCGCCGCCATGGGCGCAGCTTTCCGCCTGCCGCTCTTCCTGGATGTGACCGCCGGCGAGATCGCCGGCTGGGCCACAGGGAGGGGACTGCCGGTGGTCTCCAGCGACCCCCACCAGGGCATGGCCCTCTGGGATGAGGCCGTCTCCGAAGGACGCCCGCTGTCAGGCGCGTTCGTGCTGGTGCTGGGCTCGGAGCGGAAGGGGGTGCCCGGAGAACTCATCGCCGCCTCCCGGCTGCGGCTGCGCATCCCCCAGCTGCCGGAGGCCGAATCCCTCAACGTCGCCATGGCGGGGACGGTAATACTCTATGAAGCTTTGAAACAGCGGGGGCAAGTGGATATTTAGGCGCTCGGTAGCTGAATGACCGTGTATCGCTCTGTGGTTATCGAGGGCAACGCGAAAGGGCCGCCGAAGGCGGCCCTTTCGCTGAACCGGTTGTTTTATCCTGAGTTACCGGTTGGTAGACATAGTGACTTACTGTGGCGGTGGCGGCACTATGACGCTGCACTGCCATTCCGGACACTCGAAGGTCACATCCTTCAGATTGCCAATCCGGGCGATCTCAGGCTTGGCATATGTGTCTTTTTTCATATCATTATCCTCTCTTTTTCGCCTGGACCCTGACCCATGGGCCGGGATAGGCGTACGCTAAGCCGCCATCCAGGCTGGCATCCATGATTCGATGCCATTCCAGCACACGGCACCTTTTATGGGAACTCATATCCGCCATGGGTTCTCGCATGGACTGTGGATACGAATGACCCGACACCAGTAGGAACGACGTACTTTATCGTCGTGGACGCGCTCCTGCCGGCAGCGATATCTCCCATCTGCACAGGCATTGTAGAACCATCGGTGACGCCATTGGTGTTGGTAGTGCCGGTTATGCGTACCACCGCGGCACCGCCTGACCCTGTGTTGGAGATGTCCAGGTCGACCGAGAGCAGGCCGTTCGTGTAATCAGCCATGCTGGCCCAGTAGACACCCGTTCTGGAGAGACCCATGTTGGGCTTGGCCCCTGGCTCTTCAGCTGCCCAGGAGTGGCACGAGCCGCAGGTATTGGTGTAGGGAACAGCACCTGCCGTCGATCTCTGGGACTTGTCGGGCACATCGAACACGTGCGAGGAGATGTCGCCGTGGAGATAGGGCCCGATCTGGGTGATGCCGGCGCCGCTGTGAGCGGTCTTCGGCATATGGCACTGGGTGCACCTGGCGCCCATGTCGTAGCCGGTCTTGTCTATCTGGTGGCTACTGCTCACCATGCCCGTGTGGCAGGTGAGGCACAGGGTGTCATCGGAAGCGCCTGAGAGCTGGTTCCTGTCCGTGCCGGGCCCGTGCAGGCCATGGCAGGAGGAGCAGGTTTCCAGCTCAGTGCCGTTCCTGTACATGTCTGACTGCAGGAAGTCGGTAGCCTGCTGGTGATGCTTCTTCGAGTGTAGACCATCCGGCTGCATGGCTTTCGAATTTGCATCATTGCGCACCGTGTAGTTGGCCAGGAAGTCAGCACGGCTGGTGCCGGACCACATCTGCTTGTTGCTGGAGTCCAGAGCTGCGTCGGTTCCGGGATTGCCGGCGCCTTCGAGACGCGTATGGCACTGGGCGCAGATGGTCAGCTCGCGTCCCGGAGTCGTGTTCTGGGGTGTGACGATGTTTTCGCCGTTACCTCCGGCCGCCACGTGCTCCGAACCGGGGCCGTGGCAGGTCTCACAGCTGATGTTCAACTCCTGGTTGGTGCCGACCACCGGGTGCACGCTGCCGTTGGGATCGGCCACGGCCGTAGCCTGGGACCAGCCCGAAGGCATCGCGGTGAGGGTGTAGTCGTTGAAGTGACAGCCCATGCACTGGATGTCGACGGCTTTGCCCTTGTTCAGCTCCGCGTCTGTCTTGAACGTCGGGGTTCCGCCCGGGTCGTTGATCCACCAGTCCATGTGATAATCGCGCCACTGCTTGTAGGTGCGGCTGTCTGAGTCGTCGTCACCTCTGGCCTGGTACTGCATCGGCAGCATGAAGAGGCTGTCGCCTACTGTGGTCATGTAGCGCTGTTTGTAGACGGTGCCACCGTAGGTGAGCTCCACTACCTTGATCATGCCGCTGTTGGGGTCCGCAGGGTTCGCCACGTTGGTGAACTCCATCTTGTACTTGCCGTCACCGGGGTCCTTGAACGCCCTTACTGTGGCTACGACTCCCGAACCGGGATCGGTTTCGGAGGTCTTGAACTTGTCGAAACCGCGGCTCGAGTCATAGTCATAGAAGTAGACGGTGGTTCCCGTTTCAGTGAACTTGCCGTCCAGCGCCGCGAACATGTTCCATATGCCGTCGTCGCTGTCGAACTGGCTCGTGTCCTGCAGGCCGCTGGGCTGGTGCGGTACCATGATGCCCAGCTTGTGGGCGGTCTTTTTCACGTCACTCTTGTCCGTATGGCAGCCGAGACAGGTGCTCGAACCCACGAATGTAGCCGCAGAGGACTGCCGTGTTGACAGCTCGATCGCGGTTACCTTGTTATCGAGTGACGCTCCGCTCATCGCCAACCGGCAGATGCTTCCGCCAGGCAGATGTGTGCTCGGGTCCGCCGGCTGGACATAGATGAAGAAATCATCCGACGGGCCCGTGGGCAGGTCGGCGATCTCCGCTCTTCCATCCGGGCCGGTGATACCGCTGTGATAGGTAGATACACCGCCGCTGCTCGGTACGAAGTTGCCGTTGATGATGTCCTCGAGCGGCTCATCCACGCTTTGCGCGGCTGGGCCGTAATTGCCGTCCGTGCCCTTGGTGATCGGCTGGGCGGCCAGTTCCGCTACGTCTGCTGCTGGTATGGCGTAGACCGTCGCGTACTGGACGGCTGCGCCAGATGTGTCCGTCACTTCGAATGTCGGCACGTCGGCTGGATCGCCGCCAGCCGCCATGGTCACGAATGGCACAACCAGTATCAGCGATACCAGTGCCATCACTGACGCGATCAGCAGCTTGGTTCTGTGTCGCCAGATCCTATGTTTAACACGTTTCATATGCCCTCCATATACCCTCCGATTGATGCACTTAGTTACCGGCCTGAAAAGCTGTATTCTCACCTCCTCCGAGTCAGAATTCCCCGCATGCCAAAAGCGACCGGCTACGCGTGTGGATACGCCTTTCCGGGGTGATATAAGAATGAAGTAAGTGTCAGGAGGCGACAAGAGACGAATGTCCAGACCGCATATGACATTTGTCATGTTTCTATTTCCGGAAAACCCGGGGACGTACTCAAACTTGTGAAACTTATTTGATTAATGTCCCAACTAGCACCGCCTACGGCTAAATGTTAGAGTTTCGTTTGGCTTGATATCCCCTTGTCTGTAGGAAGAAGCGATGAGCCTGGAGCAGGAACTACAAGCGCACGCGGGCCTTAAGGCCATCTACGACGCAGCTATGGCCGATGTCGAAAGGGCGGCTTCCGCCGAGGAGCTGGAGGCGGCCCGCGTCAAACATCTGGGACGCAAGAGCGAGCTCTCGCTGCTGCTCAGGAGCATCCCCGAGTTGCCGCAGGAGGAGCGTCCCGTCGTCGGTAAACTGGGCAACCAGCTACGGGCCCACCTGGAACAGGCGCTCACGGACCGCAAAAAGGAGCTGGAGGGCGGCGAGCTTCAGGCGCGGCTGGCTGAGGAGCAGGTGGACATCACCCTGCCGGGCCGTCTCTTCCCCCAGGGGCATCTGCACCTGATCACCCAGACCATGTGGGAGATAGAGGACATCTTCATGGGCCTGGGCTACCGCATCGCCGAGGGCCCGGAGGTGGAGACCGACTATTACAACTTCACGGCGCTGAACACGCCCGAAGGCCACCCTGCCCGCTCCGAACACGACACCTTCTTCATCGAGGGGCAGCCGGACGTGCTGCTGAGGACCCAGACCTCGCCGGTGCAGGTGCGGGTGATGGAGAAGGAGCAGCCGCCCGTATACATCATCAGCCCCGGCAAGGTCTACCGCCGCGATTCGGACGCCACCCACACGCCCATGTTCCACCAGGTGGAGGGGCTGGCGGTGGACAGCCACGTGACCATGGCCGACCTCAAGGGCACGCTGGAGGCCTTCACCAAGGCCATGTTCGGCGTCGAGCGCGAGATACGCATGCGGCCCCATTTCTTCCCCTTCACCGAGCCCAGCGTCGAGATCGATGTCTCCTGCATGATCTGCGGCGGCAGCGGCTGTCGCGCCTGCAAGAACATCGGCTGGCTGGAGATACTGGGCGCCGGCATGGTGGACCCCAACGTCTTCGGTTTCGTCGATTACGACCCCGATGAAGTGCAGGGATTCGCTTTCGGCATGGGCGTGGAGCGCATCGCCATGCTCAAGCACCGCATGACCGATATCCGCATGTTCTACGACAACGACCTGCGGCTGATAAGGCAGTTCTGATGAAGGTACCCCTTTCCTGGCTTAAGGAATTCGTAAGCGTCGAGATGTCCGCCACGGAGCTGGCGGACCGGCTGGCGCTCACCGGCACCGAGGTGGAGCGGGTGTCGCGCGTGGGCCTGCCGGCCGATGACGGCAACCTGGAGCGTTTCGTCATCGGCGAGGTCAAGAGTGTCGCCCCCCATCCCAACGCCGACCGGCTGGTGCTCTGCGACGTTGACATCGGCAGCGGGACAAGCAAGATAATCTGCGGCGCGAAGAATTTCGGCGAGGGGGATAAGGTCGCCGTCTGCCTCCCGGGCGGCACGCTGCCGGACGGCCGTACTCTGGAAGCTGCGGAGATCCGCGGCGTCGAGTCCCGCGGCATGATGTGCTCCGAGGCGGAACTGGGGCTGGCGGTCGAGTCGCCGGGGATCATGGTGCTGCCCGCCGACGCCCCGGTGGGCGAGCGGCTCAACGACTACATCCCTGTCAGCGACGAGGTGCTGGAGCTGGAGGTGACCCCCAACCGTCCCGACTGCCTGTCGGTATACGGGGTGGCGCGGGAGGTGGCCGCCATCACCGGAACGGAGCTGGCGCCGGAGCCCATCGGGGACGTGGAAGCCGCCGGCAAGGGCCGCATCGATGACTATATTGAGATCACCGTCGAGGACCCGGAGCTCTGCCCCCGCTACGGGGCGCAGCTGGTCAGGGGGGTCACCATCGGCGAGTCGCCCGCCTGGCTCAAGGCGCGCATCGTCGCCGCCGGCATGCGGCCGGTGAACAACGTGGTGGACATCACCAACTACGTGATGTGGACCCTGGGCGAGCCCATGCACGCCTTCGACCTGGACAGGATAGCCGGCGGCAGGCTGGTGGCGCGCCGCGCACGGGACGGTGAGAAGCTGGTGACCATCGACGGCACGGAGCGCACACTCACCGGTGACATGCTGGTGATCGCCGACGCCGAGAAGCCATCGGCGATAGCCGGCATCATGGGCAGCGAGGCCAGCGAGGTCACGGACGATACCAGGGACATCCTGCTGGAGGCGGCCAACTTCTCCGGCCCCAACGTGATGGCCACCTCCATGGAGCTGGGACTGAGGAGTGACTCCAGCACCCGCTTCGAGAAGGGACAGGACCCGGAGCTGGTGCCGAAGGCGCTGGCCATGGCCTCACGGCTGATGGTGGAGCTATGCGGCGGCGAGCTGGTTTCCGGCCAGGTGGACATCTACGGGGAGCCCTGGCAGAAGCGTGTGGCGCATCTGCGCCACGGGAAGGTAACCGGACTGCTGGGTATCGAGGTGCCGCCGGCGGAGACAGAGGCCATCCTCAGCAGGCTGGGCTTCGGCGTCAGGGAAGAGGGCGAGGGCCTGCACGTCATCGTCCCCAGCTTCCGCGCCGACGTCGAGCGCGAGGTCGATCTCATCGAGGAGGTGGCGCGTATCTTCGGCCTGGAGCTGATCCCGCCCACCCTTCCCAGCGACATGCGGGTGATGGGCGGGCTCTCCGACTATCAGAAAGCGGAGCGGGCCGTTACGCGCACGCTGGCGGACGTGGGCCTCAGCGAGGTCATCACCTATACATTCATCCCCGCCGATTTCGCCGACAGGCTGCGGCTGGCGGACGATGACATCAGGCGGGAGACCGTCAGCCTGGCCAACCCGCTCTCCCAGGAACAATCGGTGATGCGCACGCTGATGCTGCCGAGCCTGCTGGACATAGTCGCCGGCAATCTCTCGCAGCGCAACCGCGACGTCAACATCTTTGAGCTGGGGCGGGTATACCTGCCCCGCCAGGACGAGCAGTTGCCCGAGGAGCGCCGCACCATCGGCGGCTGTCTCTGCGGCACGCTTGCCGGTGAATCATGGCTGGGTAATGAGGTCGGTGGCGGTTTCTTCGACGCCAAGGGGCTGGTGGAGGCGCTGTTCGCCACAGTCAAGGGCTCTTTCGAAGTTCGTCCCGCGTCCGAGCCCTTCCTGCACCCGGGCAGGTCGGCGGACATCCTCTGCGACGGCGCGGACGCAGGCTACATGGGTGAGGTCCATCCCCAGGTGCTGGCCGCCTACGGCATCGAGACGGCGGTGACCGCCTTCGAGGTGGACCAGGACGCGCTGATATCGAGTTCGGCGGGAATCATCCAGTTCGAGGACCTGATCACCTATCCGGCCTCCTTCCAGGACATCGCCGTGGTGGTGGACAGCGATATCGCCGCCGCCAGGGTAACGGCTGCCGTGCGTGACGCCGGCACGGAGCTGCTGCGCTCGGTGCGTGTCTTCGACATCTACGAGGGCGACCAGGTGGGAGAGGGCAGGCGCAGCATCGCGCTGAGGCTGGAGTTCCGCTCTCCCGAGCGGACCCTGACCGACGAGGATGTGGACGAAGCGCGACGGCGCATCCTCGATACTCTCGCCGCGGAGCTGGGCGCCGAGCTTCGCGGCTGAAGAGACCGGGGGCCGGGTAGCACCCACCTTGACTGTCCTGCCGCAGAGCCCTGTGCTATGGTGGGGCCCTGGCCGGACCCGTGCTGTTTCCGGACCGGTGCCGTTCCAACTTGCCCTGTCTCTCCAGGCCTGCACTGTCCCACCGGCCCTGTACCGTTCCACCTGGTCCATGCCGTTCCCGGTCTTTGATGTTCCAGGTGCGTGCCGTTTTTGTCCGGCCTGTATCGCGCATGGCGCATCCTGTTCCACCCGGCCGTATACGGGCACAAGAGAAGGCGATAAGGTGCAATAATCAATAATTATGAGGAAAACTTGCATATTGTGTATAAATATTCTAAAATCTGCCGATAAATAAAGAAATTATGCATCTATTTACTTCAAAATTCCTGAACAAGCCAAAGAATGTGCGTGAACTTCCCGGTTCGGTGACGACGCCGGCGGGGTTCAGGGCGACGGGGGTCGCCGCCGGCATCAAGCGTTCCGGCAACCTGGACCTGGGACTTCTGGTCTCCGACAGCCCATGTGCGGCGGCGTCCGTGTTCACCACCAACGCCGCCGCGGCGGCGCCGGTGCGGGTAGTACGGGAAGAGACCGACCGGGCTGCGCTTCAGGGCCTGGTGGTGAACAGCGGCTCCGCCAACGCCTGCACCGGGGAGCGGGGGCTGACCGACGCCCGCAAGATGGCGGAGCTGGCGGCATCGGCCACGGGGCTGTCCGCCGCGGCCATGGCCGTGGCGTCGACCGGGGTGATAGGCACTCCCCTGCCCATGGAGAAGGTGGCGGCGGGAATAGGGGCGGCGGCGGACGCGCTCTCTGACAGCGGCGGCGGCGATTTCGCCGCGGCCATCCAGACCACGGACCGGATAGACAAGGTGGGCGCCGTCGAGGTTGAGCTCGAGGCGGGGAGCGTCCGCGTCGGGGTATGCGCCAAGGGAGCGGGGATGATAGCCCCCAATATGGCCACCATGCTGGCCTTCATCACAACCGACGCCGCGCTGGAAGCGGGTGCGTTGCAGGAGATGCTGGACCGGGCCGTGGCTGTTTCCTTCAACGCCGTCAGCGTGGACGGCGACATGAGCACCAATGACAGCCTCTTCCTGCTGGCCAACGGCGCCGGCGGCGTACGGGTGGAGCGCGACGGAGATGATTTCGACAGCCTCGGCCGGGCGGTGGAAGCCGTCTGCATGAGCATGGCGCTGAAGATGGTGGCTGACGGCGAGGGGGCGTCCCGGACCATCGAACTGAACGTGAAGGGAGCCGCCGGCGCTGAAGAGGCGGCGCGGGTCGCCGCGGCGGTGGCTACCTCATCGCTGGTGCGCACGGCCTTCTACGGCCGGGACGCCAACTGGGGCCGGATCATGGCCTCCGCCGGCGCGGCGCTGAACGGTGAGCGGCAGCTGGCGGCGGATATAACCTTTGAGGACATCCTCCTGGCGGAAGGCGGCGCGGCAGCGGCCGAAGAGCCGGAGCCGGAGGCGCTGCGGGCGGTAATGGGCCGGCAGGAGATTTCAGTGACGCTGGACCTGCATCGCGGCGATGCCGGCCATACCATGTACTTCTCGGATCTGACCCACGACTACGTGACGCTCAACGCCGATTACACGACCTGAGGTTCCCGTTCGGACCGGAGAGAAGGTCCCCGGGCATACCGGAGAGGGGAGAGCAAGTGACGGAACAGCATCAGAAACGGGTGGCCATCCTGCTGGAGGCCCTGCCCTATATCAAGGAATTCAGCGGCTCCACCGTGGTCATCAAGTACGGCGGCAGCGCCATGACCAGCGAACAGCTCAAGCAGGACTTCGCCACGGACATCGCCCTGCTCAAATACGTGGGCATGAACCCGGTGATCGTCCATGGCGGCGGTCCCGACATCAGCAGTTACATGGAGCGGCTCTCCATGGAGGTGCGGTTCGTTGACGGTCTGAGGGTGACGGACGCCGCCACCATGGAGCTGGCCCGGATGGTGCTGGTGGGCAAGGTCAACAAGGAGGTCGTCTCGCTGATCAACCAGCACGGGGTGCCGGCGGTGGGCCTGGGCGGTGAGGACGGCAAGCTGATCCTGGCGGAGAAGCGCACCGCCCGGGATGAGGACGGCCGGGAAGTGGACATCGGCCAGGTGGGCCGCATCGTAGACATAAACACCGAGGTGCTGGAGAACCTGGGCGCTGGCTTCATCCCCGTAGTGGCCTCCGTGGGCACCGGCGGCGACGGAACCAGTTACAACATCAATGCCGACGAGGTGGCGGCGGCCCTGGCCATGGCGCTGGAGGCGGAGAAGGTCATATTCCTCACGGACGTGGAGGGGCTGTTCGAGGATATGGAGCGGGCGGATTCGCTGATCTCCGAGTGCGCCCTGGACTGTGTGGAGAAGATGCTCTCGGGAGGGAAGATCAGCCGGGGGATGATACCGAAGCTCGAGGCCATCGGCGACGCCATAAGCGGCGGCGTAAAGAGCGCCCACATCATCGACGGCCGGGTGCCGCACGCCGTGCTGCTTGAGGTGTTCACCCGCAAGGGTATCGGCACCAAGATCGAGTAGGGGGGCGATATGACGGACATCAGGGAACAATACGATTCATATATCATGCCCACCTACGCGCGGCAGCCGGTCACCTTCGTGCGGGGTGAGGGCTGCTACCTCTATGACGGGGATGGCAACGCCTACCTGGACTTCGTCACCGGCCTCTCCGTCAACAACCTGGGGCATTGCCATCCGGCGGTGGTCGAGGCGGTCCGCCGGCAGGCGGGTGAGCTGAGCCACGTATCGAACCTTTATTACACCGCGCCCGGCGGCGAGCTGGCGGAACTAGTCACCGCCAACAGCATCGGCGGCAAGGTCTTTTTCTCCAACAGCGGCGCCGAGGCAAATGAATGCGCCATCAAGCTGGCGCGCAAGCACGGCCGCGACACGGGCGGGGACGGCAAGACAGAGATAATAACGCTGGAAGGCGGTTTCCATGGCCGTACCATGGCCACGCTCACCGCCACCGCCCAGCCGCAGAAGCAGGAGCCTTTTCGGCCGCTGCTGCCGGGGTTCACTTACGTGGCGCGCAACGACAGCGATGCCCTGCGGGCGGCGGCAGGCGACAACGTCTGTGCCCTGGTGATGGAGCCGGTGCAGGGCGAGGGCGGCGTCCACCCCCTCGAGCAGGGGTTCGTGGAGGCGGCGCGGGAGCTGGCGGACGAGCATGGCGCCCTGCTCATCTTCGACGAGGTGCAGACCGGCATGGGCCGTACCGGCAGACTGTTCGCCCATGAGCATTTCGGGGTGAAGCCGGACGTGATGACTCTGGCCAAGAGTCTGGGCGGCGGCCTGCCCATAGGCGCCACCGTGGCCGCGCCCCCTTATGCCGATGTGCTGGACGCAGGTCTTCATGGCTCAACCTTCGGCGGCGGGCCGGTGGCCTGCGCCGCGGGCGTGGCCGTGTTCCGGCAGCTGCTGGAGCCGGGATTCCTGGAGCGGGCCACGGCACTGGGCGGCTACCTGCAGGACGGGCTCCAGTCGCTGGTGGATTCCGGGCTGGCGCGGGAGGTGCGTGGACTGGGCCTGATGCTGGCCCTGGAGATGAAGGAGCCGGTGGCGGGGGATATGGTCTCCCGCGCTCTCGAAGAAGGGATAATACTCAACAACACGTCGGCGGAGACGGTACGCTTCCTGCCGCCGCTCACGGCCGATGAAGGTATGATGGACCGGGTGGTCGAATTCCTGAGAACCGCCCTGGAGGACGAGGGATGACGAAGGATTTTCTCAAAGTGACGGACCTGGAGCCGGATGAGATCCGGTCGCTGATCACTGCCGCCCGTTCCAACAGGGGCGAGCACTCGCAGCTGCTGGCGGGAAAGAACCTGGGCATGATCTTCTCCAAACCTTCCACCCGGACGCGGGTCTCCTTTACTGTGGCGGCTTACGACCTGGGCGGTCATGTCACATTCATCAGCGAGAGCGAGCTGCAACTGGGTCGGGGAGAGACTGTGGAGGACACGGCGAAGGTGCTGTCCGCCTATCTTGACGGCGTGGTCATCCGCACCTTCCGCCAGAGCGACATCGAGCGGTTCGCCTCCGTGGCCACCATACCTGTGATAAACGGTCTCACCGACGAGCGCCATCCCTGTCAGGCGCTGGCGGACATGATGACCATATCCGAGTACCACGACGACCTTTCGGACGTGAAGGTGGTCTATCTGGGGGACGGCAACAATGTGGCGGCTTCACTGACGGCGGCGGGCGCCGCTCTCGGCTGCCACATGGTGGTGTGCACGCCGCCGCAGCTGGCGCTCGAGGGCTGGGCCCTGGAAGAGGCCCGGACCCTGGCAGCTGCGAGTGGCGCCCGCGTGGAGACCTCCACCGATCCGGTCGCCGCCGTCGAGGGAGCGGATTTCCTCTATACCGACGTCTGGTTCAGCATGGGACAGGAGAGCACCCCGCAGAAAAGGGCCCAGCTGGAGCCCTATCGTATCAGCACGGAGCTGCTCGAGCGGGCGGGCCGGGACTGCCGGGTGATGCACTGCCTGCCGGCGCACCGGGGCGAGGAGATAGAAGCTGAAGTGATGGACGGACCCAGGTCAGTGATCTTTCCCCAGGCGGAGAACCGCCTGCACGCGCAGAAGGAACTTCTGAAGATGCTGATGGGGAACGAGAGATGACGAAAGGCTTTGGGATCAAGGCAGCACATCGGATGAGGCAAGATGTTTAAGGGAACGCCGCGGATGAGGGAAGATGCGTAAGGAAGAGCGTCAGAGGTTGATAGAGCTGTTGATCGGACGGAAGGAGCTCTCGACCCAGGCGGAACTGGTGGCGGCGCTTGCGGAGAGCGGCTGCACGGTGACCCAGGCGACGGTCTCGCGCGACATGCGCGAGATGGGCGTGCGGAAAGGCAGCGACCGCGGTGGCAGGGTGAGATACATGATGCCACCGCCGCGGGTGAGGCGCGACCCGGAGGAGCTGCTCGCGAGGGTGCTGGCGGAGTCGGCGGCAACGGTGAGGGCGGCGCGGAACCTGGTGGTGATCAGGTCCGAACCGGGGACCGCCTCCAACGTGGGACGGGCCATCGACGAGCTGGAGAACGATGATCTGATAGGTACGGTGGCAGGCGACGACACGGTGTTGCTGGTGCTGGCCGACGAGGCGGCCGCGGGACGCATGGAGGATTACCTGGAAGAAATGATACGGTGAGATTTCGGTAAGATACTCACCGGATAACAGGGAGAAGGACGGGAGAACGGCAGGGAAAGCCTGTGATGGAAAACCGTAAGAAAAAGGTAGTGCTCGCTTATTCCGGCGGGTTGGACACCTCGGTGATGATCTCCTGGCTGGGAGAGAGGTTGGGCCTGGATGTCGTAGCCGTGCTGGTGGACGCCGGCCGCGCCCAGGGACTGGAAGAGCACCGGCAGAAGGCTCTGGACATCGGCGCGGTGGAGGCGCTGGTAGTCGACGCCCGCGATGATTTCGCAGAGGGTTACGTACAGCCGGCGCTGGCCGCCAACGCTCTCTACGAAGAGAAGTATCCGCTGGTGAGCGCCCTCTCCCGGCCCCTGATCAGCGATATCCTGGTAAGTGCGGCTCACGAACACGGCGCCACCGCAGTGGCCCATGGCTGCACCGCCAAGGGCAACGACCAGGTGCGCTTCGACCTGGGCATCCGGGCCCTGGACCCGGAGCTGGAGATACTGGCTCCGGCCCGGGAATGGGATATGACGCGGGAACAGGCGCTGGAATACGCCCAAGCCCATGGCATCCCCGTCCCCCTGAAGAAGGAGAGCCCCTACAGCATCGACGAGAACCTCTGGGGCCGGGCCATCGAGTGCGGTCCCCTGGAGGATCCCTGGCTGGAGCCTCCCCCCGACGCCTTCGAGTTCACCGCCGACCCCGCCGCGGCGCCGGCAGAGCCTGAGTACGTGGAACTGGCGTTCTCCGCCGGTAAGCCAGTATCCCTCAACGGGGAGAAGCTGCCCCTGGCGGAGCTTGTCGCCCGGCTGGACAGCCTTGCCGGCGCCCATGGGTTCGGCCGGCTGGACATGGTGGAGAACCGGCTGGTGGGCATCAAATCTCGTGAGATATATGAAGTCCCGGCGGCGCTGGCGCTTATCATTGCCCACCGGGACCTGGAGGACCTGGTCCTGCCGCGGGAGCTTTCCCATTTCAAGCGGGGCCTGGAACGCAAGTTCGCCGACATGGCCTATTTCGGCGGCTGGTTCGACCCGCTGATGGACGCGCTCCGGGCCTTCATGGCGGAGACCCAGAAGCGGGTGACGGGTGAGGTGCGGTTGAAGCTCTATAAAGGCTCCTGCAGCGTCACCGGACGCAAGTCGCCCCATTCTCTCTACGAGCACGGGCTGGCGACCTACGGCGGCGGTGATGACTTCAGCCATGACGCCGCCAAGGGCTTCTGTGAGCTCTGGGGCCTGCCGCTGGAGGTCTGGGCGCGCAAGGGCGAGGCGGGGACGAATGACGCGGACGCCGGGAAATGAACCAGGGAAGGGTGGAAGAGACCTTTGGATGACGGCAACGACATGAACCACCTCTGGTCCGGCCGCTTTAAGCAACCGCCGAACGAGCTGTTCCAGCAGCTCAACGCGTCCATCGGATTCGACTGGAGGCTGGCGCCCTATGACATCCAGGGCTCCCTGGCCCACGCGCGCATGCTGGCGGGCATCGGCGTCCTCACCGGTGAGGAGCTCGCCTCCATCGAGAAGGGCCTGGGCCAGGTGATGGGCGAGATCGCCCAGGGGGACTTCCCCTTCCGGCTGGAGGATGAGGATATCCATACCGCCGTGGAGAAGCGGCTGATGGAGCTGGTGGGAGATGTGGCCAGGAAACTGCACACCGCCCGCAGCCGCAACGACCAGGTGGCCACGGACCTCTGCCTCTACGTGCGGGATCAGGCCGCTCTGCAACTGGAGGGGCTGGCGCAGCTGCTGGAGCAGTTGCTGGCACAGGCCCGCGCCGGCGCGGAGGCGGTGATGCCGGGTTATACGCACCTGCAGCGGGCCCAGCCGGTGTTGCTGTCCCACCATCTGCTGGCGTATTTCGAGATGTTCTCCCGTGATTTCTACCGCTTCCAGCGCGTGCTGGAAGCGACGCGGGTGATGCCCCTGGGTGCCGGCGCCCTGGCCGGGGTGAACTACCAGACGGACCGCGAGCGGACGGCGGAGGAGCTGGGATTCGAGCGTCCCGGCGCCAACTCCATGGACGATGTCTCCAACCGGGACTTCGCCATCGACTACCTGGCGGCGGCGTCCACCGCCGGCATGCACCTTTCGCGGCTGGCGGCGGAGCTGATCCTCTGGACCAGCGCCGAGTTCGGTTTCGCCGAGCTGGCCGACGCTTTCACTTCCGGCTCAAGCATCATGCCACAGAAGAAGAACGCCGATGCCTGCGAGCTGATTCGGGCCAGGGCGGCGCGTCTTGCCGCAAACCTTCATGGTCTTCTGGGCCTGATGGGCGGCCTGCCACTTGCATATAACAAGGACATGCAGGAAGACAAGCTATATGTGTTCGAGACAGCGGAGAGCATGGCTCTCATCATCCCGGTGATGGCGGAGATGCTGGCCACAGTCCGATTCGATCACGAACGCATGCGCCGGGCGGCGGCGGAAAGCTTCTCCCTGGCGACGGACATCGCCGATTACCTGGTGGAGAAAGGCGCTGCATTCCGTGACGCCCACCGCATCACCGGCGAACTGGTGCGCTATTGCATCGACAGGGACATGAAGCTGGAGGAACTGTCCCTCGAAGAGTTGAAAGAGCGGTCGGAGCTGTTCGACGAGGGCTTCGCCGGGGTAGTGGACCTGGATGCGGCGCTGGCCCGGAAGGCTTCCTACGGGGGTACGGCCCCGGAAGAGGTGCGCGCACAGCTGGAAAGCGCCGCCGGCCGCCTGGAAGGCATGAGGCAGGCGGCGGCGGAGGCGGCGGCCGGCGGCGAATGAGACTCGCCGCTGATGAACCGATGGCAAGCGTCGAAGCCAACGGCCCCCTGGACCAGGACTTCTTCAACCGGCGGGTGCACAGGGTGGCCCGGGACCTGATCGGCTGCCGGCTGCTGCACGACGGGGTGGGAGGCATCATCGTGGAGACCGAGGCGTATAACCGCAACGACCCGGCCTGCCACGCCTACCGCGGCATGACCGAGCGCAACCGGGTGATGTTTGGCCCTCCCGGCATGGCGTATATATACTTCACATACGGAATGCACCATCTGCTCAACATCGTCTGTGAGCAGGAGGGCGAGCCCGCGGCGGTCCTGATCAGGGCACTGGAGCCCACCGACGGCATCGAGCGGATGCGGCGGCGCCGGCAGCCGGTGAGCGATATCGTCCAGTTGACCAACGGACCGGGAAAGATAGCCCAGGCCCTGGCCCTGGACAGACGGCAGAACGGCAGCCCCGTGTTTCGGGGAAAGCTCAAGGTTTACCCGCGCCGGGCCGAATGGCACAGGACAAGGATCGTGGCGACACCGAGGATCGGTATCCGAGTGGGCACCCGGCGCAAATGGCGTTACTGCGTCGCTGAGAGCAGGTTCCTGTCAAGGAGGGTGACCGCGAAAGGAGAGGGAAGTTGAAACTGGAGGAGATATACGCGCTGGCTGTCAATACGGGTATCAAGGCTGACCCCAGGGGCAAGCGGGAGATAGACAGGCTGCTGAAGAAACAGTCGGAGGCCTATGACAAGCTGGACGAAGAGAAGAAGGCGGAATTCGATCAGGAGCGGTTGACCAACCCCTTCGCCGATACGCGCATGCTCAACGGCGATCCCGGCACCGAGGTGGGTTCCATCCTGGCCGGCGTGGACATGGAGACGCAGGAGCTGCTGCTGGCGGACCGGCTGCGGGAGAAGGGGCGCTCCATCGACCTGGTCATGGCTCATCACCCGGAGGGCAAGAGCCTGGCGGCGCTGGCGGACGTGATGCCGGTGCAGGCGGATATCTGGCACCAGGCGGGTGTTCCCATCAATATCGGCGAGGCGGTGCTGGAAGGGCGCCAGGGCGAGGTGATGCGCTCGGTCCTGCCCCTCAACCACCAGCGGCCGGTGATGGCGGCAGAGCTGCTGGACCTGCCATTCATGTGTGTGCATACGCCCTGCGACAACCTGGTCACCTCGAGGCTGCAGAAGCATTTCAACCGCAAGAAGGAGAACATCACTCTCGACGAGGTCTGTGACGAGCTGAAGAAATATCCCGAATACGCCGAAGCGGCGCGGCAGAACGCCGGCCCCACCATTGTAGTGGGCAAGGGCGGCAGGCGCGCCGGCCGCATCCTGGTGGACATGACCGGCGGCACCGGCGGTCCCGCCGAATCCATCGAGAAGCTGGCCGACGCCGGGGTCGGCACCCTGGTGGGCATGCATATCAGTGAGAAGAACCGCAAGAAGGCGGAAGAGCACAACATCAACGTCGTCATCGCCGGCCATGACGCCAGCGACTCCATCGGCATGAACCTCTTCCTCGACGAGCTGGAGAAGAAGGGGATAGAGATCCTGCCCTGTTCGGGGCTGATCCGCGTCAGCCGCGTGAAGAAGAAAAAGAAGAAGTGAGGCCTGGGCGCGGCAACAGTCGCGTCCCCGGTCTCGTCCTGCCTTCCCTCAGGGCCCAGCCGTGCCCTCCATCGGCGGCGGTTCCAGTGAACCGGGTGGTCCGGCCACGGTGATGGTGATGCGGTCCTCCCCCTGTTTTATCTTCTCGCCCGCCTTCGGCGCCTGGTCGACTATCAGGTCCGGTGGTTTGGAGGGATCGTTTCTGAAGGCCAGGTCCACCTCGAACCCCAGGCCCTCCAGTATCTTCCAGGCGTCGGCGAACTTCATGTTCTTCAGTTCGGGCATCACCACCTCTTTAGGCTGGTGGATCTCGCAATAACCCTGGGGCAGGTGGTTGGGGAAGAAGGTCCTGGTCTCCTTGTCGGGGCACCACAGGTTCGCTCTCTGGCCGGAGACGGCGCACACCGTCACCGGCACCAGGTCCGAGTTGGGCGGTTTATCGAAATCGCGGCCCTCCACGCCGGCGAGGGCCGCCTGCATGTAATCGTGCCAGATGTGGGCCGGCCAGCCGCCGCCGGTCACCCGCACCCCCCTGACATCCTCCATCGGCACCCTTTTCTCCGGGTAGCCTATCCAGACCGTGGTCACCAGGTCGGGGGTGTAACCGGAGAACCAGGCGTCCACGTGGTCTTCGGTGGTGCCGCTCTTGCCGGCGCAGGGGCGGCCGAGGTCGCTCCAGCGGCCGGTGCCGTTCATGGCTACCTCCTTCAGCACCCGGTTGACGTGATAGGCGATCACCGGGTCGATCACCTGTGTCTGCACCGGCTGGTTCTGGTCCAGCACGTTGCCCTGTGAGTCTGTCACCCCCACGATGGATATGGGGTCGGGGCCGTCTCCCTCGAAGTCGAGGCTGCCGTCCACGCGTTTGCCGCCGGTGGCGAAGGTGCCGTAGGCGGAGGCCAGCTCCAGCGGGGTGACGCCGTGGTCCAGGCCGCCGAGGGCGATGGCGGGCGTGGCGCTGAAGTCCGTCTTGATGCCCGCCTTGTGGGCCGTCTCGGCGACGCCGTCGGGGCCGACACGCATCATCAGCTCTGAGTAGACGGCGTTATCCGAATACACCGTAGCCTTCTTCAGGTCGATCCTGCCCAGGTAGAGGTAGTCATAGTTGACCACATCCCAGACGGCGCCGCCGCCGCCCAGGTTGAAGTGCTTGGGCTCGGAAACGAAGGGGGTGTCCGGCGATATACCCTTGTTCATCGCCGTGGCCAGAACGAAAGGCTTGAAGGCCGAACCGGGCTGGCGGTGGCCCTGGGTGGCGACGTTGAACTTCTGGCTGGAGAAATCCCTGCCGCCGACCATGGCCCGGATATAGCTGGTGCCGGGCTCCAGGGACACCAGGGCCACACTGGGGTCCCCCGGCTGATTGACCACGCCGGCAACGGCCGCCTCGGCGGCCGCCTGCTTCTGCAGGTCCAGGGTGGTATAGACCCTCAACCCGCCCTCGAAAGTGGCTTTGGTGCCATAGCGGGCGATCAGCTGCTCCTTGATGTATTCGATGAAATAGGGCGCGATGGCGTTTTCCGGGCCTACGGAATAGAGCCGGTCCGGCAGGGGGGCGTCGACGGCGGCGTCATGTTCCTCCTGGCTGATCATCCCTTCCCTGAGCATCTTCTTCAGGATGAGGTCGCGCCTGCTGCGGGCGCTGTCGGGATGTTCTATCGGGGAGTAGTTGGTGGGCGATTTGGGCAGTGCCGCCAGCAGGGCGCACTCCGGCAGCGTCAGCTCCCAGGCCGGCTTGTTGAAGTAAGTCTTGGCGGCCACCTGCAGGCCGTAGGCGCCGTTGCCGAAATAGATGGTGTTCAGGTACTCGCTGAGGATGCGGTCCTTGGACCACTTCTGCTCCAGCTGGTAGGCATAGACAGCTTCCTTCAGCTTGCGCTGGAGGGTGGGTTCGGTGCTGACGTAGGTGTTCTTGATGTACTGCTGGGTTATGGTGCTGCCGCCCTCGACCAGTTCCCCGGCGGTGAAGTTTGCGACGACGGCGCGGAGCATGCCCACAGGATCCACCCCGGAGTGCTTGTAGAAACGGTCGTCCTCGATTACCACCAGCGCCTGCTTCATCCGGTCCGGTATCTGTTCCGGCGTGATGATGATGCGGCTCTCGCCGGCGTTGAGCACGGCGATCAGCTGCGGTTCGGGGCTGCTGTCGAAGATGAGGGTGTTGTCCGACGCCTGGTACTCCTCCTCACGGTCCAGGGAAGGCAGATCCCTGCTGATACTGTCCCAGGCGCGGGAGAGGGCCGGCCAGGCGGAGACGGCGAAGAGCACTACGAACGCCAGCAGGCCGGCGGCGCGGGGAAAGCCCTTGCGGCGGGTTCTTCTCTGACGGCGTATCTGGCTCATTGACGATTGATTCCGGTATGTCCGGTTCCGTTTCTACCAGAGGCAGGGCTGATGCTGCGGCATGCCACAAAAAAGTATAGCATCATATCTCCGATTCCCATGGAGACGCAGGTTGAACGCTATTACTGGCGTCTTTCTGCTATCATTGGCTTCGCGATGACTGTCGATCCTGAATTAATCTCCGTTCTCACCAGGGGCTGCGTGGAGGTGCTGCCGGAAGGCGGGCTGGAGAAGAAGCTCGCAGAGGCTGCCGCTTCCGGACGGCAGCTGAGGGTGAAGCTGGGGGTGGACCCCACGGCGCCGGACATCCACCTGGGCCACACGGTGGTGCTTACCAAGCTCAGGCAGTTCCAGGACGCCGGCCACCGGGCTGTGCTGATAATCGGCGACTATACCGCTCGCATCGGCGACCCCAGCGGCGTGTCGAAGACGAGGCCGCAGCTCTCAGCCGAGGCTATCGAGGAGAACGCGCGCACCTACCAGGAGCAGGCCTGGAAGGTGCTGGACCAGGACTCGGAGAAGCTGGAGGTCCGGCGCAACAGTGAGTGGCTGGAGCCTCTGAATCTTCCCGACATTTTCAAGCTGATGTCGGCCACCACCGTGGCGCGCATCCTGGAGCGCGACGATTTCGAGAAACGCTTTAACAACAACCAGCCAATATCAATGCTCGAATTCCTCTATCCGCTGCTGCAGGGCTACGACTCCGTCGCCATCGACGCCGACATCGAACTGGGCGGCACCGACCAGAAGTTCAACATGCTGATGGGCCGCATCGTCCAGGAATACTACGGCAAACCGGCCCAGGTGGTGCTCACCAACGAGATACTGCCCGGCACCGACGGTGTCGAGCGCATGAGCAAGTCAGTAGGTAACTACATCGGCGTCACCGAGCCGCCTCAGGAGATCTTCGGCAAGGTGATGAGTATCCCCGACGACGCTATGCTGCTCTATTATCAGCTGCTGACCTCGCGGACGACCGGTGAGATAGACGCCATGAAGGACAGCCTTGGTAACGGCTCGCTGCATCCCCGCGACGCCAAGGCGGCGCTGGCGCACGAACTCACGGCTCGCTTTTACGATGAGGATGCAGCCGAGTCGGCGGAGCAGCACTTCAACGAGGTCTTCCGGGACAAGAAACTGACGGCCGGCCAGGCCGCCGTGACCTGCATGCTGGAAGCCGGCGACAACGAGGACGGCCAGGTCTACCTGCCCAAGCTTTTGCAGCGCTGGTTCGACCTCTCCCGCAGCGAGGCGCGGCGGCGCATCCAGCAGGGGGGCGTCACCATCGCCGGCGAACAGGTGACGACCGAGATGATTCCTTTCGACGGCCTGGAGGGTTCCACCATCAAGGCCGGCAAGTCCAGCAAATACCAGGGACTGATCAGGGGCGGCTGAACTTTTTCGCATGACGTACTCGCCGGTATCCGGCTCCGCCCAACCCGTTTCAAAGATTATCCGAAGCTGCTTCAGGGTAGACATGAAACGCGGGCATCGATCATGGATCGGGAACCGGACATGAGTGGCGGCCTCAAGCTGGCAAGAAAATACATGAACGACATCGACGCCGAATTCGGCCGCTTACGGCTTGAGTCCGAGGGTATACCGGCCATTGTGCTGAAGGATGACGCCGGCGGCATGCTGCCCCAGTTCCAGATGGTGGAAGGGGTCAGGCTGATGGTAAGGGAAGAGGAGCTGGAGCGGGCCCGGGAGTTGCTGGATGAGACTGAGGCAGGCATGTACGATGAGAGGGATTCTGATCCGACATGATATTCAGGCGTTCCAAATACGCGATTCTGCCGGTTCTGCTGATGATTGTCCTGCTACAGGCCTCATGCTCATACACTGGAAGCGGTGATGAGAGCAGGAAAGGTGGCTCAGATATGTCTGATAAAGAGGTCAAGATCGAGATATTATCGCTCGAGGGATGCAGCGGAACGCCGCCGACGAAGGACCTGGTCAAGGCGGTCTCTGCCGACCTCGGCATCGGGATAACCCTCACCGAGACGAAGATCAACACGGTGCAGGAAGCAAACGATCACCGCTTCCCGGGAAGTCCCACCGTGCGGGTCAACGGCCTGGATGTGGAACCGGCGATGCGTGATGTGGAGCAGTCTGCGCTGACCTGAAGGCGATACGGGGCATCGTCGATGCCCAGCGAGGAGATGATCAGGGCGGCCCTGCTGGAGGCTGAATCAGCCCAGGACTTTCCTGGAAGCTGACATATCATCGCTGGATACGGTGGCTGACCGGTTCTTCCGATCGCGCTTGTGACAACGATTTCTGTCGCTTGCGCGGACGAGGCTGAGCATGGCACAGAGGCTGATGGCGCCGTCGAACGCCGCCGTCGTCCCGGAGATCGCCTGAGCGGAAGAGGCTGAGCCCCCCCGGCGGGGGAAACGACAAACAAATGTCGATCATGGGCGCAGTCATAGATCCCGCGAAAACCTGCATAATAAGGGTAAAAAAAGGGTATGACTAATAATGGACCGTTACCTTGACTATGGTATGGCGGGTAGCTATACTATCAGTCCGGAAACGGAAGAAGGAAGTTGCTTGTTTCTGATCTCGACTTCTTCTCATAAAGGGAGGACACGCTAGAGTTGTAACTCGAAAAGGAGTGCTCCAGCGTGCCACCGTGTGTTTTCCGGTGGCTTTTTGTTGTCGCGGCAACGGACCCCGGAAAGGGTGTCAGCCGACAGGAACGGCAAGGGGTCAGACGGGTTTGGAGCCCGGGTTGACTGGGCATAATCAATGCTCTAGGCTACCCATCGCGCACACCTTCGGGGGCGCGGCCGGTCTTTGAAAACTAAACAGCATGAGACAGCGAGCCGGTATCACGCGGTTAAAGCCGCGGGTTTCCGGCAAGCCTGTACAGCCAGTCAATTTCTTTCGGCGGTTTCCGTCAGGAGGCCGTCGCGAAGATCAAGCTCAAAACGAACGATATTCCCACGGACAGAATCCACAGGACATGGACTGTTTCCACAGGAAGCGAGGTCATGTTACGGATCTTCCGTGTGAAGCAACTCTTTCACGGAGAGTTTGATCCTGGCTCAGGACGAACGCTGGCGGCGTGCTTAACACATGCAA
>CAZCCR010000002.1:0-6217 GCA_964497425.1 uncultured Gaiellales bacterium
CCCGGAGGTCAAATCTCACAAATAGCGAGTGTCCAAGATTTGGGGGTCATATCCCCTTCTCCTTTCATTCCAAGGCTTACGCGTGCATTGGCACGCCTGTCCCCTGCGTCCGGACTTCCTCCCTCCCGGACCGGATGCGACTGCGGTAACTGATGGTGACAGGGATAAGGTTTCGATAAGGAGATGGGCCTGTTTAAGCCGTTTTTTACTGCAAAAAAAACAGTGCAGGAACCATTCCTGCACCGAAAAAAACGGTTTATGTTATTTCCCCGATACCCACACCCTGTTTCCCCCGATACCCACACCCTTTTTAACGCTTAATATACTATGATTGAAAAAAAATAATGTCAACCCACAAATTGACTCATGATAAATGTTCTTCAAAACGCTTCATTCCTTCAACATCACCTATATCCGAACTGCCGGGGGCTGATTTTATCTGGCCGTGATCATCGATCCCTTCTCGCGCCGGCTCATTGGCTGGGCGATTGCAAATCGTATGAACAGTGAACTCGACCGGGATGCATTCGAGATGGTGCTGTGGGGCCGCCGTTCGGAGTCAGGTCTTGCGTTCCATTCGGACTAAAGTCCGCAATATGCCGGCTTTGATTTCCAGAAGATGCTCGCTGACAGCCGCATCACGGTCAGCATGAATCCCAAAGACGACCCGTGCGATAATTGTGTCGACGAGAGTTTCATCGTCAGACTAAAACTGACAGTGTCAGCCTGCGCCTTTACCAAACCAGAGAGGAGGCCACAAACGACATCGTCGATCACATCGAGATGTTCTGTAATTCGAGCCGGTTGTACCCGTCAAAGGATTACGTCTGTCCCAAGGACTTTGAGGAGCAGTAACTGGCCGCAAAGGGTCTTGGGAAAATGTCCATGAAACCCGGTCCAGATCAAGGAGGAAAGGCTGCCCGCGCGTCAGGGATATATATACCCGGTCCCGCAACCGTCCTCGACCGTTGCGTGTACCACTACGGCGAAGCTGTTCACACCCGTCGGAATGTCATACACCATAGTAAACGCTGCTGAATCACCGGCGACGATATTGCCCAACGGGACTGGAAACGGTGTGATGCAGGTTACGCCGTTGGTAGCTGTCGAATCTACCACCTGTACAGTGAAGCCGGGATCGGCGCCGGTGTTCGTCACCGTATAATCGATGCTGAGAATACCGTCGAGGTAATCCTGGTAGCTGCCCCAATAGACATTGTCAAGGCCGAGTTGCAACACGGGTTTCCCTGGTGAGCAGACTGCTCCGGTGGGCGCCACAAAGGTATCAGCGAAGCCGTTGGTGTCATTCGTTACCAGGTCACTGGCATCGGATCCGAATGCCGCCCAGCGGCCGTCGGCGGATATGGCGGGGGAATAACTCTGGTTATCGGCGTCGTTGCCGTTATAATCCGTCGACAAGCGGGTGACGGTGCCGGTGAGGGTATCCTTTGCGAAAACATCCCTGTAGCCGCTCAGATCACCCGGCACCAGGTCGGAGGCCAGCGACTCGAAGACGATGTAGCGGCCGTCTGCCGAAATGGATGCCATGTCACTCATACCGTTGGCCTCGCCGCCGGAGGAGTCGGTTGAGACACGGGTGACGGCGCCGGTGAGGGTATCCTTGATGAAGATGTCGGAGAGACCGTTGGTGTCGCCGGAAACCAGATTGGAGGCCCAGGACGTAAAGGCTACATAGCGGCCGTCGGCGGATATGGACGGTGCAGTGCTGTTGGCATCGGCCTCGCTGCCGGCGGAATCGGTGGAGACGCGCGTAATCGCACCGGTGAAAGTATCCTTGACGAAGATATCCGATGACAAGTTGTTGTCACCTGTGACCAGGTTTGCGTCGTACGATTCAAAAGCCACGTAGCGGCCGCCCGCCGATATGGAAGGATCGACGCCGCCCATCGCTACCTCGTTGCCGGCAGCGTCAGTGGATGCGCGGGTGATGGAACCGGTGAGCGTGTCCTTGACGAAGACGTCGACGACACCGTTGGTGTCTCCCGGAACAAGATTGCCTGCATACGATATGAAAGCTACGTAACGGCCGTTGGAGGATATATCGGGGTTATAGCTCCCCGCATCCGCTTCGCCGCCGGAGGAATCGGTGGAGACGCGCTCAATCGAGCCGGTATGCAAATCCTTGAGGAATACGTCGGCGGCGGCGTTTGTATCCGGCAGGATGAGATTGTTCGCCATCGACGAAAAGGCTACGAAGCGGCCGTCGGCGGAGATGGTCTGATAGTAGCTGTGATCGTTCCCTTCGTTTCCAGACGCGTCGGTGGATGCCATGGCGGTAAAGCCGCTGTTGATGAATTTCACGAATACATCCTGTGAAGAGTTGAAGTCGCCCGGAGCCAGGTTGGATGCATAGGAACCAAAGACCACCATTGAGCCGTCGGCGGTCAAAGCAGGAATTGTAATGGAGCTGTGGCCGTTGCCTTCGTTCCCCGAAGTGTCGGTGGAGACCCTCACCACCGTCCCCGCCCCAAGTCCAATGGCTGCCACCAGAAGGAAAAGGATCGCTCCCAGCCATGCCGATATGGAAACTTTTGAAAGAACCCGTCCCCTCATGACCATCTCCTTTTTTCAGGAAACATCATGAACCGATTACAGGTACGATACAGATTCGATCAAAGCCCCCCACCCCGGCTACATACGAACCGGACCTTGCTCTTACCGGGGCGCTAATTCTACCACTGCCATTAACAAAAGTAAATCAATTCTGTATCACTTGTTTCCGGTGACGATCACTGGGCTCTCGCCCAGCTCGATGGTGAGGGTGCCGTCCCGGACCGGCACGGTTTCCCGGTCGAAGGCGCTTTCGTAATCGCCGACATCGCGTCCGTGCCCGGCGGAGGGCACCACCGCGGTCACCTCCGCCTGCCGCCGGTCCAGTCCCTCGATGGTGAGAGCCCTGGTGTCGCCGGGCTCATACCGCGGCTCGTCGAACCAGTCCCACCAGGCGATATAGACCGGCTCGCCGTCCCTGAGCAGCCGGAACAGGTAGAGGTGGTCGCCGCCGCCGTCCGGGCTCGTCCCCTCGCGCAGCATCTCAAGCGTGCTCCAGTCGGCGCCGTCCAGCAGTTCACTCATCTTCTTGTATGTATAGTAACTCAGCTTGCGCACGCCGCGGCCCAGGTCGTAGTCATACCTGCCGTCGTAGATGATGCCGGTGTTGTCGAAATAGCCGTTACCGCCCTTGAAGCCCTCAATCAGGCCGAAGGCGAGGAAGACCTTCTCCACGCCGCGGGAAAGGGGGTAGATGAAACGCCGGAAGTGGTCCGCCGCCTGCTGGGCCTCGCTCTGGTATGGAAAGGTATCGGCGCCGCCCGCCATTGCCGACGGCCGGCCCGAATAGGAGCCCATCTCGGTTATCCAGACGGGCATATCGGCGGAGAATCCCATCTCCGCCAGGCGTCGGCGCAGGTAGTCGTAGACATCTTCGCCGGAGTCGCGCTCGCGCAGGCGATAGTCGCCGCCGGCGGTCCCGTACCAGTGGAAATCAAAGATGTCAACGTACCTGCCGCCCAGTTCCTCGAGAATGGGCGCGTAATTCTCCTCGAAGTTTTCTATGTAGCCCCGCGGGCCGCCGGGCACGCCGCCCATCAGCACCCGGCAGTCGGGACAGGCCTGCTTGATGGCGCCGTAGGTGATGCGCTGTAGCCCGGCGAAGCCCTCCCGGCGGCTCTGGCTGGGCTCGTTGCCCACCTGCCAGAACTTTATTGGATTGACCAGGCCGGGCATGTCATCGATGCCGTCGCCGTCATAGCGCTCCACCGTCGCCGTGACGAAGGCTGTGTATCCCTCCTCGTCCGCCGGCAGGTAGGAACCCTCCCGGCAGCGCCCCTGGTCGCGGCGGCCCTGGGGAGCGATGTTGGCAAGGATCTGGATATCCTCCGGCACGCTCCCCCACTGCTCGTCGTAGCGGGAGAAATCGTACTCGCCGCTGCCCGGGTCCGGCTCGACCATGAACCAGAAGGCATAGAGCCCCTCGCGGGTCCAGCCGACACCGATGTTCTCCGCATCGCCGTAGCGGTCCGCCGTGGCGCCCGCTCCCCGGCCGCCGGGCCCGGAGCCTCCGACACTATGGCCATTCGCTCCCCGGCCGCCGGGCCCGGAGCTTCCGGCGCCATGTCCATTCGCTCCCCGGCCGCCGGGTTCAGGGCCTCCGGTATCGCGGTCGCCGCTCTTGACGCTGGCCGGGTGGAAGCCGAAGGGAGAATCGGTCGGCGCCGTGGCGCGCGGGTATCCGTTCTTGGTCTCTGCGTGCACCGCTGTCGTGGCTTCCGGGGCGGTGGTATCGTTGCCGCTACCGTTCCCTGCGGTGCATCCCGTCAGAATGATGACGGAGGCCATCGCTGCCAGCACTGACACTGCCGCCACTGCCCTGAGCGGACCGGCCATGGCGCCATCGGCCTTCCTGGACCGGCATCGTCCCATGCCGCGCCGCCGACGTCGCCTGATTCCCGCCGAATCAACGATTCCCGGATATCCATCCATATTCCGAGCTTATCGACAGATGTGAATGAATATCAAGTGGCAACAGCGAAAATTTACCGAATCCATACCAGATCCATACCGTTTTTTTACAGACTTCCAGCCACCTGCTGCAGCCGCCGCGCCTTTCCCGTCCGCACCCTGTGATATGCTTCCGGGCAACCCACCCACTCCCCTCCCCCTTTCGCTTCCGCCCTGACCAGGGAGGAGAGATGAACAAAGACTCACTGAACGGCTACGGCAACCTTTTGGGAGAGATCAAACAGCGCATCCGCTCTGCCCAATACAAGGCCCTGCGGGCGGTCAACCGGGAGCTGATCGCGCTCTACTGGGATATCGGGCGCATGATCGTCGAAAGGCAGAAGCTGCAGGGCTGGGGCAAGTCGGTGGTCGAGCGCCTGGCGGCGGACCTGCAGGCGGAGTTTCCGGGAGTGAGGGGGTTTTCCGAGCGAAATATTCGCTATATGCGGAAATTCTACTCCACCTATTCCGGTAATGAAAAACTGCAACCATTGGTTGCAGAAATCAGCTGGACACATAACATCCTCATTATGGAGAAGTGCAAGGATGACCTAAAGCGCGAATTCTACCTGCGCATGACCCGTGAACAGGGCTGGAGCAAGAATGCTCTCATCCACAACATCGAAAACCAGGCCTATGAGAGAACCCTGCTCGGTCAGTCCAATTACGATACGACACTACCCGAGGAAGCTCGTTATAAGGCACGCCTTGCCCTGAAAGACGATTACAGCTTCGATTTCCTCGACCTGGGCGACCAGTTCTCCGAGCGGCGGCTGGAGAGTGAGGTGATCTCCCGGATCGAGCCGTTCCTCCGCGAGATGGGCGGCGTCTTCGCCTTCATCTCCAGCCAGTTCCGGCTCGAGGTCAGCGGCAGGGAGTTCTTCGTCGACCTGCTGCTCTATCACCGCCGCCTCAAGTGCCTGGTGGCGGTGGAGCTCAAAGTCGGCGAGTTCGTGCCGGAATATGTGGGCAAGATGCAGTTCTATCTGGCGCTCTTGGACGATCGCGTGCACATGGAGGACGAAAACCCGGCCATCGGAATAATCCTCTGCAAGGACAAGGACCGGACCATCGTCGAATACGCCCTGCGCGAGTCGCGTAAACCCATCGGCGTTTCCTCCTATCAGATGGTGCGGACGCTGCCCGACGAACTGCAGGGAGAACTGCCGGCGCCGGAGCAGGTGGCGATGCTGATGAAAGAAATCTAGAACCTGGACAGGAGCCAGGGGGCCAGATTCCGGAAGCCGGTCTGCCGGGGCCAGGCTGCGGGGCGCAGAGCACAGGCGCCAGGCTTACAAGACTGTCAGGCTGCCGGTGTCGTCGCGGCCACAGCCAGCCTGGCCTGGCCCAGGCCCTCCTGGAAGACGGTCATGGCTTCCACCGGGTTGGTGTGATACCCCTGCTTCTTGCGGGTGGACTGGCGGATGACGAAGGTCTCCACCTCGTCCTGTTCGTCGTAGTCGGCATAGATGCCGCGGGGCTTCTTGTAGCTGTCGAACAGTTCCTTCAGACCATACCCCTTTTTCGCCACCAGCACCGTATAGAAATAAGGATAGGACACACCCTGGACATCGTTGGTAGAGCACTGGCCGTAGAAACCCAGGAAGTCGCCTGGACCGGGTGTGGCAGCCGCTGAGCCCTGGTCGTCTGGGGCCTGGTCATCTGGGGCCTGGTGGGCCTGGTCATCTGGGGCCTG
>CAZCCR010000002.1:6317-27529 GCA_964497425.1 uncultured Gaiellales bacterium
GGTCGTCTGGGGCCTGGTCATCTGGGGCCTGGTGGGCCTGGTCATCTGGGGCCTGTTCTTGCGCGGCCCGGTCATCCGCGGCGTCGCCCCTGCCTTGATCTGCTCTTCCTTGATCTGCTCCGCCTTCACCCGTTATCCCAGGTTTGAGCATCAGCCGGAACTTGATGTCCTGGGGCAGCTGCGTCCCCTTGCCGCCGCCCTTCCCCTTCAACTCCATCAGCACGTCCAGGTCCCAGCCTTCCAGCTCCGGCGCGGCGGTCTCCAGCACCGCCAGGATGGCCTCGGCCTTCACCATCAGCTTGGGCATCCTCAGCAGGCGGCGGGTGCCGGTGAGCCAGTGGGGTAACAGCAGCAGTGCGGCGTCCAGCGCCAGCAGCTTGAGGATGTCCGGCGCCAGCAGCATCGCCGCGCCCAGCCCGCCCGCGACGATCAGGAAGGCCAGCAGGCCCGTCCTGTTGGTGATGTCCATCAGGCTCCTGTCCCATGTCTGGAGCTGTTTGTCCAGGGACACCAGCTCCCGCAGCTTCTCCATGCCCACCTGCTCCCACTGTACCGTGGGGTCAAGGTATCTTTGCTCCACGCGGTTGTCGTAGCCCTTGACCAGCAGGAAGAGGTTGCCGGCGAGGATGAGCACGGCCCCGCCCAGGGCCGTCAGCAGCTCATAACCTTCGGCGATGGCCGTCAACAGCTGCACCACCAGTCCCGCCAGTATCAGTCCGAAGCTGAGCGCCATGCGGGCGCCGTATGCCAGCCCCTGCCAGAGGTGGAAGATGACGATGCCGCGCTCCTGTTCCCCCAGCTTCAATATGCTTCCGCCCGCCGCCATCAGACCGCCAGCCTCCTCAGCGAGTCGATGCTGCTGACGAAGCGCCCCTCCAGCTCGCCGAAGCCGAAGTGCCGCCAGTAGAGGGGGCAGGCGCCGTGGCAGGCGGCGAAGCTGTCGCAGTCGCGGCAGCTGCCGTAGGCCAGGGACTTCTGCCTCAGGTCCGCGGCGCGGCTGGAGTGCCAGATGCGGGCGAAGTCCTGCTCCAGCAGGTTGCCCACCGGCTCGGGGAAGGAGGAGCAGGGCAGCACGTCGCCGCGGGCGTCCACCGACAGCAGCCCGTCGCAGGCGCTGCAGCCCTTGTTGCCCAGGCCGTGGATGATGGGGTTGAAGATGCAGAGCGGCGTGGGCGAGTACCACATGAACTCGACGCCGGCGGCTTCGCTTGCCGCCATCACCTCCTCCACCACCGGGCCCACCTCGCTGTATCGCAGCAGCAGGCCTTCGGCGGCGGCGGCGGTCCCGGAGGGGATGACCAGGTTCATGCTCAGGCGCTCACGCCCCAGCTTGCGGCGGACGAAGCGGGGTAGGAGCGGCGCCTCTCCCAGGTTGCGCAGGTTGAGCGTGGTGTTGGTGTGGACGCCGATGCCGGCGCGCTCCAGATGGGCCACAGCCTCGACGCTACGGCGGAAGGAGCCGCGTACGCCGGTGATGACCTCGTGGGCGGCGGCGGTGGTCCCCTCCAGGCTCACCTGGGCGCTGTGAAGACCGGCCCGCGCCAGCCGCCGGGCCAGGCGGCGGCTCATGCGGGTGCCGTTGGTGATGAGATTGATGCGGAAATCCAGTTCCCGGGCGAAGGCCACCAGCTCGCAGAGGTCGTCGCGCAGGGTAGGTTCACCGCCGGTGAAGCTGACGGACGGCACCTTGGCGTCGAGGCGGATGCGGCGCAGCACCTCCTTGACCTCGGCGGTGGACATGTCCGGGGCAGCGGTGCGGCTGCGATGAGCGTCGGCACGGCTGCTGAGGCTGACACCACGGCCGCCATCAGCGACGGCCTGGCGGCTGTGAGCGCCGGCAGGCCCAGACTCGCCTCCCCCCGCCCGCGTACTGCAGCCGCAGCCGGCGTAGCAGAAGACGCAGCGCAGGTTGCAGCGGGAGGTGAGCGCCACCTCCGAGAGAACCGGCAGCTCGGAGAAGTTCAGCTCCAGCGGCTCCACCTCCACGGCGCAGCTGTGTTTGTCCTCCCTCAGCTTCCCCTCCAGGCAGCGGCGCACCTCGCCGAGGAAGAGCGCCACGTCGCGCACCTGCTCCGGCCCTTTGAGCTGGGCCAGCAGGGCGTCGCTGGTGCCTCCCTCCAGCAGGAAGCCCAGCACCCGCACACCCTGGTCGTTGAGCCTGTGGGCCACGTTGGGCATGCGGATCAGCAGGTTGTCCTCGGGGCGGACGCGCACGTAAGGACGCACGCTTTCGATGAACCCGTCCACCCAGTCAAGATCGGTCGCCGGCGCCTTCTTCTTCCTGTTGAATAATCCTGTCATGCCGGTGCGGCCCCCTTCCCCGGCCTTCCTCCGATACAAGCCGTAGGGAGCACGACGCCGTATGCTCCGCCGCCGTTTTCATCGCCGAAAAGCGGCGCCTGCGCATCGCCCGGGATGACAGAGTCCTGCAGATACCTTTTGTTCATCGGCCTGTCAACGGCAGCATTCATGCTCAGTGGCTCCCCCCGCTGACGCAGGCCGAGTGGCAGGCGCTGTGGCAGGCGCTGTGACAGGCGGAATGACAAGCTGAATGGCAGGCGCTGTGGCAGGCGTCGTGGCAGACGTTCATATCCAGGTTGAGCGCCGTATCGATGGGACCGGTGCCCACGTGGTCGAAGTCCACCGGCACCTCGGTGGAGTAGTCCCAGGGGTCGCGGTCCAGGCTCTGCTGGTGTGTATATCCCGGGTGATCGAAGTAATACCAGTAATACCACATATCGAAAGGATCGTTGCGGTAGCGGGAGCGCCGGCGACGGCCCTCCCCTTCCCCCTCCCCCTGCTTCCAGCTGTCGAACTGGTCGATGATGCCCTGGTAGTGCTTCTGGGTGGCCTCCACGTCTGAGTCCCAGGCCTTCTGCTGGATGTTCTTCACCGCCCGGTTCATCAGCGACTCCAGCTCGAGCTGGGAGAGGGCGCCGTCATCGGCGATGGCTTCCATCAGCTCCTGCTCGTACTCGTCCAGCATACCCGGCTCTGGCTGCTTCCTCAGCTTCATCCTCAGCGGCCGGCGGCTTGTCACCCTGATCAGCCCCTCGTTCTCCATGGAGATGATCAGTGCGCTGATGATGTCCTTGAAGGGGATCTCCAGGTAGAACGCCGCCTCCACCGGCGTCAGGCTGTCGCAGACCTTGCCCTTGACCCGGAAGTTTGCCAGCTGCAGTTTTGGCGGCGTCCAGTCCAGGTTCTCCCAGCCGAACTCGTCCAGCCCTTCGTGGGCGTGCACCATGGAGCGCTGCTTGCCTATCATGGTCAGGAAGAAGCCGCCCAGCAGCGCCAGACCGCCGGCGCCGAAGATGCCGTACTGGAAGATGCGGTCGCGGCGCTCGTCGGCGGCGATCCGGGTTCCCCACTGGTCGGACGTCCCCAGTTCCCCAGGGGCCGCCGCATTGCCGACCCCCGCGCCGGTCCCCCTTCCCGCGGCCCCCGCCCCGCCAAGCGAGAACCACTCCGCCGGCATGTAGAACTGGGTGCGCATGTGGTAGAGGTTGCCGGGGTCGTCCTTGTGGAAGAGCACCAGCAACCGGTCCTCCGGGCCGCGCTGGTAGTCGATGAGGTAATCCTCGTTGACCCACTTCTCCGTCAAAATCAGGCCGTTGTCGAGCGCGAACTGGCGCGGGTCGGCGTCCGCAGGCAGCACGTACGGCGTCAGCACCCGCAGGGTGTAGTGGTCCTGGTGCGGCGCCTCGTCCCACTGTACCGGTGACCAGTTGAAGACCACCAGCGGCGTGCCGTCCGGCGCGGTGGTGGGCGCCAGATAGCCCGCCTGCCGGAAGTCGGTGGCAAACCAGAAGACATAGGTGATGTCATGGGCGGTGCTGCCGCGGCCGCCGGCCAGCACGATGTCGAAGCGGTCCGGCTCCAGCTGGGTGATGTCCAGGGCGTACCGGTTGCCGTCCGAGTCGCCGGCGAAACTGTCGGAGGAGAACTGCCGGATGCGCAGGTTGTCCTCCTCCTTGAAGTAGAAGCCGTGGAACTCCCCGGCGGTCACCCGCCACTGCACCGTATAGATGACCACGGCGCTTCCATCCGGGTTCAGTTCCACGTCGGTCTCGACGAAGTTGACCTCGCCGCTGCCGGCAAGCGCCCTGGCGGGGGCGATGGCGATGATGATGAGAAGAAGGGTCGAAAAAAGGGGGAGGAAGACCAGCGGGAGCGGAAGCGTCAGGCGCTTCCTCATGGCTCCCGCCGCGGAGCTGCCGTGATGGCCGTAAGCGCACCCATCCGGGGCGAATATATCACCCGCGGCGCGGCGGTTCAAGCAGGGGTTTCAACGACATTTTTTCGTGAGGTGACTGGATGAGCCTATGTGGTAGCGGTTGGGCAGACTTTTCAAACGGGCCGGGCTGGATGACAGCTCACTGATCATCGAGGAGGAGACCCCGGAAGGGGTCTTGATCCGCCCGGCAGTCGCGAAGCTGGACCTGGACCCCGACGAGATCCCCCACCGGCGGCTGTCCGGGGTCTGAGTCTTATGATACATACCCCCGTCGACATACCTGGAGAGCCGGTAACCTGCCGGGACAGTCAGGCTCAGGCCAAGCGCTGCCGGACTAGCTTACGAGCAAACCGCCTGGGCCGGAGCAGTTGGCGATGCTGATGGAGTTCTGATCAGCAGCCATCTTCTCTTCACAGTTTATTCAGAGCATTATTCCGGTGGATAGCTATATTCGGCACCGCACTCGTCCAGGGCGCTACCGGTCACATCGGCGGTGAAATTGATGACTCCATCCGGCACAAAGTACCTGACGGTTGTCACGCCGTCGGCGCCGGCGGCAATATCGCCGACCATGGCAGGGGTCTCCGTAAGCAGGACGACACCACCGGTATTAGTGCTCCCGGTGATCTGAACCTCGTAGGCAGTGAAGGCGCTGGCGTTGCTGACATGCAGGTCTACCGACAGTTCACGTACCAGGTAATCGGCGAAGGTGGCCCAGTAGGATTCATGGCTAAGGTACAGATGCGGCCTTTCAGGGGCAGGTGTACATGGCTCCCCCTTCACGAAAATATCAGCGGTTTCGTTGGTGTCGCCGGTCACCAGGTTGGAGGCATAGGAGCGGAACGCATAATCAAGGCCGTAGGCGGCGATAGCGGCCTCATCGCTGGAGTGGTTCCCCTCCACGTCCGCTTCGTTCACCGAGACCCTGATGGTCTCATCTGTCAGGGTGTCCTTTATAAACACGTCCGAGTAGTTGTTGGTGTCCCCCGGCACCAGGTTGGTGGCGTCGGAACGGAACATTACGTACCGCCCGTCGGCAGTGATGGTGGGCTGCCAACTGTAACGGTTGCCTACATCGCCGGACGAGCTGGTTGATATCATGGTCGTCTGCCCGGTCAGGGTGTCCTTGAGGAATACATCCGTCGCCGCGTTGGTGTCCCCCGGCACCAGGTTGGTGGCGTATGAGTGGAAGGCCACATAACGGCCGTCGGCGGAGATTGTGGGGTTCATGCCGCTGTACAGTCCGCTGTTATCGTTCCCCTGGCCGCCGCTTGAGTCCGTGGAAACCCTGGTGGTCTGCCCGGTCTGGGTGTCCTTGACGAAAGCATCATAGGCCCAATTGGTATCGCCCGGAACCAGATTGCTGGCATATGAGAAGAAGGCGACGTAGCGCCCGTCGGGGGTGATGGCGGCATGGTAGCTCTCGCGGTTCCCCTGGACTCCCGCGGAATCCGTGGAAACCCTTGAGGTATGACCGGTCACCGTGTCCTTGACGAAGATGTCGCTCTTGCCGTTGGTGTCATCCGGGACCAGGTTCGAGGCTCTCGAAGAGAAGGCGACATAACGGCCGTCGCCGGAGATGGCGATGGCGTTGACGCTGTAATTGCCGCTGTCGCCGTTTGCCTGCTCGCCGGTGGAGCTGGTCGAGACCCTGGAGGTCTGTCCCGTCCAGGTGTCCTTGAGGAAGATGTCGGCGTCCCCGTTGGTGTCTCCGTAAACAAGGTTGCTGGCCGATGATTCGAAGGCCACGTAGCGTCCATCGGCGGAGATGGCCGTATCTTCGCTCTTGTCGTTTCCGTACTGCGTACCGGAAGAATCCGTGGATACCATCGTTATCTGATGCGTGATCATATCCTTGACAAAGACGTCGGTCTTGCCGTTGCTGTCCCCGGGAACCAGGTTATCGGCCCGGGAGGTGAAGGCGACATAGTGCCCATCGGCTGAGATGGAGGGATCCTCGCTTATGTCGTTGCCCTGTACGCCGGCCGAAGACGTGGATGCACGGGTGAGGACGGTGCCCGACAAGGCAACCGCCGCCATCATCAGCGCAATCGCCAAAGCAGCGAACGCGGGCAAAAGCAGCCTGCCGTAACGCTTCCACACCCGGATGTCATGCATAGTATTAAGCAAAGTGGTATGCAAGTTCGCGTGCCTGTCCTTTTTCATCCCTTGTCCTTTCCCGACGCCATTCCCTTCAGCTTTTTCCTGTATGAATAGGTGACACCTTACCTGTCTTCAGATGGCGGAATCCTTTACCGGATGCCAATTAATCAAGTATGGTGTCCCCGTATCTCAGGGATAGGTATAGCCTACGCCGTATTCATCGTAGGCGGCGGCGGTTACATTCGTCAGGAAACCGCCGACGCCCGTCGGTACGATGTAGGCAAGACCGGCCGTAGCGCTGCCGCCCGGATCGATGTCTCCCAGCGCCACCGGTATCGTCGTATCCAGGGTGACGCCGTTGTTGCTGGAGGCTCCGGTCAGGGACACATTGTAGGCGGTGTTTCCGCCGGTGTTCGATACGGTCATGTCGACGGTGAGCCTGCCTGCGGTATAGTCGGCCATGCTGGCCCAGTATGGTGCCACCGAGCCCAGACTCAGGCTGGGCTTTACCGGCGTGCCGGTACCATAGACAATAGTGAAAGTCACAAACTGGGAATAGCCGAGGTTGCCTGCATTGTCTCTCCCCACGAACATTCCCCAATGGCTGCCCTGGCCATCCGGATCGTCCTCTTCAACCCACGAGCCGGCATGGGTCGTACAGGTGATAGTGTCGCCGGAAACGGGACAGCCATAGGAATTACCGTTTCCCGTCTGCAGGGATGCGTAAGCCTGAAGCCCGCTGGATGGCGCCGGATCGACGATGGTAGCAGTTACAGTGACCAAGCTACTGTCGCCATATACATAAACTACGCTGTTTGGTAAGGGGCCGGTCCAGGTGACCGTCGGGGCTACTGTATCTGTGCTACCCATGGCTCCTGAGCTGAATAGCGCCGTCAACATCAGGCTCATGAGCAGCGCCGTGGTTATCCGCATGGTCCAGCCGGCTCCTCCGAAGCCACCTTTTTTTGCTCCTGCAATCATCCCTGATATCCGTTTTCGTACCATCCTTCTCCCTCCCTCTCCTTTGACGATGAAGCTGTGCGCCTTGCTGGTCTGTCCTTTGCCGCAGGCGCCTTACCGACTGCGGCTTGCAGCACGCGTCAGACCGGCCTGCTCCTTTCTACCTATGCCTTTTCCCTTACGCCGGCGGCGGCGGCACCTCTACACTGCACTGCCAGTCCGGGCATTCACGGGTAATGTCCCGCAGGTTCTCGATCCTTTTCAGCTGTGGTTTTCCATATCTCTCTCTTGATGATTTCTCCATCCTCTGCCCCTTCCTTTTTCATTGGCATTCTCTTGCATCGTGACGTTGGTATCGTGCCGCCGGCGATTGCTTTCTTCCTCGTCACTCGTTGATATTCGCCTGACGCCCGACCCGGAAAATCCGTTCGGGCGGACGTCACGTTCCCGCGCTGGAACATGCAAGCCGGGCCGGCTCACGCGTTCAGGGATACGTATATCCCACGCCATAGACGTCGGAAGCGGCGGCGGTGATCGAGGTCGTAAAGGCGCTGACCCCGGCGGGGACGATGTATTCAAGCGCCGTCATGGCGTCGGCGCCGGCCGCGATATCACCGACTGCCACCGGAGGTACGGAATACAGTGTCACCCCGTTGGTATTGGTGGCTCCGGTCAGAGCCACATCGAAGGCATCGATGTCACCGAAGTTGGTCACGGTCATGCCGACGGTCAGCTTACCGGCGATGTAGTCGGCCATGGATGCCCAGTAGGGCGACACCGACCCCAGCCCCAGACTGGGCCTGATCTGCGGCGGCGGCGGAGGCGGCGAGCCGAAGATGATCGTGAAGCTGCCCGTTGCCGTACCCCAGTGCCCGGCGTTGTCTTTCACGTGGATCGTCCCGGTGTGATAACCCTCGCTGCCGCACCATTCATCGTTCCATTCATAATCCTCGTCGGTCCATTCACATGACCAGCTATCACAGGTTATGTTGTTGCCGGCGATGGCGCAGCCGTGGCCGTCGCCTGTGTCCGTGGAGACATATGCGTAACTGAGGCCGCTGGATGGCTCAGGGTCAGTGACGGTACCGGTGACGACGACATGGCTGGAACCGCCGGGGATATAATAATCACCCGTGGGACCGGTCCAGGTCACCACGGGAGCGGCGGTATCCCCGCTGCCCAGGGCCCCGGCGCTGAACACCGCCAGCAACAGCAGACCCATCGACAACGCCGCCGTCAGGCGTGCCGCCCACATCGCCCGGCCGGAACGCCCCCGCTCATTCTCCCCCGGTCTCCCGCCTGCTCCGGTTTTGCTTTCCTTCATCATTTCCTGCCCTCCCTTGCCTTGCCTTTCCTTCCTCCCCTTGGCGGGGAGCCTCCCCTTCTCAACCGGCTCAGGAAGCCTTCAGCCTTGCCTGGCGCCGGTTAACAAAACGAAACTGATTAACTATAACTAATATTTCCCTTTTATCAATCTATTACCATATAACTACTTCATCTTCTCAAGGTCAATATACATATTGAAAGACATGACAAATGTCCCGGTCCGGCTGGAACCGGTTCCGGAGAGGGAGGAGCGGCTGAAATCGGCTGTTTGACCTGGCTGCCCATTCCGTCAGGCCCGAAGAGTCCGTGCCTGCGGACGTAAGGCTGACGGCCTTGATCACGACAGGACCGTTCAGCTTCCAGTATTTGAAGGTGACACTGGTGGCGTCACCTTGACGAAGACCTTCACATCCATGGTCCTCCCTTCACTGATATTCACGGGGCTGGGTACTATCCAGCTATCGATGATCAGGTCGGTAGTGGCATTGGGCACCGGCTGGATCTGGGGCGGGGCGGCTGGGCAGACTGTTCGAAAGATCAAGGTTGGAGGGTCCAATCAGATTGGATGATCATCCCGCCGGCGCTTGGAGCTCTTTCCGGATACCTTGGGATGGAGTGGAATTCCCTCCTGGGATAAGGTTGAAATTCCATCTGTTAGAGCCGATAATATCAGAAAGTCTGATATTCTGAATTACAGGCAGCACGAGATGGAAAATGAATATCCGGAAAAAGGAGAAGACCTCGGCGGAGCCTCTGTCATCCGCGAGACCGGCAAAGTCGGCAAGCGCGGCACCGTCGTGATCGCCGCCTCCTTGCGCAGGCGCTTCGGACTGGATGACGGCTCACTGATCATCGAGGAGGAGACCCCGGAAGGAGTATTGATCCGCCCGGCAGTCGCCATGCCGCTGGAGATATATTCGCGCGAGCGCCGCGCCGAGTTCATCCTCAACAACGCTGTCGAGGCCGATGACTACCGGCGCGCCCGCAAGGAGGTCGAGAAGCTGGGCCTGGACCCCGACGAGATCCCCCACCGGCGGCCGTCCGGAGCCTGAGTCTTTGGACCGGGTCTTCCTCGACGCCAACGTCCTCTTCTCGGCAGCCTATTCTCCTGACAGTAGACTCAATCGCCTTTGGCGAATGGCGGAATCGAACAGGGTCGAACTCTTGACATCTACCTATGCAGTGGCAGAGGCCGTGCGTAACCTGCATCATGCCGGCCAGCTCCAGCAGCTGACCGATTTATTGAACAGGCTGGAGATCGGTGGAGATTGTCTCTCGCCTGACACCATACCTATACCCCCGGTTTTGAACAACAAGGATAAACCAATCCTGCGCGCAGCCATAGCGATGCACGCGACGCACCTGCTCACCGGGGACATCACTTATTTCGGGCAGATCTTCGGAAAAAGGATCAGCGGCGTGATGATACAAACCCCATCGACATACCTGGAAAGCCGGTAACCTGCCGGTGGTGTTCCCGTTGGATGCCCCGACCCGGTCCGGTGAGGATGCGATAGGCCCCTGCCCGATGAAGCGCCTCAGACGCGATTCTTCAGCATCAACTCCGCCGGGTCGGGATTGAGATAATACTGCCGTTTCAGGAAAGGCTCGTCGTACTTGCGGGCATAGTGCCGGAGCAGCGTCAGGGGGACGACGAGCGGCACCCGCTGCCGGTGATAGTCGTCGATGGCCGTCAGCAGCTCCCGCTTTTCGCCGGTCGTGAGGAACTTGCTGAAGTAGCCCATCATGTGCTGCAGTACGTTGACGTTCTTCCTCACCGTGGCGATGCGCCCCATGCCCTCCATCAGCAGCGGCAGGTATCGCCTGCAAGCCTCCGCCGGGCCGACCTCTTTCGCCCCGGCCACCAGCCGGCCCAGCTGCCTCAGGTGCGCCGGGCTGTGGGCCATGATCAGGTACTTGTGGTCGCTGTGGAATGAGACCAGCCTGCCGACGGTGGCGCGTTCCCGCCTCAGCTCCCGCCAGCGGCTGAGGACGAGGACCCGCTCGATGAAGTTCCCGCGGCGGGCGGCGTCGCCCAGGCGGCGCTCGTCCTCCACGGGAACAGTGGGGAAGGCCTCTATGAAGGCGCGGGCAAAGAGGCCTCTGCCCAGAGCACAGCTAGGGGAGCGGCTCTTGAGGACAAAGCCGCAGAGCTCCTCGTCTGCCAGCAACCTGAGGCGGCGACTGGTCCATCCCGCAAGCTCCGCTGTGTAGTCGGCGCCGCTCTTTCTGCCCACCAGCCGCAGCTGTCCGGGTTCCCCGCCGGGGACTCCCACCAGGCGCATGGCCTCCCGCGGCACGCCCAGGCCCGCCTCCACCTCCGGACAGACGGGCAGCCAGTCCACGAATCGGCCCAGTGTCTCCACCAGGTAGGGGTCCCGCTTTTGGCCGCCGTCGTAGCGCACCCTCCGGCCCAGCAGGCAGGAGCTGATGCCCAACATGACGCGGCCGGCGGCGCCCTTCCCGTCGACATCGTGGCCGCGCCGGCTTCCCGTCTTTTCAGTCCGCTCCCGTCCCAAAGCCGGTCCCCTTCCCCGTGGTGTCCCCTGATTCTATCCCGAACCCTGCGTAAAGGAACAGGAACAGGCGCAAGGTTGGTGAATAATCCGGGTGAAACGGGAAACAGGCCCTTAAGCCGATATGGTCCGGCACAGCCCGGACGGCATCGAGACGAATACCTGGAGGTGGATGATGAGTATGAGAGGATTCCTGCCGGCGGCGGCGCTGCTGCTTATGCCGCTGCTCTTCCTGACTGGCTGCGGTGATGAAGGAGCGGCGACGGACCCGGAGCCGGAGACGACATCGACAGCACAGGCGGAAGCAGCGGAGCTGTCCTTCGACCATGCCGCGGCGACGTCCGACCCCTTCGATGACCCCTCCGGCCCCTATTTCCACCAGGTGATGAAGGCCTCCTCGCCCGACGGCCTCAGCTTCGTCAAGATCTCCGGCGTGGTGCTGGACAAGGCCTCGGTGCCGGACATCATCCGCATGCCTGACGGACGTTTGATCATCTACGCGGTCGACGGCGGTGGCCGCAGCGATTCCGGACTGATGGTGGCGGTCTCCGATGATGACGGCCAGACCTGGCAGCAGGGTTCGCTGCCGGTAGAGTACCAGGGCAACCATCGCCAGGGTGTGGACCCGGACGCGGTGGTGCTCGATGACGGCAGCGTGCGTCTGTACTACATAGTCTTCCCCGACAGGCAGCCGCCGCTGGACGCCCAGGGCAACCCCATCCCGGGGAGCGGAGAGCCCATCCGCGTCATGAGCGCCACCTCCACCGACGGCATCCACTTCGTCGAGGAGGAAGGCGTACGGCTCCAGGCGGCGGACACGGAGTTCGTCACCGACCCGGACGTGGTGAAGATCGGAGACACCTGGTTCATGTACCTCTCAGAAGGACAGACGGACATCGCCTACGTCTCTGATGACGGCATGTCGTTCACCAGGTCCGGTCCGGTCAGGGATGACGGAGCGGTCTCCAACACGGTCCCCATAGGCGGCGGCAGGTACCGCCAGTACTTCTGCCGCCGGGGCATCAGCAGCGCCGTCACCAGCGACGGACTCAACTTCCAGGACGACCCGGGCGTACGGCTTGAAGCAGACCCCGGCAAGATCGCCTGCGACCCGGCGCCGGTGGAGGTCGACGGCCTCTGGCTGATGTTCTACAAGACGGAAGACAGCCCTCAGCCGGGGCAGCAGGGCGTGGGACCGGCCGGAGGCCCCCCGGGGCAGCAGGGCGCGGGCGGCCCGCCGGCGGGGACACCCGGTCAGGGTCCCCCTCCCGGAGCCGGACCGCCGGCAGCCTCCGTGTTCCGGCTCCTGACCTTGACCCTTACCCGCCCGTGAGCTCCTGGCGCAGGTCGTGGTAGACGCGGGTGAAGACGGCGCCGCCGAAGAAGATCAGCGCCGAATAATAGACCCAGAGCAGCAGCAGCACCAGGGAGCTGGCGGTGCCGTAGACCGATGCCAGGTTGCTGTGTGCAAGGTACAGGCTGATCAGGTACTTGCCGGCGGTGAAGAGGACGGCGGTGATGACGGCTCCCGGCAGCACGTCCTTAAAACCGATCTCCACCTGCGGCAACACCTTGTACATGAAGAGGAGGATGGCGGTGATGACCAGCAGCGATGTGACCGATTCAGCTATCTGCAGCAGGTAGCCCAGGTCCGTCGGCGGTTCCTTGAAAAGCTGGTCGAGCGCCGCCACGAAGGCGGTGGCGATGAAGGATAGAAGCGCCACTACGCCCAGAGCGAATACTATGCCGATGGCCTTCAGGCGCCTGAACACATAGAGGACGATCCCTCCCTCCCGGGGCGGCTCCACGTCCCAGATGGAATTGAGCGCCGACTGCAGCTGGCTGAACACGGTCCCCGCCACCCACAGCAGGACCACGATGCCGATGATGGTGGATATATTACTGAGGCTGGAGAGGCTGGCGCTGTCGGCAACGGACTGCACCACCGTAGCGGCGCTGTCGCCGAAAGCCTCGTGGGCCCGGGCCACCAGCTGGTCCTGCACGTCCTGTTTGCCCACGAAGGCCCCGGCCACGGCGATGACGATGACCAGGATCGACGGCATGGAGATGACGGCGAAGAAGGAGAGCGCCGCGCCCAGCAGAAAGACGCGGGCGCGGTTCCAGCCGTATACGGTACCGAGGACCAGGGTCCGGAGGTTATGGATATCTACCATCAGCATAGGTTTCATTGCCAAGCTTATCAGGCCGTCGCGCCGGGGCATAGGGGCCGCCTCCGGTCAACCGTGGATTTCCCATTTCGGGGGACAATCGTTTGATTTTAAGCCTTCCATGCCCTATAGTCATGGAAGCGCCACGATTTGGCGGGCAGTAATTTGGTATTGTGCTTGACTGTTTAATGGCAGGTTTCGAGTACGTGCCACTGAGTGGTGAGAGGAGGAAGGAACTTGCCGGAAGGAACAGTCAAATGGTTCTCCGATCAGAAAGGCTTCGGCTTTATCGAGCAGGAGGGCGGCGATGACCTGTTCGTGCACTTCTCTGAGATCCAGACCGATGGATTCAAGACCCTCGCCGAGGGACAGAGAGTGAGCTTCGAGCCCCAGGAGGGCCCCAAGGGTCCCCAGGCCACGAACGTGTCACCGCTGGAATAGCAAGAACAAAAGCGGTAACCATGAGGGCCCTCGCTGAGGGCCCTTTTTTTGCCTCTTTTTTCATCTGTTGCATCTTCGTGCGGCCGCCCTTCATCCACCAGTGTGCAATGAGCGCCCGCCGCTGGCTATGGTCACCAGTATCAGCCCCACGCAGGTCACCGCCAGGATGACGGCCATCACCGTGATGGAAAAGGCCCGGGGCGGGCGCCAGCGCGTGAAGGCGGTTATGACGAAATAACCGGCGATGCCGGCCAGACCGATGATAAGAGCTGCTGGACCCGCGATCTCCATCTTCCCTCCCTGACGGCTTCACCACCTGCCTGACATGTGAATGGTTCCTCTCACCATGGACAATGCTCTTTCATTATCCCCGGCGGCGGTTATCCTGAACCTTTTTTCACCGGGGCGGTGTCAAACAGTTAAAGGTAGATAAATGTTTGCAAGGTCTGGGTAGATGGGTGAATGAGAGCGGCGGCCCCGCTTCGCGGGGCCGCCGCTCTCGCAACGTTCCACTCCACTATACCGGGCTGCCGCCGGTGGTTTCGTCAGTGATGTTCCTTCTCGCCGGAATGTGAGTCGGAACTCTCTTCATCGTGTTTCTTCGAGCCGGAGTGGTGGTCATCCCTGCTGCCGTCATCTCCGGGCTTCTCCTCATCACCAACATCATCGGGCTTTTCCATGGAACCGTCATCGCCCGAGGGCATGTCCATGGAGACATCGTCGTGTTCCTCTTCCTGGTCCATCGAGACGTCGTCGCCGGCGTCGCCGTACTGGTCGTCGGCAGCGTCGTCGTCAGCCTCCTGGTCGCCGCCCGGCAGGTCTCCCGGCTGCTCCGGTCCCGTGCCGTCGCCATACTCGTCATCCACGGAAGCCGGGTCGCCGTAGCCGTCGACGACGGCCGCCTGGTCGCCGCCCGCTCCAGGCAGATGGCCTTCGGCGGCGAACGCCACACCGGTGGCGCCGATAACCAGTATGGACAGGGCCAGCAGCAGTTTGAACTTGAGCAACATCCATTCACCTTTCCTCAGGTTTTACACGTCGCCTGCCGCCACTGAAAGGATGGACGGACCCGGAACGGGCCGCGTACTATCATATCGACGACAGGGCGGAACCCTTTAGCGGGAAGGGTGCGTCTGCTGCCGGGAGTGGTGTCTCTGCCCCAGCGGGTTTTGCTCCCCCTCCACGGTCTTGACCACATCGACATGCTCCTCGGGCAGCAGCTGCTGCTCCATCACCTGGGACAGGGTGACGCTGCCCGCCCCCTCCGGATCCATCCGGTGCAGATATTCCAGGAAGTCATAGAAGTACGGGTCCGCCTGGTCGGCCTTGCTGTGGGTGACGACGCCGTAGACACCTGCCTCCATGGAGCCCAGCGCCGACTCGGCTTCGGTCTCGCGTTGCCCGTTGGTGATGCGATAGTGTGTCAGCCACCAGCGCTGGATGCCGTCCCACTCACCGGTGACGATGAACTCGTTGATTCCGCTCTTGCCGCTGCGGTCGTCCTTCCCAGTCCGCCCACCCGGTTCGCCGTTGTTGGCATATCCCGAACAGGACCCATAGATAAAGGCATCGGGCATCACCGCCTTGTCGTATTCCTCGTTCAGGCAACCGGAGTCGATATCCGGGTTTATCTGCCTGAGGGTATCGGTGAAATCATCGAGTGTTCCCCGGTAAGGCTCTATAGAACCGGCTGAACCGGACCTGATCTTCTTGTAGACCTCTTCCGGATAGTCGGTGTATCCATCCCAGTTGCCGTGCCAGATGCTGTGGTGATGGGCGGCGATCTCGTGCCCCTCATCCTGCCATGAGCGCACCTCGGCCAAACGTTCTTCGTCGGCGGCGATGTAGTCGGCCCACTCGGGCGTGAACATCAGCGTCAACTTGATATCATATTCATCAGCACGGGCCACCATATCCCGTAGCACCTGGTAATCCTGGGCGATCAGCGCTTCCTCGTCCGAGTGGCCGTTGTAGGGTTCACAATGGATGGCGATGAAGTAGTAAGGGCCATCCTGCAGGGCTGCATTATCGATCTGGTCTTTGGCCGTCTCCCCTTCCGGGAGCGCCGTTGCTTCAGCGCCGGCCGGAGGCGCTCCCGTGCCGTCCGTGCAGCTTTCTCCGTTCTCGAGCAGATACCCGCCGACGATGAACACCGCCGCCAGAAGAACCGTTGCCAACAATGATCTGAACATACCGTCCACCTCACCCGGCCTGAGCCGCCTCCCCCTGCCTTTTCCATCATTATCGGGGCCCGGTGTAAGGTGTTCGTTATCTCCCTGTAATGTTCTCGCAAGCGGGCGGGTATGCGTCCCCTGCGGGAATTGCCAGAACCTGTATTTCCTGTTAGATTGATATTGTCCCTGGAAACGCACGGTGGGTGGTTTATGTTGGATATCCCTGGAAAAAGAGGCAGTTCTTTGGTCCGGTCCACCAAGGCAACGATCGGACTGTTTTTTATCGTGATGTTCGCTTTCCTGTTCGCGGCGGGCTGCGGCGATGACGGCGCAGGTGACACAAGCACCGCCGGCCGGCAGACCTCCACCATCTCTTTCGAGCTTACCCGGCCATCCCCGGGGACCGTCGAAGTAGTCGACCCACCCGGAGACGCGAAACGGGATGACGGCACCCCGGTGATGAACCGCAGCGCTATCGACATCGAACGGGTCTCCATCGCCGGCGACGGCGGCAACCTGGTCTTCAGCCAGTCCGTCGGCGAAACCATCCCGACGGTAAGGCCGGCCGGCCTCCTCGGCATCGAGTGGGGGTACCTGCTGGACGCCGACAGCGACGGTGAACCGGATTGGGGACTGTATGTGGCATTCCCCCAGGGACAGCTCGCCTACGGCCTCTACAACCAGAAGACCAAAGAGCGTATGCAGGACGACCAGTTCCCCGGCACCTTCAGCCTGGACGGATCGAGCTTCACCATCACCCTCCGCAGCGACGCCATCGGTTCGCCGCAATCTTTCCAGTGGATCGCCTATACAGACGCCGCCACCAACCCCGAGAGCGACGATGAACCGATCCGCAAGGTCAGCGATTCCGTCCCCGCCGACGCCTGGCCCAACGGCTCCAACTGGCTGCCCTATCCCTAGAGCTGACATCCGGTGGCATCAGGCTGCATCAGGCGGCCTTGAAGCAAGTGGCGTTGAATCAGGCGGTGTTGAAGCAGGAAGACTGTATCAGGAAAGATCCACGGACAGGGGCCGACCGATACTGATTCCCGCTGTCGATACATCCGCCGAATAGGCCAGCAGCTCCACGCCGGTTCCCGCGACACGCCGGAGCATCATACCGAAATCCGGATCGATCTCATCTGCGGGGTGGAACCTGTCCGCGTCATCGCGTTGCAGGCAGAAGAACACCACCGCCCGGTGTCCGTCCGCGGCGACCCTCTCCAGCTCTGCCAGGTGCCTGGTGGCTCGAAGGCTGACCGAGTCGGGGAAGAGGGCGCTTCCATCCCTGACCATGGTCACGTTCTTCACCTCCACGTAACATGACTCGCGGCCTTCCCCGCGCCCTCCCTTCCCGGCGGCCGGCCTGCCGCCGACCGGCCCCGGGAATCCGGCGGCGCGACTCTCTCTTGCCCTTTCCAGCAGCAGGTCGATTCGGCTGTTGTCACCATAGGGAACCTCGCTACGCACCTGCTCGTAACCCTGCAGCTCGCTGATGGCGCCCTTGTCGATGCCTTCAGCCACCAGCCTGTTGGCCAGCGAGGTGTTGGTGCCGACAAGGACTCCTCCGTCCGCCTCCACCAGCTCCCAGGAAAGGGGGTACTTCCGGCGCGGGTTGCCGGTGTCCCTGAGCCAGACACGGGAGCCCGGCTCGTCGCAGCCGAGCATGGAGCCGGTATTGGGAGCATGCGCCGTCACCACCGTGCCGTCCGGCAAGCGTATATCGGCCAGGAAGCGCTTGTAGCGTCTGAGGAGGATCCCTTCGATCAGGGGTTCAGGAAACTGCATGGGGATAATTATACCCGCAATCATGCCCGCGATCGCCGGCGGTGCCGGACAGCCGGCCGTCAGCGGCGGCCGACAACCATGGTCCTGGCCGCCATATCGCCCAGGCGCTGGTTGTCGGCGGAGGTCCACACCAGGATGGCCGCCAGCAGGTAGGGGATGCAGTAGGGCAGGGCATCGATGAACCTGAGCAGGTTGCGGATAACTGATTTTGCCAGACCGATCCCTTCCCCGGCATCGGTCACCACCTGCAGCCCCAGCACCATCTTGCCCAGCGTCGCCCCCCAGAGCCATTCCAGCAGGATGAAGTAGAGCATGAAGCCGCCGAAGAAAAGAAGGGCGGAATAGCCGCAGAGCCCGTAAAAGGTCTCCCTGCCGTCCAGCGTCAGGTTCAGCCCGATGAAGGAGCTGGAGTGACAACCACCTTCAAGAGGCCCTTCGATCACGGTCAGAAGCGCCAGCACAACGCCGAAGATGACGCTGTCGAGAAGCAGCGCCAGGAAGCGGGCGCCCACACCCTTTGGCGCCAGCGCCTTCCGGACCGGTTCCTGTCCGGGAACGACCCCCGGAGGTGTCTGCGGCTGTTGCATGGGAGTTCTTTCAACACGAGCAATCACTCTCCTGCACCGGACCCGCGCACCGGCTTCCTCCTTCCACATCCGGACGGCCCGCGGACAGGTTCCTGAAAATGACAGGGAATAGAGCTAGCATAGGGCCATGCGGACCATGACGGACATCGCCAGGTGGGTGGTGTCGCCGGCAGCTTCTTTCCTGCTGCTGTTGGTGGCCGCCCTGGCCGTGGCGGGCTGCGGCAACGAGCCTGTCCAGCTCGACGGCGTGGAGATACGTGAATACAAGGGCAAGGACCTCTCATCCGTGGCGACGGATTTCCGCGAGAACTCCATCCACGGACCCCAGTATATAGACAGGGACAGCTACCGTCTTCAGGTCGAAGGGCTGGTGGAGAACCCGCGACAGTTCACATACGACGAGGTCATCGACCGCCAGCTCTACAAGAAGGTCGCCCGCCTGGAATGTGTAGAGGGCTGGAGCGTCGACATCCTCTGGGAAGGCATCCTCTTCCGCGACCTGCTGGACCAGGTGGGGGTCAAGCCCGAGGCGAACACGGTCATCCTCTATGCCGTCGACGGCTATTCCACGTCCTTCCCCCTGTCCTTCTTCTACGACCGGGACATCATCATGGCCCACCGGATGAACGAGGTCACCATCCCGCCGGAGCGCGGCTTCCCCTTCATGCTGGTGGCCGAGGAAAAATGGGGCTACAAGTGGATAAAGTGGATCACCCGCATCGAGCTCTCTGACGACGAGAGCTACCGCGGATACTGGGAGAGCCGCGGTTACAGCCAGGACGCGGTCCAGGGCGGGGACAAGTTCGATTAGGGATGATCTCGATCAGGGGAAAAGTTCGATCAGGGGATTCCCGGTCAGTGAAAAGACCGGTCAGGGGACGATCTCGACCAGGGAAGAAATCGGTCAGGGGACGAGTCCGGTCAGGGGACGATCTCGACCAGGGAAGAAACCGGTCTGGGGACGAGTCCGGTCAGGGAAAGAACGGTCAGGGGGGTTTGACCAGGGACCGGCCGGCTCAATCCTCGGGACGGAACTCGGACCGTGAGCCTGCGGGCCGCCTGCCCGCCCCGGCCTGCTCCTTTTCGCTGTTGTAAATCAGGCTCACGATTATATGGAGCGCCAGCAGCGCCACGAAAGGCCATTCCATACCGTTGTGGATCTTCATCGAGGTTGCCTTGTCCAGGACACCGAAAGTCCAGGCATCCACAGTCCGGAACTCGGTGATACCGAAACCGGTGACGATATAAAGTATCAGCGCCGCCGCCAGCAACCAGTGGGTCAGCTTGCGGAAGAGCCTGTACCTGTCACCGGGAATAGCCATGGCTGATGAAGGAGCCTGCGTCTTTCACCGGGATTCGCCATGGCGGATGGGGCAGACATCGCCGCTGGCCAGGCGGGCCTCTTCGGTCAGCGCCTTGATACTGGTGGGAATGGGATTGTCCCTCAGCAGCTTGGCGAAATAGACTACATTGTGGGCCAGGAACCGGGCCGTCTTGTTGGTGTACATGTGGCTGTCGCCGCCGGCTTCGATGTAGCTGGGACCGGGACCGGCGTCCCCCACCCAGTAGCAGTCGCAGTTGGGCGGCACGGTGCACCCCAGGTGCGACATGTTGAACAGGGTGTTGGCGGCAGCGTCGTGGGCGCCGTCCTCGTTGCCCGTGACTATCACCCCCGCCACCTTGCCATAGAGGGGGTATTGGCCCGTCTCCGGGTCGCCTTCGGCGTAGGAGCCGTCCAGCCTTTCCAGCACCAGTTGTGCCACCGACGAGCGCACGCCGAACCAGATGGGCGTGGCGATGACGATGATGTCCGCGGCCTTGATCTTCTCGTAGATCCGGGGCCACTGGTCTCCCTCCCCCTCGTCGATGGAGACGCCGAAAGACACCTGGAAGTCGACGACCCGGACGACCTCGGTCTCCACCCCCAGCGGCTCCATGACGGACGCCACCCTGTCTATCAGGGCGCGGGTGTTGGAGACACGGGGTGATTTCTTCAGCGTGCAGTTGAGGAATAGTGCTTTCATCGGCATCGCTGCTCCTCCGTGGATACGGCCTGTCCGGGCAAGGGCCGTCAGGCCGTTGCTTTTCCCTTGTCATACCCGCCGGTGTGCAGCGGCTAACGGCAGTCCTTGCGTTTACTTTGCCTCACACCTTGCGCTAGTCGATCCGGAACTCCTTGTACACCGGCTCGGCGCCCTCGGCTTCCACCTTCATCTTCACGCTGTACCTGCCGCGCGTCCATGGCTCGGTGTTGGTGAAATAAAAGACCGGGAACGACTCCATGTCCGTATTGACCATGTCGATGGTTATCCGGGAGCCGGCCAAATCCGCCGGCTCTTCCCCTTCCAGGTTGGTCAGCACTGCGGAAACCTGCGTGCCTATCGTCGCGTTGCGGACCCTGCCGGCCACGTAGATGCGGGGGGAATCGCTGGGGATGACCTGCATGTCCTGGGGACATCTGTCATTGACCACACCGGTACAGACGCCGACATCGCCCAGCATGTTGGGGGTAAGCTCCGCTTCGATGTCCCCTGTTTCGCCGCTGCAGGACGCGGCCATGAACCCCAGCAGCAGGGTGGCGATGGCAGCTGCCGCTCTCAGCTTCATCTCTGCCTCCTCTTCACCTGTCTCTGTCCATAACGGGCCGGCTCCGGACCGTCGCCCTATCTTTCCCCTTCCGGGCGGGAAAACCTGCCTGCGTGCCGCCGCGGCCGCTGGCGTGATGGTGGATAACCGACGCTTTATCGCGGCAGCCATCCGCCGCTGGTCGCTCGTCGGCAAGCGGCGGCTCTCCGCTGATAAGCGGTGGCTCCCAAACGGAAAACGGTGGCTCCCAGCCGGAAAACGGTGGCTCCCAGCCGGTAAGCGGTGGTTCTCCGCCGGTAAGCGGTGGTTCTCCGCCGGTAAGGTAT
>CAZCCR010000002.1:27629-164307 GCA_964497425.1 uncultured Gaiellales bacterium
GCCGGTAAGCGGTGGTTCTCCGCCGGTAAGCGGTGGTTCTCCGCCGGTAAGGTATAATCCCTGCTATGGGTGATAGCGACGGCAAGATCGCGATCTTCTGGGACGAGTCCTACCTCTGGGGCCTCATCGCCTGCGAGACCTTTCTGGAGCTGGAACTGGATTTCCGGCTTTTGACTGCCGCGGACGTCAGCGCGGGAGCGCTGGACGGCTGCGGGATGCTTTTCGTCCCCGGCGGGTGGGCCAGCGATAAGATCAGGGCCCTGGGAGAGGCAGGGGCCGATGCCATCCGCCGTTTTGTCTCCGGCGGCGGTGGGTATCTGGGGGTCTGCGGCGGAGCCGGCCTGGCCCTGGACCATGAGAACGGCCTCCGGCTCCTGAAGGTCGAGCGCATGCCCACCAGCCGGCGCCTTCCCAGCTTCAGCGGCACGATACAATTGCGTCTTGGCGACGGGTCACACCCGCTATGGAGCGGCGTCGACGACAGAAAGCACTTCCACGCCTGGTGGCCGGGACAGTTCGCTCTGTCGGGTGAGGAGCCGTTAACGGTGCTTGCCAGGTACGGCGCGCCCGGCCCGGATTCCTTCGTCACGGACCTGCCGGTCGCTGAGGGCATGGATTGGCAGCGGTGGGAGGAGATATATGGCATAAACCTCGACCCCGGGCGCATCCAGGGTGAGCCGGCGGTTATAGAGGGACAGCACGGAGAAGGCAGGGTGCTGCTGTCTTATCTCCATTTCGAGACTCCGGGCGACAGCGTCGGCCATGAAGTGCTGCTCAACGCCATCGACTACCTGGGCTGCGGCCGGACGCGGGTTAAGGCATCCGGGGAAGGGACTTCTGCCGGCCGTGGTGAAGCCGGTGACGTTGGCGAGGCAGCCCGGGTGGCCCGGGAACTGGCCCGCGAGACGGATTCATTCATCGAGTTCGGCATGAAGAACTTCCTCTGGTACCGCCGCAACCCGTGGCTGCTCCACTGGCGACGTGGCATCAGGGGCATCGAGTACTCCACCATCGCCGCCATGGTGGCGAAGATAGAGCGGGAGATGGAATCGGGCTGGGCGGGCTTCGGAGACGAAGGGACTGAAGAGCTCAAGCGGCTGGAGCATCTTCTCATCCCGTTCCTGGAGAAAGCCAGGAAGCTGGTTATGCTGGAGCGCCTGGCCATGAACCGCGGGCCTCTCAGCCCCCTCAGGTGTGAGGACCCCGAAATCCGGGAGATGAGAAGCGAACTCTTCTCCAGCGACCGGCGTTGTGGAGGCCTTTACCGGCAGATCGTGAAGTCTGCAGCCGGTATCCTGCTGAACCGGCTGCGCCAGCGGGTCGATGGCTGAGCAGCGTCGAGGGTTCAGGATCAGGCCCTGATTTCCGAATTGGAATGGGACTGGACAGCGTGTATGGGGAGACGAGTTGCAATGTATAGAAGATTATTTCCGCTTTTATAGCCGGCCGTGATCACCGTTATCGCGATGCTGCTTTCAAGCGGCTGCGACATCGCCAGGGTCGATGAGGACGAGAGCACTCCGGGATACGCGTTCAATGCCTTCTTCAGCCATATCGGCAGGGGCGAATACGATGAGGCTCACGCTCTTCTGTCTGCTGATTTTCAGGATAACGTCTTTCCCACAGCTGATGAGCTGGCAGCGGCAGTCGAGGACGGAGAGGTCCCTGTCTACCACAACATGTACTTCATGCGTTCCCATGTCAATGAGACCGAGGCCACGCTCACCCGGCAGGCCAGTACACGGATGAGACCGGCAAGGAGGTGGTGCACAAGGGCGAAGTGGACATGGCGCTTGAAGGCGGGGAATGAAAAGCGTCTGGTTTTACGGCTCGGACGAATGGGGCGCATGAGCTTCACGCTGCCGGAGATACCGATACCATGACACCCATGAGTTGCACAAGTTTGAGTACGTCCCCGAAGACAGATAAGTTTCATAAGTTTAAGTACGTCCCTAAAGATAACCTAAAGATAAAAAGAGGGGCGCGCTGGCGCGCGCCCCGAATGGGACATGTCATATGCCCCACCCCCATACCTCCACAGCACGGAGGATGACTTATTATACACGTTCGCCGGGCGTTTCCAAAAAACGCCGGGGATTTCCAAGAACCGGCGGAGCGCCCGGCACGGGCGCCGTGACTCAGGCCCAGGAAGCCACCTTGTTCTGCTCCACCAGGTCCACGAAACCAGCGTAGTCCACTTCCTTGACGCCGTCGACCAGGCGGTCCGCTATGCCCCTGGCGGCCAGGTCCTCCTTCAGCACGTAGACATCGTGGTCCGCCATGATCCCCTTGATCCTGTCCTCGAAGGTGGTTCCTGACATCGCAGCGTAAACACCGTCCTCGAAGAGGATGACCGGGGAGCCCTTGTGGGCGTACTTCACCATGCTGTCGAAGCTGGTGGACTCGTATGGTGATTTGTTCATCAAATGAAGCATTTTCCTCCTTTACCGTCGACCCGGACTTCCACCGTCCTAGAACATGAAGAAGTTCTTCTGTTCCTCCATCAGCGTCTCCACCTCTTCGGCGTCGATGACCTTCGGCTCTATCACCAGGTCATCCACCGTCAGGCCGCGCGACTCCAGGGAATCCTTGTCGATATAGAGTTTCTCGATGTCGTATGCCTCAATGGCGCGGAAGGTCGGCGAGAAATTCTTGATGCCGGTGGCTTCCGTATCCATGCCGTCCTTGATGGCGTAGACGCCGTCGTCGATGAACAGGAGGCTCACATCCTGGTCATAGGCCCCCATGATCAGTACGTTCTCCAGGCCCTCGAACGAGTAGATCGACCCGTACGGAGCCTTGCGGAACACGATCATCAGTTTTTCAGCTTTTTCCTCTTCACCCATCTCGCGGTCACCCCTTTCCTCAGGCTCCGAATTGCACGACCCGGTCCGCTTCGATGGCAACCTCGGTGAGCATACCGAGACCGCCGATCTTGAAACCGGGGCCTATCACGTCATCATTGATGCCACGGCGTTTGGCCGCGGCTACGCATACTATGTAATCCAGGTCGTACTGCTCCTGCAGCTCTGACCACTGCCGCTGGATATGGCGGTCGTCCGCCTGGGGCTCCATCAGCTTGGTGGAGTTGAGCACGCCGTCCTGATAGAAGAACACGCGCAGGACTTCATGCCCCTTCTCCAGGGCAGCCTTGGTGAAATGGTAGGCGCTGTCAGAAGACTCATGCTGATATGGACCTTCCATGATCAGTACTCCGAATTTCACTCCCATCACTCCTTTCTCCTGTGGTATTTTTTCTACCCCCACTGCCGGCCCGCGCGCCGGGCGCAGGCTTTAACCGGCCTTCCACCTTCGTGCCGAATGCATGCTGAAATGGCGGCCGCCTCGCTCCGGAACGGAGGACGGCCGCCATCATATTCGCACCACCCCCGCGCAGGGGGTTGAAGGTCAGACCATGTCGATATAGTTGCAGGGACAGGCCTCTGCGCACTTCTTGCAACCGACGCAGGCTTCGAGCCTGAACACATACCGGTCGCCCGTAGGCTCGATCTCTTCCTTGGGCTTTTTCTTCACGGCGCTGTAGGAACAGAACATATAGCAGTTGTCACAGGAGAAGCACATGCCGCAACTCATACAGCGGTCTGCTTCCTGGACGACCTGTTCCTCGCTGTAGGTGGTGACCACCTCGTTGAAGTTGCCCTTCCGCTCGTCCACACCGATGTAGTTCTTGGGAACGCGCTCAGCAGTCTCGAAGTGGCCGTGGGCCATATCATCCAGCTTGACGATGGGCGGCAGGTATTCCTTGGGGACCTCCTCGCCCTTGATGTGGGCGTCGATGGCCACGGACGCCTTACGTCCCAGTCCCACCGCCTCAGTGACGGTGCCCAGTTTGTTGGTGACGTCGCCACCGGCGAAGATGCCTTCATCGCTGGTCATCATGGTCTCCTCGTCAACAGTGATCCAGCCGCTCTCCTCGTCCTTGAACTGGTCCATGCCCTCGAAGTCGGCCTGCTGACCGATGGCGGGGATGATGATGTCGGCTTCGATCTCGAACTCCGAGCCCTCGATGGGGACAGGGCGCCGGCGGCCGCTGTCGTCGGGCTCTCCCAGCTCCATCTTCTGGCACTTCAGCGCCGCGACCTTGCCGTCGCCGTCGCGGATGACCTCGACAGGAGCGGTGAGGATGTCGATGGGGATACCCTCTTCGCGGGTGTCGTCGATCTCTTCCTGCTCCGCCGGCATCTCCTCTTCAGTCCGGCGGTAGACGATGCGGGATTCGGCGCCTTCGCGCCAGGAGACGCGGGAGGCATCGATGGCGCTGTTGCCGCCACCGATGACCAGCACCTTTTTGCCGCTGACATCCAGGCCGTCGCCCGAGTTGACACCGTTGAGGTACTCGACAGCGTTGATGACGCCCTCGCCTTCCTCGCCGGGGATGCCCAGGGTCCAGCCTTCCTGGGCGCCGATGCCGATGTAGATGGCGTCATAGTCCTTCTTCAGATCGTCGACTGAAACATCCTTGCCGACCTTGGTGTCATACTTGATCTCGACGCCCAGTTCCTCTATCTTGGCCACCTCCGCGTCGAGGATATCCTCGGGCAGACGGTAGCTGGGAATGCCGTAGCGGAGCATGCCGCCCGACTTGGGGGCCGCCTCGAAGACGGTGACGCCGTATCCGCGCCGGGCCAGCTGATAGGCACAGGAAAGGCCGGCGGGACCGGAGCCGATGACAGCGATCTTCTCCGAGTGGGACTCGTCCCCGAGCTTCTCGTGCTTGAGACCCTTCTCGATGCCGTAGTCGCCGATGAAGCGTTCCACCTGGTTGATGGAGAGCGCCTCATCCTTCTGGCCGCGGTTGCAGCCGGTCTCGCAGAAGTGGGGACATACCCGGCCCAGCACCGCCGGCAGCGGGTTGGTGTCCGTGTAGGTCCGCCACGCCATCTCGTAGGACTCGTCGCTGGTGCGGCCGAAGAATTCCGTCTGCGAGATGGCCGTCATGAATCCACGGATATCGTTGTCGCTGGGGCAAGCACTCTTGCAGGGCGGGGTCTTCTCCGCGTACCTTGGCCGCAGATGGGACTCATCGCCCCCGCGCGAATAGGCGGCCGCGCCTATCGCGCGTTTTCTGGTCTTCAGTACTACTGCCATTTTTTACTCCTTTTCCCAGGCGTTGATGCGCCCTGAATGGTGTGTTCGGTTTTCTTTTTCATATCCAGCGGCGCACTTCCCGCCCAAGCGGTTTTGCTGCCTGGTGCTCACTCGTTGGCTGCGCCCTCAGTGCGGGGGAGCTCGATGGAGCTGCCGCCGTAGTAACCGTAGACACAGCGGCCGGAATCTATCAGCTGCTTGATAGCCGCTTTGGTGTCCTTCCGGGAGATGGAGTCGCCATACTTGGCCACCATGGCCTTGGTCAGGTCGCCGGCCTTGAGCTTCTTCTTGCCGGCGGATTCGGCGACCAGCTCGTACATCTCGTCAGCCAACTGATCTGTTGATACATCAGCTGCCATTATCTAACCTCCTACTTGTACGTGTTATGTGCCGACCTCTTGTAGGTCGTGCCGGCGAAACGGAAGTCATCAAGGTGATACTTGGTGAACTCGATGCCGGTCAGTTCGAAGAACTTCGGCCAGCCGATACGGTCGACCCACTCGCCCAGGCGTTCGAAGGGCTTGGCGTTGGCCGCGTAGACCTCGACGATGTTCTTCACGGCGCTGACGGCTTCCGGCCAGCGCGGCGGGTTGTTGGGCAGGAACGGGATCGCCAGCTTGGTGAACTTGGGTTCACTGCGGGCGTTGGAGAGCTTGCCTCCCACCCAGATGGAGACGCCGTCGTTGAGAGCGTCCGCCAGCGGCATGGCCGGGCAGACCGTGTAGCAGTTGCCGCAGTACATGCACTTGTCCTCGTCCACGGTCACCGTGGTCTTTCCTTCTACAGACGCCGGCTTGATGGCGTTGTTGGGACAGGCCGCCACGGTCGTGGGGATCTCGCAGAGGTTGGGCAGCGTCTCGTTGTCGATGCGCGGCGGTGTACGGTGCACGCCCAGTATGGCGATGTCCGATGCATGCACGGCGCCGCACATGTTCAGGCAGCAGGCCACCGCCAGGCGGATCCTGGCCGGCAGCTTCTCAGAGGTGAAGTACTCGGCCAGCTCGTCCATCACAGCCTTCACCAGGCCGGAAGCATCCGTGGCTGATGAATGGCAATGGACCCAGCCCTGGGTGTGGACCACGTTGGAGATGGCGTTGTTGGTGCCGCCCACGGGGATGTTCAGATCCGCCAGGTCCTTCTTCAGCGGCTCGATGTTGGCCTTGTCCGCCAGCAGGAACTCCACGTTGTTGCGGCTGGTGAAGCGCAGGTAACCATCGCAGTACTTGTCCGCCAGCCCGGTGAGGGTGCGGATGAAGTTGGTGCTGGCCAGCCGGGGCGAGGCGCAGCGTACACTGTAGAGCGTGCCGGCATCGCCGGTATGGGCCAGTACGCCCGGCTCCAGCGTCTCGTGATACTTCCACTTGCCGTAGTTCTCCTTCATCAGCGGATGAAGGAACTGCTCGTAGTGTGGCGGTCCTATATCTGTCTTTCTTTCTACTTCTGTAGCCATCTGGCTAACCTCCTGTATCACTCAAAGTTGGTCAGGGCGGGCGCCGGCTCTGCGGCTCCTCCCGCCGCCCTGGTGTTCACCTTACTCGTCCGATGCGCCTTCATCTTCCTCGGCGTAGTACTCTTCATAGAAGATGTAGGGATTGTCACGCGGTTGCGTGACCATCGACGGCAGCGGCTCGAGCCCTACGTTCTCCAGGAAGGTCGCCAGGCTGACGCGCTCGATGAACTCGCCGATGCGCTCGCGGGCCTTGCCGTGGTCATCCCAGAACTCCCAGACCCGCTCGATGAAGTCGTGCAGTTCCTCGTACGGCTTCTCGATCTCCATGAAGGGGATGATGTTCTGGGCGATCAGCGCGCCCTCGACGATGGGGGCCTTGGCGCCGAGGCTGATGGTGGCGCCGCGCTCCTTGCCGGGGGCCAGCGCCTTGGGCATGCGGGCTATGCAGTGCATGCACTTGACGCAGTTGCTGTCGTCGATCTCGATGTCGTTCTCGTCGGCGGTGATGCAGCCGGTGGGACACATGTCGACGACGTAGTCCTTGACGTTGAAACCGTCCTTGATGTACTGGGAGTAGGCATCCTTGTCGATCTGGATCTCATCCTTCCAGATGCCGATGATCGCCATGTCTGAGCGGCCCTGGGAAGCTACGCAGTCATTGGGGCAGCCGGACATCTTGATCTTGAACTTGTAGTTGAACATGGGACGGTGCAGTTCATCCTGGTATTCCTGCGTCAGGTTGTAGCAGAGATCCAGGGTGTCGTAGCAGGCCCACTCGCAACGCGCCGGGCCGATGCAGCAGCTGGGCGTACGCATGTCGGAGCCGGAGCCGCCCAGGTCCCAGCCCTTCTGGGTCAGCGCCTGGAAAGTGGGTTCAAGTTCGTCGGTGTTGGTGCCCAGCAGCACCAGGTCGCCGGTGGAGCCATGCATGTTGGTCAGGCCCGAGCCGTGCTCATCCCAGATGTCCATGATCTCGTTGAGGGCCTTGGTGGTATAGACCCAGCCGGAGGGCTGGTTCACGCGCACCGTGTGGAAGTGGGAAACGCCGGGGAACTCGTCGGGCAGGGCGGAGTAGCGCCCGATGACGCCGCCGCCGTAGCCGAGCACGCCCACCAGGCCGCCGTGCTTCCAGTAGCCCCTCTTGTCTTCGTAGGATTTTTCGAGCTGGCGCAGGAGGTCCTTGGCCGTGTCGGACTTGTCAGCCATGCTCTTGATGTCGCTGACGAAGCTCGGCCAGGGTCCCTTCTCCAACTCCTCCAAGAGTGGGATCTTCAGGTCATCTGCCATTGCTGTTCTCCTTTTCCATTCGCTTGCATTGCATTAGCCCTGGCAATCGGGCATGATCCGGGTTTTCTTCCTGTAGTGTTCGCCGGCCTCAGGCGGTCGCTTCTGCCTCAGCGGCCCCGCCGGCTGTATCAGCCTCTCCTTCCTCTTCTGCCTCACCGCCTTCCTCGATGAGCAGGTCGGCCGGAGGCGCGGGCTTTATCAGCTTGGCCTCCTGGGGAAGCAACGGAAGCCATTTTATCAGTAAAAGGTACGCCAGGCCTACCGCCGCCACCACGCCGATGTATTGCACCCAGGCGGTGATCATGGGGAAGTAGTTGATTATAGCACCGTCGCCGTAGGACGCGCTGGAAAACTCGAACCCGGGCAGGATGGGGATGTTGATGAACTGCCCCGGCAGGATGAAGAGGATGCGCTCACCGAGTATGCCGAATATATGCAGAGCCGAAGCGCCCAGGATCCATCCCAGTCTCGACCTCGTCCGGGGATGCAGCAGGATGACGATGGGGATGATGAAACCGATGGTGTACAGCTGGATCCAGAACACATAGGTGAAGAAGCTGCCGCTGAAGAGCACGTAATGCTCGCCCTCGTAGTGCTCGGGAGCATACATGTGGATGAGATGCTCGATGGTGACGATGAAGAGCACGAAGAAGATCAGCCCCAGCATCACCCGGCTGAGCTGGATATAGAAACGTTTGTCGATCCAGCGGCCGGTGGCCTTGAAGCTGTAGTGCAGCACCAGCATGGCCAGGGCCGTACCTGAGGAGAGGGCGGCGATGACGAAGGCCAGCGGCGTCAGCGAGGAGAAATACATCTCCCTGCCGTTGATCACACCGAAGATGAAGCCGGTGCCGGAGTGGACGAAGATAGCGGTGCAGACCGCTGCGATGGCCAGGACCTTCGACCACTTCTCGCTGTTCTTCAACTGCGCCCACAGGTATATGATGCCCACGGTGATGTAGGAGGAATAGACGAAAGCGTTCAGCGATAGCATGGAGCGCGGGTTGATGTTATAGAAGGGCAGCAGGATACGGTCGGGGCGGCCCCAGGAGCTGATGAGCATCATCAGCGCCGCTGACATGAACAGTACCGAGTTCAGCGCCGCCACCCGCGAGAGCACCTTGTACTCGGTCTGGCCGAAGATGGCGCCCAGGGCGGATATGAGCAGCGAGCCGGCGCTCAGTCCCACGAAGAGGACGAAGAGCACCTCCGAGCCGCCCCATGTGATGGAATGGTTGAGGCCCGTCACCCAGAAGCCGAGTTTGAACCTGATGACGGTGGCGATGAACCAGGCGAAAACCAGCAGGCTCAGCAGAGCGACCGCCCAGTGGTACTTGCTTGATCTTCCTTCGATTTGAGCGAAAAAGTATTTAGCCACGTTAGCCTCGCATTCCTCTAGTCGTGTTCATGACTACAGTCCCAGATAGAACACGTTGGGCCCGACGTGCAGGTTGGGCCTCAGTACCTGGGAGTCACCCGGCTCCAGCAACCGCGCCACTTTACTGTCGGGGTCGTTGCGGTCGCCGAAGGTGAGAGCGCCGTTGGGACAGTCGACCACACAGCGCGGCAGCTCACCGTTGTCGATTCGATGCACGCAGAAGGTGCACTTGGAGGCGACGCCCCGCATCAGCTTGGGCACCTTGTGGTTGGTCCACTGGTCGTCGGGGGTATCCTTGAAGATCATGTACCTGACCCGGTAGGGACAGGCGATAACGCAGTAACGGCAGCCGATGCAGCGATGCTCGTCGATCAGCACCAGACCGTCGTCGCGCACGAAAGAAGCCTTGGTGGGACAGACATGGGTGCAGGGCGGCTTGTCACACATCTGGCACATGACCGGTATGTAGAGCTCTTCCGTGTCGACACCGGTTATCTCCTGCCTGGCCCTGACCACGCGCAGCCAGTAAGGGTCATACCTGGCCTGCTTTCCCTCGTAACGGGGGAGGTTGTTCTCGTCGGCACAGGATTCCTCACAGATGGTGCAGTCCGGATCGCACTTGCGCACATCGGCGACCATGGTCCATCCGGTCTTCTCTCCCGTTGACGACCTGCTGCCGCTGGAAGCCAGTCCGGCGGGCGCGAAAACCTGCGTCGCGGCGGGGATGGTCACACTGGCGGCGGCGAGCAGCCCACCCATCTTCAGGAAGGTCCTTCTATCCATGTTGTCATTCCCCATAACTGATGCCTACCCCTTTGATATCGCTTGACATTGCCCTCGCCACATGGCTCACATGTCCTCCGGCCTGCTCAAGCCCGGCTGCTCCGTGGCGTGACAGCCGCCGGTACCGGTGGAGCCGCCGAAACAGCCCGGTTCCACCGAGTTGTAATCGTGGCATTTCTCGCAGAACTTCTCGTACTCGTGACAGGTGAAGCATTTCTTGATGCTGTCCTTGTCGGTACGCTCTCCGTGCCGCACCGCCTGGGCCCGCTCATCCTTGAGCAGCACCATGTGGTTCACCCGCATGTAATCCACATCACGGATACAGCGGGTGCCGGCGCCGGCCCTGATGCCCGGGTCCAGGTCCGGTTTGGTGGGAGCATTGCCCCAGTCGCCGCTGGCGGCGCTGACGATGAACGGTGATAACAGGACAACCGCGAAGATTAATAGTGCTACTACGGCTCGTGTCATTCCTTTGCCCCCAATTCTATTGCTCTACCTACCAGCTGGTGTACACCGCCGACCTCTATCATCGGTATTCCGTACTTGGGAAACACCTTGGTGAACTGCGCCTTGCAGATGGCGCAGATCAGGGCGAAGAAGTTGGCGCCGTACTCTTCTTTTATGGCGTGATACGCCTGCATGCGCGGCATGGCGCCCTGGACACGCACGTCGAGGATCTCGTCCGAGAGCAGGCCGCCGCCGCCGCCGCAACAGAATGTCTTCTCCTTGATGGTGCTGTCCTCCATCTCCACGTAACGGTTGCATGAGGCCCTGATCAGCGCCCGCGGCACCTCGAACTGGCTGCCGGGGGTGTCGCCCATGCGCGTGGCGCGGGCCACGTTGCAGGAATCATGGAAGGTGGGGATGAACTCATCATTGGCCGACTTGTCCAGCTTGATGGCGCCTCGCTGGACCAGGTCGAGGGTGTACTCGCAGATGTGCTGCGGCCGCGGATATTCCAGCTTCAGGCCCACGCTGTCGTCCAGCGGGCCGATCATGGTGTTCCAGAAAGCGTAAGCCACCCTCCAGGCATGGCCGCACTCGCCGACGATGAGGCGCTTGGGGCCCAGTTCCTCGATAGCCTTCCTGATGCGCATGGCCGCCTTCTGCATGTGGTCGTAGTTGCCGATGAACATGCCGAAGTTGCCTGCCTCGGAGGCGGTGGAGCTGAGAGTCCAGCTGATTCCCGCCTGATGGAAGACCTTGGCGTAGCCGATGAGGGACTCCACATGAGGCGAAGCGAAGAAGTCCGCCGAGGGAGTGACCAGGAGCACCTCCGCGCCCACCTGGTCGACCGGTATCTTCACCGGCTTGCCCGTCTCCTCCTCGATGTCCTCTTCCGTGGACTCCATGGTCGCCTTCAGCGCCTTGGGGTTCATGCCAAGGTTGTTGCCGATCTCGTGCAGCTTGACCAGTACCGTGTTGACGTATTTCTGGCCGATGCCGATGGAGTCCATTATCTCGCGGGCGGCCATGGATATCTCGGCGGTGTCGATGCCGTAGGGACAGAAGACGGAACAGCGCCGGCACTGGGAGCACTGGTGGAAATAGGTATACCACTGTCCCAGCAGCTCCAGGTCGAACCTGGCCGCGCCGGCCACGGAGCCGAAGATCTTGCCTTCCGTTGTGAAATACTTCTTGTATACCCTTCGCATCAGGTCCGCGCGGGCGGCGGGCATGTTGTTGGGGTCCTTGCTGCCGAGGAAGAACTGGCACTTGTCGGTGCAGGCGCCGCAGCGGACGCAGATATCCATGTAGACCTGGAGCGACTTGTACTTCTCCAGCAGTTCGCCCAGCTTGGCGACCGCCTTCTGCTCCCAGTTGTCCACCAGCGTCGGCGGGAACCCCATCTTCTCCATGGTGTCCGCCTTGGCCGCGTGGCACTTGGATCTGGCCATGGCCCCCTCGACGATGGCCGGAATCTCGATATCGCCCGTCAGCTGGGGAGCCTCGACATCGGCAGCCTTGAGAGTGGGCTCCTTGGCCCCGGTGACGATGTCCTGGTCGGTCAAGACCTCTTCCTGTTCCGTAGCTGTATCTGTCGGTTCTGCCATCTCATGTCCTTTCACAGTCCTGAAGAACCGCTGCCCTTCGTTTTCCAGGCGTTCCACTGAAAGTACTACGGCCGGATTACGGGCTAAACAATGCCGCCGCTAGGCTGATAGCCGCGGCGGACCAACAGAAACTTTATTATTGCCCCGCCTCGATGACGCCGGGCCCCGTGGGCCGGCCCTTGGTTTCCGGCCCGGCCCGCCTGGGGCGGGCCGGGCCGGAGTGATACAGGTTAAACGCAGCCGGTCGGCTTGGGCAGGCCGGCGATCTTGCATGCCTGCAGCGCCGGGCCAGCCGGATACAGGTCGTAGAGATAGGCGCTGTTGCCCTTCTCCGGGCCGAACATCTTCTTCATCTCCTTGATGAGGATCTTGATGGCCGGCGCGATGTTGTACTCCTGGTAGTAATCCCTCAGGAAGTTCACTACCTCCCAGTGGGCCTCGGTCATATCGATGCCTTCCTGCTCGGCCATATAGCCGGCGACACCCTCTGTCCAGTCGTCGAGATTCACCAGGTACCCGTCGTCATCTGTCTCGTAGGTCTTTCCGTCGAATTCAAAGCTCATTCTTTCTCCTCCTTGTTGACTAGTTTCTGAGCTATGTTTTCAGGGATCATCCCTCGTCCTGTGTCATGTTCGATTGTATCTGGATGCTTCCCGGCGCCTTTCCCCAGGGGTTCACCCAGCGACGGTCACGCGGCGTGTCCGTCTGGTTCCGCGTCGGGCTGAAGAAGACACCGCCGGAGTGCATCAGCTTGCTGAAGGGGAAGTAGAGCAGCAGCAGGAAGACCAGGCTGATATGGATGATGAACATCGGCTCCGTAGGCATGTCCTGCGGGCTGAAGGATACGATGCCCAGCACGAACTCCTTGACCGATGTGACGTTGGTGCGGGCGAAGTGCTTGAGGATATAGCCGCTGCCGGCGATGGCCATCAGCAGCAGCAGCAGGATGTAGTCGTTCATCACCGAAAGGTATGCAGTGCGGTCCACCACCAGCCTGAGCACGAACAGCATCACCAGCCCTCCCAGCATGATCAGACCGGCGTAAAGCTCGAAGGTGGTGATGTAGTGGATCCATTCAGGGGCCGAGGCGAAGAAGAAGCGATAGTGCTTGAGCAGAGCGAGGAAGAGCCCGATGTGGAACATGTAGCCGAACAGCCAGATGATACGGTTGCTCTTCAGCAGGCTCCGGAACAGGCCTACCTCCAGCACCATCCGGCCCACGACGCCGCTGCCGGTGGTCGGGGAAGGGGTCTGGTCGATCTTGAGGGGCGCGGGGGTCGTCGCGTATTTCCAGATACGGTAAAGGAAGCCGATCAGGAAAACGGCGACAGCAACATAAGCATAAATCAGGAAGAAGATCGTCAGTCCGCTCATATCACATCCCTTTGGTCGGTAGCACCGGTGATCAGTACTGAACCTGCAACAGAACGCATCTCCCTATACCCCCCCAAGTATTGGCAACGATAGCACGGCGAATCGGAGACTGTCAAACAGGCTGAAGCGCCCCCACCGCTTGTGCTTCTTTGGAACAATACCTTAGCGGGTATTTGAGACAAGTGGAAATCTAACACCCTTTTTCGGTTCTTGTCAATAGCCCGGGCTTTTCCGGGTGCTGCTTCCGTGGATCCCGCTTCCGGGGGAGGGCTTTTGGAGTGTGGCTTTCTCGGGGTCCGCCGCCGCCTGCGGCAGGCCTCCCCCATCAAGACCAGGCCTCTTCCGTCACGAGCAGGCCTCTTCCGTCACGACTGCCCGATGAAGGAAACCAGACGCTCCGCCCACCGGGGTGAACCCAGGCTGTGCAGGTGGGCATAGGAGGCGAGGATGTTCCCGTGCAGGATGCCGTCGTGCCTGCCGTCCACGCCGGTGCCGCGTATGACCTTCCAGGCGAAGCCGGCCCCGCTCCCGCCCCGACGGCGCGAATCGCCCCCGGCCCCTTCCAGGCCGGTGATCTGTGAGTAGTGGAACTCGTGTCCCCGCACCCTGGCCCCGGCATCGAACCAGCCACCCTCTCCCGTAGCTTCCAGCTCCATGTAGCCGTGCCCCTGCGGTTTCTCGTGCATTAGGACGTCACAGGGGAGGGCGCCGACCATCTCCCGGGAGCCGCCCTTCCAGGTCATGCGCCGCGAGAGGTACATCAGACCGCCGCATTCCGCGTAGACGGGCATCCCGGCCGCAGCGGCCTCCCGTATCTGCCTGCGCATGCTGCTGTTGGCCTCCAGCTCCTCCATGAACACTTCCGGGAAGCCGCCTCCTATGAAAAGCCCATCCACCGAAGGCAGCTCGCCGTCGTCCATGGGGCTGAAGGGCACCAGCTCGGCGCCGGCCATTCGCAGGGCCTCCAGGTTCTCCGGGTAATAGAAGGTGAAGGCCCGGTCACGGGCCAGGCCGAGGCGGACACGGGGCTCCGGCGGCGTGGCGGCGGCCTGCACGCCACCGGCGATGGGCGGCGCCATCGCCGCTATCTCCCTGATCCGCTCCAGGTCCACATATCCGGTGATGGCGCCGCCCATCGCCTCTATCACCGACTCGGCCGCCAGGTGTTCCCGCGCCGGCTCCAGGCCGAGATGGCGCATGATTATGCCCATCTCCGAACGGCGGGGGATGGAGCCCACCACCTCGATATCCGTGTACTCCGCGATCGCCGCCCTGAGTTTCCGTTCGTGACGTGGACCGAAGACCTTGTTCAACACCACGCCTGCGATGGAGATGTCGGGCTCGAACTGCTGAAAGCCCATGAGCAGGGGAGCGATGCTGCGGTTCATGCTGCGGGTGTCGACGATGAGGACCACCGGCGCTCCCAGCAGCCGCGCCATGTCGGAGCTGCTGCCGCGGCCGTCCACTTCCAGGCTGTCATAGAGCCCCATGTTTCCCTCGATGATACCGATATCGGCAGGGCCGCTCTTCCCCCCGCCACCTTCCGCGACCGCGCCGGACGCCGCACGGCGGAAGGAGTCGAGGATGTTGTCCTCTCCCATCATGAACAGGTCCAGGTTGCGGCAGTCGTTGCCGGCTGCTGCGCTCAGCCACATGGGGTCGATGAAATCAGGCCCCTTCTTGAAGGGCTGCACCTTCAGGCCGGCGTCTCGCAGCGCCCGGCAGAGGCCGGTGCTGAGCGTGGTCTTGCCGGAACTGCGATGAGGACCGGATATGAGTATCCTGGGAATCCGCAAGATCGCCCTTTTATTCGGGGACGTACTTAAACTTGTGAAACTTGTGCTGTCATGCGGCTCGTTTCACACAGGTAGTGCCAAGAGTATAGAAAAAGCATGCATCATAGTGAATTCCGACGCCGGTAAGTCTCACAAGTTTCAGTACGTCCCCGTTTGCCATCCGAAAGCCTGACATCAGGCCTTGTATAGTGACAAATATACGTTTTGTCAAATAAGTTTCATTAGTTTAAGAACGTCCCCGGAGATGCTGCAGAACGGTGCTGAGGTCATCCGGCAGCGGTGACTCCACTTCCACCGTCTCGCCCGTGTGTGGGTGGCGGAAACCGAGACGGGCGGCATGGAGGAACTGCCGGCCTATGCCCAGAGCGTCATGGCGCCTGCCGTACGTGGTATCACCCGCCACCGGGTGGCCGATGGCCGCCAGGTGGACCCTGATCTGATGGGTGCGTCCCGTCTCCAGTTCCACCTCCAGCAGGGAGTAACCATCATCGCCGCCATGGGCACGGCCCGCGTCTTTCCAGCTCTCCAGGACCCTGAAATGGGTGACGGCGTCGCGGCCCGCATCCCCCCCGACCGACATCTTCTGGCGATCCGCCCTGTCGCGCCCGACGGGAGCATCTATGGTGCCTTCCGCGGTCTGGAAGCTGCCATGCACCAGGGCGATATAGGTGCGCCGGACCTCGTGGCGCGAGAGCAAGTCCACCAGTAGCCGATGGGTCTCCGCATCCCGGGCCACCACCAGCAACCCGGAAGTGTCCTTGTCCAGCCGGTGGACGATGCCGGGGCGCCGGGGATGCTCCCCGCCCGCCGCGCCGTGGGCCAGCAGGCCGTGGACAAGTGTGCCGCTGTCATGCCCTTTCGCCGGATGGGTGACCATACCGGCCGGCTTGTCCACCACCAGCAGCCACCGGTCCTCGTAGGGAATGTCCAGGTCCATCTCTTCCGGTTCGAGCCCCGTCTCCCGGGGCGGCGGCAGGGTCGCGTCTATCACCTCGCCGGCGCGGAGCCTGTGGTTCTTGCCCCTGGTCTCGCCGTCCACCAGTACCATTCCTTCAGCGATGAGCCGCTGTGCCCTGGTCCGGGAGCCGACATCGGGCACCGTCGAGAGAAAGCTGTCCAGACGTGTGCCTTCTACTTCCGGAGCTACCTTTATGGTGACACTACTCACCTTCGCTGCCCTGGAGCTGCATGCTCCCCGGGAATATGTACCGGAAGAGCAGCAGCGCCACCCCCATGGCGATGAAGATATCAGCGAAGTTGAAGGCGGGCCAGTGGGGCACGCGGATGAAATCAGTGACGCTGCCCATCAGCAGCCGGTCGAAGAGGTTGCCCAGGCTGCCAGCCAGCAGCATGGCCATGGGTGCCACCAGCTGTTCGTTATGCCTGATGGCCGCCGCCGCCAGCAGCAGCAGGAAGATGATGAAGCCGCCGACGAGCAGGATTATGCCGTCGTGGCCATCGAACATGCCGAAGGCGATACCGTTGTTCTGGATCAGTTGCAGCTTGAAGGCGGGCAGCACGGCGATGGTGTCGCCGTTGTCCATGCTGTTGCGTACGACGATCTTCACCACCTGGTCAACCGCCAGCAGCGACAGCGTCCAGATGAAGAGTTTAGCGGTTGGGTTGAACAGATATCTCAGCTATCTCGTCTCCCTATCTCGTCTCCTGTTCGCGCTGGCATTCGATACACCGCTCCACGTAGGGGAGGAACTCCAGCCTCTCGCGTGATATGGGCCTGCCGCATGATTTACAGTTACCGTAGTCACCCTTCTCATACTCGTCGATGGCCTCGTTGACCCTGTCCAGCAGAAGGCGGACCTTCTCCTCCAGGGACAGATCCAACTCGCGGTCCTGGGCCAGCGCCGCCAGCGCGGCTACGCGGTCCTCGTAACTGAGGCCGGCCGCCAGCTCCTGCTCCGATTCGTCCGTGTCGCGCTCCAGCCGCTCCAGGTCCGCCTCGAGCTTCTCCCTGGCTTCCTGCAGCTTTTTCAACAGATGTCCAGAATCTTCCGGCTTCATGATATAAAGGAAAAACCCCCGCTCTGATTGTTTCATTCCCCACGGAGGATTCTTCTCAACCTCTCTTCAGCGTCCCCGGCCGGGACCCCGGCCAACAGGACTATTTTATCACGGGAGCGCTCCCCGCGCCGCAACCTAACCTGGTTCTTCCTCAGCCCCAGTTCCCGGGCCAGGAACCTCAGCAGCGCCTTGTTCGCCTTGCCCTCCACCGGAGGCGCCTGCAACCGCACCCTCAGCCGGCCGTCATGCTCCCCCATGATCCGGTTTTTCTTCGCCCCGGGCGCCACCCTCAGGGCAAGCAGCGCCCCCTCGGGTGACGGCTCCAGCATCCTACCACTTGAAGTTTTTCTCTTCTGTGTCAATCTCTACATCGGCGAAGGGGTCATCCTCGTCGCTGCCCGCCGCGCCGGGATGGAGGTCGGGGAAGCTTATCTCTTCCTCCGCCGCTTCCCCCGTTTCCGTATCCCCGGAGCCGCTCTCCGGGGACAGCGTCTCGTCGCCGGCGCCGGAGGCTGCTTCCGTCGCGGCCTCCTCTCCGTTGGTCGCCGCCTCGTCCGCCTCCGTGGTGTCCAGGGCCCCTTCCAGGGATGCCGGCAACGGCTCCTCGGCCTCCACGTCCTCGAAGACGCTGTCGTCGTCCTGGTCGAGTACGTTCATGTAGCTCTCCAGAAGCTGCTTGAGCTGGTAACGCAGGTCCTCATGCTTCTGCTTGAGCGACTGCACCGACCGCTGTATCTTCTGCCTCTCCGCGTAGGAATCGTTGATGATGCCCCGAGACTTCAGCTCGGCGTCGCGGAGGATGAGGTCCGCCTCTTTCTTGGCGTTGACCTTGAGTTCCTCCGCCTGCTCCTGGGCGGAGATGAGCGTCTTCTGCAGCGTCTCCTCGATGTTGCGGTACTGGGATATCTTCTCCTCCAGCGCCTCCAGCCTGTCCTTGTAGTCGATGTTCTCGTTGAACAGGCGCTCGAACTCTTCCACTATCTCATCGAGGAACTCATCCACCTCCATGTCCTTGTATCCCCGCATCGACCTGCTGAACTCCTTGTGCCTGATATCCAACGGTGTGATTCTCATCCCTGTTTCCTCCCTGTGTCGTGTTTACAGGTTGCTGACCACGAAGCTCTGGATTATCCCCAATACCAGCAGCCCTACCAGCGGGCTGAAATCGATCGGGCCCGCCAGCGGTATCAGCCGCCGGAACAGCCCAAGATAGGGCTCGGTCACGTCATGGACGAAACGGAAGACCATCAGCACGGTACGGTTGGACGGGATCCCGGTCCAGCTGAATATGACCCTGATGATGATGAACACATAATATGTGTAAAACAGCGCGTTGACAAAGCCGCGTACGTCGAAACCCGACATGTCTATCCCAGTTCGACGGCACGGTTCACGGCTACCTGCACCGAGTCGATGATGGCTGACCTGACCCCGTCCCGCTCCAGCTGGGAGATGCCGGCGGCGGTGGTGCCCGCGGGTGAAGTGACCACGTGCCTCAGCTCGCTGGGGGAGAGGCCAGCCTCGATCAGCAGCGCCGCCGTTCCGGAAAGCATGGAGAAGGTCAGCTCCCTCGCCACCGCCCCCGGCAGTCCGGTCATCACGCCGGCGTCCACAAAGGCGTCGGCGATGACCGCCATGAAGCCGGGGCCGCTGCCGGCGATTGCCGTCGCCGCGGCGAACAGCTTCTCCGGCATGGGCACTACCCGCCCCAGGCCGCTGAACAGCTCGAATACCTGTTCTTCCGTCTCCGGGTCCACGTTGCTGCCCGAGGCGAAGCAGATGGTGCCGGCGCCCACCTCCACCGCCACATTGGGCATCAGGCGGAAGACAGGCACGTCTTCGGGGAAGAGCGCTTCCAGGAAAGCGATGGTGCGGCCTGCCGCCACCGAGGCCAGTATCTTGCCCCTGCCGAACAGTTCCACGGTATCGGCGACGGCGGATTCCACGTCGTTGGGCTTCACCGCTATCAGCACCAGGTCCGAGCGGCTCGCCAGGTCGACGTTGCCGGTAGCGGCTGCGACCCCCGTCTCCCGGCTGAGTTGTTCCGCCGCCTCCTCCCGGGCGTCGGCGACGATGATGCGCGACGCCATGGCAGGGTCATGCCTCAGCCAGCCCCTGACGAAGGCCGAGCCGATGTTGCCGCAGCCGATGAGACCGATCTTCCCGATCTTCATGACTGGTTGAAGAAGCCCTTCTCCATCAGCCGCGCCCGCTCTTCGGCGGAAACCTCGACATTGCGCGGTGTCAGCAGGAACACCTTGTCCGCTACCCGCTGCATGCCGCCGTCGAGGGCGTAGGTCAGGCCACTGGAGAAATCGATCAGGCGCTTGGCAAGGTCCGTGTCCGCGCTCTGCAGGTTGAGGATGACCGGCACGTCCGCCTTGAACTTGTCCGCCACCTGCTGGGCGTCGTTGAAGCTGCGGGGCAGCACCAGGTGCACCCTCACGTTGGCCGGCGAAGCGGACCTGAGTGGTTTGATGCGGGAGACCTTGTTGTCCTCGGGATAGATGTCATCATAGTCGACGCGCTGCTTGCGCGCGGAACGGCTTATCTTGCGGACGTTGGGCCTCTCCCGATAGGAAGCTTCCAGCGAGCGGCTCGCCTCCAGGTGCTCCTCTTCGGCTCCGTATTCTTCCTCATCGAACCGGTCTTCCGCCAGCCCGAAATATACGAGTGTTTTTTGCCACATGCTAGCTATGGCTACCACCTCCAGACATGAAGATTTGAATCATCTTTCTACCTGTCTTTTCCTATCCCTCTATAGTGGTCCCTTTATAGTGATATGGATATCTTTCCCGCACAGGAAGCACGTCCTCTCAATCCTGCCGGCGCCGGCGGCAGCCGTACAGCACGCTGCCGACCCGGATGATGGTGGCACCCTCCTCCGCCGCCACCACATAATCGTTGCTGGTGCCCATGGATAGCTCCCGGAAGCTGTGGCGACCCCGCCAGTCACGGGCGAGCCTGAAAGAGAGTTCGCGCAAGGCCGCGAAAAGGGGGCGGGAATCTTCGGGGTCTGCCGCCAGCGGCGGCATGGTCATGAGGCCGGTGAAATCCACCATGGTGAAACTTTCAGCCTCCTCCAGGAAGCGGTTCACTTCGGAGGGAATGATACCATACTTCCCCGGCTCTTCGCCAATGTTGACCTGCAGGAGAACTTTTGCTTTAGTATGCGCCCGCCGCTGGATCTCGCGCAAGACGGATATTGATTCCACGGAGTGGATCAGCCGCACCCGCGGCAGCACCTGCCGTACCTTGTTGCTCTGCAGGTGCCCGATGAAATCCCAGGTGAAGCGGCTGCTAAAACGGTCGTAACGCGCCGCCAGGTCCTGGGCCCGGTTCTCGCCCACGAGCCTGACCCCTGCCTCCGCCAGCGTCTCCAGCGCTTCCGCGTCCACGTACTTGATCGCCGCCAGCATCTCCACCCCGCCGGGGGAAAGGCCGGCGCGGCGGCGGGCCGCGTCCACTTCCGCCTCGATACGCTCCCTGTTCTGCCTGATGGCGGCGGCGTCGAGGTCACCCCTGCCGTATCTCACCCGATCCAAGCCATCGCCCCCTGCCTGCCGGTCGCGGGCCCGTCGCGGCGGTAGGAGAAGAAGTCCCCGTCGCAACAAGTGCAGATGTCAAGGTCGTGGATGCGCCCTGCCTCTACCCCTGCCCGGGTCAGGTCGGCAACCACGCCGTATTTGAGGTCCAGGCTGCCGTCAGCGACGGCGGCGTCGCCGAAACGGCACCGGAACTCCGCCGCCGTGCCCGCATCCACCCGGTAGCAGCAGGGCTTGACCGCCGGGCCCAGGGCGGCGGTGACGGATGACGGGTCCGCCCCCGTCCCGGCCATGGCCTTCACAGTGTTTGTTACCACCCCTCCCACCAGGCTGCGACGGCCGGCGTGGGCCACCGCCACCACCGGCCCCCGCTCCGCTTCCGCGCACAGCACCACGGGCACGCAGTCGGCGAACTGCAGGAGAAGCGGCGCGCTCTTCAGCCTGGTCACCATGGCGTCGCAGGGGTCGAAGGGGTTGGCGGCGGACATGCGTGAGCCGGAGCCTATATCCATCTCCTTCTCCAGCAGTACCACATCGGCGCTGTGCCGCTGACGCGGCGAAGTGACGCGGGAGGCCTTTTGCCCCAGGGCCCGGCCCAGCAGTTGCCGGTTCCTGTGCACCTGGCCAGGGTCATCGCCCACATGGAACCCCAGGTTGAGGGAATCGTAGGGTGGCCGGCTGACGCCGCCCAGGCGGCAGCTGAAGAAAGCCTTGGTACCTTCCACAGCCCTGGTGAAGCGCCAGAGCCTGATATCCATGTACTCCTCCTCGGCGAAGGAGCTGTCCCTACTGTCGCTCATGTGACTGACCCGTTCCCGCCGGCAGCTGTCTGCCCCGGCCTCCTCAAATGAAAGGGCAGGCCGCAGGCCTGCCCTGAAAAACATCGCTGCCTCCCTCTCAGCCGGCCTACTCCTCGTCCCGGAGGAAGGTGGGGATGTCCAGAACATCCTCGTCGATCTCGAACTCCGGTTTCTCCTCAGGCTCTTCACCGGGAGTGATCACCGGCCCCGGCGCCGCCTCCCCCTCGCGGGCCGTCCGGTAGATGCGGGCGTGTTTTATCTGTTTATCGAAACCTGTTGCTATCACCGTCACCTTGACCTCGTCCTTCACGTCGTCATCGATAACGGCCCCGAAGATGATGTTGCTGTTCGCGTCGGCGGCGCCGGATATCACTTCGGCGGCCTCGTTGACCTCGAACAGGCCCAGGTCGGTGCCGCCGGTGATGTTCAGCAGAATGCCTGTGGCGCCCTCGACGGAAGATTCCAGCAACGGTGAGGAGATGGCGGCCTTGGCCGCTTCGGCGGCGCGGTTCTCCCCGTTGGCGACGCCTATGCCCATCAGCGCCGAACCGGCGTCCTTCATGATGGCCTTGACATCGGCGAAATCCAGGTTGATGAGCCCCGGAACGGTGATAAGGTCCGTGATGCCCTGGACGCCCTGGCGGAGGATGTCGTCGGCGACGCGGAAGGCGTCGATGATGGAAGTGCGCTTCTCCACCACCTGCAACAGGCGGTCGTTGGGGATGATGATGACGGTGTCCACCGCCTCCCGCAGGGCCCTGATGCCCTCCTCGGCCTGGTCGCTGCGCTTCTTGCCTTCAAAGGAGAAGGGACGCGTCACCACGCCCACGGTAAGCGCCCCCAGCTCACGGGAGATCTCTGCTATCACCGGCGCCGCGCCGGTGCCGGTGCCGCCGCCCTTGCCGGCGGTGACGAACACCATGTCCGACCCTTTCAGCGCCTCGCGGATCTCGTCCCGGCTCTCTTCCGCCGCCTCCCGGCCCACTTCCGGATTGGCGCCCGCCCCCAGCCCCTGGGTTATCTTGCCGCCGATGTGCAGCTTGACGTCCGCGTCACACATCAGCAGCGCCTGGGCGTCGGTGTTCACCGCGATGAACTCAACACCTTTAAGACCCGCATCAACCATCCGGTTGACGGCGTTGGTGCCGCCGCCGCCCACACCCACGACCCTGATGACCGCCAGGTAACTGTTACCGGGATCTAACATCTCAAAACCTCCCTCAGGGTTTGAACCAACCCTTGACCTTGGCCAGAACCTCGTTCCATAACCCTGTAGTGCTAGTCGAGGGTTCGGGCATATGTACCGGCCCCCTCTCGGACATCTGCTCGCTCCCATGGAGGAGTAAGCCTACGGCGGTAGCATAAACGGGATTACTGGGTATGTCAACAGCCCCCGACGGCCCCCTCGGCGTCGCTTCCCGCGCCGGCATCCTGGTGACTATCCGGGCCAGCCCTGCGATACCCTCAAGCTGGCTGGTACCCCCGGTTATCACTATCCCTGTAGCTATGCTTGAGAGAAACCCGCTGTCCCGGGCCTGGCTCGTCACCAGGCTGAAGATCTCGGCGACCCGCGCCTCGATTATGCGCGCCAGGTATTTACGTGAAAAACTCTGTGTCCTCTCACCCTCGGCGCCCGGCAGTCCCGATTCGGCGCGCACCATCTCGATGTCCTCCACCAGGTGGCTTTGGGCGTGGCCGTGGCTGATCTTCACCTCTTCCGCGGCCGCCAGCGGCAGCTTGACCCCGACGGAGATGTCACGGGTGATATGGTTGCCGCCCACGGGCAACACGGCGGAATGGACCAGCCGTCCGCCGGCGAACATGGCCACGTCCGTGGTGCCGCCACCGATATCCACCAGGATCACGCCCGAATCCATCTCCTGCTCGCTGAGGCAGGAGCGGCTGGAAGCCAGGGGCTCGAGCATGATGTCGTCCACGGCCAGCCCCGCGTCCTCCACCGCCGTTACCAGGTTCCGGATCGCGTTGACCGCGCCGAAGACGAGGTGTCCGGTCATCTCCACCCGGTTGGCCCACATGCCCACCGGCCGCTTGACGCCGTCCTGGCCGTCCAGCGAATAGTCGCGGGGAAGGGCGTGCAGCAGCTGGAAGTCGGGGGAAACCTCCACATCCTTCAGCTTCTCCAGCAGCGCGTCGCGTTCGGCGCTGGTGACGCGCCTGTCCTGGTTGGGGTTGTCGATGGCGACCTTGCGGTTCATGGAGATGATGTGGGAGCCGGCGACCCCGACAAAGGTCTCCTGGAGGCGGGCCCGGGCTTCCTCCGCCGCCCTGGCGGCGGCGGCCCTGATGGAGCCGGCCGCCTCCCCGCGGTCGACGACCACGCCCTTGTGCATCCCCTGCGCCGGCACCGTCGCCGTACTCCTTACCCGCGCCAGGCGGCCGTCAGGCCCCAGTTCCCCCACCAGGCAGGCTATCTTGGTCGTTCCCACATCGAGGGCGACCACCGGCGGATATGTCGCCCCCGCGCCCTCCTTCCGGGGCCGGCCCTCGCTGCCGGCGATGCCATTATCGTCTCTACTGTCCATCAGCGGCCACCCCTTCCCCCGCCGCATCCGGCGAGCCGGTTCCCGCAGCCGTGCTATCCGCGGCGGCGTTCCCATCAGGATTCGGCGCCGCCGCTTCGTCCCCCTGCCTGGTGACCGGACGTTCCGGGACGGAGACATCGATTGTCATCTTCACTCCCGACATGGACGCCCGCGCCAGCATCTGGCGAAGCACCTCGAACTTGAGGTCGTACTGGTCGAGGTCGCCGAAATTGACGGAGACGCCGTTGCCGGTCACGGCGGTGATCAAACCGCCGTCGACATCGACCCGGGAGAACCCGTAGACGAAATTCACCGGGATGTCCACCACGAATCTGACACCGTCCACGGCGTCGCCGCAGCCGGGCGGTTCACCCTGCTCGATGGCGTCGCATGGCTCCGCCGTGGAGATGACGGGCAGCGTCTGGTCTGCGGCATCGACCGGCATCAGGACCGTGCCGTCGGAGGAGACCAGGTACAGCGCTCCGCCCGGCCCGGCCAGATACGCCGCCGGGTGATGCTCGCGCACGCGGATCACTATGGTGTGGGGGAACCTGCGCTCGAAGGAGACATCGGCCACCAGGGGTTCCTGTTCCAGGGCGTCGGCTGCCCGGTCCAGCGGCGGCATTATCAACCCTTCCCCCATCAAGAGCGGTCCGGCGATATCCAACACCGTCTCGCTGGGGACCGCGCTGTTTCCCTCGACCTCGATCACCTCTATCGCCAGCAGGCCGGACTGGCTCAGCCAGAACACCCCGCCGCCGATTATGGCGACCACCAGTACCGCCAGCAACAGCCACCAGGCGTTTCTCTTCAGAAAGGGGCTCACGGCGGTCATTCTGCCACCTTCCTCAGGCGGATATCACCTAGGAGCCTCACTTCCGGTTCCAGTACGACCCCGAAGCTCTCGAAGACGCGCCAGCGACACTCATCCATGACGGAGACGACGTCGGCCGCGGTGGCGCCGCCGCTGTTGATGACGAAATTGGCATGGAGCGGCGAGACGGCGGCGCCACCGCGGCCCACTCCCTTGCATCCGGCGCGGTCCAGCAGTTCACCGGCGGAGGGCCCTTCAGGCGGGTTGCGAAAGGTGCTGCCGAAAGTACGCACGCCGCGGGGCTGGGACGCCTCGCGCCTGGACAGGTACCGGCGCATCGAGAGCCTGATGGCGTCCCGGTCCCCCTCGGCCAGCAGCAGCGACACGCGGCTGATCACCGCCCCCGGGGGAAGGGACGATGAGCGATAGCCCAGCCCCAGCTCCGCGGCGTCCATTCTCCGTTCCCCGTCCGGAAGGCACACCTCGGCCCACTGCAGGTGGTCGCCGATGCACACCCCGAAGGCTCCGGCGTTCATCGCCACCGCCCCTCCCAGAGTGCCGGGTATACCCTCCAGCGTCTCCAGCCCGCTGAGGCCCTCCTCCCAGGCCATGCGCGCCACGCGCGGCAGGGAAGCGCCGGCTCCGCACCGGAGGGCGGTCCCCGACCGCCTGCATTCCTTCAGTCCACCGCCGAGGCGGATCACCACGCCTTCCCAGCCATGGTCGGAGGCCAGCACGTTGGAACCTGCGCCGAGTACGAACCGGGGCAGACCGCATCCTCGGGCGGCCTCCAGAACCGCCGCCAGGGCGCCGGCGCTCCCGACATCCACTACGTAAGCAGCCGGGCCGCCGCAGCCGATTGTGGTCATTCGGGAAAACGGGATACCACGCTGGACCCTGCCCCCGGACGCCGACTCCAGTTCGTGGCAGGGCGCCGGCTCAGACAAGGCTCGCCTGCCTCTCGAGAGCCGCCAGGAGTTCTTCACCCACCTTGAATATGTCGCCGGCTCCCATGGTGATGAAAAGGTCGCCGGGCCTTAGTTCGCTCAGCAGCAATGGTACCAGGTTACGGGGACGTGGTATATAGGCCACATCGGCCCCGGGGTTCGACCTCAGCACCGAGTCCACCACCAGCTTGCCGCTGACGCCGGGTTCAGGCTCCTCCCTCGCACCGAAGATGTCCGTGATGATGGCCAGGTCACAGAGCTGGAGCGCTTCGCCGAACTCATGGTGCAGGTAGCGGGTGCGCGAGTAAAGGTGGGGTTGGAAGGCGCCGATGATGCGAGCCCAGCCGCCGGCCCGGGCGGCCTTCAGCGTAGCCTTCAGTTCCGTGGGGTGATGAGCATAGTCGTCGACCACGGTGATGCCGTCCACCTCTCCTTTTACCTGGAAGCGGCGGGCGGCGCCGGTGAACCTCTGCAGGGCCGGCGCCGCGTCCAGCGGCGCCACGCCCACCAGGTCCAGCACGGCCAGCGCCGCCAGGGCGTTGAGCACGTTATGCTCTCCGCGCACCGAGAGGTCTATCGCCGCCTCCGCGTCCACCGCCCGGCCCGTCAGACGGAAGCCGGTGCCGTCGCGGCGCACATCCACTCCGGCGGCGGTGTAATCGGCCCCGTCCTCCAGGCCGAAGGTCAGGACCCGGGCCCCGGTGGAACGGGCGATGTCCTTCAGCAGCGGCCGGTCCCAGATGATCAGCGCCCCGTCCTCGGGGAGCTGCGATGCGAACCTCCTGAAAACCTCAGCTACCTGTTCCAGGGAGGAATAATGCGAATGGTGGTCCAGTTCCACGTTGGTGATGACCGCGATCTCCGGGTGCAGGTGCAGCAGCGAACCGTCGCTCTCGTCCGCCTCCGCCACCAGCCAGGAGCCGGCCCCGTCACGGGCGTTGCTGCCCACATCGTTGAGCTCTCCGCCCACGACGTATGACGGTTCCAGCCCCAGCCGTTCCATGCAGTGAGCTATCATCGAGGTCGTGGTGGTCTTGCCGTGGGTGCCCGCCACGGCTATTCCCCGCTTCATCGCCATCAGCCTGCCCAGCATCTGGGCCCTGAGGAAGACCGGTATCTCCCTCTCGATAGCCGCACGCAGCTCCACGTTCTGCGAGGAGATGGCGGTGGAGACCACCACCGCGTCGGGCATGTCCAGGTTGGCCGCATCGTGGCCGAAAACCACGGGCACCCCCTGCTCTTCCAGCATACGGGTGTAGCGCGACCTCTTCAGGTCGGAACCGGAGACGGTATAGCCCAGGCTGTGGTAAACCTGGGCGATGCCGCTCATGCCGGCGCCACCGATGCCGATGAAGTGGAGCCTCCCGTTATCCTTTACCTTTTTTCCCGGCAATCTTCAGTATCTCCTCTGCCGTGACGGCGGCTCCGTCCCTTGAGCCCAGCCGGCCGCTGGCCGCCGCCATCGCCTCCAGCCGCTGCCTGTCCTCGAGCATGGCCGTGACCTCGCGCCTGAGCAGCTCCGCGTCCAGCCGTCCGTCATCCACTATCCCGGCCGCGCCGGCGGCCGCCATCCATTCCGCGTTCTTGCGCTGGTGGTCGGCGGTCGCGTGAGGATAGGGGACCAGCAACGCCGGCTTTCCCAGCGCCGCTATCTCCAGGACCGACGCCCCGGAGCGGCCCACGACCAGGTCCGCTGCCGCCATGGCCAGCGGCAGGTCGTCGGTATAGTCTAGCAGATGATAGCTTTCCCGGTCGTACCCCGACCCTTCCAGCACTTGTCTCACCCGATGGTAGTCCCGCCTGCCGCTGATATGCACCAGCTGGAAGGGGAGCGCGCCGGAACCGAAGGCACCCGCCACCGCCCGGTTTATGGAGCGCGCCCCCTGGCTGCCGCCATATACCAGCACCACCGGCCGGTCGGCGTCCAGCCCGAACAGGCGCCGCCCTTCAGCCGCATCGGCCTCCAGCAGCTCCTGACTCATAGGCCTGCCGGCGCGCATGTACTTCTTCCCCGACCGGCCGGTGAGGGGGAAACTGAGCACGACGCGGTCCGCGAAGCGCGAGAGGAAGCGGTTGGCCAGGCCCATGTGGGAGTCCAGTTCCACGATCAGCGTCGGTATGCGCAGCATGGCCGCCCAGAAGACCGGAGCTGCGCTGACATAGCCGCCCACCCCCACCACCACGTCGGGGCGGCTACGGCGCAGGATGGCCAGGCACTGGAGGCTGCCGTGGAACAACGACCAGAGGAAGAGGAACAGCCTCGGAGAGAGTTCCCGTTCCAGGCCACGGAGGTCCGCCCTCTCCAGCTGATAGCCGGCGCGGGGGACCAACTCCTGCTCCAGTCCCCTGCCCGTACCGATGAAGGAGACGCCGGCGCCCCTATCCCTGAGCGCGCCTGCCAGCGCCAGGGCGGGAACCAGGTGACCGGCCGTACCCCCGGCTGCGATCACCACCCTGGATCGCTCTGAATTTTCTGCTGGGAGTTGCGGCAATCTTCCCCCGTGGGTTGACAGCGATGTTGAGCAGGATGCCGATGCCGGACAGGATCACCACCAGGCTGCTGCCGCCATAACTGACGATGGGCAGCGGGATGCCCGTGAGCGGCAGCAGGCCCATCACGGCGCAGGCGTTTATCACCGCCTGACTGATCAGCAGCGAGGTGATGCCCCCGGCCAGATACTTGCCGAAACGGTTCCTGCTCCTGAGGGCGATGCGGAAACCGACATAGGCCAGGGCGCCGTATATCACCATGACGGCCACGACCCCGACCAGGCCCAGTTCCTCACCGATGATGGAGAGTATCATATCCGTGTGCGCCTCGGGCAGGTAACTGAACTTCTGTATGCTCTTGCCGACGCCGACGCCGAACAGCCCGCCGGACCCCAGCGCCACCAGCGACTGGATCACCTGGAACCCGGACTCGCGCGCGTCACGCCAGGGATTGATGAAGGCGGTTATCCGGGCCAGGCGGTAGGGGAAGAGGATTATGAATGGCAGGGCCGCCATGCCGGCCACCGCGCCCATCATGGCCAGGTCACGCAACCGCATGCCGGCGATGAACAGCATCGCCGCGACGGTGACGATGATGGCGATGCTGGTGCCCATGTCCGGCTCCACCAGCACCAGGACGCAGGCTACCGCCGGCAGCGCCAGCAGCGGCAGGGCCATGTCCCGGATGCTCCTGACCACCCGCGGGCGGGCGCTGAGCACCGCCGCCACGAACAGCACCGTGGAGAGCTTGGCCAGCTCTGACGGCTGGAAGGTGAAGGGGCCGAAGCCGATCCAGCGGCAGGCGCCCTTGGCGCAGGAACGGAAGCCGGGGATGAAGACCAGCAACAGGAGGCCGATGGACATCAGCATCAGCAGCGGTGAGAGCTTCCTCAGCCGCATGAAGTCGAAACGGGCCAGGGCGAACATCAGCGCCAGCCCCAGCGCCGCGTATATCAACTCGCGCTTGAGGAAGAAGTAGCTGTCATGGTTGCCGAAGTAGGCGTTGGCCCAGCTGGCGCTGAAGACCATCACCACGCCGATGGCCAGCAGCGCCAGGGTCACGGTCACCAGGAAAGTGTATTCGAAAGCTCCCTCGGACTCGCGCCTGCGCCCCTGCCCCTTCTTCTTTCCCCTCTTGACTTTTCCCCCGCTCAATCGCTGTCCCTTCTCAGTTCTTCCACCAGGGAGAGAAACCGCTCTCCTCTCTCCTCGTAGTCACGGAACTGGTCGAAACTGGCGCACGCGGGCGACAGCAGGACCACTTCCCCCGGGGCGGCGGCGGCGCTCGCCTCGCGGAAGGCCGTCTCCAGGTCGCCGGCCATGACTACCTCTCCGCCGGCCTGCCGGAAGCTTTCCTCCATCTGCCCGGCGGCTTCCCCGATGAGGTATACCGCCCGGACCTTGCCCTCGCGGCCGGCGGCCGCCTGGGCCAGGTGCTCAAAAGAGCAGCCCTTGAGGCTGCCTCCCAGTATCATGTGGACGCCCCCGCCGAAAGCGGTGAGCGCCTTGATGGCGGCATCGACATTGGTGGCCTTGGAATCATTGACATACCTGACCCCTCCCACCATCCCCGCCTGCTGCAGGCGGTGGGGCACACCGGGGAAGCTGCCGAGACCCGCTGCCACCTCCTCAGGTCCCAGCCCTATACCCAGGCATACGGCAACCGCCGCCAGGGCGTTCTCCAGATTATGCTCTCCCATAAGCGATGCCTCTGCCCAGGCGATCACTTTCTGTGAATCTTCGCCGCCGCCGGCGCCATTCCTGCCCTGTCCCGTCCTGCCGGCGGTGGTGCATCCCCCCAGCCTGCTGCGCACGCCGGCGCTGACGGCGATGAGACGGGCTTCGTCGAAACAGATGTCGCCACCGCGGTAATAGACGACGGGGGCGACGCCTCCCTCCTGCGCAGCCCGCGCCGGCCGGGAACGGCTGAACCAGGCGCGCCCGCCTGCGCCCGGGACCGCCCTGTCCCGGACCAGGGCGTCATCGGCGTTGAGCACCGCCAGGTCGTCAGGTTGCTGGTTGGAGAAGACCAGCATCTTGGCGGCGTAATAGGCAGGGGCGTCCCGATAGCGGTCCAGATGATCCTCGGCCAGGTTCAACAGCACCGCCACCTCGGGCCTGAGCAGGATGCTGTCCTCGATCTGGAAGCTGGAAAGCTCGGCGACGATCATCTCGTCGGCGGCGGCCTTGCCCACAAGGGCGGAGATGGGTGCGCCCACGTTGCCCGCCACATGGCAGGCGCAACCCGCCTTCCTGAGGATGTGGCCGATCAGCTCCGTGGTGGTCGTCTTGCCGTTGGTGCCGGTGACGCCGATGAGAGGGTTGTCCAGGAAGCGCCAGGCGAACTCCACCTCCCCCCAGACGGGGATGCCCCGCTGGTGCGCCTCCTCGATCAGGGAGATGTCGCCGGGGACTCCGGGACTCTTGACCAGGAGGCCGCAGCCGTCGAGCAGGGTGTGATCCTCCCGGCCCATCTCCACCTGGATCCCTGCGGCGGTCAGTTCACCGGCCTCGGCGGCCGCCGGCGGCTGCTGCTGCCGGTCACAGATGACCACCTGGGCCTGGGGCAGCATCAGCCGCGCCGCCCGCGCGGCGGCGGTTCCCGAGCGGGCCATGCCCACTATCAGGATCCGCTGCACCTGCGCCAGTTCCGGCACCTTCACCGCCGCACCGCCCCGCGGCACGTCTGAAGGGCACGCACGGTTCCCATCCCGCTCACCTCCCGGTGGAGAGGAAGAACATGGTAAAACCTGTCGCGGCGAAGATGGCGCCGACGATCCAGAAACGCATGATTATCTTGGTCTCCGACCAGTCCATCAGCTCGAAATGGTGGTGTATGGGCGTCATCAGGAAGACGCGGCGGCCGAAGGAGCGGTAGCTCAGTACCTGGATCATCACCGACAGCGTCTCGCCGACGAAGATGGCCCCGATCACCAGAAGCAGGATCTCCGTCTTGGTCATCACCGCCATGGCGGCGATGGCCCCTCCCAGGGCCATGGAGCCCGTGTCCCCCATGAACACCTCCGCCGGGAAAGAGTTGAACCAGAGGAAGCCGACACAGGCGCCGACGACGCAGGCGGAGATTATACCCAGTTCTATCTGGCCGCTGAGGAAGGCGATGCCGGTATAGGTGAGCATGGTGACGGCTACCGCCCCCGCCGCCAGTCCGTCCAGGCCGTCGGTGAGGTTCACCGCGTTGGAGCTGCCGGCGATGACCAGGAAGATCAGAAAATAATACACTATCCCCAGGTTGATAGCATGATCGCTCATGGGTATCTTCAGCGTCTCGTTGACGCCGCCGTAACGCACGGCGATCAGTCCCACCAGCACCGACAGGCCCAGCTGCAGGCCGAGTTTGCCCCTGGCCCTCAGGCCCAGGGAGCGCTTCATCCTGATCTTGGCCAGGTCGTCGGCGAAGCCGATCGCCGCGCAGCCGACTATGGTCATGATCACCACGAAACCTCCTGCTGTCCACCGCCCCAGGATCAGGAACGGCACTATCGAACCGGCCAGTATCAGCAGCCCCCCCATGGTGGGGATACCCTGCTTGGTCTCCCGGTGCGCCTGCGGCCCTTCTTCCCGCACTTCCTGGCGGAACTCGTTCAACTTGAGGTACTGAATGAACTTGGGTCCCAGGAAGAGGGTTATCAGCATCGCCGCCAGGCCTGCCGCCAGGAGCTGGAACATCTCAGTCCCCCTCCCCCTGCCCGCCGGCGTGACCCGGCCCGGCTGCCATCAGCGCCGCCACCAGTTCTTCCAGCCCCATGAAGCGTGAGCCTTTGACCAGCACCACGTCTCCCGGCCGGAGAGCGGCTCCGGCACCTGCGACGGCGCCGGCGCGGTCGGAGAAATGAATGTCCCGCCGGTCGCTGTCCACCTCGGCGGCTCCCTCGATGTACGCCGCCGCCAGGCGTCCCACGGCGACGATCATGTCCACCCCCGACTCGGCCGCTTTCCTGCCTACATCCCGGTGCAGCTCCTCCTCCTGCTCACCCAGTTCTCCCATATCTCCCAGGACGGCCACGGACCTGGCCCCGGAAGCGGTCGTCACCAGATGCTCCAGGGAGGACTCCATGGAGAGAGGGTTGGCGTTGTAGCAGTCGTCGATGATGAGGATACCGCCAGGCGCCTGGAGTCTCTCGCCGCGGCGGGCGGAGAGGGTGACGGCGGCAGCCGCTGGCGGCGCAGCCGCCAGCGGCTGCCGCATCAGCCTGTACACGCCCAGCGCCGCCATGGCGTTGAGCAGGTGGTGGCGGGCGGTGAAGTTGAACCTGAGCTCCAGCTCCTCGCCGGCGCAATCTATCACCACATGCATCCCCTCACTGCCGGTAGTCTCGCTGAGGGGATGGATGTCGGCGTCCATGTCGAAGCCGAATGTCAACCGCTCCAGTTCCAGCCCTTCCAGGTGCGGTTCAAGCAGCCTGTCTCCAAAGGGTGTGACCAGCCCCCCTCCCGGCGGCAGGCAGGACGCGAGCTCCGCCTTGCCGGCGGCTATCTTCTCCAGGCTGCCGGTGAACTGGAGGTGGGAAGGTCCTACGTTGGTGATCACCCCAATGTCGGGGGCGGCGATCTCACATAGCCTGGATATCTCTCCAGGACCCTGCATCCCCATCTCCACGATCACGGCTTCAGTGTCCTCGTCCGCCTCCAGCAGCGTCAGCGGCACTCCGACCTCGTTGTTGAAGCTGCCCCTGCTGGCTGTCACCTCCATCCTTCCGGCCAGCAGGCCCTTGAGGATGTCTTTGGTGGAGGTCTTGCCGCTGCTGCCGGTGATGGCGATGATCCTCGCTCCGGTGCGACTCGCCGAGAGCGCCGCGATCCGTCCCAGTGCCCCGGTGCTGTCGGCGGCGGCGATGATGACGGCGCTGCCGCCCGTCCCGGGCGGCAGCGCCGCAGCCAGGCTCCTGGCCGCGACTCCCTCCGCCAGGACGCCGGCGGCGCCCTGCTGAAGGGCCCGGGCGGCGAAATCGCCGCCGTCGTAGCGTTCCCCCTTCAGGCCGACGAAGAGGCTGCCGGCGAGCTCGCCACGGGTGTCTGTGGAGATAGCGTTTATCTCCGTGCCGGGCGAGCCCGAGAGCAGCTCGCCGCCGCAGGCCCGGCAGATATCCTTTACCGTCAGGGTGATCATCGCTCCTGGTAATCCCGTTCTCAAGGCCGTCGCCCGCATGTCGCTACCTGTGCAGTGACAGGCGGTAAGCGCAAACCGGCGTCGCCGTGGTGTTCATGCCCGTCCGGCGGCTCCCATCCCCGGGGAAGGCGTTGCCCGGGATGCTCGTGACAGTGGTCCCTTCCACCGTATCCGGCAGCCGGCCGGCCCCGCCCGGTGAGACAGCCCAGTCTGAATACATGAAGTAGCCTGGTTCCGGTTTTCGGGGATGGTAGACCGCGGTGGCCAGCAGGCCGTCATGACGGGTGAGATAGGAATCCGCCCTCATCTGCCTGTAATTCTATAACATTGCATGGCCGCCGGCATCCTGTCACCGCGATTGTGGCCATCGCCCGTTGTCATGGCGCTATGCTCATCTTCTGCAGGGTGAACTGGGCTATCTTCTGGAAAGCGGGAGCCGCCACCGTGGAGCCTCCGCCGAAGGGATGGGGTTCGTCCACCATCACCAGGATAACGACCTTGGGGTCCGACGCCGGGGCGAAGCCGATGAACGAGCCTATGTAGTTCTCGTTGGAGTAGCCGCTGCCGTCGGGCAGGGGCTTCTGCGCCGTGCCGGTCTTGCCCGCCACCTGGTAGCCCTCCACCCGTGCCAGCGGTGCACCGGCGCCTTCCACCACAGTGGTGAGGTACTGCCTGAGCAGCATGGTCGTGCGTTCGCTGATCAGGCGTTCCCCCGCCTCAGGTAGAACCGGCTCATCACCGACACGATAGACCAGGTGGGGCGTGACGGCGGTGCCGCCGTTGGCGATCACGCAATATGCCGTGGCCATCTGGATCGCCGTCACCGACACGCCCTGTCCGATCGGCACGTTGCCGATGGTGGAACCCGACCACTGGTCCACTGGCAGCAGGATGCCTTCCGCCTCGCCGGGGAAGTCTATCCCCGTGGGAGAGCCGAACCCCAGCTTGCGGATCCAGCCGTCCAGCCTCTCCGCGCCCTCCCTCATGCCGACAGTCACGGCGCCGATGTTGCTGGAGTTCTCCAGTATGGTCTCCAGGTCCCAGTCCACGGGTCCGCGCGAATAGGCGTCCTGGATGGTATGGCCGCCCAGCTCCAGGGTGACCGGCAGGTGCAGCTTCTGCCCCGGCGCCACCGCTCCGTCTTCCAGGCCGGCCGTGGCAGTGAAGGCCTTGAAGACGGAACCGGGCTCGTAGGTGTCGGTGACTGCCCGGTTGCGCCGGGCCTCGTCGGGCAGGCGGGCGAAATCATTGGCGTCCGCCGTGGGCACGTTGGCCATTGCGTATATCTCGCCCGTATCCGGGTTCATGATGATGGCTTCCGCGCCCTTGGCGTGCCACTTCTCGACGGTCTCGCTCAGCACCTTCTCCGCCTCGAACTGCAGCGACTGGTCGATGGTCAGCCAGATGTCACTGCCGCGCTCGCCTTCATCCAGGCTGAGCATCTCGATATGGTTGCCGCCGGCGTCGGTGATCACCCGCTCACGGCCGCCGGTTCCTGCCAGAGTCTCATCCATCTGCAACTCCATCCCCGCCAGCCCCCGGTTATCGGTGCCGGCAAACCCCAGCACCTGCGCCGCCAGCGACCCCTGGGGATAGACCCGCTTCTCCTCTGTCATCACCCCCAGGCCGGCGATGCCCTCCGCTTCCACGGCATCGGCCACCTCCGGGTCGACCTTGCGCGCCACGTAGGCGAAGCCGGCGTCCTGGTCGGACAGGGTCGCCAGCAGGTCGTTCTCGTCCATCCCCAGGATAGGGGCGAGCCGCCGGGCCACATCCAGCGGGTCATCGATGAGGTAGGGGGTGGCGTAGATGGTCCTGGTCTCCTGCCCCACGGCCAGTTCGTTGCCGAAACGGTCATAGATGGTACCGCGCTGGGCGGGAAGCTCTATCTGCTGGACATGCTGCTCGTCGGCGAGAGCGGAGAGCTCGTCGGCGTTCACCGCCTGGAGGAACACCGCCCTGACGAGGATGGCGCAGAAGAATATCGAGAAACTGAGAAGAATCCAGCGAATCCGCCTGTCCGGATTGCCTGTCACTCTCATCTAGGGGGACGCCGCCGTTCCGTAGCCGGCTTCCTCCGGGGTGTCGAGCAGGGCGTAGTCCCGCCCGGGTCCTGAGGGGCCGATGTAGACATAGGCGAGGGTTTCGGGAGGCACCATACCCAGCGGGCCGGTGGCTATCTGTTCGATGCGCTCAGGAGAACTCAGCGCCGCCACCTCGCTGGCGAGCCGGGAGTTATCGGATGCCAGCTGGTTCTTCTGCTCCACCAGCTGGTTGTATTCCAGGTTCTTCTTCAGGATGCCCACGTGCAGAGCCACCAGGCCGATCAGGCAGATGGCCACAGCCGTGAGCCACAGGCTGACGTGCATCATGCGCCGGGGGCGCTGATCGCCCCGCCCGGCAAGGGTGAGGAGGGGGCGCGGGCGCCGGGGACGGCGTTCGCGCTTCCTGGCCGGCAGCCGCCGCGCCGGCCGCTCGAAGGCGGCGGTTATCTCGCTGAAACCCCAGTCCTTTTGTGTAACTCCGGTCACTTTACCCCTGTCCCAGTTTCTCTGCGGCCCTCAACTTTGCCGACTGCGACCGCGGGTTCTCCCCCGCTTCCCGTTCCGATGGCGTCACCGGCTTGCGGGTCAGGACCCTGATGGAGGCCTGGGCGCCGCATACACACTGGGGCAGACCCGGCGGGCATTCGCATCGGCCTACATGGGAGTTGAAGAAACGCTTGACCATGCGGTCCTCCAGTGAATGGAAACTTATCACCGCCAGGCACCCACCGGGCGCCAGCAGGTCCAGAGCCAGGGAGAGCCCCCGCTCCAGGGACGCCAGCTCGTTGTTTATCTCTATCCTCAGGGCCTGGAAGACGCGGCGCGCCGGGTGTCCGGCCCCAAACCTGGCCGGTGTCGGTATCGCCGCCTTCACCGTATCCACCAGCTGCAGGGTGGTCTCGAAGGGTCGCTTCTCCCGCTCGCGGCAGACACGCCGGGCGATCTGGCGGGAGTAGCGCTCCTCGCCGAACTCGCGGAACAGCCGCACCAGGTCCTCGTATGGATATTCATTGACGACCTGCCTGGCCGTCAGGGAGCTCTCCGGGTCCATGCGCATGTCCAGAGGTGCGTTATAGCTGTAGGAGAAGCCTCGCTCCGGCCGGTCCAGCTGCATGGAGGAGACGCCCAGGTCCATGTAGATAAGGTCGACGGCCAGACCCTTCTCGCCCATATCCAGCAGGGCGTCGGCGAAGTTGCCCTGCACGAAGCGGCAGCGGCATGCCTGTGCCTGCTCGAAGGCGTCGAAGTACCTCCTGGCTACGGGATCGCGGTCGATGCCGACGAACACGGCCGACTCGTCCAGCAGCTCAGCCACCCGGCGAGCGTGGCCGCCGGCGCCGAAGGTGCAGTCGATGACCGTGTCATCAGGCTGGGGGTCGAGCAGTTCCACCAGTTCGTCGGCGAGGACGGGCTGGTGCGCCCCCTCTGATGATGCTTCCCAGGCGCTGTCGTTCAACTGCATGCTCCCTCTCCCTTGGTCACGGGCCGGCGCCGGCCCCTAGGACTGCCGCGCCTGTTCCCGTTTTTTGGTTTCCGCCCTGTAGGCGTTCCACCGCTTGAGGTCCCAGATCTCGAACCTGTTCCTCACACCCACGAAGATGACTTCCTTGCCGATGCCGGCGACCTTGATATGGTTGGGCTTGAGGCAGACACGACCCTGCTTGTCCATCTCGCACTTGGCCATGGAACCGAAGAACTTCCGTTCGATGGCCAGGTCCTCGGCGCTTTCGATAAAGTCCAGCCCCGCCAGCTTCTTCTCCGCCAGCTTCTCCCACTCCGACTCCGGGAAGGCCTGCAGGCAGCCGTCGAAGGATTCCATTATCACGACCTTCTCCTTGCCGATGGCTTCGCGGAACTCTGCAGGAATAGCCACCCTGTGTTTCGAATCTAATGAGTGTTTGTGTTGTCCCCAAAACTTGTAAGTCGGCATGATTCTCAGGTCGGCTTCCCATGATTGTTCCCCACTTTATACCACTGTTCCCCACTTGACAAGCATTTTCATCTAAAAAAACCGCCCTTTTCACCAAAAAAATCCATAAAAATGCCAGAAAATGCGCAAATTTCATTGCAAAGGGCTGAATTGAGGCAGTTCGTTGCAGAATCCGGCCATGCCATGCCCCACCGTTCCCCCCGCCCCGAACCCCGCCGGGAGCGGCCTGGAGAGACCGCGGGTATGACGTCGCGGAGCTGTAGCCTCGGCGGGAAGCGGCTGTGGAAGGGGACCGGCCGGCGTTCCACGGTCGAGTGTGGGGAAGGCAACCCGGCGGGGCGCAAGGGTGAAGGCTCGGGGAGGGGTGAGCCAGGGCGTTGGGGTGAGATGTGGGGAGGAGTGGGCCCCGGCGCGACGGGTCGCGCCCGGCGCTCAGGGAAGCTCAGGCGCGTTGGCGCTGCTGCCGGGGTTGTCCTGTTCGGCCATCAGCTGCTTGGCCACATGGCCGTAACGATTGGTGGGGTTTATATCGTAGGCCTTCTGCCACAGGTCCCTGGCCTCTTCCTGCCTGCCTGACTGGGCATAGATGTTCCCCAGGTCCAGCAGTATCGGCTGGTAGCTGCCGTCGATGGACAGGCCCGTCTCAAGTTCACGGATGGCGATATCGACCATGCCCATGGCGTAGTAGGCCTCACCGAGCTGTCCATGGAAGGAGGCCTGGCTGCCGTCGATGTCGATGGCCTGGTTGAACTGATCCACGGCTTCGGAGTAGCGGCCGGTGCTCAGGTAGACCTCTCCCAGCCCGGCATAGGCCACGGCATCGCTGGGGTTGGCCGCTATCAGGCCCTGGTACGCCTCGATCTGAGGGGTATAGTCGACGGGTTCCGATTGCATGGCCGCCAGGTCTTCGGCGGAATGGGGAGATGAGTTCTCGTCACCACCGGTGATGACGTTGGGCAGGACCACCAGAACCGCTACCAGCACTATCACCGCAGCGATTATTCCCCAGTAATAAGACTTGAAACCCAAAGGCGCACCTCCGGAAGGAAAGCTGTGAAGTCGACCATCACAATTATACCTGAAAGCCGGGGCGATCTCGCCCGCTGATGCGGAGCGCTGATGTTAAGTATTGTTAAGGCGCCCGCGGGAAGACCCGGTCCTTCGTCCTGTCTTTCCCGGCGGCCGCCCGGCCGGCGTTCTTATACGCCCTGATTGAATATGCCAAGGTAGAGGTCGAGCAGCCGGCTACCCGCAAGCAGGGCAATGATCCCTCCCAAAGCCAGGAAAGGGCCGAAGGGTACGCGGCTCTTGCGCCCCTTCCTGCCCATGGCCATCAGGGCCAGGCCCGCCAGCGCCCCGGTGAGGAAGCCGATGAACAGTGCCACCAGTATGGAGGTGCCCAGGTAGAAGCCCATCATCCCCGCCAGCTTCACGTCCCCCATACCCATGCCGCCGGGTTTGACGAAGGCGATGAGGAGGAAGAAGGCGGCGCTGATTACACCCGCCAGCAGCAGTTCCAGCCAGCGCCCGGGCTCGATGGCGATCATCGACACCAGCCCGACCGCTGCCACCGGCAGCACGATGACGTTGGGGATGATGTAATGCTCCAGGTCGATGAAGAAGACGGCGATGAGGGTGGATATGAACAGCAGCGCCGGATACAGCTCCGGCCCCAGCCCCAGCACCAGACCCGCCAGCAGATAGAGGGAGGCGTTGGCAAACTCCACCAGCGGATAGCGGATGGGGATACTCTCGCCGCAGCGGCGGCACCTGCCCCGCAGCAGCGCGTAGCTGACCAGGGGGATGTTGTCGTACCAGGCGATGGGCCGCTCGCAGCCGGGGCAGTGCGAGCCCGGAGAGACGAGGGAGCCCAGCTGTGCCCGCCAGCCTTCGGCCCGCGGCAGCCGGTGGATGACCACGTTGAGGAAGCTGCCGATGACGGCGCCGAAGACGAAGAGGATGATCAGGACCGGGGCCACGACGCCCATCAATTGGCCGGATCGAGCACTATTATCCTGGGGCCCGGCGGCAGGTCTCCCGGATCCAGGGTCACCTCGCTGGCGCCCGCCTGGACCACATCCTTCTTGCCGGCGAGGAAAGCATCCACGCCGTCGATATCGAAGAGACACTTCTCATTGCGGAAGTGCATGGGTATGGCGACCCTGGGGTTGAGCTGTTGCCAGACCCTGGTCGCAGTGGCGGCGTCGATAGTGAAGAAGCCGCCTACCGGGATGAGCAGGATGTCGACGGCGCCGATCCGGGCCGTCTGCTCCGGGTCCAGTTCATGTCCCAGGTCTCCCAGGTGACAGACGCTGGCGCCGTCGACAGTGAAGATGAACACCGTGTTCCCGCCCCTGAGGGCGCCGGCCTCGGTGTCGTGACAGGTCTCCACGCCGCGGATGCCGAACCCTTCCGCCTCCCGCGGTTCGGCGGTGGTCACTATCAGGGGCGTGCCGCCCACGGCTTCGATGTTGCCATGGTCGGCATGGCCGTGGCTGGCGGTGACCACGTCGGGAGATTCGTCGATAGGTCGGTAGAGCAGGGTGTCTGGATAGGCCCCGGTGTCATAAGGGTCCGTCAGCAGGGTAGCGCCTGAAGCTGAAGTTATCAGGAAACAGCTGTGTCCCAACCACTTGATCCTCATTCCGGCCTCCTCCCTCCGATGATAGCGTCATCCGACCATCGCCGGCAGTCGATGGTGCACCGCCGGCGGCACTCACATCTCGTCCGGCAACCCCTCCAGTTCCGCCATGGAGAAGACGGGACCGTCGACGCAGACGTACTCCGGGCCCACGTTGCACCGTCCGCAAAGGCCGATGCCGCACTTCATCCGCCGCTCCAGTGTAGTGTATATCTGCCCGGGGGAGAAGCCCATCTTCTCCAGGCTCTCCAGCACGTAGCGGATCATCACCGGCGGGCCGCAGGTCACGGCGATATTGTTCTCCGGCGACGGGCCCTCTTCCTCCAGCACCGCCGGCACCAGGCCCACGCGCCCCTCCCAGTCGGGATGACCCGTGTCTATGGTGGTGATGAAATCCACGCCACTGCCCTGCTCCCAGTCGCGACAGTCGTCGAGGTAGCAGATGTCCCGGGGCGTGCGGGCGCCGTAGATGAGCTGCAGGTCGGCGTAGTCTTCACGGTGGTCCAGCAGGTGCAGAAAGAGCGACCGCAGGGGGGCCATGCCGATGCCGCCGCCGATGACCAGGATGCTCTTGCCTTTCCATAGGTCCACAGGGAAATGGTTGCCCATGGGCGCGCGCACCGTCACCCTGTCCCCAACGGACAGCTCGTGGATGGCGGTGGTGACCACTCCCGTCTTCATCACCGAGAACTGCAGGTACTCCCGCTCCGACGGCGGCGAGGCGATGGCGAAGGTGGACTCACCAGCGCCGGGGATGCCCAGCTGACCCGTCTGGCCCGGCAGGAAGCTGAATGACTGCATCAGCTCCCGGTCCTCGAAGGCCACCCGCAACGACTTGATGTTATGGGTCTCCCTGATGATGTCCAGCACCTCAGCCGTCTCCGGCGTCAACGGCCGGGAGGCCTCCATGCCCTTCCGCGGGATAGTCGACATCAGTACTCACCCGCCCTTCTGATCACGTCGCGGATGTCCAGCCCCACGGGACAGCCGCGGATGCAACGGCCGCAGCCGGTACAGAGGATCGGCCCCTGGCGTGACGGATAGTAGCTGAACTTGTGGCCGATGCGATTGCGGTAGCGGTGGGCGATGGTCGGACGCGGGTTGTGCCCCGATGTCTCCAGCGTGTAGAGGAAGAACATGCAGGCGTCCCAGCTGCGACAGCGCTCGCCCTCGCGCCGGCCGGTCATCTCGTCGAACATGTTGAAACAGTAGCATGTGGGACAGGTGAAGGTGCAGTAGCCGCAGGAGACGCAGCGTGCGGTCACCTCGTCCCAGAAATCCAGGTCGGCGAATATATCACCCGTCAGCTTCTCCTCGAGCTCCTTCATGGGCACCTGGTCGTTGACCGCCAGCGGGGGCGGCTCCAGGTCGCTCTCCTCCCAGACTCCCAGCTGAAGCAGCTCCTCCCCGCGGGGACTGGACGCCCGCGCCAGGTAGCCGTCTCCGGCGGGGTATAGGATCACGTCCGACCCTTCGCTCGAGGCCGTGCCCTCCTCCCATGATGAGCAGAAGCAGGCGGCGTCCGCCTGCGTACAGGCCAGGGTGATCACCGTGAGGCCGCGCCGTCTCGAGCTGTATCCGGGGTCCTGGTATGACTTGCCCGGCGGTGGGTCGAAGAGGGCGTCCAGCACCGTCAGGGCGCGCGCGTCGCAGACGCGCGCGCCGAAGAGGAACCTCTCTCCCTCCCCGTACCGCGGATCCGACAGCTCCAGCCGGTCGCCCTCCTCCGTCATGGCGTAACTGAAATCCATCAGCTTCTCCGTCGCCGGCAGCACCAGCTCCTTGGCGGAGAGGGTGGTGAAACGCTCCAGTTCCAGGGAGGCGCCGGGCCGCCAGGGCCGGAAGAGGACCGTACCGGCGGCGCCATCCATCTGCCGCGGCGCCCAGACCTCTCCGCGGTCCGCCAAGGCGGTGAGTAGCCGGTCGATGTCGTCCGTGGCGATATATCTCATGATTCCCGGTCCCAGATATCCTTGTCGGGATCGAAGACGAGCATGGGCGGCCTGGCGCCCAGGTCGGCGCCGGCGCTGTAGCCGAACATCTCCTCGATGGCGCGGTTCTGCTCCTGAAGCAGCAGCATCAGCGGGATGCCGACGGGACAGGCCCGTTCGCACTCGCCACAGCCCGTGCAGCGGCCGGCCAGGTGGCCTACCCGGATCAGCTGGATCATCTCCGACTGTTTGGCGTCCACGGCGCCGCCGGCCCAGTGGGGCACCTGCGTCTGCATGATGCAGACATCACGGCAGAAACACATGGGGCAGACCTCGCGGCAGGCATAGCAGCGGATACAGCGCGAGAACTGCTCCCGCCAGAAGACCCGGCGCTCCCGCGGCGTCAGCGAGTCGAACAATCGGCGCAGAGGGTGTCCCGGACCCCCGCCCTCAGTCCTGTCCCCCGCCGCCTCGCCGATGACGTGATCGTAGATGTCCGGGTCAGCTTCCAGGCAGTTGTGGCATTTGGGCTGGATGAACACTTCCCGTTCCACCTCCCGGCCGTCCACGGTGAGGGAGGCGCCGCCATCTTCGATGGCGGCGCCGTATCCGTAGCGCCGCCATATCTTCTTGACGTCCAGCACGCCGCTACAGCCGACGCCGATGACCTCGACCCTCTCACGCTCCACCTCATGCTCGATTATCAGCTCCACCACGCTTCGTGCGTCGCAGCCCTTGGCGACGATCCCCACCCGCTTGTCCTTCAGCCGCGGCAGGTGCACCGCCAGGTTGTGGACGCAGGTGCTGTCGAACAGGGCCCGCTCCGCCTCTTCTCCGTCACGGAAGCGGGCAGGAGCCGCCACCCCGCTGGCGGCATCGGTCTCCCAGCCCAGCACCAGGTCGGTCCTCTCCAGAACCTTCTTTATGACTTCGACCAGTTCGCTCATGGCTCTCGCTCTTCCCTGTCGGCAGGTGCCACAGCCGCTGAATCATCAGCAACCGATCCCTTTGCAGTCCCGGCGTAGTCCAGCTTGCCAAGAGGCCTGACCGCCTCCGTGAAATCCGCCACCGTCTCGGCCCAGCGCGCCCCCTCGGAGGCGCTGACCCAGGTATAGCGGAAACGTTCCGGCTCGATGCCGTAAACCTTCACCATACGCTTCAGCAGCTCCAGCCGCCGGCGCGCGTAGAAATTCCCTTCGTTGTAATGGCAGTCGCCGGGATGGCAGCCGCTCACCAACACCCCGTCCGCCCCCTCCTGGAACGCCTTCAGCACCAGCAGGGGGTTGACCCGGCCTGTGCAGGGCAGGCGCACGATGCGCATCTCCGCCGGCTGGGCCATGCGGGAGGTGCCGGCCATGTCGGCGCCGGCATAGGAACACCAGTTACAGAGGAATCCCACCAGCTTTATGCCTTCACCGCTCACCTGAGCGCCTCCGTCACTTCCTGGATAAGCTGGTTGTCAGTATAGCCCCTCAGTGATATCACCGATGGCGGGCAGGCCACGTTGCAGAGCCCGCAGCCCTGGCAGAGAGACTCTATCACCACCGCCACGTGGCGGCCGTCCCGCAATCCCTGTTCCTCGATGGCATGGTAGGGGCAGACCTCGCGGCATTTGAAACAGCCGATGCAGCGCATGTGGTTGACCTCGGCGATCATGGGGCTGGTCTCCAGCTCGTCGCGGGAGAGCAGACCGATCACCTTGGCCGCGGCGGCGCTGGCCTGGGCGACGGTCCCGGGGATATCCCTTGGCCCCTGGCAGGCTCCGGCCAGGAAGATACCGCCGGTAGTGGTCTCCACCGGCCGCAGCTTGGGATGGCTCTCGGAGAGGAAGCCGTATCCGTCGTAGGGGATGTTCAGCTTCTGCGCCAGACCCGTCACCCCTTCGGCGGCGTCGAGCCCGGTGGCCAGCACCACCAGGTCGGCTTCCACTTCCACGTTCTCACCCGCCAGCGTGTCCACGCCCATCACCACCAGCTTGCCGTCCCGTGGATAGATCTTGCCCACCCGTCCCCGCAGGTAGATGGCGCCCGCTTCCTTCTGGGCCCGCCGGTAGAACTCCTCGTAGCCCTTGCCGCCGGCGCGCACGTCCATATAGAAGACGTATGATTGGGAATCGGGGATGTGCTCCTTTGTCAGGATGGCCTGTTTGGCGATGTACATGCAGCCCACGTTACAGCACAGCGGCCGTCCGATGGACTCGTCCCGGGAACCGACGCAGGAGAGGAACACGACATCTTTCGGCTCGGCCCCGTCCGAGGGCCGCCGGATATGGCCGCCGGTCGGGCCCGAAGCGGAGAGCATGCGTTCATACTGCATGGAAGTGATGACGTCCGGGTAGAGGCCGCCGCCGTAATGGGGATAGGCCTGCCGCCAGTCGAACAGCTCATACCCCGTCGCCACCACGATGGCGCCGAACTTCTCCGTGTGCAGTTCGTCCTCCTGTTCGTAATCCACCGCGTCCGCGGGACAGACCTTCTTGCAGATGCCGCACTTGCCCTTTATGAACAGGCGGCAGTGTTCCTTCCTCAGGGATGCCACCAGGGGCACGGCCTGGGGGAAGGCGATGGAGATGGCCTTCGATTCGCCAACGCCGGCGTTGAACTCGTCCGGCGCCGGGTTGGGGCACTTCTGCTCGCAGATCTGGCAGCCGGTGCACTTCTCCTCGTCGACGCAGGTGGCCTTCTTCCTGATGTCCACCTCGAAGTTGCCGATGTAGCCGCGCACCTGCTCCACCTCGCTGTTGACCATCAGCCTGATGTTCTCATGATGTTTCACTTCCACCATGCGGGGGGTGAGGATGCAGGACGAGCAGTCCAGGGTGGGAAAGGTCTTGTCCAGCCGCGCCATGTTGCCGCCGATGGTCGGCCCCTTCTCCACCAGGGTGACGGGCATGCCGGCGTCGGCGATGTCCAGCGCCGCCTGGATGCCGGCGACGCCGCCGCCGATGATCAGCACCTCGCCCGCCACCGGCACGCGGCTGGTGAACAGCGGTGTCTGCTCGCGCACCTTGGCCACGCCCATGGCCATCAGGTCGATGGCCTTCTCCGTCGCCACGTCCATGTCCGAATGTATCCAGGAGCAGTGCTCGCGGATGTTGACCATCTCCATCATGAAGGGGTTGATGCCAGCCTGGGCGACGGTGCGCTGGAAGGTGGTCTCGTGCATCCGCGGCGAGCAGGCGGCGATCACCACCCGGTCCAGGGCGTGCTTGTGCGCCGCCGCGACGATGGTGCGCTGTCCCGGGTCCGAACATGTGTACTGGATGGACTCGGCATGGACCACATCGCGCAGTGACATGGCGGCCTTCACCACCCTGTCGGTGGAGACTGTGGCGGCGATGTTGGAGCCGCACTGGCAGACGAAGACACCTATGCGCATCAGGCCACCCCCGCCAGCCATCTGTCCAGGTCGGGCCTGACCGCCAGGGCGTCCAGGCCCAGCTCCTCGGGAGGGATGCCCAGGGCCAGGCCGATGGCCTGGCTGAAATAGAGCACCGGCATCCGCAGCGAGGCGCCGTAGGCGTAATTGATCTGCCCCTGCCGCAGATCCAGGTTCTGGTGACAGAGGGGACAGGCGGTGACCAGGGCGTCCAGCCCCGTGGACATGGCCACGTCGATGATGCGCCTGCTGGCCTCCAGCACGATATCCTTGCGCGCCAGTCCCATGTAGGAGCCGCAGCATTCGGTCTTGAAGGGGAAATGGGGCACCTGGGCGCCCGTGGCCTCCAGCAGCGGCCGCATCTTGCGGGGGTCCCGCGGACTGTCGAAGCCCATGATGTCCGCGGGCCTGGTCAGCAGGCAGCCGTAATAGGCGCCCAGGCGCACGTTCCGCAGCCGCTCCCCCGCCCGCCGGCGCAGCTCCTCCGGCGTCACTTCCCGGTTGAGCATCTGCACGATGTTGAGCACCTCGGTCCGGTAGCGCACCTCTTCCCCCAGCAGTTCGCTGGTCTGCTCCCGGATCCGCTCATCGCCCGCTATCTTGTACTGGGCGTACTTGAGACGGTTGTAGCAGCCGGCGCAGGGGGCCACCACAGCGTCATGGCCGGCGCCGGCGATATGCAGGTTGCGACCGGGAAGGAGCACGCCCAGGGTCTCCGCCTTGTGATGGGGCGCCGGCGACGCTCCACAGCAGTTCCAGTCCTGAAGCTCGTCCAGCCGCACGCCCAGCGCCTCCGCCACCTTGCGGAAGGAGATGTCGTATTCCATGGCGCTGCTCTTGAGGGAGCAGCCCGGGTAATATGAATAGGGCGTCTTCACCACTTGGGCCTCTCTTTCGCCCTTTTGAAGATGCGGCGCACCCCGGCGCGGTCACGGATGCGCGGCGGCACGATGTGGACCTTCCTCTTCCTCAGCACCAGCGGCACGAGGGAGAGGTCGTTGAAGGGCCTGCCGCTCATCAGGTTGAACCAGACAAGCAGGCTCGCCTCATGCAGCCTGCCGTGACGGCGGACGTTGCGCAAGAAAAGGCGGCGGAAACGCCTCAGGCCCCGCTCCGACTCCTCGATGCCCCGCTCGTCGGCTATGTTCTTCGCCGTCTCGATGACATCGGCGACATCTATGCGGATGGGACAGCGCGACGAACAGGTCATGCAGTCGTAGCAGAGCTGTGCCGTGGTGGAAGCCAGCGCCCGGTCCACCAGGCCCAGCTGCAGCATGCGCATGAAGACATGGGGTGGATTATCGAAGGCGCCGGCGGCGGCGCAGGTGGAGGAACAGGTTCCACACTGGTAGCAGTCAGAGACCTTCTGTCCCGAACGCCGCTCGATCTCCGTCACGGTCTCGCGCCCTTCCCTTATGCTTCTGTTGACATTTATCATTACCCTTTCTCCATTCATGAAAGCGACAAACCCGGCGGCGCCCCTGTCGATGCCCTGGATAGAAAGATCCATCCCGGCCGTCCGCCGAGTTTGTGAAAAATTTCTCAATCTTTCGGTAGATTCTAACAGGAGCTTTAGGGGAAAGTCAATTAAGGGTCAGGGGCGGGACGCGGCTGTGTAGTCGTGCCGGCGCTGGACCGGGTTCCAGCCCGCCGCCTCTATGGCCCGCACCAGCTCCTCCCTGCCGACCCGGTAACTGACGCCGGCGGCGGCTACCACGTTCTCCTCGATCATGGTGCTGCCCAGGTCGTTGGCGCCGAAGGCCATGGCCACCTGGGCGACCTTCAGGCCCTGGGTGACCCATGAGGCCTGAATGTTGTCGACGTTGTCCAGGTAGAGGCGGCTCACCGCCAGGGTCATCAGGTAGTCGATGCCGCTGGAGCTGGCGGCCCCCTCCATGCGGGTATGTTCGTCCTGGAAGGTCCAGGGGATGAAGGCCCGGAAGCCGCCGGTCTCGTCCTGCAGGCTGCGGATGCGGCGCATGTGCTCTACCCGGTCGGACAGAGACTCGATGCCGCCGAACATCATCGTCGCCGTGGACCTCAGTCCCGCACGGTGCGCCTGTCGCATCACGCCCATCCAGGTGTCGCTGTCGATCTTGCGCGGGCTCATCCTCAGCCGTACGCCGTCGGAGAGGATCTCGGCGCCGCCGCCTGGCAGGGAATCAAGGCCGGCCCGGTGCATGCGCCCGAGCGCCTCCGATACCGGTATGCCACTCACCTGTGCTATGTGGTGAACCTCCGGCGGCGATAGGGAGTGGATGGTGATGTCCGGGAAGCGCTGCTTGATACCGGCGAACAGGCCGCAGTAGTAATCGATGTCCAGCTTCGGGTGCAGCCCCCCCTGCATCATGATGCCGGTGCCGCCCAGCTCGATGGTCTCTTCTATCTTGGTGTATATCTCCTCGTCGCTGAGCAGGTAGCCCTCGCTGGAGCCCAGGGGGCGGTGAAAGGCGCAGAAATCACAGCCGGTGATGCATATGTTCGTGTAGTTGATGTTGCGGTCGACTACGTAGGTGACATCTCCGCCGGGTACCTTGCGCTGCCGCGCCGCGGCCGCCGCCCGTCCCACCGGCAGCAGCTGCCGGCTCGCCAGCAGCGCCTCGGCGTCTCCCTCGTCCAGGCGCTCTCCCGCCTCGGCCTTCTCCAGCGCCCGCTCGAGCCCTGCGTCCGTCACCGGCCGCTCATCCATCGATGAACTCCAGCTCCGGCGCCGTCGCCGCCTCTCCTATCTCCACCGCCCGGCGGTAAAACCCGTCCAGGCCGCGACGGTACTCATCCGTGAGGTCATAGCGCAGCTTGCTGAAATAGGAGCGCAGCTGCCCGGGGCTGAAGGGATAGACATCCGCCGCCGCCCTGACCACCTCATCCCTGTTCTCCGCGCAATAAGCGATGGAATATCCCAGCCGGTCCTGCACCTCCACCGTCTCACCGGGCCGACGCTGGAAGAAACTACGCCGCACCGCCCAGAGGGCGAAGACCATGGGCAGGCCGGTGAATCCCTTCCACTCCAGGCCCAGGTCATAACTGAACAGGCCGGTGCCGGCAGCCTCAGCCTCGGTACCGGCAGTCACGGTCGCCTTGCCGGCGCCGTAATACGCTTCCAGCGCCTGGTCACCGATGAGCAGGACTGCATCGTTGGTCTTGAGCGCCTCCGCCACACTGCCATCCATGGGAGTATAGACGGGCTCGATGCCGTGCCTCTGCCTCAGCAGTATCTTCAAGAGCACCACCGAGGTGGCGCTCTGGCGCGTCAGAGCCACGGACTCCACCTCTGCCATCGGCCGGCGGGAGACGAGGCGGATGCTGTCCACGGCGCCGTCGGCGGTGATGGAGACGTGGGGGAAGAAGAGCAGCTCATCGGCGTGGACGCCGCATTCGATGGATGAGACGGGGCTGATGTCCAGCTCCCCCGCCAACAGCTTGCGGTTCAGGTCCGTGGGCACGCCTCCCACCAGCCGGAAACAGCCCCAGCCCGCTCCCCTTTCCAGGCCGTAGTAAAGGGGATATCCGTTGAGGAACTCGAAATGGCCGATACGGATGGTAGACTGGTCCAGGCCCTCCGTCCGGCCGCCGGCGGCCCCCGTGCCCTTCTGTTCCTCAGTCCTCATAACGGCGCAAGATGTTGTAGAGGGTGTCCCGTTCCACCGGTACGCGACCGGCATCGCGGATGAGGCGGATCAGCTCTTCGCGGGTGATGGCCTCCTCCGTCTCGGCGCCGGCGGCATGGGTTATCTTCTCCTCCACCACGGTGCCGTCGATGTCGTTGACGCCGAAGTGCAGGGATATCTGCGCCAGCTTGACACCGATCATGATCCAGAAAGCCTTGATGTTGCGGAAGTTGTCCAGCATCAGGCGGCTGACGGCCAGCATCTTCAGGTCGTCGACGCCGGTGGGCGGCGACAGGTCCTGCAGCTCCGTGTTGGCGGGATGGAAGGAGAGGGGGATGAAGCTGCCGAAGCCGCCGGTCTCGTCCTGCAGCTGCCGAAGCCTGAGCAGATGGTCGATGCGCTCCTCGAGCGTCTCCACGTGGCCGTAGAGCATGGTGGCGTTGGACCTGATGCCGGCGCGGTGGGCGGTACGCATCACGTCCAGCCAGCCCTGCCCTGATATCTTGCGGCTGCATACCTGGCCGCGGACCCGCTCGGAGAAGATCTCGGCGCCGCCGCCGGGCATGCTGCCCAGCCCGGCTTCCTTCAGCTCCAGCAGCACCTGCTCGACGGTCTTGCCCGAGCGCCGGGCGAAGAAGGCTATCTCGGAGGCGGTGAAAGCCTGGATGTGGACCGAGGGGTCCAGACGGTGCAGGGCGGCGATCATCTCCACGTAGTACTCATATGGCAGTGACGGGTGCTCGCCGCCGACTATGTGCAACTCCGTGATGCCGTCCGCCAGGGAGGCGCGGGCACGGTCCAGCACCTCGTCCAGGGTCATGGTGTAGGCGCCCTCCTCTCCCTCACGGGCGCTGAAGGCGCAGAAGCGGCAGCTGTTGCCACAGACGTTGGTGTGGTTGATATGACGGTTGTTGACGAAATAGACCTCATCGCCGGCGTCGCGGCGACGCGCCAGGTCGGCCATGGCGCCAACGCGCAGCAGGTCGGGTGACCGCAGCAGTTCCAGTCCGTCGCCGGCGTCGAGCCGCTCTCCGGCCCTGACCTTCTCCTCGACCCTGTCCAGAGCCCCGGTGCCGGCATCCACAGCCATCTCAGGCCACCCTGATCTCGGTATCCTGGGCGCCGCTGAGGCGCCTTACCGCCCTCTCGAAGACGTCGATGTCCGGGCCTATGGCGACCGCTGAAAGCTTGTCCGGGTCGTAGAGGCGCTGCGCCACCTGCTGAACGTCGGCGGCGGTGACGGCGTTTACCTTTTCAATGATCTCATCCAGCGTCAATATCTCCGAGCCGGTCACCGTCAGCTTGCCCAGGCGGCTCATGCGGCTCTGGCTGGTCTCCATGCCCAGGACTATCTTGCCCTTGGCGCTCTCCTTGGCCCGCCTCAGCTCTTCCCCGCTGATACCGTCATCCATCAGCGAGCGCAACTGGCCGCTGACTATGCCCGTGACCTCCTCGACGCTGTCGCCGCGGCAGCCGAAATAGACGCCGACCAGGCCGGAGTCGGAATAGAAGGAGGCGTAGGAGTATATCGAATAGACCAGGCCGCGCTTCTCCCGCACCTCCTGGAACAGGCGTGAACTGGCGGTGGAGCCGAGGATGCTGTCGAGGATGGAGACGGCGTACTTGTCCTGGGAGCCGCGGGGCAGCCCCAGGCCGCCGAAACAGACGTGGTACTGCTGGGTGTCCTTCTGGTAGAAGGCGGCGCCGCCGGAGCCGCCCGCCGGCGGCTCCGCCGGCGCCGCCGTCTGTGCCGCCGCCGGGTCGCCGTTTGCCCCTTCCAGATGTACGGCGGCCAGCGAGGCCAGCTCCTCCTGCTCGATGTTTCCCGCCCCGGCTATCACCAGGTTGGGCAGGGTGTAGTGGTCGGAATGATATCGGCGCAGCTGCCCGGCGCTGACCGCGCCGATTATCTCCGCCGTACCCAGCACGCTCTTGCCCAGGGGGTGGTCGCCGAAGATCGCGCTCGTGAGGTAATCGGCGATGAGCTCGCTGGGAGAGTCCTCATACATGGCTATCTCCTCCACCACCACCTCGCGCTCCTGGTCCACCTCCCTGAAAGCGGGCCTGAGCACCATGTCCGCCATCACCTCGAAGGCCTCCTCCAGGTGCTCATCCAGGAACCGGGCGTGGACCACTGTGTATTCGCGGGCGGTGGCGGCGTTTATGTCGGCGCCGATGGAGTCGAAGAGTTCGGCTATCTCCGTAGCCGGGAAGCGGTCGCTGCCCTTGAACAGAAGGTGCTCGATGAAATGGCTGATGCCGCTCTCGCCCGGCCGCTCGTGGCGCGAACCCGAACCCAGCCAGAAGCCAAGGGAGATGGAGCGGACCGCCGGCAGCTTCTCGCTGACGACCCGCCCGCCCCCATCGAGCTCTGTCAGCTTATACTTCTGGATTTGGGTCGACAACCTTCAGTCCGATGCGCTGCTTGCCCCGGTCTTCACGGACCTCGATGACCTCGACCTTGACCATCTGGCCGCGCTTGACCACGTCTTCCACCTTCTTGACGCGGTGGTCCGCCAGGTTGGAGATGTGCGCCAGGCCGTCGACACCCCGTTTCAGTTCCACGAAGGCGCCGAAATCGGTGATCTTGACCACTTTGCCGACGATGATGTCGCCTTTCTCCACGTCCTTGGTCAGGTCGGTGATGCGCTGGATGACAGCCTCGGCGCTGGCGCCGTCCGTGGAACAGATGAAGACGGTTCCGTCCTCTTCCACGTCGATGGAGACATCGAATTCCTCCACCATACCGCGGATGGTCTCGCCGCCCTTGCCGATGATGGCGCCGATCTTGTCCGGGTTGATCTGGATGGTGAAGATGCGCGGCGCGTACTCCGAGAGCTCGGCGCGCGGCTCCGGCAGGACTTCCAGCATCCTTTCCAGCACGAACTCGCGGCCGCGTTTGGCCTGGTCCAGGGCCTCGGCCATGATCTCGGGGGTGATACCCTCCTTGATCTTCAGGTCCATCTGGATGGCGGTCATACCCTCGCTGGTCCCGGCCACCTTGAAGTCCATGTCGCCCAGGTGGTCCTCGATGCCGGCGATGTCCGTCAGTATCACGTAATGGCGGTCCACGTCCTCCGAGCCGCATTTGAGACAGCGGCGCAGGAAGACACCCTCATGGCCGCAGGAGCGGCAGGTGCTGCGCACCACAAGGCCGATGGCTATTCCCGCCACCGGACGCTTGATCTGGACGCCCGCGTCCATCAGCGCCAGGGTGGAACCGCAGGTGCTGGCCATGGATGATGAACCGTTGCTCTCCATGATCTCGCTCACCAGACGGATGGTGTAGGGGAATTCCGTTTCGTCCGGGATCATCGGCAGCAGGGCCTTCTCCGCCAAGGCGCCGTGGCCGATGTCGCGGCGCTTGGGACCGCGCATGAACCCGGTCTCGCCCACGGAGAACGGCGGGAAGTTGTAGTGATGTATATAATGCTTGCTCTCCTCCAGGCCCAGTCCGTCTATTCGCTGTTCGTCTCCGACGGAACCCAGGGTGAGCAGGGTCATGGCCTGGGTCTGGCCGCGGGTGAACAGGGCCGAGCCGTGGGTGCGCGGCGCCACGCCGACTTCGCAGCTGATGGGCCTGATCTCCTCGGCGCCGCGGCCATCGGGACGACGCTTGTCCACAGCGATGCTGCGCCGCACCACGTCCTTCTCCACGGCCTTGAGCATGGAGGTGACCTCGCCCACCATATCCTCCGGCGAGTCGTCATTCACCAGCTCCTTGCGCACATCATTGCGAATCTCCTCGATGCGGTCCGACCGCTCCTGTTTATCCGTGATCAGATTGGCATCTTCCAGCCTGGCACGGGCCAGTGACTCGACCTTGCCGTATAGTTCCTGGTCCGGCTCAGGCTCCTCGAAAGTCCATTTCTCCTTGCCGGCCGCCTGGCGCAGCTCCTCCTGCAGACGGCAGAGCTGCCGGATCGGTTCCTGGGCCAGCCTGACCGCCTCCATCGCCGTCTCCTCGCTGACCTCGTCGCCGCCCGCCTCCAGCATCAGGATCGAATCCTCGGTGCCGGCGATGACCATGTTCAGATCGGACTCGGGGAACTGGGGCAGGATCGGATTTATCACCAGTTCGCCACCCAGCCGGCCCACCCTGACGGCGGCGATAGGCCCCTGGAAGGGGACCTCCGAGATGGTAAGCGCCGCCGAGGCGCCCAGCAGCGCCAGCACGTCGTAGGCGTTCTCCTGGTCGGTGGAAAGGATGGTGGCGATGATCTGGACCTCGTTGGAGAAGCCCCTGGGGAAGCGCGGCCTCACCGGCCGGTCTATCAGCCTGGCGGTGAGGATGGCCTTCTCGCTGGGACGAGCCTCCCTCTTGATGAAGCCGCCGGGGATCTTGCCGGCGGCGTACATCCGCTCCTCGATATCGACCGTGAGTGGGAAGAAGTCGATGCCTTCCTTGGGCTCGGTCCTGGCCGTGGCCGTGGCCAGCAGCATGGTGTCACCGCAACGGACCTGTACCGCGCCGTTTGCCTGGGCGGCCAGCCGGCCGGTCTGGAGGGTGATGGTCTTTCCGCCTATCTCGGCGCTTTTCTCGACTACCTGTTTCTCTAGTACCTGATTTTTCTCTGACAAGATATACTCCTTGAGCTTGGGCGTCCCGGTGCTGCGTGGTCGCGGAGGCGGAGCCGCCGCTTCCCGCGCCCGGCCCTAGGCTCAAGGCTCAGGACCCCTGGGGGGATACTCAGCCTCAGGCCTAGAGCGGATCTCTTCCAGGCACGGCAACATCCAGAAACGCGATGAACGATGAACAGAGCCTTACAGGAATGCAGACATACTCAGATGGGTGGAGTGAAGAGTGGTACCGGATCTTGACTTAAGCCTGGTCGTTTTCTCCCTCCGGTCACCGCCGCCGGCGGCCTCATCCGGGCTACGACCTGCCTCCTATTTTCTCAATCCAAGTTCCTTGACTAATGTACGGTAGCGGTCGAGGTTCTTTCCCTGCAGATAGGATAACAACCGCCGTCTCTTCCCCACCATCTTCAGCAACCCTCTGCGTGAATGGTGATCCTTCTTGTGGGTCTTCAGATGCTCCGTGAGCCCGTTGATACGCTCAGTGAGCAACGCTATCTGGACCTCGGGAGAACCGGTATCGCCATCATGGCTGCTGAACTTGCCAATCACTGATTCCTTGTCTTCCTTCGTCAGGGTCAATATCTCACCTCCTTTGCCGTTCCTGCTCCGTGGGGAATGAATCACACGCAAAAAGCTTAGCATAGTGGCAATTAAAAGGCGAACAGCAAGGGTTCAGGTTTTTCGCAGAAGTGCCGATCACGTATCAGAAGCCGGGGGGCAATACCAGCGGGCTACTTTTCGGGGGAAAGGTGGGAGGTACTTCAAAAGGCGGCGGTGCGGCATCCGTTCAACGGGCGCAGGCGCCGGACAAGGGCGTCATCTCATCTTGTCTGCCGGGGCTGCTGCTTTGCGCCGCGGTGGCGCTGCCTTCTTTCGAGCTCTCCCGTTACAACCCGTCCCTGGACGCCCTCGCCCTTTCGCTGATCCTGGGCATGGTGTTGAGGAACGTACTGGGACCGGGCACCGCAGTGACCCCGGGCGTACGCCTGGCCAGCGCCGTCTTCATCCCGGCCGGCATCATCCTATACGGCACCAGGCTCGATTTCCTGGTGTTCACCGGTCTGCCGGGCTATTCCATCATCGTCGTCATCGCGGCGTTCACCATGTTCTTCATCGCCATCCTCTCGCTCTCCCACCTGATGGACGTGAACCGGAGTACGGGCCTGCTCATCGCCTGCGGCTCCGCCATCTGCGGCGCCTCGGCCATCGCGGTGCTGTCACCGGTGGTGAGGGCGCGCGAACGCGACATGTCCATGGCGCTTATCGTCACCACTGTGGCGGGGCTTACCGGCGCCATGATCTATCCCATCCTGGGCGACTGGTTCTCCCTGCCGGAAAAGGTCTACGGCATCCTCTGCGGTTCCACGCTGCAACAGACGGGGATAGTGCGCCTTGCGGCTTCGCACATGGGAACGGAAGCGCTGGAGTTCGCCATTCCGGTGAAGATGCTGCGCATCGCCATGCTGGCCCCCACCGCTGTGGCCCTCGCCACTAGCGCTTCGCTGCAGAGGAACGCGGGCCCGGGCGACGACCGTTCCGCCAGGGCGCTGCAGGCGCTGAAGCGGGCCTGGTTCATACCGATCTTCGTGGCTGTGGCGCTGGTGTTCTCCTTCGCGGGCGGAGCAGTGGAGATCCGCGAGTCCTTCAAGCCTTTCGCCACCATCGCCCTCTCAATGGCGCTGGCCAGTATCGGCCTCAGGGTCGACCTGGGCTCCATCAGGGCCATGGGCTCACGGCCGCTGCTGCTGGGCTTCGCCGGCTGGGCGCTGGTGGGTTCCGTAATACTGGCCGCGCTGGTCATACTTGCGGGAGCGCTCAATTGAAAAGAAGCATCTTCCAGAAGACCTTGCTCATATTCATGGTCGTGGCCCTCGTGCCGGCGACCATCATCGTTCTCAGGAGCACCAACATATATTCACAGCATCTGGGCGAGTTGGTGGAGGAACAGTCCCTCACGCAGGAACAGGCGGACAGGCAGCTGGGCGAGATAAGGACCCAGGCGCTGGTCTATGGCGGCTACGGCGGCGCCATCGCCCTGATACTCGGTTATTTCTTCGCCGCCAGCCTGGTCAATCCCATCCGTTCGCTGCAGCAGGGAGCGCGCCAGATAGGGAACGGCGAGCTGGACTACAGGGTGGAGAGCGGGTCCGAAGACGAACTGGCGGAACTGGCGGATTCCATCAACCAGATGGCCGCCTCGCTGCAGACCCGCGAGTCAGAGCTCAGACAGCACAGCCAGGACCTCTCGCTGCTGTACCAGTTCGCCCACGACATCTCCGAGTCCCATCACCTGAACGAGCTGCTGTCAAAGGCCCTGAACAAAGCCCTCGAGATATCCGGGTCGGAGCAGGGCTGCGTCTACCTCGTCGATGGCGAGGGCAGCCTGGAACCGGCGCTCTGCAGTTACAGCGACAAGGCGCCGGCAAAGAGGCAGACCTCCACCTTCGACAGCGCCGCCATGTCCGCCAGCGGCTCCGGTGAGCCGGTTATCGTCAGGTACGACGGCGGCGAGACAGAGATGGCGGTGGCCTGTGTCGCCCTGGTCTATGAGCAGAACGTGCAGGGCGCCGTCTGTGTCGCCGGAAAGGCCTCGGCCTTCACGGAAGACACCATGAAACTGCTGTCGGCCATCAGCAGCGAGACCGCGGTCGCAATAGAGAACAGCCGGCTGCTGGACCAGCTGGAGACGCAGAACCGCGAGCTTTCCCGCGCCACTGAGGAGATAGCCAGCCTGATCAAGCGGGCGGAGGAGAAGGAGGGTTTCGGTATCCGCTACCAGAACCCGAACCTGGCCAGGTGCTGGGAGATGAAGGAATGCACCCAGGAGCAGTGCCCTTCATACATGTCCGAAGACCTGCGCTGCTGGCAGGTGGCTGGAACCCATTGCGGCGGAGAAGTACAGGGCGTCTTCGCCCAGAAGCTTGGCCGTTGCGAGAAGTGCGAGGTGTTCCTGCATGCCTGCCCCGACCGCCTGACGGTGCTGGGCGAGACCTTCAACAACATGATGGCCGCCCTGGAGCAGGAGGTGCTCGACCGTGAGAAGCTGCAGCAGCAGCTGTTCAAGTCGACCAAGCTGGCAGCCATCGGCGAACTCGCCGCTGAAGTCGCCCATGAGATCAACAACCCCATGACCGGCATCCTCGCCAACGCCATGCTGATGAAGAGAGCGGACCTTGACCGTGGGGAGCTGCAGCGCAAGCTTGAAGTGATCGAGAGCGAAGCCTACCGCACCAGGGATATCGTCCACAACCTGCTGGACTTCGCCCATGAAGAGAGCCAGTTCCGTCCCGAGCCCGTCGACCTGGCGGCTATCCTCGACCAGACGGTGAGGGTGGTGGAGCAGCAGGCGGCCCTGGCATCGGTGACGATCGAGATGGAGCTGGATGAGAGCCTGCCGCAGGTAGTCGTGGACGCCAACCATATCAAGCAGGTCTTCCTCAATATCATCACCAACGCCATTCACGCGATGCCCGGCGGCGGCATGGTCAGGATCAGCGCCAGGGAGGGCGGCGGCAACGGAGATCAGCGGTTCCTGCGCGTCGACCTGAGCGACACCGGCACAGGCATGGACGAGGAGAAACAGGCGCGTATCTTCGACCCCTTCTTCACCACCAAGCAGGAAGGAAAGGGCACGGGGCTGGGGTTGGCCGTGTCCCAACGCATCATCAGTGAGCACGGCGGTGAGATAACGGTCAAGTCAGAGCCCGGCAAAGGCTCCACCTTCAGCGTCACCCTGCCCGCGAAGACCGCCGGCGGCGAACAGCAGGATGCTGCCTGAACCGGCCGGCCGGCGGCGGAGACACCTCCAGCGCGCCGGAGAGGCGCCGGCGGCTCTCAATCCTCCCGGTTCACCGCGAAGCCGTCATAGGCCCGGGCGGCGGCGATATCCTTCTTTATCTGCTCCACCAGGGCTTCCGGCCCTTCGAACTTCATCTCCCCCCGCAGCCTTTCCAGGAAATCGACACGCACGTCCATGCCGTATATGTTGCGGTCGAAATCGAGGATATGGGCCTCAATGCGCATCTTCTGGTCACTGTCGTCATCGGTGGCGCAGAAGGTAGGGTTGTGGCCGATGTTGACCAGGCAGGCGTATGGCTGTTTGCCGACGAATAGGTCGGCCATGTAGACGCCCCTGCCGGGGAAGATGCAGTCGACGCGGGCATCGATGTTGGCCGTGCGCACCCCCAGGGTGCGCCCGCGTTTGTCGCCGTGTACCACCCTGCCGTGGGTCGAGGGGGGCCGGCCCAGTATCTCCCGCACCTCATCGAGCCTGCCGTCCATCAGCGCCTTGCGGATGCGCGTGGAAGAGATGGGCTTCCCGCCCGCCTGGACAAGCGGCACGGCGGTCACCTCCATGCCACTCTCCCGGCCGTATTCGGCAAGATAGCCTACATCGCCCTCGGCCTTGAAGCCGAAACGGAAGTTCTCCCCGACTATCACGTGGATGGCCCCGAGATGGGAAGCGAACAGCATGTCGCAGAATTCCCGCGGGGGCATGCGGGAGAACTCCCGCTCGAAGGTGATGATCAGCAGCTCATCCACGCCCAGGTCCTCGATCAGGTCCGTCTTGATGTTGAGGGGGGTCAGTATGGGCGGACATTTCTCGGGAGCGATCACCGACAGCGGATGCGGATGGAAGGTCATCACCATGCTGATGGCGTCCTCGGCCGCCGCTGCCTCGACGGCGTCGCTGATTATACGCTGGTGGCCGATATGCACCCCGTCGAATGTGCCGATGGCGACCACGCGCCTGCCATCGGGCACCTCATCCATGCTGCGGAATATCCTCATAGGAGAATCACTCTCGGGTAGATCGATCCCTCCCTGTCGCCCGGACCATAGACAGCCACCAGCCTGCCCTCTGCGGCAAGCCTGACCGGCCCGGTCTCCGTGCCCTCTATTGGACGGCCGTGGGAGACGGCCTGGAGTTCGCCTGGCGTCAATTCTCTTTCGGGAAGGAAATATAGCGCACCCATGCATGAAATAAAAGCCGGGTTGGCGCCGCCGAGCAGTTCCTGCCGGGGCAGGGGCTCCAGTTCGTCGAGCGAGGCGGCGTCGCCGGCCCTGAACCCGCCCACGGCCGTTCGGCGCAGTTCACTGACATAGGCGCCGCTGCCCAGGGCCTCTCCCAGGTCCTCACAGAGTTTCCTGATGTAAGTACCTCCCGAGCAGTTCACCGTCAGCCGCGCTTCCTGTCCCTCCTCATCGAAACCATCCAGCTTTATGCCACGTATCTCCACTTCGCGCCAGGGAGCCTCCACCTGCTCCCCGCGCCGGACGCGCCGGTGCAGCGGCACTCCTCCCACCTTGACCGCTGAATAGAGAGGCGCCTGCTGCCTTATCCTGCCGGTGAAGCGCGGCAGCGCTTCCTGCAGCCGCCCGGCGCTCACCACCCCCTCCACGGGAGTGATCTCCCCGTCCACGTCGCCGGTGGTGGAGACGGCGCCGAAGCGGATAGTGGCGCGGTATTCCTTCTCCAGGGGGGCCAGGTAGTCGAAGAGCCGGGTTGCCTTCCCCATCAACAACAGGAGCAGGCCGGTGGCGAAGGGGTCGAGGGTGCCGCCATGGCCGACCTTCCTGATACCGGCCATGCGCCGCAGGCGGTCGACGACATCGTGGGAGGTGATCCCCGCGGGTTTGTCCACCAGGATGACACCGCAGACGCCTAAAGCGCCGCTCTCCCTATTCCTGTTCATGCTCCCTCAGCAGCTTCTCGATGCGCATGCCGCGCTCGATGCTCTCGTCAAGCTCAAAAGAGAGCTGGGGAGTGTGTTTCAGGCCCAGCTGGCGGCTGATGAGCGATTGCAGGTATCCATGGGAGCGCTCCAGGCCCGTCATGGTCTGCTCCACCCGGCTGTCATCACCCATGACGCTCACGTAGACGCGGGCATGTTTGAGGTCGGGGGAGGTGTCGACGGAAATCACCGTGACAAACCCGATACGAGGGTCCTTCAGGCCCGCTGCCAGCGCCTCGCTCAGCACCTCCCGCACCGCTTCGTTGACTCGCCTCATCCTCTGGCCGGACATCTCAGCTGCCCTCCACCTTGATTATCTCGCTCTCCAGGGACGACAGCCTCAGGTCACGACCTTCGATGAACGCGGTCATCCTGCCCAGGGCCTGCTCCAGCTCGCTGCTGGAAGATGAACTGAGGGATATCACCAGCCGCGACCGTTGCCACAGATCATGGTATCCCACTTCGGCGACGGAGGCGCCGAACCTGCGGATCAGGATATCCTTGAGGCCGCGCAGCGACTGGCGCTTGTCCTTGAGAGAGCCGTTGCCGGGAAAATGGATATCAACCGCCATGATGCCGACGAAGCCATCAGCCCGGTTTGACTTCCTTCGTCTCGTAGAACTCAAGGACATCGCCCTCTTTTACATCATTGAAATCCTCGATGAGGATGCCGCATTCATAACCTTCCTCAACTTCCCGGGCATCCTCCTTGAACCGCTTCAGGGAGGCCAGCTTTCCTTCATGGACTATGGTGCCGTCACGCACTACCCGTACCAGGGCGCTGCGCGTCACCTTGCCCCTGGTCACATAGCAGCCGGCGATGGTTCCCAGCCGGGAGGCCTTGAACAACTGCCTCACCTCGGCCTCGCCCATCTCCACTTCCTTGTAGGTGGGCTCCAGCATCCCCAGCAGCGCCGCCTTCACATCCTCGGTGACCTTGTAGATGACGCTGTAGGTGCGCACATCCACCCCCTCGATGCCGGCGATGGTCTTGGCGGAGGAGTTGGGCCTGACGTTGAACCCGAGGACGATGGCCTGGGAGGCGGCCGCCAGCATCACGTCGGATTCGTTGATGGCGCCGACGCCGGTGTGGATGATGTTTATCTTCACCTCTTCATGCTCGATCTGCCTGAGCGCTTCATCCAGAGCCTCCACCGAGCCGGCTACATCGGCCTTGATCACGAGGTTGAGGTCCTTGACTTCCCCCTGCTTGATGCGGGTGAAGACGTCATCCAGGGTTAGGGCGTGCCGCTTGGCCAGTATCTCGGCCTTGACCCTGTCGGCCCGGCGCTGGGCCAGCACCCGCGCCCGGCGTTCGTCCTCCACCACGCGGCAGGGCTCGCCCGCCTGGGGGACGGAATCGAATCCCAGTATCTCGACCGGTACCGAGGGACCGGCGGCCTTCAGTGGTTTACCGCGGAAGTCGTTCATGGCCTTGACCTTGCCCGATGCCTCGCCGGCGACGATCGCGTCTCCCACGTGCAGGGTGCCCCGCCCGACCAGGACCGTAGCGACCACGCCGCGGCCCGGGTCCACCTTGGACTCGATGACCACGCCACTGGCCTGGGTGTCCGGGTTGGCCCTGAGCTCCTGCACCTCGGCGACCAGGAGGATGGTCTCCAGCAGATCGTCCAGGCCGATCCTCTTCTTGGCGCTGACATCGGTGAATATGGTGTCGCCACCCCATTCCTCCGGCACCAGTTCCTTCTCCGACAGCTCCTGCCGCACGCGGTCGGGGTTGGCGTCGTCCTTGTCGATCTTGTTGACCGCCACCACCACGGGCACCTCCGCCGCCTTGCAATGGTCGATAGCCTCAATGGTTTGCGGCATGACGCCGTCATCGGCAGCTACCACCAGAACCGCCACATCGGTGACCTTTGCACCACGCGCACGCATGGCAGTGAACGCCTCGTGACCGGGAGTATCGAGAAAGGATATGGCCTTGCCGTCGTGTTCCACCTGGTAGGCGCCGATATGCTGGGTGATGCCACCGGCTTCGGTGGCGGTCACCTCCGTTTCGCGGATGGCGTCCAGCAGAGAGGTCTTGCCGTGGTCCACATGGCCCATGATGGTCACCACCGGCGCCCGGGGCTTGAGATCCTCGGGCCGGTCTTCCACCTTCTCCTCTTCCTCCTGCTCCAGGTGGACGATGTCTATCTGACGTTCCAGGTCATCCCCGATGATGGATATGGCCTCGTCGCTCAGTGACTGGGTGATAGTGGCCATCTCTCCGTAACCCATCAGTCGCTTGATGATGTCGGAAGTGGACAAGCCCAGGGCTGACGCGAGTTCCTTGACCGTGGCGCCGGAGTTCACCCGTACCGGGCCGCTGGGAACCGCCGTCGGCGCCGCCGCTTCCTCCTCATGTTCAGCTACAGCCGTGGCCGCTTTCCTGCCACCCTTGTGCTTAACCCGGTGTGAGCGCCCCGAAGGCACGAAACTGCGTCTCTTGGCAGTGGAGGAATCGATGATGACGCGGCGGCGTTTGCCATGGGCTTTGGCCTTGCTGGGAGCCCTGCGTTGTTTCTTTGGAGCCGCGGCGGCGGTTTTCCCGGCCCCCTCGCCCGCCGGAGATGCCTTTTCGCCGCCCTTGGCTGCAGGAGCTTTCGCCCCGCCCCTGGCTGCAGGAGCTTTCGCCCCGGCCTTGGCCTTTGCCCCGGCTCCAGCCTTTGCCTTGGCACCGGTGTGGGCGCCTGTCTTCGCTTTGGCTTTGGCTTCGGCTCCCGGCCCTGGCTTGGTCCTGGCGGCCTTGTCTTTCGCTGCAGCTTCAGCCTTGGGTCCGGTCGTTGCTTCGGCGCCACCCGCTTTCCCTGCGGCGGCGGCCAGGGCCGCCCGCGCTTCGTCGACATCCACACCCGCCAGGCTGCTCTTGACCTGGATGCCCGCAGCCTGAAGCAGCCTGAGCGCCTCACCGCTCGAGATATCATGTTCCTTTGCTATCTCATGGACCCTTTTTCTGGCCATTTCCATCACCTGGGCATTCCAGTAACCGAATAAAATCTTCTCCGGGGAGCCGCGTCCCCGGCGCCACTCTCAACCTGCGCTGCAACGTCTGCCTGGCGGCTGCCTTGTCAAAACATTCCCGGGAGGGACAGGTATACGCTCCCCGTCCCGGGGCGGCGCCGCTCTCATCCAGGACAACCGTTCGTCCGTCGCCGCCTTCCCGCAAAGTAAACCTGACGAGGGCGCTTTTCGCAAACCGACGCCCGCAACCGGCGCACATCCGCTTCGGAACATGCCCCTTCCCTGCCAATGTCAGGAGCCGGGGTCGGCCGGCTCGGACGCCGGCTCTTCTTCCACCCCGGAGGCCTCTTCGCCGGATGTCTCTATATCCCCGCTCTCGCCGCCCGATTCACCGGCTTCGGCCGCTGCCTCATCCTCCTCTTCGGATTCGGCTTCAGTTTCGGCTTCAGCACCAGCGCCAGCGGCTTCTTCATCGGTCCCGGCAACCTCTTCTTCCGTCCCGGCTTCCCCTTCCCCGCCGGCGCCTTCCGCCTCGGCTTCTTTCTGCTCGACCTGGGCCTGGTGGGACGGGATGCCGCAGAACCTGCTGCCGGACAGGGCGGCGTTGGGACAGCGCTTCCCGCTCTGGGTCAGCGCGCAGCAACGGCCTGCCAGTTCCTCTACCTCCTCATCGGAGAAGGCGACGGCTTCATCCTCTTCCGCCATCTGGCTCTCGCTCTTTATATCGATACGCCAGCCGGTGAGCTTGTTGGCCAGACGCGCGTTCTGCCCTTCCTTGCCGATCGCCAGCGACAGCTGGTCGTCGGGGACGACCACGGTAGCGGACTTCTCCTCGTCATCAACCAGCACCTCGCGCACGATGGCGGGGCTGAGGGCCTTGGCCACGAAGCGCGCCGGCTCCTCGTTGTATGGGATGATGTCGATCTTTTCCCCGCGCAATTCGCTTACGACCATGCGCACGCGCGAGCCGCGCGGACCGACACAGGCGCCTACCGGGTCGATGCCTTCCTCTTTGGACTCGACGGCGATCTTGGACCGGTGTCCCGGCTCCCGGGCGATATTACGGATGACGACCAGGCCGTCCGAGACTTCGGGCACTTCCAGCTCGAAGAGCTTGCGGATGAGTTCGTCGCTGCGGCGAGAGACGATGACCTGCGGCCCCTTGGTGTGTTCGCGCACATCGGTGATGACCGCCTTGATGCGGGAACCGTGCTCGTAACGTTCATGGTCCACCTGCTCGCTCTCGGGCAGCAACGCCTCGACCTTGCCCAGGTCCACCAGCGTATAACGCTGGTCGCTCTGCTGCACCAGGCCGGAGACTATCTCGCCGATGCGGTCCTGGTATTCATCATACATCATGTCCCGTTCGGCTTCCCGTATCCTCTGGAAGATCACCTGCTTGGCGGTCTGGGCGGCTATGCGCCCGAAGTCATCCGGCGTGTCGATCCTTACCTTCTCGATCTCGCTCTCGTCATATAGTGATAGGTCGAACCCCTCTTCGCCCTCACCGGCGTCTTCGATTTCAGGCGCTGCCTCTGCCGCAGGGGCCGCCGTTTCCCCAGCCGCTTCCGCCTCTACAGCTCCCTCATCGGCCACGCCCTTGTTGCCGGGGGCTTCCTCTCCGGCGCCTTCACCAGCGGCACCTTCCTCACCGGAACCGGCCTCTCCCGCCTGCTCCCCGCCGGCTTCCATCAGGCTTTCTCCGGTACGGTAATCTATGCCGGCTGCTTCGGCGGCGACCACGGCGGCCGGACGCTCGGGCAGGATGAGTTCATAGATGGTTATCTCGCCATCATCGGGATTGATCTCGACCTTGGCGTACTCCACCGCATCCGGTGTCTTCTTGTAAGCAGACAGCAGGGCATCTTCCAGCGCCGTCAAAAGCACCTCGAAGTTGATGCCCTTTTCATCTTCCAGAAGCCTTAATGCTTCAACTATCTCCTTGCTCACCTTCGGACTCCTTTTTCTCTGTTATCTCTTCGCACCGGCGCTCGCGCGGCCGATGCTGTTTATCGTTCCCGGCCATTTGCCGCATGTCCACAACGTCTCACTACTTCCTGCCGAAATCAAAGACGGTCCGGGCGGCGGCGATATCGTCCATGGCGAGCGCCATCTCCGCCCCGTCGACTTCCATCATCAGCTCATCCTCCGTTGCCGAGACTAAAAAACCGGTGAAGTTCCGTCGTCCTTCAACCGGTCGAAAAGTCTTTACGCTGATCTTTTTCCCTGCCGCCGCCTGAAAATGCTCAGGCCGCCGCAGCCTTCTTTCCACACCCGGTGAAGAGACTTCGACCGTGTGGTCCCGCGAATACTCCTTCAACAGTCCGCTGACGCGTCCGCAAAGTTCGTGGTCCACGCCCTGCGGGTGATCGATGAAGACCCGGAGAACACGGTTGCCACCGCCACCCGTCAATTCCAGGTCGACCAGCTCGACATCCGGCAGGCTCTCCGCCAGTTTGAGCTCGATATCAGCAAATGTCTCCGCATTCTTCAACGCCCACCAGCAAAAATAAAAGTGGGTTCAACAGACCCACTCCGAATCACAACCCGCAGTTTGAGAAATTATATCACATGCTGAAAAGCACCCGCAAGCAACGGGATGCCACCGAAACAGCATGATTATACATGAAAATATCCCAATTAACAGGGATTTTCTACAAGGAACGAGTGGACGGCCACCTGTAGCGGCCGGTGCGGATCAGGGAGGCGGTTGCGGGAACCATATCTCGCCGCCCTGCTTGTCGAGGCAACTGGCGAACAGGGCGGTATGGAAGTGACTTATCCCCGGCGGGACCATGAACCTCACCGTGAAATCGTGGCAGCCCCCGACCTCGATCCTGTCCGCCGGCGGCGGCAGCTCTCCGGCGACCTGTACTGAATCCGGGGTCAGCTGCACTTGCCTGACGGCCACATCCAGTGCCGGGACATCCCCGTAGTTGGATATGCCATAAGTGACGGAAAGCATCCCGGCCTGGTAATCCATCATGTCCCGCCAGAAAACCGACCGGATGGACAGACCCAGGACAGGCTTCACCCCCATGCTGTCCCACGGCGCCAGCTCCGCGCTGTAGATGTCCCAATCACCGTTGCGGTTGTCCTGCCAGACGACTGTATTGCCGTCTATGTCGGGGTTCACCTGGTCCCCCGAGGCGCCACACAGCAGTTGTTCCTGCCCCGTATCCAGATCCCTGACGTAGAGGTCCCATTCTCCGACCCAGCGGCCCTGGTCGTCCAGATGCCCGGCCCGGTTGTCCTGATACACAAGGATGTTACCATCGGTCACAGGGTTGATCTGGTCGCCGGGCTCCTGGACCACGGGCGAACCCGGTGTGCCCGGTACGGCCTGGAAGATGTCCCATGTCTGTCCCGGCTCATTCAGCTTCTGTTGATAGATGACCCGGTCATCATCGATATCCGGTTCGCCACGCTGGTAGAGGCTGTCACCGCTTGAGGACATACCACCGCCCACCTGGGTCAGATAGGACCAGCTGCCGTCGCTCAGATCGTAATCGACCAGGAGCGGCTCGTAATACCTTGTACTGTAGCCACGCATCCTGACCCAGACAGCATGTTGCCCTTCCACATCCGGGTCGTAGCGCATCCCGTTACGCGAATAGCTGTCCAGCTTCCTGCTGCGTCCGCTTGTGAAATCCACGCGGCTGATAGTGCTGCCCCCGTCCCGTTCACCGGTGACCGCATAAGCGCCGGACAGCGACAGGTCCGATGCCGGTGTCGAGGTCACGCAGCTCCGGGCGCCGTCCGCCATCGACCGGCGGCAGACCCTCGAGTCGCTGTCCTGCCAGGCGACGAAGCCTTCGTCCAGGTCGGGACCGGCCCATACCCCCGGGCCATACACGGGTACTTCTCCCCCGTTACCGCCCAGTTGCCTGGTGACCACCCATCCATCCGGAGAGCGCCCCAGGTCGTTGAACGCGACCACGCCGCCGTCCACTGCAGGGGCGACCTGGTCACCAGGCGATGTCGTCACCGGTGACTCCAGGACCCTCCAGGGCCCGTTGCCATCGGCTGTGGCAGGGCCTGTCTGCATCAACAGCAGCGGAGCGACACAGCAGATCGACGCTACCGCCAGCCATAGACGTTTCAGCAACCATGACTTCCCCCCGGTTGGACCGGCCCCTCTCTCCCGTCCCCCGGCCATTCCCGGGGAATACCGACTGCTGCTCTCTTCATACCCCTTGCCTTCCCGACACGGAACAGGAAAAACTTCACCACCGATCCTCCGCCGGGAATCACCGGCCACGTCCCCATGGACAAGCCACCCCTCAACCACTCTCCGCAACCGCATCTCTCCTCGCTTTCACCGCTCGCACTTCCCGCTTGCAGACATCATCGCCATCAATACTTCAGAACCTATTTGACCCGGGCCGCATCACCTCACAGGATTCACTTATCTCCGATGTCAGCTACTCTATCAACTGAGAAAAAAAAATTAATCGTACACTGGTATGATTCGCTCCCGGAAAAAGTCTTATATCAGAGTTTGTATCGCATGTTTAACGCTGGGGCCCGGCGGCTATCCTTTATTAAGCGGATTAACGAAGAACAGCGGCCTGGAGAGGGACTATGACACTATCGGGAACGAGGGTAGCGGCACTGGCGGCCCCGGGTTTCGAAGACGCCGAACTCACTGAACCGGTCAGCGCCCTGGCCTATGCAGGTTCGGATGTAACCGTGGTGGCGCTCTCCGAAGAAGACAAACGCGGGCTCCGGGGCAAGCGGGGCACGGTCGTCACGGCTGACGCCACCATCGATGAGGTCGAGGAAGGCAGGTTCGACGCTCTGGTCATCCCCGGCGGCAAAAGCCCGGCCCACCTGCGCCGGGACCGGCGCGTGCTCGGTCTGGTCCAGGCCTTCATGGATAAAGGCAAGCTTGTGGCGGCTATCTGCCATGGACCACAGGTGCTGGCGTCAGCCGGAGTCCTGGGGGGCAGGACCGCGACCGGCTATCGTTCCGTCAGGAAGGAAGTGGAAGCAGCCGGCGCGCGTTTCCTCGACCAGCCGGTGGTAGCGGACGGCAACCTGATAACATCGCGCAGGCCTGGTGATATCCCCCGCTTCATCAACGCCATCGTGGCTTACCTGGAGACGGAGAAGGAAAGCCGGCGCGGCCTTGAACCGGCGGGGGAGGAGATCGGTCAAAAAGGGTGAAGGACAAGGCACGGAAGTGAGGGAATGAGCGCTCAGACTAAAGGAAAAGACAGGGAAGAGCGAAGGTGGATGAGCTGGGTTTACGGCGGCATCCTCCTGGGGCTGCTCAATACTTTCGCAGTAGCCACTTACGGCGCCCTGGGGGTCAGCCGTAACTATGTGGTGCTCGACAACCTGATCCTGCGGCTGTTCGGCTCTGATCTTGACGGCAGCAACTCCTATCTGGGCGGGGTACCCTCGACAGCCGACTGGCTGTTCATGCTCAGCGTCGGCATGGTGGTCGGAGGCTTCCTGGCAGCCATCATCAAGGGAAAGCTAAACATGCGCTCCGTTCCCCGTCTCTGGGCCAGCCGTTTCGGTGAAAGCAAGGCCAAACGTTTTACCGCCGCCTTCGCCGGTGGTTTCCTGCTCCTTTTCGGCGCCAGGCTGGCGGGCGGCTGTACCAGCGGCCTGGTACTCAGCGGCGTCGCCCAGATGGCCCTGGCCGGCTTCCTCTTCGGCGCCGCCATCCTGTTCTCGGGCATCGTCACCGCGAGGCTGCTCTACCGGAAGCAGGGGTCATGACGGCGCTGGCGGCGATAGCGGCCCAGGTGGGCATCGTCGGCGGCACCGACGCCCGGGCGCTGGTCATCGGCCTGCTGACGGGCATCGCCTTCGGCGCCATCCTGCAGCGCGCCGGAGCCTCCAGCTATCACATGATAGTGAACATGTTGCGCCTGAAGGACCTTACCATCATGAAGTTCCTCTTCCTGGCCATAGCCGTGGGCTCCGTCGGCATGTACGTGGTCGATGCGGTGGGGACCGCCCACATCGGCATTGCGCCGGTCTACCTGCCCGGCATCATCATCGGCGGCCTCATCTTCGGCGTGGGCTGGGCGCTTTCCGGCTACTGCCCGGGGACGGTGCTGGTGGCCATGTCCGAGGGCAAGTCTGACGCGGCGGTCACCGTCCTCGGCGGACTGGCGGGAGCCTTCACCCTGGCCCTGACCTGGGATTACCTCAGGCCGGCGCTGGTCGATCCCCTGAACTACGGGGGCAAGAGCCTCTACGATGCCATCGGGGCCGATCCCCTGCCTGTCGCCTTCGCCCTGGCGGCGGTGATCATCGCCTTCGTCATCTACCTGGACCGCGTGGACAGGAAGCCGGAGCGCCAGGCGGGGAAGCGCCTCTCCCCCACAGCGCACCCAGGCCGCTGAGAGCCAGCGCCGGGACGGACACCGGCCTGACGCCCGGGGCAGGCATCCTTACGGTCAGGCTTCACCTCCCATCCGCCTTTATTGAAAAGCCTGCAAATAACCGCTTTTTAATAAAAGTTCATGTTCATCGACCAGCCGGAAGGGTATGCCATACATAGACCACGTCAGCAAGGCGCCTCAACGGCGCCGTGACTATGTATGGAGGAACAAGGATGCAGATGCGCAAGACATTGCGACGCCGGACGTCGTTGATAGCGGCGGTCTCAGCGCTGTCACTTTTGATCGTCCTGGCGGCCTCCGGCTGTGGTGACCCGTCAGCAGACGACAGACCGGGTGACCTGAAAGACGCCACATCCGGCTGGGACACGGACTGGAGCCGCCACACCGTCCCCTATAACGAGCTGCTGTCGGGAGGGCCGCCGCGCGACGGGATACCCTCCATCGACGAACCCGGGTTCATCAGCCCCGCGAAGGCGGAGGATTGGCTGGCGGACAAGGAGCCGGTCATCTCGCTGGAAGTGGATGGAGAAGCCAAAGCCTACCCGCTGCAGATACTTATCTGGCATGAGATAGTGAACGATGAGATCGCGGGCAGGCCGGTGCTGGTGACCTTCTGCCCGCTGTGTAACGCCGCCCTGGCTTTCGACCGGACCCTGGACGGCAAGGTCTACGAGTTCGGCACCTCCGGACTGCTGCGCAACTCGGACCTGGTCATGTATGACCGTCAGACCGATAGCCTCTGGCAGCAGTTCACCGGTGAAGCCATCGTGGGAGAGCTGGCGGGGACAAGGCTGGCGCTCCTCCCCTCGGCCATCGTCAGCTTCGCCGATTTCAGGGAAGCGTTCCCCGATGGCCGGGTATTGTCCCGGGAGACCGGCTATAGCCGCGATTACGGCAGGAACCCATACGTTGGCTATGACGCCATGGGCGAGAACCCGTTCCTCTTCACCGGCGAGACGGACGGGCGCCTGCCTGCGATGGAAAGAGTAGTGGCGGTGGAAGTGGACGGAACCGATATCGCCTATCCCTTCAGCGTCCTGGAGAAGCTGGGGGTGGTCAACGACGACCCGGCCGGCATGCCGCTGGTGGTGTTCCATCAGAGCGGCACCGTCAGCGCCCTCGACAACACAGTAATCACCATGTCGGATGATGTGGGCGCCACCGGCGTGTTCAGTCCCCTGGTCGACGGCCGCACACTCACCTTCGTCAACGAAGGAGAGGTTATCCGGGACAAGGAGACCGGCAGCACCTGGAGCATACTGGGCCGCGCCACCGGCGGCCCCCTGGCGGGGACGCAGCTTGAGGCGGTCAGCCATGCCGACTACTTCTGGTTCGCCTGGGCCGCCTTCAAGCCGGATACCATCATCTACAACCCGGAGTGAGGTGCTTGGTACAGGTTACAGGGGCGCGGCGCCGAAGGCGCCGCGCCCCATCTCCACAGCCTGTCGGCTTCCAGCCGTAATCCATTTCCGGGCCCGGGCTCCCGGTCCCCTGGAAAGCCGATTCTATGGGACGGCCGGCGCCTGATGTGCACGGTAGGATCGTGCCCCGAATAAATTCGGGTAGTGGGCACAAACAAAAGGCACCGGCGCCCCTTGATTAAGACAATAGTATGATTTGGCCTGCGTTCCATCGTACGAAAGTATGATATTTCATTAAAAAGTATGCGTGACGCCTAACAAAAAACACGCAAATTGCGAGATTGTACCGCATCCTGGGGCCTAATCCCTTGGACATGCGCCCGCCACATAGGACCGTCCGCGACATCCTGACCCACCGGCCACCGGAGCGCAAAAGGGTACAGGCCGGGAGCGCCCGTTTTTGCAGGGTAAATGTTTCTTCCTGTTGAACACATACTGGCATGATCGAACGACGGGAAGCGGGAGGATCGCTTCAATCCATGCGGACGTTGATATTCTTCATAGCCGTGGCCATACTGATCAGCCTGCCGGCGCTTTCCGCCTGCAGCGGCAGTGATGGGGAGGCGCCGGGCACAGCGGCTAACGGCGCGACCCAGGCTGCTGTCACTTCCAGCGACGACCGCATGGCCCTGCTGGCGGCGGAGACCATCCTTCGCAACGCGGAGAACTCCCAGGAGAACTACTTCCGGCACCACGGCATATATGCCTCCAGCACAGAAAAACTGAGGAACGCAAACGAGAAGATCAGCAACCGGCTGGAGGTCGTCTGGGGAGACACGCGTGGCTACGAGATGCGCGTCGTGGCCGGCGATGCCGCCCACACCACGCTTATCCTGAAGAAACAGGGGACGAGGATCGAACGGGTGGACAGCAACGGCAACCCCTGGTAGCCGTCCCTCTCCCTCCCTGGCAGCCGTCCCTCTCCCTCCCTGGCAGCCGTCCCGGCCGGGGTCCGGGGTCCGCAGCCGTGAAGTCTCAGGCGTTCTGAAGCCTGTACTTCTCCTTCATCTGGAGGATGCGCAGCACCGACTCGTCTATCCTCTCCTCCGCCAGGCGTCCCGAGCGGACCGCCTCCAGCAGAGCGTCGTACACTGCCGTCTGCACCTGGTAGGTGTGAGCCACGGTGACCATGTCCGCTCCCGCCTCGATTGCGCTAACCGCCGCCTCGCTCTCGTCCATGCTGTCGGATATGGCGGCCATCTCCAGGTCATCGACTATGATGACCCCGGTAAAGCCCATCTGGTTCCTGAGCAGGTCGGTCATGATGGGCCGGGAGAGGCTGGCGGGCGTCTCGGTGGAATCAAGCGCCGGCACCACCAGGTGCCCGACCATTATCATGGGAGCCCCTTCCTGTATCACCGAGTTGAAGGGCAGCAGCTCGTACTGGTCCAGCAGCTCCCTGCTGGTATACACATAGGGCAGCTCATCGTGTGAGTCGCTGTCGGCGGAACCGTGCCCCGGGAAATGCTTGGGACAGGATATCACCGTGGATTTGTTGTAGCCCCGCACCGCCATCACGCCCAGGTCGGCCACAAGTTGCGGGTCGGTGCCGTAGCTGCGCGTGTCCATCACCGAGCCCCAGCCGTCACTGACGTCCACCACCGGCGCCAGGTTGGTGTTGATGCCGATGCCCTTGAGATCGCGGGCGGTGGAGGAGGCCTGCTGCTCGGATACGTCGGCTCCGATATCGCCCATCTCGCCGATCATGGGCTCGGAGTAAAAGGGGCCGATGGATTCGAAGCGCCGGGTCTTGCCGCCCTCCTGGTCGATGGCTATCATCAGCCCCGCCGGCTGTCCCGACTCGGCGGCGAGCGCCTTGAGAGCGCTGTCCATGCCCGCCACCTGCTCTTTGGTGTCGATATTGCGGTCGAACAGGACCAGCGCCCCTATCTGCCGCGTCTGGAGCAGGTCGGTGACCTCGGGGCCAACGCCCTGCCCCGGGAAACCGACCATCATCATCTGGCCGATCTTCTGCTCCAGTGTCATGTCCGCCAAGGCCTGCTGCTCCGGCGAGAGCACCGGCTGCTGCTCCGGATAGGCGTCATCCACCACCGCCCCGGCATCGCCGCCGTCCGTATCACCCGAACCGAAGGAAAGGTTGTCCGTATACCAGAGAGCGAAGACACCGGCAGCTACAGCCGCAACCACGATGACAGCAAGCAACCCCAGGAAAAAACCGCGGCGATACCACGGTTTCCCCTGCCGGCCCCGGCCACCGGGTCCGCCGCTGTAGTCCTGCGTCTTCCTGCCCCGGCGCCCCTTTTGCTTGTACCGGTCCGTCCTCTTGCCGGTTATGGCCGTATGCTGCTTGCTTTCCCGCCTGCCTTCGTCCGCCAATTCGCCTCCCGCCGTTTGGATGTCCATTCTTATTATACGAGACTGTGCGAAGGCCCCCTCTTGTGCAAGAGGGAGCCTTCGTTTAGCAAGCCTGTAAGCCGGATTTTGTTCTATGCGGCCATCTATCTGGGAAGGACGTCGCCGCCCTCCTCAAGCAGCCTACCCGAGGGCCGGGCGAGCAACCCGATAGCACCCTCCTATTTGGCCTTGCACCGGGTGGGGTTTACCTGGCAGACGTGTCACCACGCCTCCGGTGCGCTCTTACCGCACCTTTTCACCCTTACGTGCCGGCGCCGGGGAGACATGCCCCCCGCCACCTAGCCCGCGGTCTGTTTTCTGTGGCACTTGCCTGCGGGTTTCCCCGACTGGGCGTTACCCAGCACCCTGCTCTGTGGTGTCCGGACTTTCCTCTCCGCCTCAGTTCTTGCCTCCGCCCTAAAAGAGAGCCAGAAACAGCGCGGAGCGACCGCTCGGCTTGCATATCTATTTTACCAGCACAGGGGGCATGTTTAAACATCCCGGGGCCTCTGTATGCGTACCGTCGGCTCCCCGGCCGTCGGCTCCCCGGCTGGCGACTGTTGCTCTGCCGGCGGCTGTTGCTCCACCCGGGTCCGGGGCGGCGGCGCCCCCGTTTCCTCCCCGTCCCCACCCGCTCGGACCTCCATCAACCGCCAGAGCTTGTTTATCTCTCCCCCCACCAGGAAGGTCATGGCGCTTATCCAGAGCCAGACCATCAGCACCACCACCGCCGCCAGGGTGCCGTAGACCTTGTCGTAGGAGGCGAAGTTGTTGACATAATAGCCGAAACCCAGGGTAGCAATCACCCAGGAGGCCTCCGCCACCACCGTGCCGGGGCTTATCAGACGCCAGCGGGGACCGCCCTTGACCGAGTAACGGTAGGCGGCCTCGATGGCCAGTATCCCCAGGATGACGATCGCCGGCCAGCGGAGGCGGCTGAGCCAAAGGGCCGCCGTCTGCGGCGCCCCCGGGTTGTCAGAGAGATAATCGACTATGCCCGGCGCCGCTGTGACGAAGGCGAAGGCGGCGATGAGCAGGGCGGTGACGTATATGCTCAGTGTGAAAGCCCTCAGCCGCACCTTCAGCCAAGGGCGGGTCTCCCGTATGTTGTAGGCGGCGTTGAGTGAAGTGGTGATGCCGGTATAGGCGTTGTTCAGTACGTATACCGTGCCTATCAGGCTGATTATCAACAGTTCCCTGCCACCCTCCAGGGCGTCACGGGCGATGTCGTCGATCAGCTCCAGTCCGTCGTCGGGCACCACGCCCTTGAGCTGGTCATGGAGGCCGGAGGCGATGTCGATGCCGGGGATGATGCTGATGAAGCTGACCAGGAAGATGGCGCCCACGGGGATGGCGAGGAAGAAGTTGTAGGCGACCATGGCCGCGTGGCCCGTACAGCCGTCTGCGCGCGTATGGATGAAGAGCCGCACCGGGAAGCCCAGCCACTTGTGGCTGTCGGCCCATCTCTCTATATCTTCATACCTCACCGTTCCATATTCCCCTCGGTTGGAAGAAACCATCTCCCGGACGCTTGCTATTCTCCCATTTAACGGTCGGGACTGGAAGAAGCGGACCGGAATCGGGGCCGCTGAGGCGGCGGGCGGACAGAGTCGAGAGCATGCAGGGTCTCCATGGCGCCGGCTGGACAGGGAGTGTGCGAAGGGCAGAAAACGCATGGGTCCATGTCACCGGCTAGATGGGGGATGAGCAGAATACGAGTTATCTGCAGCGGCAGGTGGACAGGGGCGAGCGGCAAGAGCGGACCGATGTTGCCCGCGGGCGGGCCTTTTACCTATAATCCTAGTCCGAGCCTTCTTTTCGCGAAAATGTCGGAGTGGCGGAATCTGGTAGACGCGCTAGGTTGAGGGCCTAGTGAGCCAATGGCTCATGGGGGTTCAAGTCCCCCCTCCGACACCAGCTCTTTTACCTCTGTTCTACGGTTTTTTTCTTCTTCCCATTAGTGTGAATGCCTGCAAGTTACCTGGTCAAACGGAACTTGAATGGGGCGGGCCTTTTCTCAACTTTTCGCCATCTCGCTATCCAACCATACCCTGGAAATGCATCACCCACCGCACCGACGCCATGCTCAAGCCAGCACCCTACGCCCGCTTCACCTTCCTTCCCACCCCGCCTTTGCCGCGAATCCATTTCTCCGCGCCGATCACAAGGGAGACGACCACCGACGCGACCAGTATCCGCGCCCAGCTGCCCGGGCCGATGGGCGCGCTGTTAAACAGGAAGTGCATCCCCGGCAGATAGGTGAACAGCATCTGCAGCACCAGCATGATCGCCACGCCGCCGAGCACCCACCTGTTGGAGAACAGCCCCAGGCGGAACATGGACCTGGTCAGCGAACGGCAGTTGAAGAGGTAGAAGATCTCCGTCATGACGAAGACGTTCACCGCCACGGTGCGCGCTTCGGCCTCCGTCGCGCCCCGCGCCGTCTCCCACTCGAAGAGGCCGAAAGAGCCCGCCAGCAGCAGCGCGCCCACGATGATGATACGGCCGATGAGCTCCCGCGTAAGAATGGGCGTCGCCGGGTCGCGCGGCGGCCGCGTCATGATCCCCGGCTCCTTGGGCTCGAAGGCCAGCATCAGCCCCAGCAGCACCGCGGTGGTCATGTTTATCCACAGTATCTGCGCCGGCAGTATGGGTAGCGCCACGCCGGCGAAAATCGCCGCCAGGATCACCAGCCCCTCACCCAGGTTGGTGGGAAGGGTCCAGACGATAAACTTGCTGAGATTGTCGAAGATGCCCCGCCCCTCCTCCACCGCGGCTTCAATGGAGGCGAAATTGTCGTCCGTCAGCACCATGTTGGCGGCTTCCTTGGCCACATCGGTGCCGGTGACGCCCATGGCCACGCCGATGTCCGCCCGCCTCAGGGCCGGGGCGTCGTTGACGCCGTCCCCGGTCATGGCCACGACGTTCCCCGTCGCCTGCAGGGCTTCCACCAGGCGGAGCTTCTGTTCCGGCGTCACCCGGGCGAAGACGCCCGTCTCCCCGGCGATATCGATCAGCTCCCTGTCGGAGGCCTGCGCCAGGGCCTTCCCGTCAACGACGCGAAGCGGGTCGTGAAGACCGACCTGCTGCGCTATCGAGGAAGCAGTCAGGACATGGTCGCCGGTGATCAGCTTGACGCTTATACCCGCTGTGTGGCATTTATCGACGGCGACGATCGCCTCCTTCCGCGGTGGGTCGATCATTCCCTGGAGGCCGAGGAAGGTCATACCGGAGGCCACATCAGCGTGGCCCAGGCCCGCCGTCCCCGGCCCGGCCTCTCCTTTCGCGAAAGCGAGCAGCCGCATCCCCCCGGCCGCCATCCTCTCCACTTCCTCCTTTATCCGTGCCGCATCCAGCTCCGTGCTTTGTCCCGTCGCGTCAAGAGCCGAGACGCACCTTGCCAGTATGGTTTCCACCGAGCCCTTGAGGTAGATGACGCCGGGCACGCCGGCGCCCGCGTCATGCAGGGTGGCCATGTACTGGTGCTGTGACTCGAAAGGAACGACGTCGATGCGGGGCGATTCCTCCTTTACGGCAGCCATGTCCAGGCCGGCCTTGGCCGCGGAGACCAGCAGCGCCCCCTCGGTGGGGTCACCCTGCACCGTCCAGCGGCCCTCCTCCTCCACAAGCAGGCTGTCGTTGCACAGCAGGCCCGCCTTCAGGCATTCCGTCAGTGCCGGCGAGGCGGAGGCATCAACCGCGACTCCCTGCCTGAGGATCCGGCCCGAGGGTGAGTAGCCGGCCCCGGTCACCTCGAAGCGCTCGCTGCCGGCGGATATCTCCTGCACGGTCATCTGGTTCTCCGTCAGCGTGCCGGTCTTGTCGGAACAGATGACCGTCGTGCTGCCCAGGGTCTCCACCGCCGCCAGTTTGCGGATTATGGCCCGTTTGCGCGCCATCCGCGCCACGCCTATGGCCAGAGTTATGGTCATCGCCGCCGGCAGGCCCTCGGGAATGGCGCCCACCGCCAGGGCCACCACCGCCATGAACATGTCGATCACGGACTCCCCCCGGACCAGTCCCACCATGAAGGTGACCGCGGCAAGGGCCAGGATGGCGTAGAGCAGGATGCGGCTGAAGTAGGCGATCTTGCGGGTCAGCGGCGTCTCCAGCGTCTCCGTCTGCGAGATGAGCTCGGATATGCGCCCCACTTCCGTCTGGTCGCCGATACCGACGATGATACCCGTTCCCTGGCCATAAGTGACCAGGCTCGATGCGTATGCCATGTTGCGCCGGTCGGCCAGGCCCGTGTCGCGGCTGAGAACATCGGGGCTCTTCTCTACGGGGACCGATTCCCCCGTCAGGGCGGACTCATCCACCTGGAGATCGCGTGTCTTGAGCAGGCGCATATCCGCCGGCACCTTGTCACCGGACTTGAGCAGGACGATATCGCCGGGAACGGCTTCAGTCGACGGGATGCGCTGCTTCTCGCCGGCGCGCAACACCGTCGCCTCGGTGGTCATCGTCCTCGCCAGGGCTTCCATGGCCTTGACCGCCTTGGCTTCCTGCAGATAGCCGATGAGGGCGTTGACCAGCACCACCGCGAAGATGACCCCGGCGTCGACCCATTGCCGGAGCAGGACCGCGATCGTGCCGGCGGCGAGCAGGATGTAGATAAGGGGCTGATGGAACTGGAGGAGGAACCTGAGCAGGGGGCCATTGCCCTTCTTCCCGGTTATGGCGTTGGGGCCGAAGTGTTCCCGGCGGTCGCCGACCTCGAACAGGTCAAGTCCTTTTTCCCGGTCACCGTCAAGAAGGTCGACTACTTCGTCAGCCGGAAGATGATGCCAGTGCCTGCCGAATAGAGTGTCCATGCCCGGGCTCCGTATCGGTTTTGTATGGATCAGCCGTTCTCCCGGTCATTCTTTCATACTCCACCTGGTTCAGACAGGCCGGGGTCAGGGCCGACTCTCATGCGAGCCGGGCGGGAAGCGGGTCTGTGCCGGTACGTTCTCCCGGGATCCGGACCAGGCCGGGACATGTCCGGAAACCCGGCCGCTGTGACCATCTGCCGGGAAGTTACTGGGATAGCCGAAGGGCAGTGGTGATCCATCATGGTCGGCCCGTGGAGTTTTTCACCAGCAGGGGCGCCGTGCATATGGCGTTCGGGAACAACAAAGGGAACACCACGCCCGCTGCCCCACCGTTGAGCATGGTGCCCCCGGACTGTTTTTGTTTGCCGGTTCCTAGAAGCTGAAACTGCCCTGACAGGTCCAGCAGGTCTCCCCGGAAAGCTCCTTGATGTTGTCGAGCTTGGTCAGCTCCGGCTTTTCGTATGGTTCCCTTGTTTCCTCTTCTGTCATACCCTTCTCCCTGAAACGTTTCCTACCGGTACGATGAAACGGTTTACGGATAGAAGTACTGGGTCAGGCACTGGTCCTCGGCGCATGCCGTATTGGTGAATATATACTGACTGACTCCGGAAGGCCAGTAGTATTGTACCGTGAACGGGATCGAACCGCCCGCCGCGATATCACCCAGGACCGGCAGCGGGTCCAGCAGGTAGATGCCGTTGTTGGCCGTCATGCTCGTCATGTGCACGTTGAAGGCGTCCGGGCCGCTGTTGTCCATCCGGTAGTCCACACCCACGATCGCGTAACTGTGGTCCGGGGCCACGGATATTAGGTAGGGTCCGCTGACCTTGTAAAGCGTCAGGTTGGGCCGGCCGCTGCTGACACAGAAGGCGCCGCTGGCGGTGCCGGTGTTGCCGGCGGCATCGGTAGCCGATATATCAGCCGTATGCCAGCCGTAGGCCAGGGTCGTGGTCGGACAACTGACGTTGCCCGAGATGTCGACAGTACAGGTTATGGCCGGACCGCCGTCGATGCTGGCCGAAGCGGAGACCACTCCCACCGCGTCTGTAGCCGTTCCGGTGATGGTCGGGCTGGTTGTGTCATAGATGGTATCGATGGGACTCACATAAGTGACCGCCGGCGGTGTGGTGTCCACCACGCTGATGGTGAAGGAACCGGCCGACGCATTGCCGGCGTTGTCCGTTGCCGCGCAGTTCACCGTCGTCGAGCCCAGCGGGAACACACCGCCGGAAGCAGGGCTGCAATCGAAGGAGGCTACACCGCTGAGAAGGTCGATGGCGTCCGCGGTATAGCTGGCGGCGGCGCCGTCCGGACCCGTGGCTTCGACCGTCTGGTCACCGGAAGTCGTTATCTCCGGAGGCGTCTTGTCGATCATCACCGTGGCGGTGTTGTCCGCCTCCACGTTGCCGGCGTTGTCCGTGGAACGGTAAGTGATGGTGTGCGCGCCATCCGTGGTGAGGAGCACGGAGTTGCCGTACTGGGTCGCCCCGGCGTCGACCTCGTAAGTGGTCGCCGCGCAGCCGCTGCCCGTGTCGCTGCAGCTGAGGGTCACGGTCACGTCCGTGTTCTGCCAGCCGGCGGGGGCATCGTCCACTGTGACCGGAGGATCGCAATCACCGGTGTCGATGGTGGCGGTGCCGGTGGTCACATGGCCGGCCTTGTCGGTAATCGTCACCTCTACCTGGTGGATACCGCAATCCAGGGGGCTCTCTATCGTACAGGTGTAGCCGCCGCTGTGCGCTCCGCCCTCGTCATCATCGTGGTCATGGAAAAAGCCGTCGGACGGGTGCAGTGAGCCGCCCGAATCATGATAGTAGCCGTGGGAACTGTAGTCATGCCCGTCGGAATCACTGTCGGCGGTGTCGCCATCGTCACTGATGTCGTCACCGTCATCGTCATCGTCGTGACAGTTGCTGCCGATGGCGTTGCAATTCAGTTCATCGCCGTCGAGATAGACGACTACCGAAGCGATGCCGCTGGACGGTTCCGGGTCATGGTACAGCACGGTTACCTGCGTGGGATCGGTTGTGATGCTGTCGATGACCGGCGGCTCCTTGTCCGTGATCTTCAGCTTGCCGTGCCTCTCCGAGTGGTGCCCGGCATGGTCGTCGACTGATGCCTTGACGTCGTGCTCGCCATGCTTGAGCTTCTTCACCTTGCACTTGACGTGCTTCTTGCCGTCGTGGCTGGATTTGACGCATTCTGATACTTCCGCGTCGGGGTCGTCCACCTCAATGCTCTCTGTCTGCTCATTGACGCCGGTGCCGGCATCGACGAACTCAGCGTCGACGACAGCTTCATCGGGCAGGCCCGATTCGCTGGCTTCGAAGGTGATGACCACCGGATAGAACAGATCCGTACTGGTCGAGGTAGTCGTGGTCGTGCTGGTGGTCTGCGCCCCAGCTATCCCCGTGACCAGAGCGAAGAAGAGCACGATCCCGGTCGCCAGAACGGCTGACCGTATGGTCGCCTTGATTATGCCTGTACCCCCATCCATCCCCATCCCTCCTGTCGCCTGGGCAAGCCGAAGGCTACCCGTACCTCGCCTTGCCGTTTCAATAAACAAGCAAACTAGGAGTATAATGATAGGCTTTTTATTCTTGTTTGTCTATACCTTTTTCCCCGCTTTTGTGTCAAACGTCACCTGTCGGATATCGGCTTCTCGTCTGAGGTCCCGGCGGCCGGGCGCGTGCGCTCAGCGATACATCACCAGCCCGGCCACACCCACGAAGATGGTGATGGCCGCGCCCACCAGCCACAGGGCCCTGGGCTTCTGCTCCACCATGCTCCAGAGAAAGCCCCCGACGAAGAAAAGCCCCGCGATGAGAACCAGAAAGAACATCACCTGCGCCATGTCTCTCCACCTCCTGGACAAGCAACACAAGTTTGTTTATTGACGAAATAGACTTCAGGCCTTATCATTTTTTCATGACCGATACCTGCTGTCCATTCTGCCAGAAGACCTTCACCAAGTCTTCCGCCGATACATTCGAAGCGTGCCCGCAGTGCGGTTTCCGCTCGGCGCGCGTCGATGCGGGCGATAACAGCTATCTGATCATCGACAGCCGCCTCCCCAACCTGATGGAAGTCTATACCAGCTTGCAGAAGCGTGAAAGCGGTTCGGTCATACTCATCGACCGCCGCATCGGGCAAAAACCCATAGCCGGCGCCGAGCGTCGCCGCTGACGGGCGGACCGCCATGGGACTTGCTTCTCTACAGCAGCTGACAGCTTTCTTCGGCACACCCCGGGGCCACTAAGTGTTCTTCCTGCTATTGCCGATTAATCCCCGTTAATATCCCTTTAACCTGTTCTTAACCTTCGTCTGTTACTATCTTCTTGGCTGTTGACCTTCAGCCTCCCCAAGCAGGAAGGCCTGCAATACAGCTTCAATCAGGTTTTGCAGGCCTTCCTGTGCCCGCCCTTCAAGGTCCGAGACGGTTCTTCTACCTTCTACCAACCGGCCCGGACCGGGGCCAACGGGCCGGCTGCGACCACTCCGTGACGTGTCCCGCATCGGCTTCTCTCCTTGACGGCCGAGGAAAACACGTCTTTTCCAGCTTTTTTATCTGATACTCCGCCAGACGCCGGATACCTTCATCAGGACGAATACCGTTAAAGGTTCCCGGAAACCTGTCGATAGATGAATACGTTGCAAACAGTCCTTCGTACTCACAGGGGGACACCAGGGGCAGGAGGTGGAGTCCGATATGGGATACTGCGATAATTGTCAATCCGCTGGATCGGTGAATCAGTACGGTTACTGCGAGATATGCGGGACCGAGCATGGATCCGGGGGGAGCATGTACCTGATGAACGACAGCGCGATGATGGCAGAGCCTCGCAGCACCTGTGACTTCTCACCCGCAAGTTAGGGGCAAGCCCAAAGGGGCAACGTGAACTTTGCGGCCGTGACGGACAGACAGCCGTCAGGCGCAAAAAAGAAGAAGCGGCCACAAATGGCCGCTCTTCTTTATGTTTCTCAGGGCGCCGTCAGACGCTATCTTTTTTCCGGACAGCCATGCTTGCCGTGACTGCCGGCACCATCCTTACAGTACCGACAGGTTCTGCTCCAGCTCCCAGGGGGTGACCTGGGTGCGATATTCGAACCATTCCTGCTTCTTCAGGTCGATCAGACGCTCGAACACGTGGTCTCCCAGCGCCTTCTTAAGCAGCTCGCTGTTCTCGGCGATGGCTACGGCGTGACCCAGGCTCTCGGGCAGCATCTCGATGCCCAGCTCCTTGCGCTCGCTGTTGCTGAGGTCATAGAGGTTCATCTCCATCGGGTCCTCCAGCTTGTAGCCCTGCTCGATGCCTTCGAGACCCGCCTGCAGCATGACCGCGAAGGTCAGATAGGGATTGCAGGCGGGGTCGGGGCTGCGGAACTCACAGCGGGTGGCCTTCTCCATGCCGGGGTGATACATGGGCACGCGCACCAGCGCCGAGCGGTTGCGCCGCGACCATGCCTTGTAGACCGGAGCCTCGTAGCCGGGAACCAGCCGCTTGTAGGAGTTGACCCACTGGGCGAAGACGACGCAGATCTCACTGGCGTGCTTGAGCAGGCCGGCGATGTATCCCTTGCCATCGTCGCTGAGGAAGTACTTGTCGTCGGCGTTGAAGAAAGCGTTGTCGCTGCCCTTGAACAGCGACTGATGGGTATGCATGCCGCTGCCGTTCTCGCCGTAGAGCGGCTTGGGCATGAAAGTGGCGTAGACGCCGTGCTTCTCCGCGATCTCTTTTACCACAAGGCGGTAGGTGATGGCGTTGTCGGCCACAGTCAGGGCGTCGGCGTAACGCATGTCTATCTCGTGCTGGCTGGGGCCTACCTCATGATGGCTGTACTCGATATCGACGCCCATCTCCTCAAGGGCCAGCACCGTGTCGCGCCTGAGGTCGCTGGCCACGTCCAGCGGCGTCAGGTCGAAGTAGCCGCCCTTGTCGAGGATCTCTGTCCCCTCGGCGTCCTTGAAATAGAAGAACTCCAGCTCCGGCCCCACGTAGTAGTGGTCGAAGCCCATACCCTTGGCCCGCTCCAGGGCGCGCCTGAGCACATAGCGGGGATCGCCCTCGTAGGGCTTGCGGTCAGGAGTCAGCACATCGCAAATCATGCGGGCCACAGCATTCTCATCCGGGCGCCATGGCAGCAGCTTGAAAGTGGAGGGATCCGGCATGGCGATCATGTCGCTCTCTTCGATGTCCTGGTATCCGGTGATGGAGGAGCCGTCGAAGCCCATGCCGCTCTCCAGAGCCGCTTCCAGTTCACTCTCGGTGATGGCGAAGCTCTTCATCTGGCCCACGATATCCGTGAACCACAGGCGGATGAACTTGACGCCGCTGTCCTTGACTGTCTTTAACACCTGTTCTTTGTCCATTGCTGCCGGTTCCTCCTCATGTTAGAAAAGCGATTTGTGCGCCTGTGGAAAATCTGGCCAATTGTATAAATAAATACCGGGCTACATTAATAGCCCGGCGTATATATTTTTTACGTATTTTTTGTACAGCTGGCCAACAGGCAGCCGAGGGGATGAAAATCAGCGTTCACCATCGCCGGTTATCACAGGGCTTCCGTGCCGTTGTCGCCGGTCCTGATGCGGACCGCATCCTTCACCGGCAGGAGGAATATCTTGCCGTCACCAATGTTTCCGGTGCGAGCGGCTGTGACGATCTCCTTGACGATGCGGTCCACATCCTCATCAGGCGCCACTATCTCCATAATCACCTTCGGCAGCAGGTTCACCTTCACCTTGAGACCGCGATAGTGCTCGATGTGGCCCTTCTGGCGTCCGTGACCCTTGACTTCCCACACGGTCATGCCGTAGACGCCGATGTCTTCCATGGCGTCCATGATGTTGTGCAGCCGTTCACCCTTGAACACACTCTTGATCAGCGTCATGTTTGTCTTCGGGCTGTCCATCCTATATCAGCTCCTCGGGATAAGCCTTGCCTGAGTGAATGGTAAGATCGGAGCCCAGCATCTCCTCCTGGGGAGACAGTCTGATGCCCATCGACAGCTTCATCAAACCATATACGACAGCCGATGCAGAGAGGGCGATGGCGATGCAGGCAACTGTCCCGGTCAACTGTGAGAGGAAACTGACGCCCCCCAGTCCGCCCAGGGACTCCAGGCCGAAGATGCCGGCGGCGATGCCGCCCCAGGCTCCGCAGATACCGTGCAACGGCCACACGCCCAGCACGTCGTCGATACGCAGCTTCTCGTTGGCCCAGAGGAAGCCTTTGACGAAGATGACTCCCGCCACGGCACCCACCACGAACGACGCCACCGGGTGCATGATATCCGAACCGGCGCATACCGCCACCAGGCCGGCCAGGGCGCCGTTATAGACGAATACGCTGTCCCGCTTCGATACCAGCATCGCGCCCAGCAGGCCGCCGCCCATCGCCAGCAGCGAGTTGGCCGCCACCAGGCCGGAGATGGCCGGCAGAGTGGCAGCGGAAGCGACGTTGAAACCGAACCAGCCGACCATCAGCAGCCAGCTGCCAAGGGCCACGTAGGGCACGCTGTGGATGGCTATGGGACGGCTTTCGCCGTTAAGGTAGCGTCCCATGCGGGGTCCCAGCAGGACTATGGCCGGCAGCGCCAGCCAGCCGCCCATTGCATGCACCACCACGGAGCCGGCGTAATCATGGAAACCGTTGCCGAACCAGCCGGCGAGGAACCCGTCAGCGGAGCCCAGCACATTGAAACGTCCCCAGACCAGGCCTTCGAACAGGGGATAGACGAAAGCGACAAGAACGGCGCCGCCGATGATCTGGGGCCAGAACTTCATGCGCTCGGCTATGCCGCCGCTGATGATGGCGGGGATGACGGCGGCGAAGCAGAGCAGGAAGAAGAAATGAGCCAGGTCGTAGGAACTCTCGTCAAGCAGGCCCGAAGCACTGCCCAGGAAGGTGATGCCGTAGGCGATGGGAAAACCGATAAGGAAATAGGCGACCGTGGAAACGGCCCAGTCGGTAGGTATCTTGGTAAGTGCGTTGACGATGTTCTTCTTGCGTACGCTGCCCGCCTCCAGAAAGGCGAAGCCGGCATGCATGGAGAAGATGAGTACGGCCCCCCAGAGCAGGAAGAACACATTGCCGGCCGATACGATCTCAGTCAGACCCGTTGGGGCATTCATATAACGCTCTCCTTTTTCTCGACTCCGGCATGCCTGGAGAGGGCCGAAAGGGGCCCTGCCCTGCCGGGGAGTGCCTGGACCGTGCCATTCTACAGACCGTGATCGCTCAAGGTATTGGCCCGCGGGATATATTCGGAGTCGGCGTTTTTGTACTATTGCAGAAAAAAGAGGCGGAGGCGGCGGTACCCGCCGCCTCCGCCCCGACAGACGGCATCAGCGTCCAGGCATTGGAGAGCAATGCGCGTCGTGTCGGCTGTTGGGAGGATGAAGCCTGTATCCTGCTCGAAAAACCGGCGCTTCCGGTACGGTCGGGGTAACCAGCCGTTGACGAGCCGGACGCCTACCCGATGGCTTCGTGATTGCTTTCACCGGTCCTTATCCTGATCGCCTGCGCCAGGTCTACCACGAAGATCTTGCCGTCGCCGATCTCTCCGGTGCGGGCGCCCTCGATTATGCCCTCGATGGTCTGCTCGGCGAACTCTTCATTTACGGCGATCTCCAGGCGTACCTTCTTCAGCAGGTTGACCTCCGTGTCCACACCGCGATAAGTCTCGTGGTAGCCCATCTGCTGTCCGCAGCCCAAGGAGTTGGTGACGGACATCTTGTATATCTTCCTTTCGTACAAGGCCTGCTTTACATCGCTCAACTTTTCAGGCTGGATATAGGCGATTATCAGTTTCATCTCCGTTCCTTTCCGGTTATGGGCCTTCGTTGCCCTTTGATCGATTACGTTCCCTGCACCCTCGCATCATACGGAAAGTTGTCCTTTTTAGTTCCGCCGGCGCGGCCCCGCCCCGGGGCCGCGCCGGCTCTCTCCGGGCGAAACGCTCAACTGGTGGTGAATATCTGGAAGTCACTGTAGGCTTCCATGCCGTGCTCGCCTACATCCAGGCCGCGCAGTTCTTCCTTCCTCGAAGCCCTGAGACCGACGGTTCTCTTCAGCAGATAGAACAGCAGCAGGCCCAGTCCGAAAGCCCAACCGAACGCTACCAGTACACCCACTGCCTGTATCCCAAGCTGGTGCAGGCCGCCGCCATAGAAGAGGCCGCCGTCGAGGCTGAACAGTCCGACCGCCAGCGTTCCCCAGGCGCCGCAGACCCCATGTACGCTCACAGCGCCCACGGGGTCGTCTATCCTGAGCGTCCGGTCGATGAACAACACGCTCAGGACGACTACCACTCCCGCCACACCGCCGATGGCCATGGCACCGTAGCCGGATACCGAATAACACCCGGCCGTGATGCCAACCAGTCCCGCCAGGGCGCCGTTCAGCGCCATGGAAGCGTCAGGCTTCTTCGAAATAAGCCATGATGTTGCCATCGCCGTTATAGCGCCCATAGCCGCCGCCAGGTTGGTGGTGAGGGCTACGCGCCCGATCTCGCCGTCGCCGATATTGGTGCTGCCGGGGTTGAAACCGAACCATCCGAACCAGAGGATGAAGACTCCCAGGGCCGCCAGGGCCATGTTGTGTCCGGGAATGGCCTTTGCCCTGCCGTCGGGGCCATATTTTCCAATACGGGCGCCGAGAATGATCGCTCCCGCCAGCGCCAGCCAGCCACCGATAGAGTGGACGACGGTGGAGCCGGCGAAGTCGACAAAGCCGAGGTCCTCCAGCCAGCCGGCGCCGTCACCGAGGCTGCCCCAGGCCCAGGAGCCGAAGATGGGATAGATAAAAGCGCAGATGAATACGCTATACACCAGATATGATTTGAACCTGGTGCGCTCGGCCATGGCTCCGGAAACTATCGTAGCCGCTGTGCCGGCGAAGACGGTTTGAAAGATGAGGAAGGTGAAGTTCCAGTCTGAGCCCGTCCAGTCGATACCGGACAAGGCGAAGTCCGTCGTCCCGAAGAGGCCGTTGGTTACACCGAACATCAATCCGAAACCCACCAGGAAGAAAGCAATGCTGCCGATGGAGAAGTCCATCAGGTTCTTCATCAGGATGTTGACGGTGTTCTTTGCCCTGGTGAAACCGCTCTCCACCATGGCGAAGCCCGCCTGCATGAAGAAGACCAGGAACGCCGCCACGCAGGTCCATACTATGTCCAGGTTGGCCTGAAGCTGCGTCAGCGCCTCGGCAGTGTTTTGCGTGTCCATAGGGTGTCACCTCCAGTGACTTGACTGATTGAAATACGCTTGGCCACTTTGCTTCATCAAGTCTAGTCAGTGGCAGCCCTTGATACTTTGTACCGTTGTTCAATATCACGGGAGTTTATCTATACAGGCGTCGCCCGATATGTCACTTTGGAAGAAGGTCCGGCCCGCTGTTTTGTCCAGGGGTCGCAAAACCCGCGCACATGCTGAAGCGGGGGGACAGATCGATGCGGTGGGGGCGGGCTGATGTGGTGGGGGCGGGCTGATGTGGTGGGGGCGGGCTGATGTGGTGGGAAAGGCCGACGGCCGGCGCCCGGGCAGGAGCGCCGTCCACCACGCTGAATAACCCGAGGGGGACGTTCCTTAACGAAATTAAGTTATCGTAACCCGAGGGAGACGTTCTTTTACGAATTAAGTTGTCGTGGATGACCACAGGAGGAACGAACCGAACCTTCTTCTTTCTCGAAAGCGCCCCCGGCCGGATGAAGGAGATATTGATATAGGCACAATGCAGAAAGGCAATAAAGTCAGGAACGTCCCCAAAGAGAAGCTGGGGCTGAAAGAGCTGATCGCCATGGGTGTGGGCGGCATGATCGGCGGCGGCATCTTCTCCGTCCTGGGACTGGCGGTCGCCATCAGCGGCAAGGCGGCGCCGCTGGCCTTCGCCCTGGGCGGCGCCATCGCTCTGGTGGCCGGTTACTCCTACGTCAAGCTGGCGCTGGCCTTCCACAGCGACGGCGCCAGCTTCACCTACCTTGAGCGCGCCTTTCCGCGGCACCCCAACGTCGCCGGCATCGCCGGCTGGACCATCATCGCCGGCTACATGGGCACCCTGGCGCTCTATGCCTTCACCTTCGGCGCCTACGGCGCCGACTTGCTGGGGCTGGGAGGCTCACGCCCCGTGCGCCTGCTGCTCTCGGCGGGAGTGCTGGTGCTCTTCACCCTGGTCAACCTGCGCGGCGTCGGTTCCAGCGGGCTTGCCGAAGACATCGCCGTCTACGTGAAGATCGCCCTGCTGGCCGCCTTCGGCGCCGCCGGCCTTTTCCTGGTGGACAGGGGACACCTCACGCCGGTCTTCGACAAGGGGCTGCCGCCGGTACTGATGGCGGGGGCACTGATCTTCGTCTCCTACGAGGGCTTCGAGCTGATCACCAACGCCGTCTGCGAGAGCCGGGACCCCGACCGCAATGTCCCCCGGGGAATCTACGTCTCCATCGCCGTCACCACCACCATCTATGTGGTGCTGGCGGTGGTGGCCGTGGGCAACCTGACGCTTGAGGAGCTGACCGCCGCCGAGGAGTACGCCCTGGCCGTGGTGGCGCAGCCGGTGTTCGGTGACGCCGGCCGCTACCTAGTGGGGCTGGCGGCGTTGCTGGCTACCTCGTCCGCCATCAACAGCACCGCCTTCGGCGCCTCGCGCATGATGGCGGAGATGGCCGCTGACGCAAAGCTGCCGCGCGCCTTCTCCTTCCGGAACCACACCCGCGTGCCCTGGGTGGCGCTGGTATCTCTGATGCTGCTGGCGCTGGCTTTCACCCTCGCCGGCAGCCTTGAGCAGATCGCCTCCTACGCCAGCATGACCTTCCTGCTGGTGTCGGTGGGAGTCTCAGCGGCCAACCTGCGCCTGCGCCGGCAGACGGGAAGCAGCATGCTGCTAGTGGCCGCGGGCATCGTGCTGATGGCGGGCACCGCCGCCACCCTGGCCTACTACCTCTGGCGTACGGACCCGGCGACGCTCTGGACCCTGGCCGCCGCCTACGGGGCGGTGCTGGCCATCGAGCTGCTCTTCAGCGCCCGGCGGCTGATATGGCGTCGTTGAAGAAGTTGCGCGTCCTGACGCGGTTCGGTCACGCAGACTTCACTCTCGCTACAGCCGTCAGGCATCGCGCACGGCCCAGGCGGAGAAATAAGCGCCCCGTTTCCGGCCGATGCCGACTGCTCCCTTTGTGAGGTAAAGGGCCCAGGCCCAGTCCGGCTCGAAGGCGCTGGTAGTCGATGACCAGTAGCCCTCCCGTACCTTCCGGAAGGGATGGCCCGACGGCAGTGCCGGGCTGTGCCGCCCCAGGTCCACCAGCGATTCCAGTTCGTTGATGTTGGGCAGGCGCCAGCCTCGGCAGGAAACATCCCCGGCCCCGCCGTCAGCGTTCAGCTGCGCCACCGCTTCCAGCGCCTCCTGCCAGGTGACGTCGCCGGCGGCGGCGTCGGCTGTCCGCAGCCAGCGTAGTCCGGTGAGCAGGTCGACGGCGCTGTCCTTCTCCACCTGGAAACGCGGCTCCGGCCATGCCCGGCCGGATCGATACTCCCCGTCCTGGCCGCTGCCGACGCAGGGGACCTCGTGGCCATCATGTCCGAAGCAGCGCCGCTGCCCGGTGGCGGGCAGGACGCCGTTGCCCTCTCCCCGCACCGGCCAGAGCAGGAAGTACTGGTCCTTGGCGCCGTAGAAACAGCGTGCTCCTTCCATGTGCACGTACCAGGCGTAAGCGGGATTGATCGCCGCTGAAGTGGATGTCCAGTACCAGCTGAGAACCACATTTTTGAAGGGGTGTCCCTCGGGCAGGGCCGGGTTGCGCGTCTGGTGGCTGAGCAGGCTCCTGAGCTCGCGGCGGTCGGGCAGGCGCCAGTCGTCATAGCCACTGACTGCCGCCTCATTCATCCACCCGACATGGTCCAGCGACTCCTGCCAGCTGAGCGGATAGGTGGCCGCGTTGGCGTCGCGCAGCCAGTGGAGCCCGGTGAGGTTGTCCCGCACCACTTCGCCGCCTGACGCTGCACCGGCGCCGCCGACCACCTCGAAGCGCGGCTCCGGCCAGGGGTCGCCGCGCCGAAGCTCCCCGTCCTGGCCGCTGCCGGAACAGGGTATCTCCGCCCCGTTTTCGTCGTAGCATATGCGCTGCCCTGTCTGTAGACAATGTGCGGCCATACCGTGATTCTATCTAAAGTCATGCAAGGGGAGCGGCTTCGCGGAGAGCCCACGTTTCTGATAGAATGTACTGGTCAGTTTTCATCCACTTTTTAGCATGCGAGGTGCAGGCGTGAGATTGACCCGTCAGGAGGATTACGCCATGAGGGCGGTGCTCTACCTGGCCACGTCTCCTCTGGCGACCAACAGCGAGATAGCACGGGCCCAGGAAATACCACACGAGTACCTGATCAAGATAATCCAGTCACTGGCGGAGGCGGGCATCGTATCCACCAGGCGCGGCGCCGGCGGAGGCATCACCCTCGCCCGCGCACCCGAGAAGATAACCCTTCTTGACGTGATCGAGGCTGTAAGCGGCCCCTTGGCCATAAACCGCTGCTTCTCACGGCCGGGGGAATGCTCACGCGAGAGTTTCTGCGCCATCCACGAAGAGCTGGCAGGCGTTCAGGAGGAGATCGCCGCCGCTCTGTCCCGCACCGATTTCGCCCGTCTGGCCCGGGCCGAGTCAGCGGCTGTCAAAGGTGCGGGATGAGCCTGCGTCCGGACCTTTCCCCCCTGCTTTGCAGCTGACCGTATATCACCCCTTGACAAACACGTGCGATCTCCTTAAAGTAGATGTTTATAGTCTACTTTTATCGGGTAATTGTCATCCGAAAGGTTCAACAGGCTGATATTCAAGGTCCAGGAAACAACGAGGAAGGAGAACCAGTGACAGAAGCATCGACAACCACCGACGCGCTCAACCAGCACATCAGCAACAACATCAGCGGCGAGACATGGGAGGTCGTTCATTACCTGGCGATGGCGTTGAAGGCAGACAACGAGGGCAGGACGGAAGTGGCCCGCACCCTTCGCGACATCGCCCTCGATGAGGCCGCCCACGGCGCCAGGTTCAAGTATCTGGCCGGCGAGATCGGCGACCTCAAGGAGGAGATCGGCAAGATGCTGGCCGGGGAAGAAGGCGCATTCGATGGCAAGCACGAGGGGATGAAGGAAGCTGAAGCCGCCGGCGAGAAGGAGATCGCCTCCTTCTTCGATACCGCCGCCCATGACGAGGGGCGGCACGCCTCCATGCTGCGCAACCTCCTGGACAGATACTTCTGATCAGGCCAGGAAGCCTGGTCCCTTTTCAGCGGGGAGCTGTCGGGAAGGGGCGCCGCGGCCGCAGGCCGCGGCGCCCCTTCCCCTTTCCCGGGATCAATTGACCAATATCACATTTCCAGCCGTCCGGGATCATTTAATCCGCGACTGCGGCGGGGAATAATCATCACGTAAGACTGAACGCCGCGAATGCACCGGCGGCAAAGGGTGCGCCGGCAGGAAAAGGAGCATGGATTGCCCGAAGAAGAGAGACTGAGCAAGTGGCGCTGCCCCGGCGTCCACCGCGGGATCGAGACGAGTCTCTGCCCGGAGTGCGGTGAGGAGGCCGAGTTCTGGCCGTCGGATACAGCCGTGAACTGCACAGGCTGTGGCGCCGAGGTGCCGCGTCTTTCCGGTTCATGCCTCTCCCACTGCCCCGCCCGCCAGTCGTCCTGCTACCGCCAGATGGTGCGCCGCCAGGCCCTGGCGGAGATGGAAACCGGTGAAGCTGCGGAAAAGGAAAGTCAGGAGCGGCGTTGAAGCGATAAACAGAACAATACGAGATCCCTGAAGCTCAAACTGGTCGTGTGGGAAGTGCTCCTCCTCACCGGCCTTGCTTTCGCCCTACCCTGCCTCTTCCTCGACATGCAGTCCCACCTCTCGATCATGCCGTTCCCCTTTGCCATTGAGTCATTACTCATCGCACTCGTCATCGGCGTTTCCATATATATGGTATACGCCGGTTCCGGCAGCGCCCGGGCCTCCCTCCCGGCAACGGGCAGCGATGCCGTCCCCGTGGCTATCGACGATTTCCAGGGCAACCGGATCACCCTGTCCACCGCCATGACACCCGGGCCCTGACCCGTACCCGCTCCGCCCGCAGCGGCAGCCTCAGGCGTCGCCGCCGGTCAATGACCGCCGCAACTCCAGCGTCCACGGATCGATGGTCCTGCCCGTGGCCAGCAGGTGCCTGATGTTGATGTCCACCGCCATCAGCATCGCCCGGTCGACGTCTTCCCCGGCGGCGGCCTTCAGCTCATCCACCCAGGCGAAACGGCGGGTCGGTTCGATATGGTCGGAAAGGAAGAACAGCTTGTCCGAGAGGCTCATCTGCGGGTGTCCGGCTGTGTGGTGGAGGACGGCGCTGACGATCCGCGGCTCGTCGATGCCGAGTTCGCGGTCGGCTATGGCCACAGCAAGCCTGCCGTGGAGCAGCACCGGGCTCCTGCGGTCCACGTCCCTGACGGGTATACCCCACTCCTGCGACCGGGCCAGCATCTCCGCGCCGGACATCTCCCTGGCGCAGTCATGCAGCAGCGCGGCCTGAGCCAGCGGCTCCGTCTCGACCCCGTGTATCCGCGCCAGATCCGCCACCGACTCCCTGACGCCCAGGCTGTGCAGGAAGCGCCGCTCCGAGACCCTTCCTCTCAGCCATGCCTCCAGCTCCTCGATGCTGTATCTGCCGTCACCATCCATTTCTTTACAATATCAAAAACATACGCAGGGCCTTTACCTGCTTTTTACATGTTCCTGAGCCGCTCCTTACCAGCCGGGGCGATGTAACTTACAGAATCGGGACAAGAGAAGTATGATACCGGCCGCGGACCGGGTCGCGGCCGGAGTGAGAAAGGGGTGCGTGATGGCTGTAACGGATAGATGCGGAACGGATGGATACGGAGCCGACAGCAGCGTCAAGGCCTCCGGGAACGGCGTCGCTCATTTCGAGGGTCAGGGAACAGTCACCGGCTCCATCCGCAAAGGGAACCTTACAGTGTCCGGCGCCTGCACGGTCACGGTAGACGACTGTGAGGGGATGGAGACCGTGAGGAGCGGAGCCATCCGCTACCGGGGTATCTCGGGAGCGTTCAGCGTGGGCGGTGCTGATTTCGTACTTACCATGGACGGCATGCTGCTGACCTTCAGTGCAGCGACATGCGGCTCATGGCAGTTCAGGGGCAAGGGGTCATACATCACCGGAAGCGGTGGGAGCGGTTGCTGGGACCGCCTCACCCCGGCCTTCAGCTCCATCAGGACCACCATCCATGCCGGCATGCGGCAGCCCGCGGTCGCGGCTCACATGTCATAAGGGACACTGGACTGGGGCACCGCCACCCAGTCGATGTAGGAGACCTTCCAGTCCTCTCCCGAACCCTTCATGGTGATCTCGCCGCCCATCACCATGTCCTCACCGCCGTCCATGGGTTTGAGCGTTCCCTGGATAGCGAAGCCCACCTCATCCCCCTGCCTGCCCTGAGGCTTGAAGACAAGGTCGACGACCTCGTAGGGGCCACCGTAGCTCGCTTCCGCCTCCCCGGCGAAGTAATCAGCAGTCCAGTTGTTCTGAAGCTCGTATGAACTCTCGTCCATCATCGCGAAAGCAGCCGTGAAATCTCCGCTGGCATATAGCCTGATGTAATCCTCCGCGGTGCCTGCGGCATCTTTCTTCGTCCCGCAACCCGACGCGGCGATGACCAGAATGAATACGAGGATGGCAGTGAGAACCGCCCCTGCCCTGCCGGTGCCACTCATGACTCCCCCTTTAACCAGAGAGGCCCATCGCCCCTTTATCATATCTTCGGAAGCACCGGCTGTTCCCTGGACCAGCCGGGATGGGATCAATCGAAAGCAGCCGGGCGGTTCTCGTCCGCCAGATGCGCCCTGACCTCGGCCAGGTGGTGTTCGCTGGTGCGCTGCTCCGAAAGCGGCGGCAGGTCGTCGAAGTCGAAGAAGCCCACGTCCATGGTCTCGTCACTGGCGCGCGCCCCGCCACCGGTGATGTCGCAGAGGAAGACTATCTTGTAGGCATGGTAGAACTCCAGCGGCCGGCCGACACGGTTGGCGTCGAAGACCCCCAGCACCTTGCGGGGTGCCACTTCGAAGCCACTTTCCTCCCAAACCTCCCGGGCCACCATCTCGGAGGGGATGTCACCCACATCGGCCCAGCCCCCCGGCATGCACCACCTCCGGTCACGGCGCTCCTGCACCAGCAGTATCTTCCCTTCGCGGACTACGGCCCCGCGCACGTCGATCTTGGCGGTGGCGTATCCAGGCTGGGCGGAGAAGTTCTCCACCAGCTCAGCGGCCGGCAGCTCCGTATGGGCTGCCACCATCTCGGCAGCTATCTCGTTGAGCCGCCGGTAGCGCTGCACTTCGTATCCGGTCGAGGCGAAAGCCAGGCCGGTCTGGCTCAGCTGCTGTATCTCCCGGGCCCACTGAAGCCACTTTGGAGTGCGCTCCTCAACCTTCCGCATCATTCGCTGCTGAACATCTCCCTTCCATAAGGCCAGAAAGCGTCGCGCTCACCAGCTTCCCATCTCTCTCTGAGCCCGGGCGCAGCCAGGTCCCAGTCAGGTCTTATCTTCTTGGTTATGGCGCGGAAGTCCTGTCTGATCTCCTCCGGGGTCGGACGCCCCCAGTACCAGTAGCCGTTGTAGATGGAATAAACCACCAGGCCCGGCTCCAGCATCAATGTGTAGGGACGCATAGGATCGTGGTGCGGATCCGTATATTCCTGGATATCCAGTTCTTTCTGGACCACCCGCTCCGTATCGGAGAGGAACGGCCAATGGGCTCCCAGGGCGCCGCGCCATTCATAGGAGCGTAGCTGGTCGTCAGTGCTGATGGTGACGATCCTGGAATAAGCTACTTCAATCTCAGCCTCCATCGCTGCCAGCCACACGTGCTGGCGATGCTCCTTTGGTCAATAACCGCCGCGGGAGAGCACGAGACACATGGGGTCGCCACCCTGGATCTCCGAGAGCCTTCGCAATCTGCCCGTATGGTCGGGAAGTTCGTAGTCGGGGAACACTGCTCCTGGGCCGATATCCGGTCTCATTGCTCCTCCTTCCGGTTTGTCCCATTGCCTGATTCTCTCCACCTGGCCGGAAACTAATCATCAGACAGGAATCTTGCCAGGGGGGCAACTATAAATTAAAATGATTCCTATGTTAGAATTATTCTCAACTGGGTATGACCTTTCATGTATGCCGGCCCGACAGGTGAGGCAGTGATGGAGCGGCTGACGCCACAGCGTGCGGCCATAATGGAATATCTGGATGGCAATACCAGCCATCCTTCGGCGGATGACATATACCGGGCAGTACGCAAGCGTCTGCCGATGATATCGCTGGCTACTGTCTACAACACACTTGAGGTGCTGGCACGGGAAGGGACGGTGCAGAAGCTGGATATAGACCCGGCGAGGAAGCGGTACGATCCGGACACGTCTCTCCATCACCATCTCATCTGCACGGCTTGCGGCAGCGTCGTCGATGTCAGGGGGGATTACCGCCTGCATGTGCCGCCCCGCCAGAGGGCGGGATACAGGATCGACCGCAGCCATGTGGATTTTTACGGAGTCTGTCCCCGCTGCCGGGACAGAGGGGAAGACCGACGAAGGTCGCCGAACCGGCGGACGGGACGGGAAAGATGATAAAAATGAGTCTGTCCGTCAAGGCCGAACGAGGGAGAACAGGGTGAAAGCAACCGAGATCAAACCGGATATCTACTGGATGGGGGCCGTGGACTGGTCGGTCCGTGATTTTCATGGCTATATCACCCCCCATGGCTCCACCTACAACAACTACCTGATCGATGACGAGCAGATAACGCTGGTGGATGCGGTCAAGAGCGATTTCGCCGAGACCGCCGTAAAGAACATCGCCAACGTCATCGACCCCGCCGGCATCAGGAACATCGTGGTCAACCATATCGAGAACGACCACGCGGGCGCCCTGGACCGCATGGTGAGCCTGGCACCGGACGCCACTATCTACATCACCGAACGCGGCAAGGCGGGGCTGGAGCGCTTCTTCGACATCTCCTCCTGGAATATCGAGACGGTCAGGACCGGCGACGAACTCAAGACAGGCAGGTATACCCTGCGGTTCCTCGAGACCCCCATGCTGCACTGGCCCGACTCGATGATGACCTACGTGCCCGAGGCCAGGCTGCTCATCTCCCAGGACGCTTTCGGCCAGCATCTGGCCACCACGGCCCGTTTCGACGACGAGTTCATCGAATGCTCCTCCTACGCGGCGCTGGAGGACGCGGTGATCGACTACTACGCCAACATCCTCATGCCCTTCGGCAAGCTGATCCTCAACAAGCTGGCGGACATCGAGGAACTGGGGCTGGATATCGACATGATCGCCCCCGACCACGGCATCATCTGGCGGGCCAACCCGGACCGGGTGCTGGAGATGTACCGGGAGATGGCCGCCGGTAAAGCCGACCTCAGCGTCGCCATCATCTACGACACCATGTGGAAGAGCACGGAGATAATGACCCAGCCCCTCTCCCGGGGCATCCAGGATGAGGGTGTCGAGGCCAAGGTGATCAAGCTCAGAGCCACGCCCATGAGCGCCGCCATCAAGGAGTTCTGGAAGTCGCGCGGCTGTCTGATGGGTTCCCCCACCCTCAATAACGAGGTCTTCCCCTCCGTGGCCGAGTTCATGACCCACCTGCGGGGCCTCAGGCCCGCAGACCGGCTGGGCGGCGCCTTCGGCAGCTACGGCTGGGGCGGCGGCGCCGTCAAGTGGCTCTACGGCGAGATGGAGAAGATGAAGCTGGATACGGTGGAACCGGGCGTCCAGGTCCAGTACCGGCCGTCGCCCCAGGACATGGACCAATGCTATGACTTCGGCCGGGACTTCGCCCGCCGGGTCAAGGAATACCACAAAAAATACCAGAAAGGATGAGAAAGGATGAAGTACAAGTGCAGCGTATGCGGCTACGAGTATGACGAGGCCAAGGAGGGCACGCCCTTCAAGGACCTGCCCGACACCTGGACCTGCCCCGTCTGCAACGCCCCCAAGAGCAGCTTCGAGCCGGTGGGTTGACGCCGGATGCCTGTGGCGATTGAAAAGATACCGGGCGGCCTGCTGGTGGACGGCATCCGGCTGATGAAGGGCAAGTGCGGCTGCACCGCCCTGGCCAAGTGCTGCTACTCGTGGACCAGGGTGAAGAAGCGGGGCTCGAAGATAGAGGTCTCGGCCAAGATGACCACTCCGGACACAACTGACAACTTCGACTGGGGCTACACCGTGAGCAGGGACGGCACCACCGTGACCGTCAGTGTCGAGGACGCGCGTGACAAGGACACCTTCTCCGGGTTCATCCCGCCGCCGGTTGAAGCCTGGACGGAAAAGGACTGGAAGGTCGAATCCAGCGAGGGACGACGCGAGGACGGCACCGTCTGGCGTTGCGCCATGTGCAAATGGCTGTACAAGGACGACGAGGAGGATGCACCGTTCGAGGATCTGCCGGATGACTGGGTCTGCCCCGTCTGCGGCGCCCCCAAGGGCGATTTCGAGCGTGTGGGCTAGCAAAAGGCAATAAACAAAACAGGACAGAAGACAGCACCACGAGCTGTCAGGGAGAAGGAGGAAGGAAAATGGCGGAAAAAGGACCGTTCTGCGGCATCAACCAGCCGACGGACCCGGCCAACCTGACGGAGGCAGAGAAGAAGCATATACCCGTGATCGAGTGCCCCGACACGGTGAAGGCCGGCGAACCCTTCACAGTCACCATCAGTGTGGGCGAGATACCCCACGTGATGGAGGAGGGTCACCACATCCAGTGGCTGGAGCTCTCCTCAGGGAAGAACTTCAACGCCCGCATCGACCTGACGCCGGTCTTCACACGGCCGGAGGTCTCGGTGGTGCTGGTCAAGGGCGGCATCCACCGCGACATCACTCTCAGAGCCCTGGAGCGCTGCAACCTCCACGGCCTCTGGGAGGGGACCAAACCCATCACAGTGGAAGGCTGAGCGGACGACACCAGGGCTGATGGCGAAGGCGATGCCCGTGATGAACAGATGAAGGGCGGCCCCGAAGGGGCCGCCCTTTTGTTGCTAACGAGTCATCTTGGGCGCATGGACGATGAAGTCATAGCAAGCCATGGAATGAGCCGTGGAGCGAGCCAGGGAGTGAACCATGGCGTCACCACGAACCATGCCGGCGCGCTACCTTTCACGGCCGGTCTGTAGCGTTGCCGTGATCAGGCGCGGGCCGGCGTCGGCCGGCGTCGGGGGCGGCGGCGCCTCCTGCCCGAACGGGCGCCGCCGTTATAGACCATGCGGGTGACCTTGCGCGCCACCCTCTGGGTGCTGGGAACCACGCGGTGGGCGTAGACGAAGCCCTCCAGGTCACGGCAGTCGAGAGTCTTGCCGATCAGGCCCTCGATGGCGCTTAGTTCGGAAAGCTCTTCGGGGGACATGAAACTGATAGCCGTGCCATCGGCCCCCGCCCTCGCCGTGCGGCCGATACGGTGCACGTACACTTCGGGGTCGGACGGCAGGTCATAGTTGATGACATGGGAGATATCCACCACATCGATACCTCGGGCGACGATGTCGGTCGCCACCAGCATCCTGATCTTCCCCCGCTTGAACCCGTCCAGGGTCCGCTGGCGCTGAGACTGGCTCAGGTTGGAATGGATGGGAGCGGCCTTGATCTTCTTGCGCCGCAGGTTTCGGCAGAGGCGGTCGGCTCGGTACTTGGTGCGGGTGAACACCAGCACCTTGTCCAGGTCTTCCCGCCTGATCAGCTCCACCAGCAACTCCGTCTTCTGCATGGGGCTGACGGGATAGAGGGACTGTTCGATGGCCTCCACCGGGGTAGCGCTCTTCTCCACCTCGATCCGCACCGGGTCGTTCAGCGTCGAGCCGATGACGCTCAGTACCTTCGGCGACATGGTCGCCGAGAACAGCAGGTTCTGCCGCCGCTCGGGCAGCAGGTTGATGATACGCCTGACATCGGGCCAGAAGCCCATGTCCAGCATGCGGTCCGCCTCGTCGAGCACCAATATCTCCACGCGGCGCAGGTCAACATCGTTGTGCCGCGAAAGGTCCAGCAGCCTGCCGGGAGTCGCCACCAGCAGATCGACGCCCTTGCGCAGTTTCTTCGCCTGCGGCTGATATCCCACGCCGCCGAACACCGCCAGCGAACTGTGGCCGGTGAAGCGGGAACAGGAACGGGCCACCTCGACGATCTGCAGCGCCAGCTCCCTGGTCGGTGTCACGACCAGCGCCTTTATCCCCTTCCCCTTGCCGATCCGCTGCAGGATGGGCAGGATGAAAGCGGCGGTCTTGCCGGTGCCGGTCTGGGCACAGCCGACGATATCGCGGCCCTCCAGACCCATGGGGATGGCTTCACGCTGGATGGGGGTGGGCTCTTGGTAACCCATGGCCTTCACGCCTTTGAGCAGGCGTTGTTCCAAACCGAGATCTTCAAATGACATTTTTCTCCTTTTCCGTGGTCTTTCGAAACACTGCCGCGCCGCACGCGCGGCTTGCAGACGCAGTCGATCCGGATGAGCTCGACCAAAGAAAAGGATGGGAGCAAGGGATAAACTGAGTCTTACTTCGAACTGTCCCGCATATTATATGTTAAATCTGTGCTCCATGCCAACCATGGGGGAGCCGCCGCGTAGCCCGCGCCTGAACGGAAGCGGTTTTCCAACGTGCCGCGAGCCGGCAAGGCCCTTAACTTTGCTTAACATTAAATACACCTGTATTTCACATTGATGTGGAATAATGTGAGCGTACTTAAAGAAAAAACCCTTCATCCTCTTTAAGCACTTAGCCTATATCGCAGCAGCGGCGCCTCTTTCCGGGGCGCCGTTCGCTTTGGCGGGATGGCCTGACGGGCGGGATGGCCTGACGGGCGGGATGGCCTGACGGGCGGCGGCGCGCCCGGAGGGCGCGCCGCCGCCCTTTGTCTTCACTGCTTCTCCCCCGCCAGCCTGTCGACGCACTCCATGACCCGGTCGGCTACCCGGGCGATCTCTTCCTCGTTGTTGGCCGGTTCGAAACCACCATCGACGAACCGGTCATCGGGATCTTCCAGCCACCACTCGCAGACGAAATCGTTGGTCTCGTCCGGGTCATCGATATCGGCATGGAGATGGAACTCGCGGCCGTCGTCCATGGGTATCTTCAGTCCCGGCTGGGGGTTTCCCCTTCTCAGCGGGTCCAGCTTGTCGAGAAACCGGAATATATCTTCCTTGCCGATCATGAATCCGCTATCACAACCTCGTCCCGCGTTCATCCTGGATATAATCGGTCAGCTCCCTGGTTATATGGCCGTAGGCCTCATCGACAGAGTCGGTGATTATGAAGTAGTCGCGGTCCTCGGGGTCGATGGTGCCGTAGTGCGCCAGGGCATCGAAGTCCAGTACCTCTCTCCAGAACTTCTCGCAGAAGAGGACGATGGGCAGATGCTTCTTCATCTTCTCCGTCTTCAGCAGCGTCAGGAACTCGCACAGTTCGTCCAGGGTGCCGAAGCCGCCGGGGAAGAAGATGGCCGCCTTGGCCAGATAGGCCAGCCAGAACTTGCGCATGAAGAAGTAGTTGAAGTAGAAGATGAGGTCACGGGTTATATAGGAATTGTATGACTGCTCGTTGGGGATGGAGATGGACATGCCTACGTTGACGCCGCGGGCCTGGGAAGCGCCGCGGTTGGCGGCCTCCATCACGCCGGGGCCGCCTCCGGTGCAGATGACGAAGCGGTGCTCCTCGTCATGCAGCTCCTTGGACCAGGTGGTCAGCCGCGCCGCCAGCTCCCGGGCAGCCTCGTAGTAAGCGGACATCTCCAGCTGCATCTCCGCCCGCCTTCTCGCTTCACGGCCTCTGGCCTTCTTCAGCTGCTGCTGCGCTACTCTCTCCGGCAACAGCCGGGCTGAGCCCATGAAGACGATGGTGTCCACGATCTTGTGCCGCTGGAGGCGGCTCTGGGTCTCGATGTACTCGGAGACGATCCGCACCAGCCTCCCCTCGCGGGACCTGAGGAATTCCAGGTTCTCGTAAGCCTTGGTTACCTTACCCTGCCTTCTTTGCGGCATATGTACCTCCAAGCTCCGTCTGCTGGAGCACTTGTCCATGACACCCGCCGCCGGCGGGCGGTCCTTTCATATCGGACACATCGGGAGAGGTTGCGACCTTCAGACAAGTGGGTCTACCGGCGGGACCCATCTCCGGCCCAACCCCTGCCTGCAGGTCTCAAACCAGTTTCATACTGTGGATACCCTTGGTATGCAGGCCGTAAAACATCCTCCAGGCATCGCCCATCCTTATAACCGAAACGTCTCCGGGAGCAAAAAGATCGCCTGCCGACGGGCTGCCGCTCGACTCCACCACGAGCACGGGCTTGTCCGTAGCGGCACCCGACTCGTCCAGGGTCATCGCGTAGATCCCGGCATAAGAGTTGCAATGGAGCCTGACCGCTCCATCCTCGACGACCAGGTCGGGACCGAGTATCTGCCCACGCATCTCATCGTTCCTGCTGTCGATCACCACTCCGCCGGCTGTCCAGTTGATGCCGTCAGGCGATGTGGCGCTGATGAGGAAATCATTGGGCTCCGGGGAGCCGGACCGGTCTCCGCCCGGTCCGTGACGCCTCTCGCCCGCCTGGCCCCGGTAGACCATCAGATAGCCTCCGTCATCGATCCCGATTACCGTCGGGTCGGCGACGTCCTTGACGTCGGCAGCCCCTTGCAGGCCCTGCCTTATCCTCAGACCGTCCTCACGCGTCCAGTTGACGCCATCATCGGAGACGGCGCTGGCGATACCGTTCCCGGGTTCGCCGCCGGCGCCTGCTCCCTGGTAGTACATGCGCCAGCGCCCGTCGGGCAACCGCACCACATCCGGGAACGAAGCGTCCAGCATGCGGACGCCGTCCTCCATTGTCCAGTCGAGACCGTCCCGGGAAACCGCTGAATATATCTGTCCCTGGAAACCCTGTACCTCGGGCTCGGCGCCGAAATACATGCGGTAGCCTCCATTGTCGAGCGCTACCACATCAGCATCTGCGTAGCGGCCGGCCAGACGCAGGCCCTCGTCCTCCCATCTCTCATTTTGTTTTGGTTTTACCGGCACCGTACCGACACCGGTCGCCGTCCCGGCGGCCGTCCCGCCTGTCTCATCGCCCTCACCGCCGCAGGCGGAAGCAGCCGGCAGGACGGCCAACATCAGGACTATGAAAAGCGCGCCAACAGATCTCATGACTCCTCCTCCCGACCCGGTGTCCGATGCTGCCTGCGCAACACCAGACATATCTTTCCCATCAACTATCACATTCCTTTACTTCCCGAGTGACCGTGACATTTCGGCGTCTCCTTGAAACCATCAGCGCCCGTCTGCATCTAATAATCATATTGTTCACCAATACGGACCTGTCACACCATAACGGGAGGTGACGGCTTTGACGCCCGAAGAACGAGACAACCGCCTGGAGGAACTGAAACAGGAGCTGGCCGAGCTGCGCAAGGTCAGATCCAATCACGGCGGCCACGCGATCGATTTCCAGATGCTGGAGATAGAGGACCAGATAGCGGAGCTGCGCAACGGTAAACAGGGTGGGGCCTGAAGTCAAAGGGCCTGAGATCATCCCCTGCGGCCGGCGTCACCCCCGGTCCCCACTCCGGTCTTCATATTGTTTTCAATCAGACATAGGGTCATCAGTCATGTTCTTTTCGTGACATATGACCCTTGTCCCTCCCCGACCCCCTCATTCATGCTCAGTCCGTGGGCACGGCTGCCTCACCCGCCTTTCCGGCAAAGGCGGCAGCCGTCAACCCGCTGGCCGGTTCATTGCCGCGGCGAGCTACCCTGAATGGCTCCCCATGCAACGCATGGCCGCGGCGGTGGAGGCAGGGTGGGGATTCATGTTTTAGGGCGTGAGTCCCTGCCCTTGGCCGGCCACGCCTCAACGCCCGAGACAGGACATCATGCATAACGCAGAGCCGAGGTCAGGCAGGATGCAGAGCCGGAGTCAGGCAGTGCGCTGCTTCGAGAGAGCCCGCCGATAGGTATCGAGGGTTTCCGCGTCGAACAGGACGAACACCACTTTCCGGGGATAGTCATTCTCCCTCAGGTATCCTGCCACCACCCCCAGGGCTATATCCGCCGCCTGCTCCAGTGGATAACCGTAGGCGCCGGTACTGAGGGAGGGGAAAGAGACAGATTCCAGCCTCAGATCTGCTGCCAGGTCCAGAGACGCGGCATAAGCGCTACGCAGCAGCTCCGCTTCGCCATGACCGCCGCCACGCCACCTGGGTCCCACGGCATGTATCACATTGCGCGCCATCAGGCCGCCGGCGCCGGTCACCCGCGCTTCACCGGTGGGGCAGCCGCCAATGCGTCGGCATTCCTCCATGATGGAGGGCCCGCCGGCGCGGTGGATTGCGCCATCCACGCCGCCGCCTCCCCTGAGCCCCGAGTTGGCGGCGTTGACGATGGCGTCGGTTCGCTGCAGGGTGATGTCACCCTGGATCAGCTCGATGCGCTTGTCACCTATGTCCATCCTCATCTGTAGCTATCCCCAAACTCGCGCCCCCCATCCGGAATCAAGACGAAACAGTATAGGGGCCGGAACCGGCAGGAGAGCCTGGCCCTTCTCCCGGCGGAGTCAGAGGTTGATGGTAACCCGCTCGCTGTCGCAGAGATCGATGCCTTCGGCGTCCAGCCGTGCGGTGACCTTCCATTCAAGCCGGGTGCGTTCTCCACCGAGTATCTGTACACCCAGCTTGAGCGCCTGGCCCAGTTCGCTGTCGAAGAAGCCGTCATCCCCGTCAGATGGTGTCTGCAGCTGGAAATCATGCTCGCTCACCTGCCCCGCCGGGTAGGTCCTGGCATCCTCTATGGTCTGCTCGGTACGGAATATCTCTCGGGTGTGTGTCCGTGTCGAGTCCCGGCCCTGACTGTCCCGGTAATGTTCCTCAGTGATCTCCTTGCCCACCAGCGCCACGAAAAGGCGCTTGCCTTCGATGGATTTGCGGGTCTCCATGGTAAACGAACCCGTTACCTGTTCTCCGGGATTGAAGCCCTTTTTGGCCAGTGTCAGTTTTATGGTGCCGCGCATGTGCCGGGCCAAATAGTATCCTGCGATAGCCGCGACGATGAGGCCGACGCCGGCTACGATGATGACGATGATGACCGCTGTGGGCATGGCGAGCCTCCTTTGGTATATCGTTCCCGGCCCCGAGCCTGTTCCTGTGTTGCTGCTGCCGCGGATACTATCGGAAAAACCTGCTCATCGCCATGGTTTCCGATACTTGGCCGTCGGGCCGCCAGCTCCAGACCTCAGGATACGGATACGGCCATGATTCCCTGATCTTCCAGCACGAGTTTCATAAGTTTCACGAGTTTAAGTACGTCCCCGTCTTCACGAGTTTGAGTACGTTGAGTACGTCCCAGTCTTCTATCTTCCTCTTATATAGGCCCAGACGGCGAATGGCACGAAGACCATCAGGATAGCGGCGGTCCAGAGCAGTGACTGCAGCAGGTAATCGGTCTCGCCCGCGAGCACCAGCGAACGCACGGAGTTGACGCAGGCGGTCACCGGCTGGTGCTCGGCGAAGACCCGAAGCCATGCAGGCATGGTCTGCACCGGCACGAACACCGAGCTGGCGAACACCAGCGGGAAGATCCAGACGAAGCCCACAACGTTCACCGTCTCCGGGTCCTTGGAGAAGAGACCGATGGTCGCAGAGACCCAGGAGAAGGCGAAGCCGAACAGCAGCAGCACCGCCAGCGCCGCCAGCGCCGGCCCCAGGCCGCCCTCGAAGCGGAAGCCCAGTATCAGGCCCACGACGTTTATCAGCAGCACCACCAGCAGGTTACGGAACAGGTCCGCCAGGGTGCGGCCCGCCAGCACCGCCGAGCGGGCGATGGGCAGGGAGCGGAAGCGGTCGATCATCCCCTTGGAGAGGTCGTCCGCCAGCCCCACCGCCGTGGCGGTGGTGCCGAACAGGACCGTCTGCACAACGATGCCGGGCAGCAGGAAGTCCAGGTAGCTGCCGGTGCCCGGGGGCACGCCGATGGCGCCGCCGAAGACGTAGTTGAACAGCAGCAGGAAGATGATGGGCTGGAAGGATGAGAAGATCAGCAGCTCCGGGATACGCACGTAGCGCAGCAGGTTGCGCCAGGTGAGGGTGTAGATGTCGATGGCGGAATTGCGCAGGCGCCGCAATCCCGACGCCTGTGGCGCTGCCGTCCCGGACGCTCCCATCAGTCACCCTTCCCATGACCGGTGAGAATGAGGAAGACCTCGTTGAGGGAGGGGCGCCGCAGGTGGATGTCGGCGATGCCAAGACCCCGACTGTCCAGGCGCCGCACCACCTCGACGATGGCGCCGGTGCTTTCGCTGACCGGGCCGGATACCTGATTGACGGCCCGGTCCACGGAGGGTTCACCGCTGAAGAGCCCGGCCGTGGCCTCTACCGCCTCGTCCATGTCTTCCTGACTGTCGAGCCGGAACTCCAGGATGCTGCCGCCGACGCGGTCCTTCAGTTCGTCGTTGGTACCTTCAGCGACTATCTGCCCTCTGTCGATGATGGCGATGCGGTCCGCCAGCTCCTCCGCTTCCTCCAGGTTCTGCGTGGTCAGCAGCAGCGTTGCTCCCTCCCCCACCAGTTCGCGGATACTCTTCCAGAGCTCGCCGCGAGCGTAGGGGTCCAGGCCAGAGGTCGGCTCGTCGAGGAAGAGTATCTGCGGTGAGACGATGAAACTGGCCCCCAGGTCCAGGCGACGGCGCATGCCACCCGAGTAAGTCTTGCTACGGCGATCAGCGGCCTCGGTCAGGTCCAGCCGCTCCAGCAGACCGTCTGCCAGCCTCTTCGACCGGCGGCGCCCGAAATGGAACAGGCGCCCCACCAGCTCCAGGTTCTCGCGGCCGGTGAGGTTCTCGTCCACTGCGGCGTACTGGCCCGCCAGGCCGATGATGCTGCGGACCTGGTGCGCCTGGCGCCTTACGTCATAGCCGCCCACGGTGACGCTGCCGCTGTCAGCTTTCAGCAACGTGGTGATGACCCGGATCAGCGTGGTCTTGCCGGCGCCATTGGGTCCCAGCAGAGCGAATATCCGTCCCTCCGGTATCTCCAGCGAGACGTCACAGAGGGCACATACGTCACCAAAGTTCTTGTTGACGCTGCTGATGGATATGGCTGATTGTGGTTCCTGCATCGCTGCCGGTTCTTCATACTCGTCTCGGCTCTTTGCCTTGTGTCTTTACCCGGGTCCGGGTCGGAGCCTGGCCCGGAGCATGGCCCGGAGCCTGGGGGCATTCTATCACCTCTATCATCTCAACCCGCCCGGTCCGCTTCCATCATGGCCATGGGCTCCGACGGCCAGGGCCGGAGCAGCCTGATGCCTTGATCCAGGGTGGGGTACTCGAGGACCGGCAACAGCTCCCGCTTCATGCGCGTGGTGTCCGACGTATAGGAAGCCATGCCGATGCGGATGAAGTCGCGGGTGATGGGCGAGCGGGTCCGGAAGACGGTGGCGAAGAGTTCGACACCCCAGGCGCCGGCATAGAAGCTCCATTTCGGAGCGCGCCAGGGCCTGCGGTTGCCCCAATGCTGTGTCACCCTGTCAAGGAAATCCTGCAGGGTCAGGGGGTGATCGTCCCCCAGGTTGTAGACGCCCGCCGCATCCTCCTTCTCGATCGCGGCCTGTACACAGTCGAGGAAATCGGGCAGCGAGAGCAGGTGGATCCATGTGGGCTTTTTCCAGACCGCCAGCAGATGACGGCGGCTCAACCAGCGGGCGGCGTCGATCATCAGGATGTCGCGGCCGTAGACCATGCCGGACCTGAGGGATATGGCGGTCATGGAACTGTCGCGGCAGGAATTGAAGAGTAATTTCTCCGCCGCCAGGCGGGTACGGGCATGGACCGAGTCGGGATGTCCCTCCATCATCCCCATGGCAGGTTTGTGGGGTGTCGATTCGCCTTCCACGTGAGGGAAGCTGATGATGATGAACCTGCCGACGCCGGCGGCATGGGCCGCATTGCAGAGGTTCTGCACGAATCCGATGTTGGTATGCGGCAGGAACCGCCGGGGACGCGACTTGAACAGCACCCCGGCGAAATGGACTATGCAGTCGGTGCCGCGACAGGGCTCGGCCAGGCTATCCGGGTCGGCCAGATCCGCCCTGAACACGGTGGTGCCGGGGGCCTTGGCGATATCTTCCGGCGGCGCCTGCCGGTGTATGAGCAGCCGGAGCCGGTGGGGTGTGTCCAGTAGATGACGCGCCAGGTGAGAACCCAGGTTGCCGGCGGCGCCTGTGATGAGGATGTCCATGACATCCTGTTACCCGTTATCCGGGATTTGGAAAAACGGCGCAAGGAGAAGGGTGCAAGAAATAATGGCTGTTGGAATGGCTGCGTAAAGGGATAGAGTCTCTGCAACGCCCTCAAGCAACCGGAGGTATGGAGATGATATCCAGTTTGAAACGTCTGTTGACCATGGCGTCTGTATCGCTGCTGGCCCTGTCCTTCCTGGCAACCGCCGGCTGCGGGGGAGACGTTGAAGGTAATATTGCTTCATCAGATGGGACTGCTGGCAACGCCGGCGGGAACACCGCGACAGCGGCAGGCGCGAACGCCGGAGGCGTGACCATCTCCACCTCCGCCGGCAGTTTCGTCCTGACCGGGGTCGAGGTGACCCCCAACATGGGCGGCACATCCCTGACTGCGGTGAAGTTGACCCTGGAGCCGGAAGACGGGAAAGCGGCGACCGCTGACAGGTTGCTCGATGCCGCCGAGATCAAGGACGGTGTCCTGCTCCGCACCGCTGACGGCAAGGAACGTGACCCGGTGGGCACCACCCAGTTGGGGACCACGACCGATATCACCTTCAACCTTTCGCAGTCATCCTCGACTGAAGATATGGTGCTGATCTGGCCCGGCAACGATCCCATCGGGCTGGATCCGCTGATGTGAGCCTGAAGGCTGCCGCGTAATCTGCCCTTTACGAAGCATGCTTGATATTCATTCGCTGCACTCCATGCTTGAAATGTGTCATACATTGTAATACAATAACATAGTTGGGCTCACACCTGTTGAAATAGATGCTGATACAAGCAGGAGCTGCAGTTGAGCCTGAAGATGCGAAGACTGGTCTGGGATGACTGGAACCTTGAACACATCGCCCGGCGCAACATATCTCCGACAGACATCGGGTGGCTGTTGTCCAATGAAGATCCCCGTCCTCTGTTCCTGGGCGGTCGCGGCGGCACCCTGTCCGCTCTCGGCAAGGATGCAGCTGGCCGTTATCTGATCGTGATACTCGCTCGGCGAGGGAGGGGCGCCTTCTATCCGGTCACAGCACGACCGATGACCAGTATAGAGAAACATCATTACCTACGGAGAAGGAAATGAAAAAGCAACCTCGCACGGTTCCTGATTTCAAGTCGCGCAAGGAAGAGGCCGAGTTCTGGGACTCACACAGTCCTTTGGACTATCCCGAATTCCGCGAAGAGACAGACGTCGCAGTGATAAAACCGCTTCGGCATGAACGTGTACTCTCCATCAGGATGGACGAGTCTACGCTGGCCCAGATCGAAGAATTGGCCCGCAAGCGCCACCTGGGCAAGAGTACCCTGGCACGATTGTTTATCGTAGAAGGTTTGGACCGGATCAGTAAAACAGGCTGATCTAGACGTTCTCCTCCATCTCCCAGACGCCCGTGGGGCAGGTGCCGGCGCAGAAGCCGCAGCCGATACACAGTTCGTCGTCCACCACGTATGCGTAGACGCCGTCCTCTCCCTCCCGGCGTGAGATGGCGCCGTAATAGCAGGTGGCCTCGCACATGCCGCAGTCGCGGCACAGCCCGCAGGACATGCAGCGGTCCGCCTCCTGCTCGGGGCGGAACTCCTCCAGGGGTTCGCTCTCATAATAGGCCTTGCGGATGCGCTCGTAGGGGATGACCTGCCTCAGCTCGGGCACGATGTCATAGTCCATCATCATGGCATGGACCGTCTCGGCCGCGGCGCGGCCCTGGCCGATGGCGTCGGTGATCAGGCCAGGCTTGGTGGCGTCGCCCACGGCGAAGACCTTGACGTCGGAGGTCTGGCCGATATCGTTGACGGTGATGTGTCCCCGCTCCGTGTTGATGCCCCGGGGCAGAAAGTCGAGCACGGGCACGTCGCCGATGGAGATGATCACCTCGTCGACATCGATGGAGCTGCCGTCCTCGAAATGCAGCTTGCCCTTCTTCTTGTCGTACTTCTTCGTTATCCTGGGCCAGAGTATCTCGGTGCCGCGCTCGCGGGCCATCTCCTGTTCCTTGCCGAAGCTGGCCGGCGGCTGGATGTCGACGGCGACGACCGATTCGGCCCCTAGGTCATAGGCCTGGCAGGCGATGTCCATGCCCACGTTGCCGGCGCCGATCACCGCTACCTTCTTGCCGCGCAGGTCGAACTCCGGCTCCATCTCCAGGTTGATGGACTTGAGGAAGTCGATGCCGGGGATGACGTCTTCCCAGCCTGGAAACCTGATCATGCGCGCCTCATGGGCGCCGGTTGCTATGATCACTGTCTCGTGTTCGTCATATATGGTGTCGAACAGCTTGCGGTCGACCTTCGCGTCCAGGTGCACATCGATGCCCAGCGACTGGAAGCGCTCCACTTCCTTCTGAAGCACCTCCTGGGGCAGGCGCGAGCGCGGGATGCACCACTCGATCTTGCCGCCCAGGCGGTCCGTAGCCTCGTAGAGATCTACGTCGTGACCCTTCAGCGCCAGCTGCCAGGCAGCGGACATGCCGCCCGGGCCGCCGCCGATGACCGCCACCCTGCGGCCCGTGGGTTTGGCCTTCTCCGGCGCCGGCAGCTCCATGCTCAGGCGCCCCAGCTTCTGGATGTCCAGCGGCTGATCCAGTACCACGCCGCGGGTACAGGCGTCCATACAGAGGTTGGGACATACCTGGCCGCAGACCGTCGCCGGGAAGGGGCTGTACCTCAGCACCAGCTCCAGCGCCTCCGTCAGTTTCCCCTGCCTGATCAGCAGGCTGCGCTCATGGGAGGGGATGCGCGACGGACAGGCGTGGGCGCAGGGAGGCAGATATTTGTTGTTGTTCCATGAGGGCCGCCAGCGCCGGTCCTTGCCGGTCGTTATGTAAGGAAGGAGCGACTGGTCGTGATCGATATATTCGCCGAAGATGCCACCCTCGCCGACGCCCGGCTCCCAGACGGTGCGGCGGAACTCCTGGGTGCTCATCTTCATCGGGCTGCGGGCAGCCTTCTCCGCCGGCGTGTAGGCGATCAGCTTGCGCCAGTCGCCCGGGTCGCGGGTAAGCTCCTCAAGGTATTCCATGCGGTCGATGGCCTTGAGATAGGGCTTGATATTGGTAGTGAGCCACTGCCAGTCCTGCTCGTTCATCTCCATCAGCCTGACGTCGTTCTCGCTGTAGCCCCGGATGGGACCGCGGAAATAAATAGTGCCTCCCACCATGCCCACGCAGGGGCGGTAACCGAGGATGTTGTCCGGGTCGCGCGGCTCGACTCCGCAGACCACGGCGATGCCGCCGGCCTTGAACTCGGCGAAGGAGTCTCCCACATCGCGGAAGTACCATGACTGCAGCGGTTCGAAGCGCGGGTTGAACTTGGTCATGGTATCGCAGCGGGCGCCGGCGCCGCCCTGCACGTAGAGGACGCCCTGGGCGCCGGCGTTATGGGCGCCGTTGGTTACGTCTCCCAGTACCGTGATCCTGGCCCCGCAGTTGATCCAGCCCACATCGTCGGAGGCGGAGCCGCGAACGACTATCTCCGTCCCCTCCATACCCATGCTGCCCAGCCGCTGGCCCACGGGGCCGTCGACGGTGACACGCACTTTCCGGCCCCGCGGCCAGATACGGCCGCCTATGCCATGCTGGCCGTCGGCTTTTATGGTCAGGCGAGTCTGGCCGGCAGCGACAGCAGCCTGGATCTGCTCCTCCAGCTCCCTGGAGGAGACGCGCTTGCCTTTTATGTTGCCCTTGATAACCATTCGTTCGAGTTTCTTAATCTCGTTAAGGAACGTCCCCGGTCATACCACGTGTTTTATCTGCAGGCGCTCGGCGATGTCACGGTCGGCGCAGCCGAGCCCGTCGGACATGCCGATGGGCAGCTCGGTGCTGCGGCCCATGGGAGCGAATATCTTCCTCAGCTCCATGTCCGCAGCCTTGAAGACGTCCACCACCCGCTCGGCCACCTTGTCCGGGTCGAGCCGGCGATAGAGGCGCGGGTCCTGGGTGGTGATGCCGCGCGGACAGCGTCCGGTGTTACAGAGGTTGCAGCGGTTGTACTCATCACCGAAACACTGGGCCGTAGCCTGCATCATGTACTTGCCGCTGTCCACAGCGGAGGCGCCCAGCATGATCATGGCGGCGGCGTTTGCCGCCAGGGCGCCGCTCTTGCCCATGCCGCCGGCGGCGATCAGGGGCAGCTCGTTCTGCTTGCCCTGGGCCACCAGGTCCAGGTAGCAGTCGCGGATATTGGAAGCTATCGGGTGGCCCATCTTGTCCATGGAGACGTTGTAGGCGGCGCCGGTGCCGCCGTCCTCGCCGTCGATGCAGAGCGCGGCGGCGTAAGGATTGCGGACGGCGTTGTTGAGCACCGCCTGGGCCGTGGTAGTCCCGGATATCTTGGGATAGACCGGCACGCGGAAGCCCCAGGCCATGGACATGGACTGGATCATCTTCGCCACCGCCTCCTCGATGGAATACTTGGTCTGGTGCGTGGGCGGCGAGGCCAGGTCGACGAACTCGGGCACTCCGCGGATACGGGCTATCAGTTTCAGCACCTTGTAGGCCATCAGCAGGCCGCCGTCGCCCGGCTTGGCCCCCTGGCCGTACTTTATCTCGATTCCCGCCGGGTCCTCGGTCATCTCCGGGATGGCGTGTACTATCTCGTCCCAGCCGAAGTAGCCGGAGGCTATCTGCAGGATGAAATACCTGGCGAATCGCGACTTCAGCAGCCGCGGTGGTATGCCTCCCTCACCGGTGCACATCACCACCGGCATGTTCTCCACCTCGTTGAGATAAGCCACGCCCATGGCAAGCCCCTCCCACATATGCGGCGATAGTGCCCCCACGGACATGCTGCCGATGCGGATGGGATATATCTCGCGCACGGGCGGCACGAAGGTATCGTCACTTCGGGCCAGACGGCCACGCCTGACCTCGACCGGCAACCTCTCCGCCGGCAGGTTGCGTCCCAGGTAGGTGCGGATGCGGAACTCGTGGCGGCCGGCGTCCAGCGCCGGGTCCGTCAGCATGGAGATGCGCACAAACTTGAGCTGGTCCACCGTCGACGGCCGCGGGTCGTTGCGCCGGCCGCCGCGACGATAGGCGGCGCCGCCCTGGTTCTTGAAGAAGAGGAACTTGTGGCGCGGGTTGTACTCCGGTTCGATGGCCTCATTGGGGCAGACCAGCGAGCAGGCGCCGCAGCCGGTGCAGTAGCGGTCGATATCATTGACCTGCTGTACGACGTGTGTCAAGTCCCGGCTGGCCACCGGCGCCGGCACCGACCCCTCGGATGTCACCGTGCGACGCACCCGTACCGTGGGCTCGATGGCGCTCACCGGGCAGACTGCCGTGCAGCGGCCGCAGCGGGTACAGCGGTCGTCTCGCCAGCGGATGATATACGGGAACTCCCTCAGCGGCAGTTCGTAGTTGGCGTCTAGGCGCTCAGCTGGCTCCATACCTTCATCTCCTTCGCCTTCGGAGGCACCACGGCCATGTCGTACTTCATCGGTGAGAAATCCCTGGTCCTGTCGCGGTCGGGAATAGCCCGGTCCAGACCGCACTCCTCACTCATCAGCGCGTACTTTCCAGGGTAGCCGCCGACGACGCCGGGCCTGAGTTTCTTGGCGTCCTGCACCATGAAGCAGGTGCCGTCGGGTGTGAAGCCGATGGTGCAGTTGGGCCCGTCGATGCAGAGCGGCCTGAGCGATTTCTTCACCAGCCGCAGCGCCTCGCGGTCGCGCCGCTTCTCCATCTCCTCTTCCCTGAGGGGAGTGATGACGTCCTTGTAATATCGCAGCGGGTAGCCCAGCCGCTTCTGCGTATAGTGCAGGATATGTGTGAAGACCTCGCTGTCGCTGTCATAGCCGGTGTAGCCGGGGAAGCCGCGGCCGGAGAGGAACTCGCGGATGGGCACGAAAGCCGTATTCTCGCCGTTGGTCATGGTGCAGTACCCCTGCAGGAAGAAGGGGTGACAGGCATACAGGTAGATGGCGTAGTTGGTGTTCTGCCGGCCCTGGGCGAAGATCACCCGCGCTTCCAGGCCCGATCTCTCCAGGTTGAGGTAGGCGGCCACCTCAAGCGGGTCACCCACCTCCTTCAGCGAGATCACGTCAGGATAGAAAGAGAAGACGAAGATGGACTCGTCCGCCTCTCCCATGGCCCTCAGCTCCAGGCGGGTCCTGAGCAGCAGGTCCTCCTTCTCGGCCTTGGTCCTGCCCTTCATCGACTCCGGGTAACTGTAGGCCCGGGCGAAGTAATGGTCGCGCGGACCGGTCTCCGGCGTGTAGTCGGGGTTTATCTCCGGCTGCCAGGAATGTATCTCCCTGAAGCCCAGGCCGGCCATATAGGCCTGCAGCCGCTCCAGGCCCTCGTCGGAACAGATGCCGGACAGCACCGGATAGTTCTTGAGCCCGGCGAACTCGCCTCCCAGGTCCTTCAGCACCAGCCCCAGGCCGGAGCCGTCATGCCCCTCCTTCATCGTGTTCAGGGCATGGATGTTCTCCATGGGCGAGAAGTATTCGTCTGATGTTATCGCGCTCAGTCGGCACATATTATCGCTTCAACCTTGCTCCGGGACCGCCCGCCGGATGGACTCGCCGGCGGGTCAGAGATGGGGCCCGCGACGCCAGCCCTGCCCCAGTGATACATGGCCCTCTGTACAAACAGCGGAGTACCGGCGAACCGGGCAGTTGCATATTATAACAAACGCGGGCATCAGCGCCTCAGCAGCCGCATGGCCTTCAGGCCGAATCCCAGCTTTTCCTGGTCCTCGCTCCTGTTCACGTCCAGACCAGTCAGGTCGGCGATGCGACCCAGGCGGTAACGGACGGTATGGCGATGGGTGAAGAGCGCCTCCGCCGTCGCCGCGATGCTGCGGTTGTTGGCCAGGAATGTCTCCAGGGTGCCAACCAGGTCCGTGTTGTGTTCACTGTCGTAGCGCTCGATGACGGCGATGGTCTCCTCATAGAAACTCCTCACCTCGTCCGGATCCTCTTCCATGGCGCTGAGTAGCAGCTTGTAGATGCCCATATCATCAAAGGTGACTATGGCGCCTGTCTCACCCAGACGCTGGCTCACCCGCAGAGCCGTCTGCGCTTCCCGGTAGGCCCTGCCGGTCTCGTTGGGATCCTCATGGAAGCGGCCCAGGCCGACGGAGACTGTCAGGTCCGGCAGGACCTCGCTGCAGGTCGTCCGGATCCTGGCCGCGGTGGAGCGCGCCACCGGCTGCAGCTTGTCCTCTTCCCCCGCCAGGGGAGGCAGGAAGGCGATGACGTTGTCGCTCTTGGGGGTAAGCAGCGCTTTCTCATGATAGGGCCGCACGACCTGCTTGATGGCGCTGAAATAGCGGTTCTTTATCCGCTGCACCTCAGCTTCCTTGAGCCTGTTCCTCGTTACATAGTCGCCGAAGGAATCTATGTCGGCGATGAGCACCATGCAGCCGTGACTGAGGTCGCCGCCGAGATAGCTGGCGCGTTGCAGCATGGTCGGCCCGGCATCGAACTCACCGGCCAGCAGGTCGTCGACGAAATCGCCGCGGAGGCGGTTCTCCGTCTCCAGCCTGACCAGGTCGCGACCCATCTCCAGAGCGGCGATGGTGGCGGCACTCTCCAGCGCCACCAGGTCCAGTTCGTTGAGTTCGGCCTCCAGTTCGAAGCCGGAGACATATCCCAGCACGTCACGGCTGACCACGATGGGGACCGTTACCATGGCGGGGAACCTCTCCCCCTCTTCCAGCATAACGCGCCGGAAGCGCTCGGAACGGTCACCTCCGTGCTTTCCGCCATCCACAGCGGCCCGATTCCTTTTTGCCGCCAGGCCTGTCACGACGCCCGCATCCATCCCGGGAGGCACGGCGCTGGCAAGCGGTTCGAAAAAGGAATCCTCCAGCAGCACCGGCCTTCCCAGCAGCTCAGCGCTGGTGTCTGCTATGGCCTGCCATCCGCTTCCTTCGATGACCACCTCAAGCAACCTCTGATGTATCTCGCTGGAGCGCTCCAGCAGGGACAGGTGTTCTCCGACGATATGCTCCGAGATGTCGGCGGTGACATGGGTCCAGCGCACCTCCGGGGGGACCTCTATCACGGGAAAATCGTTACTGTCCCCCAGTACGATCAGCTCTTCATCCACGGCCTTGAGGAACCTCTCGGGTTTCACCAGCAGGCCGGATGCCCCGGATTCGATGATCTTGCGGACGAACGCGGTCTGAGCCTCCGTCGTGGTCTCTACGGCGAAGAATGTGGACAGTACCAGCTCCCCGCCGGAAAGCCAATCGCCGATGTCGGGCACCTCGCCCACGGTGACCTGCGTTACTTCCCGTTCGATGCCTTTCCGGCCCGCGAGAATCTTCGCTTCAGCCAGGATGGGTAGTTGAAGGATGTCGGAAATACTCAGTCCCATCGCCTTCTCCGGGTTTGGACGCAGTACTGATTGCAGTACTGATTGCTCTTCCTTCAGGATAATAGGCCCTTTCAGGATAATAGGCCCTTTTGTACAAAGATATATTATACAACTGTACAAACAATTATATAATTATTTTGTACAATAGGGAGAAGTGTCTTTTATATAGTCACTGCTGTCCACCCGCGGAGGCGCCGGTGCCGTCCGTCGGTGCGGTCTGATATCAATCTTCGAAGGGAAACACCATCTTGATGGTCTTCACCTGGACTATGGTGCAGTCGGTCTCAACCGGCCGGGAGGAATGGGAGCCCCTGTTGGTGCACCGGGCCTGTGTGACCGGGATGAAGTCGGAGTCGGGTGCGCTGAGGATATCGGACACCTTGCCGCTGTCGGCGCCCTTCCTGATGTGGACATTGCCCTCGATCTCGAAATCGTCCGTGAGGATCCGCGCCCGGACCAACCGGTTCCTGACCTTGTCGTCAAAGGCCACCTGGATCACCTCCCCCTTGTGAAGTGAGTCAGCCTCGATAACTGAGTATCGGACCCTTCGGGGACGTTCCTTAACGAAATTAAGAAATCCTTCTTTTTAGAATCATGGAAACCGCTCCCTGTGAGATATTGAGCAGCCGCGCCACTTCCACCCCCGGCAGACCGGCCTGCTGCACCAGTCGCCGTGCTGTCTTCGCGCGCGCCATGGAAACCATGCTTCTTCTCGACCCCGACAGTAGCTCCCCGGTATCTACAGAGAACTCGGCACAGGTCTTCTCAATGATCAGCTGAGGCTCCATATAGACCCGCCCCTTTAATCCAGAGCCATGGTCGGTGGAGACATTGTTCAGAGCTCCATTAGGGACACTGGCACGTCCCCTGTCCCCCGACCGGCTCCGACCACTCATGCCCGTTGCTACACCACCGTCTGCATCAGAGTCCGACCCTGATACGGTGGTTTTCCGCTGTGCAGCGTCAAACCCTGTTTTGAGAAAATCCTGATAGGAACTCGTAGCGACGCTCAGATCTTCTCCGAAATATTGCAGCGCCAGGCGCCTGTCATACCAGCCCGCCTCCTTGATACCTACGAGATAAGCATGGCCAGAGTAAGGGTAACGCTCAAGACCAGCCAATGAACTCACTACACCCGACCGTAAAGGATTCAGATGGATATAGCGCACAAGCGTAAGCATATAGAGGTCATCACGGCAGATCGCATCCTTGAACCTGTTCTGGAAGAGATGTCCGACCCTTTCATGCCTGCGGTTGAAATGGAGGGCGTAGCTGGTGAGCAAGCGGCTCATTAAGGATGAGACAGACATCTGATTGCGCCTGATCAGCAGGTGAAAATGGTTGGGGAGCAGAGAGAATGCGTATAGAGTCGTGCCAGTTTCCTCGAGCAAGTTTCCCAGACGGAAGAGGAAGAAATCCCGGTCACGGTCATCAAGGTATATGTTTCTTTTCTCTATCCCCCTCGAGAAGAGATGGTAGATGACACCGTTGATATCCTGGCGATTGCTTCTGGGCACTTCTGTTTTAGTATACATTATTGACAACATATTTGCAAAACCGCCTGCAGCCGCCGAAGTTTCTAAATCTCGTTAAGGAACGTCCCCGGTCAGCTCCAGCCCATGACCATGATGAACTGGTTGACCAGGCCGCCTGCCAGTACTGCGAGAACGATGGTGAAGGACATGATGGCCAGCGACTTCATCCAGCCCAGCTCCCGGCCCAGGGCGGCGATGGTGGCGACGCAGGGGATATAGATGGCCGTCACCAGGGCGAAGACGAACAGTTGCTGCTTGCTCATCAGCAGCAGCAGGTTGTCCCGTGCTGCGTCCCCGTACTCCACGATTGCCAGCGTCACCAGCAACTGCAGCGCCAGCTCCTTGCGCAGGATGCCCATGATCAGCGTCAGCCCCGCCACCGCCGGCAGTCCCATCCAGCTTTCTATCACCGGCGACATGGGCGCCGCCAGGTCCCAGAGCAGACCCGTGTTGTACAAGGCTCCCAGTACGACGCTGCCGATGACCAGGATCGGCGCCGCCAGGTATATGAATGCCTTGAAACGGAACCAGGTCTTCCTGAGGATGGTCTTGAGATGAGGCCTGCGGAAGGGGAACATCTCCATCACCAGGCCGGTGGTCGCCCCGGGCATGATCCTGTTCAGACCCAGCCCCACCAGCACCCACAGCACCAGCAGTATCACATATATCAGGAGGGCATACTGCCAGCCGGCATAGTAGGCCACGGCGCCGAAGATGACGGCGGTGCGGGCGCTGCAGGGGACCAGTACGATGAGGATGCCCGCCAGCAGCCGCTCCCGCGTAGTCGTCAGCACCCGGGTGCCGATGATGGCGGGGACGTTGCAACCGGCGCCGGCGATGATGGGGATGATGGCGCGGCCGTGCAGGCCGAACCGGTGCATGACGGCGTCGGTGAGGAAGGCGACCGAGTTGAGATAGCCGCTGTCCTCCAGTACGGCCAGGATAAGGTAGAAAGTCAACACGTAGGGTATACCGATGGTCAGGGCCGCCTCGACCCCTTTCACCACCCAGAGCAGGGTCATCGAAAAGACATTCTCTCCCAGCAGCGCGAAGAGGGCGTTGCTGATGGGCGTCTCGATGTAGGCCACCCAGGCCTGGCTCATTGCGGTCGCCAGATTGTCGCCTATGAAGAACAGCAGCGCGAAGATGGCCGCCAGGACCATGAGCAGGACAGGGATGCCCGTCACCGGGCTGGTGGTGTGGCGCCAGAGCCGTTCGCCCAGCGGCAGACTCTCCGGCTCCTCGACGGTCTCCACCTCGGCGGCTATCATCCCCGCCAGAGCGTGGCGTTCAGCGGCGACACGGCTGCAGGCCGGCTGGCCATGCTCGCGCTCGATGTTGCCTCGCAGCTCCGCGGCCAGCTCCAGCACCGGGGCCCAGCCGGGCAGTGAGGCCGTTATCTCCAGGAACTCGGAGTCCTCCTCCAGCAGTAGCATGGCCAGAGCCCGGTGGGGAAGGCCGTAAGGGTCCTCCAGGTCCGCCGATGTGATGGCGTTGGTCAGGCGGGCAATCTCCACCTCTATATCATGACCGTAGACAAGCCCTTGCGGCGAAGGTTTCTGGCGCTCCCTCGCCACGGCCACCGCCATCTCCATCAGTTCATCCAGGCCTTCACCGCGATTGGCGACGGTGGGAGTGATTGGGACCCCCAGCTGACGTGACAGGGCCTTGATGTCCACGCTGCGCCCCTGGCGTTGGGCGACATCGACCACATTGAGACCGACCACCATGGGGTAGCCCAGCTCCAGGAACTGGATCAACATATAGAGATTGCGGGCCAGCTTGGTGGCGTCGATGATCATCACCACCACATCCGGGCTGCCGTCCAGGACGCTCTGCCGCGCCACCCACTGGTCTTCGGAGACCGCCCCCAGGGCATAGGTGCCTGGCAGGTCGATGATGCCGATGACGGTGCCGTCCAGAGTGGTGGTTGCCATGTTCACTTCCACCGTCATTCCGGGATAATTGGCCGTATCGACGCCCATGCCGGTCAGACTGTTGAAGACGCTGGATTTGCCCACGTTTGGATTGCCCGCCAGGGCGATGGTGAAATCGGTTTCCTCGTGGAGTTTATGCAGGGCGCTGTGACAGGAAAAAGCCAATACTTAAGCGGACCTCACCATTATCTTGGACGCCACTTCCTGCCCCAGGGCGTACTGGGCGCCCGCCACCTGCACCAGCAGCGGACCCTTGAAGGGGGCAATCTCCTTGATACTGATGTGCGCATCGGGCAGGAGCCCCAGACTGGCCAGGTACTGCAGCAGCCTGGGCTCCTCTTCGATGACCTTGGCGATGACCGCCTCCTCTCCGGCGCAAAGGTCCGAGAGGGGCCTGTCCGCCGCCGGCGCTCCGGCGGCCTTGCTGCCGGGGATGGGATGGCCGTGGGGACAGGTTGCCGGGTCGCCGAGCATGGCCGCCAGCTTCTCCTCCACCTGGTCGCTGATGGCGTGCTCCAGCCGGCAGGCCTCCTCATGCACCTGGTCCCAGTCGAAGCCGAGCACGTCGGTGAGAAACCTCTCCCAGAGGCGGTGTCGGCGCACCTGGGTCTCCGCCGCCTCCCGCCCCTTGGCTGTCAGGCGCACCCCCTCCTTGCGGGAAGCCTTGACGAACCCACCCTCCTTGAGCCGCCGGATCATATCCGCGACCGTGGGAGGCGAAACCTGCATCCTCTCTGCCAGGCGGGCCGCGATCACGTTATCGCCTTCCAGGGACATCTTGTAGATGGTCTCCAGATATTCCTCAACCGCTTCCGTTAACATGCGACCTCCCGTTTTAAGTCGGGTCATAGCATAATCATGATTAGACTGATGTAATAATAGATGAAAGTAGTTTCTAATACAAGGTTTGAAATCGGGTTTCCGCGACCCCGGCGGTCAGTATGACCGGAAAGCATGAGCGATACCGCCGCCTGCCGCGTCGGACTTCTCGCCTCTCTCCTCCTTTCCGTTTATGATTAGTATTGGAAGAAAGGAGAGAGGTTGTACCGCCAGCTTCCCGATTACCATATCCATACACCCTTCTGCGGCCATGCCGGCGGAACCATGGATGAATACGTCAAGGCCGCCCGCAGTCTGGACCTGCCGGAGATGGGCTTCGCCGACCATCTGCCTCTGTTCCATCTGGATGACACGACCCTGGCCATGCCCCACGACGACCTGCCGCGGTATATAGAGGAGGTCCGAAGGCTGCAGAAGAGCAACAGCGATTATCCGGTGCGGCTGGGTATCGAGGCGGACTATGTCCGCGGACACCTGGACGACCTGGCTGAGACGCTGGCGCGCTATGACTTCGATTATATCTATGGCTCGGTGCATTTCGTCGGCGACTGGGGTTTCGACCAGTCCAGGTTCAAGTATGAGTTCGAGAAGCGGGACATCGACGAGGTCTACGAGGAATACTTCACCCTGGTGATGGAAGCCGCCGGTACCGGCCTCTTCGACATCATGACCCATCTGGACGTGGTGAAGAAATACGGGCACCGGCCGACGCGGGACATGACCCCCCTCTTCAGCCGGACAGCGGAGACCCTGGCCCGCTGTGATGTCGCCATCGAGCTGAATTCATCAGGCCTGAGCAAGCCGGTGGCCGAGATATATCCCAGTCTGGCTCTCCTCAAGGTGATGAGGGAACACGGCGTGCCCATAACCTTCGGCTCCGATTCGCATAATCCGGCGCAGGTGGGAAGGGACTTCGACCGTCTGCTCAGCCTGGCCCGCGATGCCGGATACACCGACTACGCGAGATTCGCCGGCAGGCGGCGGATACCGATGCCGCTGCCCTGACTGGACCGCCGTGCTCTCGCTGCCACTTATATACAACCCCGCCGCCGGGGGCGGGAAAGGGGATATGGCCCCCCTACTGGTGAGACAGTTCGACCGCCTGGGGGCGCAGGTGAAGCTGATGCAGACGACGGCCCCCGGGGACGCCATGCGCCTGGCCGGGGAGATCGCCCGCGAAGGGGCGCCGCGGATGGTGGTCGCCGGCGGGGACGGCACCATCAACGAGGTGGTGAACGGACTGGCCGGCAGCAGGACGGAGCTGGCCGTCATCCCCACGGGCACAGCCAACGTACTGGCGCTGGAACTGGAGATCCCTGTCGCGCCGGACAGGGCCTGTCAGCTGGCGGTGGACGGCGGCAGTATCACCGTCGACCTGGGCAGGGCCGGCGAGCGTTATTTCATCCTCATGGCCGGCGTCGGTTTCGACGCCCTGGTGATCAAGAATATCAACCCGGTGCTCAAGCGCGCCATCCGCCGGGGGGCGTTCCCCCTCTCGGGTCTGAAGACCTTCTTTCGCGAAAAGCTCTCTTTGCTGACCATATCCGCCGACGGACGCGAGACCAGGGGCTTTTTTGTCATCGCCTCCAATTCCAGGTATTACGGCGGCAGGTTCGGACCGACGCCGATGGCCAGCATGGCCGACGGACTCCTGGATGTCTGCATACTCAAAGGAAGGAGCCTGCCGCAGATGATCCGCTTCTGGGTCGGCGCCCTGGGAAAGGGCACCATCGCATCAGCCGTAGCTGACAACTTCCGCACCGCCGAGCTTCAGGTTTCCTGCAAGAACGGCGCCCGGGTGCCGGTACAGACCGACGGCGAGGTCGTAGGCCATCTGCCGGTGCGCATATCGGTGGCCCCCGCGGCCCTGCGGATATGCGCGGGGAGGCAACCATGGTCGTGATCCCCGCGCGCCTGCCCGTCATCATCAGGCTGCTGGATGAGGAATACTTCCGTCCCCGCTTCTCGCCCCGCTACGAACCGGTGGAGGAGCTGGTCTATACCATCCTCTCCCAGAACACCTCCGATACCAACTCGGAACGGGCGCTGACTTCGCTCAGGAGCAGGTACCCCACATGGGAGCAGGTCGCCGCCGCCGATGTACGCGATATCGCCGCGGCCATCCGCCACGGCGGCCTGGCGGACACCAAGTCCGTTTACATCAAGGAGTCCCTCAACCGGCTGCTGGATGAGCAGGGCGACCTGAGCATGGACTTCCTGGAGAGGATGGATGACAGCGAGGCCATCGAGTACCTGACGCGCCTCCGGGGTGTGGGACTGAAGACCGCTTCCTGCGTGCTGCTCTTCGCCCTGGGGCGTCCGGTGATGCCCGTGGACACCCATGTTCACCGCGTCTCGCGACGCCTGGATTTCATCGGGGAGGACACGGGCCGTGACGAGGCGCACAGGATACTCACCGCCATCACGCCGCCGGAGGACATCTTCGCCTTCCATATCAACCTGGTGACCCATGGCCGCCGGACCTGCAAGGCCGGCAGGCCCCTTTGCGGAGAATGTGTAGTCGAACCCCTCTGTCCCTCCAGCCTGGCCTGGGAGGAGATATGGGGCGACGAGGGGAAAGGGGCGGGATAGGGAAGCGGGCGGCGCGCCCGGAGGGCGCGCCGCCCGCATGTTTCCTTTCTTTCATCACCCATAAGGATTCCTGGTGTCAATCCCTATGGGACCGGGGGCCGTCAATCGTCATGACGGTGGTGCTTCCTGTTCTTCCTGTGGTGATCCCCGTGGTGGTCGTCCGACCTGTCGTCGCCGCTTCGTCCGTCATGGCCCCGGACGTCGCCGCTGTGGTCATCATCGCCTCCGTTGTCTCCGTACTGGCCGTTACCGGCATCGCCGTACTGGTCGCCGGCCGCGCCCAGCGAAGCCACGTAGGCAGCCAGCGCCTGAAGGTCGCCGTCGCTGATGACGGAACTGTCGAAAGCGGGCATCTCGTCGTCGCCCCTGCGTACCACCTTGGCTACCTCATCCGATTCGCCCTGGATGTTCGGACCGTATGCGGTCCCCTGGCCGCTGGCGCCGTGGCAGCCGGCGCAGTACTGATCGAAGACCGCGCTGCCCGTGTCACCGAAAGCTATGACGGTGATGCCCAGCAGAAGGGCTACGGCCGTCAGGGCCGCCAGTGCTATCCGTGTCGTCGTACTCATCGAAACACCTCCTTTCCGCTTTAAAAGTCTGATAGTCCAGCCTGGTAATCAGTAAATCGTTCCGGGCGGGCGGCGCGCCCTCCGGGCGCGCCGCCCGCCCCACATCAGGAAATTAAATCACTGTTGCTTGCCTGGTCCCGTTTCAATCCTTGCTTCAATTCCCGCCTGGCCACTACACACGCGACTGTTCGTGTGAGAGGAAACCCGGGGGAAGCTGCTCACTTTACCATCCCCTTTTCACTACCCCTCTTCCAGACAATAAAAGACGCCCTGACGGCCTGCTTCCGCCATGGCGCCCTAAAAGTGAACATCGGATACAATTTTATCCTTTTAATATGAGAAATGCAACTATAATTATTCTGAACTTTTCCGCCCTGGCGTCTCCTCCCCGGCGGCAGCTTCGGCGGGTTTGCTTTTGAATTTCGAATACCTGAGAATGTTGGCTTATCCGGATCTTGTTATCCCAGGGAGCCTGTCATGATGCTCGTACCCCATACAGGTATCAACGCCGCCGCCGGACGCCTTTTCAGGAGCCCTCTGACCGCCTTTGCGGCGGGGCTGGCCGGCCATGCCATGCTGGACATGGTGCCGCACAAGGATATCTCCGCCCACAAGGCCGAAGGTTTCATGGTCCTGCTGATGCTGGGACTGGTGGGTTCCAGCTGCGGCTGGTCCTCCCCTTCCTTCATGTGCGCCCTGGGGGGCGTGATCCCCGACATGGAACATGTCATGCCCTGGTCAGACCCCGAGCGGGGCGGCAGACGCTATTTCCCCACACACTCGCGGCACCTGCATTCCCTGAAGCTGCCGGGGGCGCCCCGTTACCGCACATCGCTGATGCTGCAGTCCGCCGTCTCCATGGCGGCCCTTTCCCTGGCCATATTCAGATGCAGGCCGCGTTCACGGCGCGGGCGGAGCTGATCTCAACCTTTTTTCTGCCAATCAAACGCACGGAGGAAAGATGAGCGAACTGGAAAAGACAATCGCCGCGGTCAAGGATCTGGACCATGACGCCATGAAGCAGGCCGCCGCCAGGCAGGACCAGCTGACCAAGCCCCAGGGCAGCCTGGGCGTGCTGGAGGAGCTGTCCATCAGGCTGGCGGGGATACAGGGCGACCCCATGCCCCGGATAACAAGAAAGGTCATCGTGGTCATGGCCGGAGACCACGGCGTCGTGGCCGAGGGCGTCAGCGCCTTCCCGCAAGAGGTCACACCACAGATGGTCGCCAACTTCGCCGCCGGCGGCGCCGGCATCAACGTGCTGGCGCGTCACGCAGGCGCTGAGGTGAGGGTAGTCGACATGGGCGTGGCCGCCGACACCGACAACCCCATGGTCCTGAACAGGAAGATCAGGCAGGGAACGGCCAACATGGTGGAAGGACCGGCCATGAGCCGCAAAGAGGCGGTCGCCGCAGTCGAGGCCGGCATCGGCGTCGCCGAAGACGAGATAGCCGCCGGCGCCGACCTGCTGGGCACCGGTGACATGGGTATCGGGAACACAACGCCCAGCAGCGCCATCCTTGCCGTGTTCTCCGGTGTGAGCGCGGAGCAGGCAACCGGACGGGGGACCGGCATCGACAACGGCGCCCTCAACGTCAAACGGGAGGTCATCCGGCGGGCCATCGAGACGAACAGGCCTGACCCGAAAGACGGCCTGGATGTGCTGGCCAAGGTGGGCGGCCTGGAGATAGGCGGCCTGGCGGGTGTTATCCTGGGCGCGGCGGCGGCACGCGTGCCCGTGGTCATAGACGGTTTCATCTCCGGAGCGGCGGCGCTGGTGGCCGCCAGCCTCTGCCCGCGGGCGAAGGACTACATGATCGCCTCGCACGTCAGCGTCGAGCCCGGTCACAAGCTGATACTTGAGGAGCTGGGCCTCAAACCCATGCTGTTCATGGATATGCGCCTGGGCGAGGGTACCGGCGCCGTCCTGGCGTCGAGCCTGGTGGAGGCCAGCTGCAAGGTGCTGAGCGAGATGGCCACCTTCGCCGACGCGGGAGTTGCGGAGAAGAACGACAAGGCTGAGGTAGAATAATACGGGACGGATATGGATGGAAGATCCGGTAGAGGCCGGTTAGTCTTCATCACCGGCGCCAGTGGCTTCGTCGGCAGGAACCTCGCCTCACGGCTGGCGTCCGAGGGTTACCAACTGCGCTGCCTGGTCCGCCGGACCGACGGGCCGGGGGCCGATTTCCTGCGCGACCTGGGAGCGGAGCTGGCGGCGGGTGACATCCTCGACGCCGACGCCGTCGCGGCCGCCGGCGGCGGCTGTGACACTTTCATCCATCTGGTGGGTATCATCTTCGAACCCCGCGGCGTCACCTTCGAGCAGATCCACGTCAAGGGGACGATGAACGCCCTCGGCGCGGCCACCGTCGCCGGAGCGCGACGCTTCCTGCACATGAGCGCCCTGGGAGCGGCGCCGGGCGCCGCCACCGAATATCTCCGCACCAAGGGAGCTGCCGAAGATGCGGTTCGCGAAAGCGGCCTCCCGTATACAATCTTCAGACCCTCGACCATCATCGGACCCGGCGGCGACTTCAGCGAGATGCTGCTGGGCCAGGCGCGCCGGCTGCCGCTGATGCCTGTGCCGGGAGACGGCCGCTACCGCATGCAGCCCGTCTCGGTCCTGGATGTGGCCGCCTGTTTCAGCAGCGCCATCGACAAAGAGTCCGCGGTCAACAGGGCTTATGAACTGTGCGGTCCGGACGTGGTCGATTACAACGGGCTGGTCGAGCGCGTCTGCGGCGTTCTCGGCAGGCGGAGGCCGGCGCTGCACATCCCCCTGCCGGTGATGCGCGCCGTCGCCTGGCTGAGTGAGCGGACCATGCGAAAGCCCCTGCTGACAGGGGATCAGCTGAAGATGCTGCAGGCGGGAAGCGTCTGCGCCGATGACGCCGTCGGGCGCGACCTGGGCCTGGAGCCCATGCCGCTCGATGAGGCTTTGAAGTTACTGATATAATCAGTCGGCATGGATACGGTACTCGTACTAGATTTCGGCGCTCAATACAGCCAGCTCATCGCCCGGCGGGTCCGGGAATGCCGGGTCTACTCGGAACTGATCCCCTTCGACACGCCGGTGGAGGATATCGCCGCACGCAAGCCTCGGGGACTGATACTCTCCGGCGGACCGGCCAGCGTCTACGCTGAAGATTCCCTCGATATCGACCCGGCCGTCTTCGAGCTGGGGGTTCCCATCCTCGGCATCTGCTATGGCATGCAGCTGATGACCCATCTGCTGGGCGGCACCGTGGCCAAAACGGGCAAGAGCGAGTTCGGCAAGACGGAGCTCAGGCTCACCCGCGAGGGTATCCTCTTCGATGACCTTCCCGACCGTCAGACATGCTGGATGAGCCACCGCGACTCGGTCACCGAGCCTCCCGCCGGCTTCGAGTCCACCGGTTCAACCGACAGCTCCCCGGTGGCGGTGATGGAAGACGCCGGCCGGCGGCTGTTCGGCATCCAGTGCCACCCGGAGGTGGTGCACACGCCCCACGGCATGGATATCCTCAAGAACTTCCTCTTCAACGCCTGCGACTGCTCCCCAACCTGGACCGTGGTCTCCATCATCGAGGAATCGGTGGCGGCCATCCGCAGGCAGGTGGGTGACCACAAGGTCATATGCGGCCTCTCCGGCGGCGTCGACTCCTCCACGGCGGCCCTCCTTGTCTACCGCGCCGTCGGCGACCAGCTGACTTGCATATTCGTTGACCACGGTCTGTTGAGGATGAACGAGGCGGCGCAGGTGATCGACGCTTTCGAGAACCATTTCCACGTGCCGCTTATCCATGTGCAGGCCCAGGATAAGTTCCTTTCCCTTCTGGGCGGGATAACGGAACCGGAACAGAAGCGCAAGATCATCGGCGAACAGTTCATCCGCACCTTCGAGGAGGAGGCGCGCCGCCTCGAGGATACCCGCTTCCTGGTGCAGGGCACACTCTATTCCGACGTGATCGAGAGCGGCACCCGCAACGCCGCCCGCATCAAGTCGCACCACAACGTTGGCGGACTGCCTGTGGACATGGACCTGGAGCTGGTGGAGCCTCTGAGGAACATCTTCAAGGACGAGGTGAGGAACGTAGCTGCCGAACTGGGGCTGCCGGACAACATGGTGTGGCGCCAGCCCTTCCCCGGCCCGGGCCTGGCCATCCGCATCATCGGTGAAGTCACCGAGGAGCGCCTGGAGATCCTGAGGCAAGCCGATTTCATCCTGCAGGAGGAGGTGCGCCGCGCCGGGCTCTACCGCAAGCTCTGGCAGTCCTTCTGCGTGCTACCGGCCATCCGCAGCGTGGGAGTCATGGGCGATTCACGTACCTACGCCTACCCCATCGTCATCCGCGCCGTCACCAGCGAAGACGCCATGACCGCCGACTGGGCCCGCCTCCCCTACGATCTGCTGGAGACCGTCTCCAGCCGCATCATCAACGAGGTGAACGGTGTCAACCGGGTGGCCCTGGACATCTCCTCCAAGCCCCCCAGCACCATCGAGTGGGAGTAGGACAGGGCGACCGCACCGCTGAGACCGCTTCCGGCGACTCAGCTGTGCCATTTCCCACACCTCCTGTGGGAAAAAGCGTATCCAAAACGTAACCATCCCGGTGGGAACGGAGACAGCGCCACCATTCACGTCTTCAGCTGATGATATAAGCGGCCGGGGCATGACAGCAAAGACAGGTTTTATCCCATTATTAGCAGGTTTATTATCAGATCTCTTTCTCTCTCTGTTTCCCAAGAGCTGCGAAAAAAGGCGATGGGACGGCAAAAACCGTAAGCTCGCAAATGAATTGGCATATTCCTTGCTAACGCTTTTATATAGCCATCATTCATCCCATAAAGGAGGAACTGTGAGCAAGAACGTGAGGCTGGTTGCGGGTATCACCATCATCATCCTGGGACTGCTCGTCGCCGTCACCCCCCGCTATATCTTCCCCACCTGTGATTACCAGAGCCATGATGACGCGTCGCTCGATACCGTCGTCCTGGCTCAGGCCGGAGGGATCGATGGCGATACGGGAGCCATGACTACGACCGGCGGCACCTCGACGGGCATGGGGCAAAGCATGAGTACTACCGGTGACATGGACGTTATGGGAACGAGCACATCCATGGATGGAGCAGATGAAGGGAGCATGGCCGGGATGAACGGGACCATGGACGAGAATATGGGCGATGACATGGCCGGGATGGATATGAGCGGCGGCCATTCTCCCTGTTATTTCACCACCCGCGGCGCCGTGGCCCTGGGACTGATCATCATGCTCATCGGAGCCGCGGTGATCGTCGCGTCCACAGCCGACGCCCTGCGTCTGCTGGCCCTGGTGCTGGGCGGTACGGGCGTCCTGGTGATACTAACCCCCACCTACCTGCTGCCCGTCTGCGAGAATCCACAGATGGCCTGCCATAACGGCGCCGAGCAGTTGTTGATAGTGTTGGGAGCGCTGGTTTTACTCGTGGCCGCTGTGATGGCCGCCATGGCCAAGGACAGGCCGCCCGTGCAGAGCTGAGAACAGGGGCGGCCCCGAAGTCGGGGCCGCCCCTGGCAATCCCGCCTGAAAAACTTCCTGCTGTTTACAGTCTTTCCATCAGATGGTATCATGAAAGGCTCTCAAAGCGGGGAACAAGGCATCAGTTGCTTCGTGGACATCCCGGTCCGTGAAACAGGGGAGTGACTGTGGGCGAAGACGAGGAGACAGTACGCCCGGGGGAGGGTGCGGAAACAGGCCCCCGTCCCGACCTCCCGGAACCCGAAGCAATGCCGTACCGGGTGGAGGGGATCGTATCCCGGCTCATCGCCGGGGAGACTATCCTTGTGCCCACAAGATCCTCCGCTCAGGACCTGGAAGATATCTTCACGCTCAACCAGGTCGCCACTACCGTCTGGGGCATGATAGACGGTTCACGCAGCGTATCCGATATCTCCGACGCCGTGGCATCCGAGTACGATGTCCCTCCCGACCAGTCGCTGGACGACACGAGGGAACTCCTGGCCAAATTCCTGGCAGCGGCCGTGATCGGGATCAGGCCGCCGGACGACTGATCGGCCGGATGGAGTCCCGTGATGCCCGACTGCCCAGTCATCCCGGAAGAGACCTACGGCCTGTTCAGCAGGCGGGTACATGAGAGCGTCGTCGACGAGAGGGTCCCCATTGTCGGTTCCCTGGAGCCGACTCTCCGCTGTAACCTGCGATGCGTGCATTGTTACTGCGAGGGTTCCCGTGACGGCGATGAGCTGTCGACAGCCGGGCTCAAGCAGACCATCGACAAGATAGCGGACGCCGGCTGTCTGTGGCTGCTCATCACCGGCGGCGAGCCCATGCTGCGGCCGGACTTCCCGGAGATATACCTCCATATCAAGGAGAAGGGCATCATACCGACGCTGTTCACCAACGGCACCATGGTAAGCCCGGAGATCGCGGAGCTGCTGGCGGAGTGGCAGCCCTTCTGGGTGGAGGTCTCCATATACGGCGCCACCCGCGAGACCTACGAATCCGTCACCGGCGTCAGCGGCTCCTACGAGAGATGCTTGCGCGGTATCCGGCTGCTGATGGAGGCGGGCGTCAACCTCAAGCTCAAGACCATGGTCCTCAAGGAGAACCTGCACGAGATCGACCTGATGTACCGGTACGCTGCCGGGCTGGGCCTGGCCTTCAGGCATGACGCCCTTCTCAACCCGACGGTAGGCGGTGAGATGGGCCCGGCGAAACACCGCGTCGACCCGGAGACGGTGATCGCTCTGGACCGGCGCTACAACGCCGAGATCGACACCTGGCGTGATTTCATCCGCCAGTCACGGGAGATTCCGCCGGCGGAGACGCTTATCAGCTGCGGCTCCGGCAAGTATTCCTTCCATGTGGACCCGAAGGGGATGCTGGGCCTGTGCCTGCTGGCGCGTACGGAGACCTACGACCTGCGCCATGGGGATTTCGAGGACGGCTGGAGAGGCGTGATCGCCGACATCAGGCGCCGACGGCCTCCCGCAGGCCATCGATGCAGCAACTGCAACCTGAGGCATATCTGCGGTTGCTGCGCCGCCTGGGCCGGGCTGGAGACCGGCGACGAGGAAGGCTCTTTCGACTATCTCTGCCGCATCGCGGCCCTGCGAGTCAGGGCCTTCGGCGGTGCGGAGGCCAGGCGGATGGGCGACGACATGCTGAGGTTGCTGGACGCCCGATGACAGGACTGAAGACTCGACCGCGGTGACCCCCCATGGCCGCGGTATATACAGGACGACAAGAGCAGCACCCGGGAGAGTGAAGGAGGTGAACCAACGTGAAGAAGCCGTACACCAGGGGCGAGATCAAGCGCGTCAAGCTGGTGCCCGATGAGGCGGTCCTGCAGTTCTGCAAGGGCACCGTGCAGCCGGGCGCTTTTGTGAACCCGGTGTCGTGCTGGGAGCCTGCCGGTGGCCCCGACTGCATGGATGTCGGCAGTTGACCGCAGGCTTCATAAGGGGAGTATTACAGGCCGGGGCAGCCTGATGCGTCGGGATGCATCGGGTTGTTCTGGTCTGCCCGCATCGTCACGATACCGATGAGATGACAGACGACAGGCTGACACGCGCTGATATCAGCGTCGGGGGCATACGGTTCCGTCTTCGGGCGGAGAAGCCGGACGCCGCCTTCGAGGTGGGGCCCGAATACGCGGGCTTCGTTATCGGCGACGGCGGGAACGGGCCGTCCGGAGACGACGTGCTTCTCGATGTCCTGACCCACCCGCCCCCGGACATGGACAACTGCGAGGAGATTTTCGACGCGCAGGGGAACTGGAAACTGCTGCGCGACGGCGACCACATCCTGATGCCCATCTCCTCCCCGGCCCTTGACCCAAACCTCTACAAGGTTCTGAGAATCGACGAACACTTCTCGCGAGGAGAGATCTACATGGTCCCGGAGGTGAGGCAGGTCAAACCACACTCCAGCGGGGACGGGACAGGCGTCAAGACCTATCCCTTTCAATACCCTCTCGATGAGGTACTGACGGTCAACCTGCTCTCGCGCTCGCGGGGAGTCGAGTTGCACGGCCTCGGTGTCGACCTGGATGGAAACGGCGTCATCTTCACCGGCACGTCGGGGGCCGGCAAGAGCACCCTGGCGGAGCTGTGGAAACAACGGGCGGGCAACACCGTCCTCAGCGACGACCGCCTGATCGTGAGACCCGGGCCAGGGGACCACACGGAGGACTTCCTCCTCTTTGGCACCCCCTGGCACGGCGACGCCGGCGTCAGCGCCCCCGGGGGGGTGCCGCTGAAGAGAGTGCTGGTCCTCAACCAGGCCCGGGAGAACCGCCTGGTGGAACTCTCCGCCGCCGAAGCAGCCACCATGCTGCTGATACGCTGTTTTCCCACGTTCTGGGACCACCGCGGTATGGACTTCACCGTGGACTTCATCGGCCGCATCTGTTCATCGATACCCTGTTATGAACTCCGCTTCCTTCCGGAACAGGCCGCGATCGACACTGCCGTCGCGGACCTTTGATTGTCTCTTCCTCTCCTGCTAATAATACGGTTGACCATGAATGACAGGCTTATCAGGAACGGCGGGTCCCGCACCGTCCCCATCGGGGAGATCGCCCCTGAAGTCCTGCGCAAGGGCGGATCCATCTCCTTCATCGCCACCGGTGGCAGCATGTGGCCCCACATACGCCATGGAGACTATCTGGTCACGGTACCCCTCCCCCCGGATGCCTTCCCCGGGACGGGCTGGGTGATCGTCTACCTGACAGCGGGAGATCGGCTGGCGGTACACCGGGTAGTCGGAAAGGGAGCGGACGGCTGCCTGCTTGTCCGGGGTGACGCTCACGCCGGAACGCCCGAGCCGGTACCGAGGGACTCGGTCCTGGGCCGGGTCGTCAGCCGCAAGCGGCGCGGCAGGAAAGTGGACCTCACCACCCCCCTCAGGAACCTGGAAGGCCGCCTTATCGCCCGCAGCGGTTCGGCCAGGATCCTCCTGGAACGGACGCTCAGAGCCCTCAAACCGGGCGGAGGCGAAGGAAGACGGAGACGGTAGGAGGCCGGTCCATGGACACCTGTCCGTGAGCATCGGCCTCACGGTCACCGCCCCGGTGGCTCCCAATGCCCGGTGGACCGTCCAGGTGTCTCCGTTCCCGTTTCTTGACGGCGGGGTCCCTGCTTGTTAGACTTTCTAAGCTACAACAAGGAACGCGTTGTTCGCATCAAGAGAGGCTGAGGGACTGGCCCTGTGAAGCCTCGGCAACCTGCGGAGTAGGGTGGAACCGAACCGCAAGGTGCCAATTCCTGCAGACCGGAGAGTCTGAGCGATGTGGCGAAAGGATTTGCCTGCCAACCTCTGCCACATCCGGCGGAGGTTTTTTCATGCGACAAGCGCCGGATAAAAGGAGCGGAGCCTCTTATGCCCGCAGAAAACCTGAAATGCAAAGAGTGTGGCCGTACTTACCCCCTACAGGCCCTGTTCGTCTGCGATTATTGCTTCGGCCCCCTGGAGGTGACCTACGATTACGACAAGATCCGCCGGCGCGCCACCAAGGATCGCATCAGTAACGGGCCGCCGTCCCTCTGGCGTTATGCCGACTTCCTGCCTGTGGACCGGCGCCCCGAAGTCGACCTGCAGGCGGGCTTCACGCCGCTGATCAAGGCGGACAGGCTGGCTGCCGAGCTGGGCCTGAAGAAGCTCTGGGTCAAGAACGACACCGCCAATCCCACCCATTCCTTCAAGGACCGGGTGGTGGCGGTTGCGCTGCAACGGGCGCGGGAACTGGGTTTCGAGGTGGCCGCCTGCGCCTCCACCGGCAACCTGGCCAACAGCGTCGCAGCTCACGCGGCGGCCTTCGGCACCGAGGCCTACGTGTTCGTCCCCGCCAACCTGGAGGTACAGAAGATCGTCGCCACGGCGGTCTACGGCATCAACGTGGTCAAGGTGCGAGGCAACTATGACGATGTCAACCGTCTCTGCACCGAGATAGCCTCGGAGAAGAACTGGGCCTTCGTCAACGTGAACGTCAGGCCCTATTATTCAGAGGGCAGTAAGACCCTGGCCTACGAGACGGCGGAGCAGCTGGGATGGCGGGCGCCGGACCAGGTGGTGGTGCCGGTCGCTTCCGGGTCACTGCTGACCAAGATATACAAGGGCTTCCAGGAGCTGGGCGAGGTGGGGCTGATCCGGCGCAAGGAGCCGGTGGTCTCGGGCGCCCAGGCAGAGGGATGCGGTCCCGTGGCGGAGGCCTTCCGCCAGGGACAGGAGCATATCAAGCCGGTGAAGCCGGATACCATCGCCAAGTCCCTGGCCATCGGCAACCCGGCGGACGGCATCTTCGCCCTTGAGGTGGCCCGCAAGACCGGCGGCGTCATCGAGAGTGTCACCGAACAGGAGATAGTGGACGGCATAAAGCTGCTGGCGGAGACAACAGGCATCTTCACCGAGACCGCCGGCGGCGTCACCACGGCGGTGCTGGCCAAGCTGGCGAGGACAGGCAAGATATACCCGGAAGACGAGGTGGTTCTCTATATCACCGGCGACGGGCTCAAGACCCTGGATGCCGTGTCAGACACCATCAGTACCTACGAGATAGACCCCAGCCTGTCGGAGTTCGAGGAGCAGGTCCTGTCCGGGGACGCCCTGGCAGGCGAGAGCGCCTGAGGCCTGTCCCCGCAGGCATCCGGGAGAAACGGAAAGGAGCGACATTGAGCGTCAAAGTGAGGATACCGGCCCAGTTGAGACAGCTGACCGGTGGAGAGGGCCTGGTCGAATGCACCCCCGGGCCGGTCGCGGACATCATCGAGGAGCTGGAGGGACGCCATAACGGCCTCGCCGAGAGGCTGCTGGAGAACGGCGAACTCAGACGCTTCATCAATATCTACATCGACGGAGAGGACATCCGTTTCGAACAGGGCCTGGCGACGGAAGCCCCTGACGGCTCGGAGATAAGTGTTGTACCCGCCGTCGCCGGCGGTCAGGAGCCCAGGTAGCTACTGCCGGCGGGGCTATTTCCCCGTCCTGGCCGCCTTGCGGTTCATATTTGCCTTGCGGGCGGACTTGCGTCCGGCGGCGCGTATCTTGCGGGGCCTGGCGCCGGGCTTGCCGCCGTCCATTGCCCCCTTGAGCACCTGGCTGACGTCATCCACCAGGATGAACTCCATCTCCTTGCGCAGGTGCGCCGGCACGTCATCCAGGTCCTTCTCGTTCTCCCGCGGCAGTATCACAGTATCCAGGCCGGCCCGCCTCGCCGCCAGCACCTTCTCCTTGACGCCGCCTACGGGCAGCACCTTGCCGCTGAGAGTCACCTCGCCTGTCATGGCCACGTTGGCAAGCACTGGCTTGTCCGTCACCAGGGAAGCCAGCGCCGTGGTCATGGTGACCCCGGCCGACGGCCCGTCCTTGGGCACCGCCCCCGCGGGCACGTGGACGTGCAGGTCGTGTTTCTGGAAGTAATCCTCGGCGACGCCCAGTCTGTCGGAGTGTGCCCTCACCCAGCTCAGGGCCGCCTGCGCCGACTCCTTCATCACGTCCCCCAGCTGACCGGTCAGGGTCAGGCGGCCGGTACCGTGCATGCTGGTGGCTTCGATGAAGATGATGTCACCGCCGTTCATGGTCCAGGCCAGGCCCGTGGCCACACCCGGCTCCGAGGTCATGCGCCGGGCCTCGGAGAAGAATCTCTTCTTGCCCAGGTATCTGGTCACCGCCGCCTCGCCCACGGTCACCCGCTTGACCTTGCCTTCGGCTATCTCCCGAGCGACCTTGCGGCAGACGGATGCTATCTCCCGCTCCAGGTTCCTCAGGCCCGCCTCGCGAGTGAACTGCTGGATGATCTTGAGGATGGCCTTGTCGGTGAAAGATATCTGCCTGCTCTCCAGGCCATGGGCCTCGATCTCCTTGGGGATGAGGTATTTCCTGGCGATGCCGACCTTCTCCTCTTCCGTGTAGCCGGAGAGCTCGATGACCTCCATGCGGTCCCGGAGCGCCGGCGGCACCGGGTCGAGCACGTTGGCGGTGGCGATGAACAACACCTTGCTCAGGTCGAAGGGCAGGTCCAGGTAGTGGTCGCGGAAGCTGTCGTTCTGCTCCGGGTCCAGCACCTCCAGCAACGCCGAGGAGGGGTCGCCGCGGAAGTCCGCCCCCAGCTTGTCCACCTCGTCTATCATGAATACCGGGTTGTTGGAGCCGGCGTCACGGATGGCGCGGATGATGGTCCCGGGCATGGCTCCGATATAGGTGCGCCGGTGGCCGCGTATCTCCGCCTCGTCACGCACGCCGCCGACGGATATGCGGATGAACTCCCGGCCCAGGGCGCGGGCGATGGAGTGTCCCAGCGAGGTCTTGCCCACCCCGGGAGGGCCGGCGAAACATAGGATGGGCCCGGCCATGTCGCTCTTCAGCCTGGCGACGGAGAGGTACTCCAGTATCCTGGTCTTGACCTTCTCCAGATCGTAGTGATCCTCGTCCAGCACTTTCTGCGCCTGGCTGATGTCCAGATTGTCCTCGGTGCTCCTGTTCCAGGGGATGGTGATCAGCCAGTCGATATAGGTTCGGATAACCGAGTATTCCGCCGCCGCCGGCTGCAGCTTCGACAAACGGTCCAGTTCGCGCCGCGCCTGTTTGTCCACCTCTTCCGGCAGCTCCAGTTCGTCTATCTTGCTCCTGAGTTCGTTCACTTCGGCGGTTATCTCATCCGTCTCCCCCAACTCCTCCTGGATGGCCTTCATCTGCTGCCGGAGGAAGTACTCGCGCTGGTTCTTGTCCATCTCGCTCTGGACCTCTGTCTGGATCTTGCTGCCCAGCTCGAAGACCTCCAGTTCGCGGTTGAGGATCCGCGTCAGGTGCATCAGGCGCTCCTTGACGTCCAGCTCCTCCAGCAGTTCCTGCTTCTCCTCCGGCTTTATCTTGATGGCCGAGGCGATGAGATAGCAGAGGGCGCTGGGATCGTCGACGTTGGAGGCCGCCATCTGCAACTCTTCCGGCAGGTACGGTACCAGTCCGATTATCCTGGTGAAAACATTCTGCAGGTTGCGGGTGAGGGCCTCGACCTCCTGTGTCATCTCGAACTCGTCCTCCACCGGCTCTATGCGCGCCACGAGGTATGGTTCGTCCTGGATATATTCCACGATCCTGACGCGCGTCACGCCCTGCACCAGGATACGCAGCGAACCGTCGGGGACCTTCAGCATCTTGTGGATGAGGGCGGCGGTGCCGATGCCGTAGATGTCATCCGGGCCGGCCACCTCCACTTCCTTGTTACGAATGGTCGAGAGGCCCAGCATCTTGTCCTTGTGCAGCACGTCGTCGATCAGCTTCACCGACCGCTCCTGTCCCACCGCCAGGGGGGTCACGGTCTCGGGAAAGACCACGGTCTCCCGCAGGGGGAGGATGGGGATGGTCTCCGGTATCTCCTCCACCGGCTGCATCATCGGTTGTGAATCGGCTATGCCGCTTTCCATCTCTTACTCTTCCTTTTCTTTCCGGACGCTGATAGGCACGTTCACCGCCTGGTTGGTTTTCCTGATCACCGGCAGGTCTATGGTGAGAAAACCGTCCTGGTAAGCGGCTGTGGAGTTCTCCACGTCCACTTCGACGGGAAGGACGATCTTGCGCTTGAAGGGTCCGTAGTCGATCTCCATCTGCTGATAGGCCGTGTCCCCCTCCTGCTGGGTATCGACACGGTTGCCCTCGATGACCAGGGTCTTGTCCTGGATGGTCAGACGCACGTCGTCAGGACAGATACCGGGGATCTCCAGCTTCACCGTCACCGAGTTGGATCTCTTGCTGTAAAAGACGTCCGCCAGCGGCTGGAAGGCGCCGCCTTTCATCATCCGCAAGCGGGGACCACCCAGGAAACCGAAGAACATCTCCTCGATCTCGTTGGTCAGGCGGTCGAACTCAGCGAACGGGTTGTCTTTTTTTCGTCGCATATCGATCCTCCACAAGGGCTCCCGCCTGCCGGCGGCCACGGAAATTGCAGCCGACCGGACCCGGCCGGCGACTAATACCATACACTTTTCCCGTTTTCATTTAAAGATAACGGCGCCGCACGGGAGAGTGCCGTTCGTGACACCGCCACCGTGCGGGAAACAGTCGTGACATGGGAAACCGCCGTACGGGAAAGTGCCGCGCTTGATAGTGCCGCCGTACGGGAAACGGTCATGCCATGGGAAAAGGTCATCACACGGGAGAGTGCCGTTCGTGACACCGCCACCGTGCGGGAAACAGTCGTGACATGGGAAACCGCCGTACGGGAAACCGCCGTACGGGAAAGTGCCGCGCTTGATAGTGCCGCCGTACGGGAAACCGCCGCCACCGCAGCGTAAGTATCAGGCCCGGCAGCCGT
>CAZCCR010000002.1:164407-192733 GCA_964497425.1 uncultured Gaiellales bacterium
CCGCCGTACGGGAAACCGCCGCCACCGCAGCGTAAGTATCAGGCCCGGCAGCCGTCATAGTGGTGAAGGGAAAGAAAAGAGGCGACGGAGGAGGCGGCAACGATGACCTACAGGGAGAACATAAGACTCGAGGCGATAGAGACCGCCAGGCGCCGTGAGCTGAGGGCGGCCGACCGGGCTTACCAGGAGGGCAACACCACCGCCACGGCAGGGCACCTGCGGCAGGCGGGCCAGCTGCTGGACGCGATCAACAGGGAGCTGGACAACATCAGCGGCGTTGCTGCCTGTGTTTGATGGGTCCGGCCGCACGGGTTTCCACGCACCACCCCCGTTCCTTCAATATTTTTTCCAGTACCGGCGGCCCCTTGCATGAAAAAAGGATAGTTGCAGGATGCATTGAAGCATCTGTTAACTGCTTGTCAGGGAAAGGAGCGTCAGCATGGCTCTCAGCAAACGGAACCGCAACATCATCATCGCGGCGGTCATCGCCGCCGTGATCATCGTCATCATAGTATTCATGCTGGGCCGCGGCTGCGCCGGTGAGGAGGGCCCTGGCACCACAGCCGGCACTACGGCGACAGCCCGCACGGCCACGGCTGCAACCGCAACGACCGAATCCACTCCCACCGCGACGGCATCCACGCAGACGACGACCACCGAAGCGCCGCCCGCACCGGCGCCTGCACCCGCACCCACACCGGCGCCGCTGCCTGAGATCATCTCCCGCAGTGTCAACCCCGAAGTCGCCGACCCCGGAGACCCCCTGACCTTCAGTTCCGATGTCCGTGGCCCGGCGGCAAGCGTAACCATCACCGTCTACAAGCGTGATACCGGTGATCTGGCGCTGACCCTGCCTCTGGTCCAGGGAGCCACCGTGGGCGATGTCACCACCTGGTCCGCCGGGGCGGCGGCGCCGGCCGTCAGGGGAGAGTACCGCTACTTCGCCGCGGCCACCACTGCCGATGGCATCGAAGTGGAGATGCCCGGCGTCTCCGCCTGGACCTTCTGCGTGGGCGACCCGGCGGTGGACTGCAGTTGACACAAGGTGATCGCCAGTACGGCTGCCCGCCAAACTACCTGAAGGAGAACTGTCATGAGCATGTCTGCAAAGGAGCGGAACATCATCATCGGCGCCGTCGTGGCGATCATCATAGTGGGGCTGCTGGCCTTCCTGCTGGGTCGTGGCTGCGAAGACAAAAACGCCACGACCACCGCCGCCGGAACCGGGACTTCGACGGTCCGTACCGCCACCGAGCCGGTGAAAACCGTCGAGCCGCCGCCGACTGAGACAGTAGAGACCGTCGTGACTCCCCCTGCGCCCGCTCCCGAACCGACACCGGCTCCCGCGACCGTCAGCTTCGAACTGAACGAGGCCGCTTCCGGCATATCATGGGATTGCGAGCCGAATATGAGCACCATGTCCGGCACCTGCTACGCCGGCAGCCAGTTGCACCTGGACGTCAGCGCCCGGGTGGCGGCTTCAGTCACAGCCACCATCACGGGGCCCGGTCCGTCCCAGACCGTATCCCTGGGGGATTACGGTCCCCATGAGGGCGGCTTCGACCCCGCCGACTACGACATCATCTTCCACGATTGGGGAACGGTGACAACAGCTCCGCCAGCCGTAGGCACATACACGATAGTGTTCACCGCCACCGGCAGAGATGGTTCGACGAAGACACTGACCAGTGATTCCATGGGCAATCCCTTCGTGTTCACCGTGGTGCCCTGAGCTTCCGTCGCACCCGGTTGCCGGGGGCCGCCTGGGGCACAGCAAGACGCAGAAGCTGCATATCGGCCGCTCGTGCATTAAAATAGTCACATGGTGGGAGGCGGCTGTCGGCCTGCCCGCAGATAGCGGCTGTGCCCGGATCGAGCATCGGAGGTAAAAAAATGACATCGCCGGGAAGAAACCTCAAGAGTCTGGTCTTCGCTGCTGTAGCTGTGGGCCTGGCCTGCGCGATCATCCTGGCGGCAGCAGGCTGCGGCCAGGATGAAGACAGGAGCGGTACGGGCACCGCCACCGCCCCGGCGGCGCCGGGGACCCCCTTCGGGCCCGCTGTCTCCATATCCGTCCCCGCCGGCCCGGCCAACACCATCATCGACGAAAGCGGCCAGTCCGAAACCACCAGCACGGGCGTCCTCGCCCCGCCCCAGGAAGAGCCCCAGCCCGAGCCCCAGGTGGGCCCGCTGCCGGCACCGGGCGCCGGCGAGGAGCCTCCGCCGCCCCAGCCCCTGCCCTAACCGGGACGTCCCGGCAAGACGGCTGAGACCCCATCGCACGAAAGCCATGACAGACATGGCGCCGGCAGTCGAACAGCGGCGCCGGTACCGCCGGTGACGTAATTTTTTCACCCCTTGTCCGTCATAGGTGTGAGAACGCCCGACACGGGAAAGGAATTGACATGAAACTCACCAGCCGTGACAGGAAAATCATCATCGGCGCGGCAGCCGCCGTGGTAATAGCCGGCCTGCTGGCCTTCTTCCTGGGCAAAGGATGTGCGGAAGAAGAGAAACCTGTTGCCATGACCACCTCCAGAACGACCACGGCGACCACACCCGTGACCACACCGACGACGACAGCTCTTACGGTTCCGGAGCAGCCTGAGACCCTCCCTGAACCCACCCCCTCACCATCGGCGTCAGGCTCGAACGCGACGCCGGCGACGCCCCCGCTGGAGGTATCCGACGCCAGCTGGGGTTGCGCCGCTTACGCCACTGACCCGGGCAACGAGGGTTGCATCACCGGCAGCCCGGTGGACTGGATGGCGCTGATCTCCGGCGGCGACCCGGTGAGCGTGACCGTGACTATTACGGGACCGGAGCCGACCACGACCGTAGCCCTGAACAAGGGCGGGCTCCACGAGCCCGGCGGCACTGCCATCGAGTGGTACGCTACGGCGCCGGCGCCCATGACCAAGGGTACCTATAACTATTCGTTCACCATAGTCGAATCCGACGGCACCACCACGGTAATCGGTTCAGACCCCGTCACCGGGCCGTTTACCCTGCCGGTGGCCATCCCCTGAGGCAGGTCCCGGCGCGCTCGCTGCGGATACATGACATCCCGGTCGAACTCGATGGTGTCGAAACCTGCCGGTGGCCCCCGGCGCGCTCGCTGCGGATACATCTGTTTCTTGACGTCAGGACTGGAACAGCGGGCCGGACAGGTGTGGACGGGTATGCTTCCCGGTAATATGATGAATCCGGAAAGCCTGAAATGGCCTTATCGACAAGAAAACGAAACTACATCATCGGTGCCGCATTGGCGGTCGTTGTCATCGCCGCCCTGTTACTGATACTGATACGCAGTTGCGGAGAGGAAGAATACTCCACCGCCGGCACGGTTGCAAAAACCATGACGGCGGCTCAGACAGTGGCCCAGACAGCGACCCGGACCACAGCTGCCACGAAGACGGCGACACAGTCAACCACGGAAACGCCTGAGACAGGCGGCGCCTCCGGCGCCCCCGCCTCTCCCCCTGCCGCCCCCGAACCTGCTCCTGCCGCGGAGCCGCCGCTCGTGGTCGACAGATACGTGAACCCGGAGAACATCGATCCCGGCCAACTCCTGACCTTCACCGTAAAGGTCAAAGGCACGGCTCTCGCCGTGACCGTCACCGCCACCAGGCACGGAAACAGTGATCCGTCCTTCTCCCTGCCGCTGGTTCAGGGTGCAACCGTGGGAGACACTACAAGCTGGTCGGCCGGCACCACATCGGCAACCGATAAAGGTATCTATCGCTGGCGGGTCTACACCACCGCCGGCGACGGCGCCGTGGTAGAGACACCGGGAATGTACGTATACACCTTCTGCGTGGGCGATCCGGCAGTGGATTGTGTCTTGTAGGTGCGTAAACACAGGCAGCGAAACGCCGGCGCTCAGCTCGTCCGCGGCTGCCGTAAGTTTTTGTTCTTTCGCCCGTCACAGAAGAAACCAACCGCTACGGAGGAGGGAACGATGAGCATGCCAACGAAGAAACGCAATACCATCATCGCCGCGGCCATAGCCGGCGCTGTACTGCTGATCGCCGTGATCATCCTGCTGGCCAGGGGCTGCGCAGGAGAGGAGGAGCCCGCCGTTTCCACAGGCACCACAGGCACCACCAGAACGGCAACCACGCCCACCGTCACCACGGAACCCTCTGTTGAGATCGTCAGCCAGAGCGTCAGTCCCACCCAGGCCACAGAAGGTGACGCCCTTTCGTTCACTGTGACCGTGAAGGGCGACGCAGCCGGCGTCACGCTGGTGGACGAGCTGGGCCCGGCCAGCAGCGGCGGCGATTTCACGCCGGTGTTCTCCCAGCAGATGACTGAAGGCTCCACCTCGGGCGGCATTGCGACCTGGACCCTGAGCGCCACCGCCAGCAAACAGGGACGGCACCGCTTCTACGCCATCGCCACCACAGCCGGCGGGGAGAAGATTCAGGCGGCCGGTGAACCACCGACTTACGTAGTGTCACCAGCCCAGTCTCCTTCGCCGCAGCCGGCGCCGAGCCAGCAGCCGCTCTCCATCATCATGCAGTCGGCTTCACCGGAGACGCTCAGCGACGGACAGCCGATTCATTTCACTGTCAAGGTGAGTGGTACTGCAACATCGGTGATAATGAACTGGCATCCGGTAGGAAGCGACCCGGGTTCTAACAGGGTTCTGCCTCTTTACCAGACTGGCAGCGAACCAGGAGGTGTGACAGTCTGGGAAGGATCGATGGATGGTGACGCCAGTATCTGCTCCATGCAGTGTGGCTATGTCGCGGAGGCCTTCGGGACAACCGGCAGCGATGGGCAGATAAACCCGACATACTTTCAGATTGCTGGCAACTGGAGCGATTATACTTTTACGGTGGTCAATAGTCCGTAGCATATCCAACCACAAGATTGCCAGCAAAAGGGTGGCCCTCAGGCCGCCCTTTTCACCTGGAAAGATAGCCGGGTGTTCCGCTAGTCGGGAAAACTGATGAAGCTGACGTCGTCGAACTCTTTCATGCCGCGGATGTAGCTGAGGATCTTCTCCGGGATCGGCTTGTCCACGGTGATGGACATCACCGCCTTGCCGCCGATCTTCTTGCGGCCGACGTTCATGTTGGCGATGTTGATGCCGTTCTCGCCCATGATGGTCCCCACCTTGCCGATCATGCCGGGCACGTCGTCGTAGCGGAAGAAGGCCATGAACCTGCCGGGCTCGATGTCGATATCGTGCCGGTAGATCTTGACGAAGCGGGGACGGTGCTTGGGCCCGATGGTGGTGCCGCCCACGGTGAGCTTGCCGCGGCTGTCCTCGGAGGTGACGGTCACCAGGTTGGTGAAGTCTATTGACTGCTGGCGCTTGGACTCGGTCACCTTGATGCCTCGCTCCTCGGCGATGGATTCGGCGTTGACGTAATTGACCGTATCCTCCACCCTTCCTTCCAGCATCCCCTTGAAGAAGGCGATGGTGAGCAGGCGGCAATCGTAATCCGCCAGGCCGCCCTGGTAGGTTATCTTGAAATCCTCCAGTGTACCGTCAGCGATCTCGATGATGAGACGTCCCAGCTTTTCACAGAGAGGCAGGTACGGCTTGAGCAGGTTCATCTGCTCACCGCTCACCAGGGGGATGTTGACGGCGTTGCTGACGAACTGGTCGCTGAGCGCCGCCGCCACCTGCTCGGCGATGATGGTGCCGGCGCGGTCCTGCGCCTCCACCGTGGAGGCGCCCAGGTGCGGGGTCACCACCACGTTGTCCATCTTCAGCAGCGGGCTGTCCAGGGGCGGCTCCTTCTCGAAAACATCGATGGCCGCCGCCGCCACCTTGCCCGACTTGAGCGCCCTGGCCAGGGCCGCTTCGTCGATGATGCCACCGCGGGCGCAATTGATGATGCGCACCCCCTTCTTCATCGCCTTGAAAGCAGCGCCGTTGATGAAGCCCATGGTCTCCGGGCTCTTGGGCAGATGGACGGTGATGAAATCGGACTGTTTGTACAGGTCCCTTATGTTGCTCACACCTTCCACACCCAGCTCCTCGAAACGCGACTTGCTGACGTAGGGATCGTAGGCGATGACCTTCATCTTCAGGCCCTTCGCCCGCTGGGCCACCAGCACGCCGATGCGGCCGAAGCCGATCACGCCCAGGGTCTTGTCCGCCAGCTCCACGCCGCCGAAACTGGAGCGCTCCCACTTGCCGTGCTTGAGGGAACCGTGAGCCTGGGGGATGTTGCGGCTCTGGGCCAGCAGCAGGCCGATGGTGTGTTCCGCCGCCGCCACGATGTTGCTCTGGGGAGCGTTGGCGACGATGATGCCCTTCTTGGTGGCCGTCTTGATATCCACGTTATCGACGCCGATGCCGGCGCGGCCGATGACCTTGAGGTTCTTCGCCCTGGCGATGATGTCCCTGGTCATCTTCGTGCCGCTGCGGATGATGATGGCGTTGTACCTGCCGATCTCCTTCTTCAGCTGCTTCTGGTCCATGTCAAAGGCGGTATCGACATCGAACTCCTTTTTCAGCAGGTCGATGCCGCTTTTGGCTATCTTCTCCTTGACCAACACCCGGGGACGGCCGGCGGCGGACTTCCTGGAGGCGGCCTTCTTCGGCGCCGCCTTCTTCGCAACGTTTCTCTTCGCAGCCGTCTTCCGCGTCCGTCTGGCCGCGGGGCTCTTTTTCTTCACCGATGCTTTTTTACTCATGACGCCTCCTCCGCGAACACCTGCTCGGCGCGGGTGACGCCGCTGCCGGGCTCGATGGCGTGACCCAGCGCCTTCAGCGCCAGCTCCATGGCGGTGATGGTCACGATGATGTCTGAATAATTGTAGTAGCCACAGTGGCCGATGCGCACGATCTCGCCCTTCATCGTCCCCTGCCCGCCGGCCAGCTGTACGCCGTAGCGGTCGAGCATCAGCTTCCTCAGCTCGGCGTCTTCCACGCCCTCGGGGACTTTCACCGCCGTCACCGAGCTGCAGAGTTCGTCGTCGGGGGAGAACAGTTCCAGCCCCATGGCCTTGACCGCCTCCCGGGCCGCCCGCGCCATGGTCCGGTGCCGTCTGAACAGGTTCTCCAGCCCCTCTTCCCTGATCATCGCCAGGGCCTCATCCAGGGCCACCGTCAGGGATACCGCCGGCGTGAAGGCGGTGGTGGGTTTTGCCTGCTCCAGGCCGGCCCTTGCCTTCCTCCAATCGAAATAATAGCGGGGCATGGTGGACTGCTCCACCAGCGCCCAGGCCTTGTCGCTGACGCTGGCGAAGGCCAGCCCCGGCGGCAGCATCAGTGCCTTCTGCGAGCCGGCCACCGCCACGTCCACCCGCCATGCATCGGTCTTCAGTTCAGCCGAACCCATGCCGCTCACCGCATCGGCCACCAGCACGGCGTCCGTATCGGCGACGATGGCGCCGATGGCCTCCGTGTCGTTGACCACGCCGGTGGAGGTCTCGCTATGGGTGATGAAGACAACCCTGACAGCGGCATCCTCGGCCAGCGCCGCGGCGATATCGTCCGGTTCGACAGGGCTGCCGTAAGGATAGTCCAGCACCCGCGCCTCCAGGCCGTAGGTGTCGGCCAGCTGCTGCCAGCGCTCGCCGAACTTGCCCGATGAACAGACCAGCACGCGGTCACCGGGCGAGCAGAGGTTGACCACCGCCGACTCCATGGCGCCGGTGCCCGATGAGGCGAAGGAGAAGACCGGGTTCTTTGTCTGAAACACGTATTTCAGGCCCTCGTTGACGCGGGCGAACAGCTCCGAGTACTCGGCGGTGCGGTGATGTATTATGGGCCGGGCCGAAGCCAGCAGCACCTCCGGCGGTATCTGCGTCGGCCCCGGTGTCATCAGGAAGCGCTTTTTCATATCTCTTTCAGATCCTCTTCTTCCGGTTCGATCCAGTCCATCATGCGCCTGAGCTCCTTGCCCACCACCTCGATCTGGTGGCCGGCCTCCCGGCTCTGCATGGCGCTGAACTCTGGGCGGCCGGCGTCGTTTTCCAGTATCCATTCCCGGGCGAACTCGCCGTCCTGTATCTCCTTGAGGATCTTCCTCATCTCGGCGCGGGTCTCCTCGGTGATGATGCGCTTGCCCCGGGTCATGTCACCGTACTCCGCCGTGTCGGAGATGCTGTAGCGCATCCCTGTTATACCCTTCTCGTGGATAAGGTCGACAATGAGTTTCAGCTCGTGCAGACACTCGAAATAGGCGATCTCCGGCTGGTAGCCCGCCTCCACCAGGGTCTCGAAGCCGGCGCGGATCAGCTCACTGGTGCCTCCGCAGAGTACGACCTGCTCGCCGAAGAGGTCCGTCTCCGTCTCCTCGGCGAAGGTGGTCTCGATGACGCCGGCGCGGGTGCCGCCGATGCCCTTGGCGTAGGCCAGGCCGATCTCCTTGGCCTTGCCGCTGGCGTCCTGGTGGATGGCCAGCAGGCAAGGTACGCCGCCGCCTGACTTGTACTGCCGCCGCACCAGGTGACCCGGCCCTTTGGGTGCTATCATCACCACATCCACATCCTCCGGCGGAACGATCTGGTTGAAATGGATATTGAAGCCGTGGGCGAACATCAGCACGTTGCCCGCCTCAAGGCCCGGTGCTATCTCATCCTTGTAGGTCCTGCCCTGGGAGTGGTCCGGCGTCAGGATCATGATGATGTCCGCCTGCCGCGCCGCTTCGGCCACCGGCATCACACTCAGGCCGGCCTTCTGGGCCCGCTCCCGGCTCCTGCTTCCGTCCCTCAGGCCCACGACCACCTTGATGCCCGAATCCTGCAGGTTGAGTGAATGGGCGTGGCCCTGGCTGCCATAGCCGATGACCGCCACTGTCCTGTCCCTGATCAGGTCAAGGTCTGCGTCTTTGTCGTAATACATCGCTCTCCTCTCGCTGCTCTTCCTGTTGCTACTCCCTGGCCTGCCCGCGCAGGCCGCATCCCTCCGGCGCGCCCGTTATTTGGCCCCCCGTTCGATGGCTATCCTGCCTGTTCTCACGACCTCGATCACACCATGGGGCGCCAGCAGCTCCTCCATGGCGTCGATCTTCTCCGTCGTGCCCGTTATCTCCAGGGTCATGGTATTGCGGGCGACGTCCAGGATGCTCGCCCGGAATATCTCCGCGATCTGCATTATCTCGCCGCGGCTCCTTGCGGAAGACTTCACCTTCATCAGGGCAAGTTCGCGGGCCACCGTGTTATGGGGATCGAGGTCGGTGATCTTGATGACGTTTATCAGCTTGTGCAGCTGTTTGGTCACCTGCTCGATGGGATGCTCCTTGCCGTCCACGGTGATGGTCATGCGCGAGACGTCCGGGTTGTCGGTGACTCCCACAGCCAGGCTGTCGATGTTGAACCCACGGCGCGAGAAGAGGCCGGCTATGCGGGCCAGGGCGCCGGGTTTGTTCTCCACCAGCACTGAAAGGGTGTGTTTCACTTGTGGCCGCCTATCATCTCGGTTATCGATTTGCCCGCCGGGACCATGGGAAAGACATTCTCCTCCTGTCTGACCCGGAAATCCAGCACGGCGGGGCGCTTGGCCCGGATGGCTGTTTCCAGCGCGTCCGCCACGTCTTTCTTGTCCTTGATGGTGATGCCCAACGCCCCGTAGGCCTCCGCCACTTTGGCGAAATCCGGCTGGCACTCGATGCATGTCTCCGAGTAGCGCTTGTTCCAGAACAACTCCTGCCACTGGCGCACCATGCCCAGGTAGCCGTTGTTGAGGATGGCCACGATCACCGGGATATTGTAATTGACCGCCGTGGCCAGCTCCTGGATGTTCATCTGGAAGCTGCCGTCGCCGGCGATATCGATGACGATGTCGCGGGGCCGGCCCACCTTGGCGCCGATGCTGGCGGGGAAGCCGAAGCCCATGGTGCCCAGGCCGCCGGAACTGATGAAATTTCGGGCCTTGGTATGCCTGTAGAAGAGGGCCGCCCACATCTGGTTCTGCCCCACCTCGGTGCAGATGACCGCCTTGCCCTTTGTGACGCGGTAGATCTCCTCCACCACGAACTGGGGCATGATCTCCCGCTTCAGGTCCTTGTAGACCAGCGGATGTTTCTTCTTCCAGTCGGCGATCTGCCCCAACCAGGCGCTGGTGCGGCCTTTCTCGATCCGGACCTTCTTCAGCTCCTCCAGCAGATCCTTCAGCACCGTTTTGGCGTCGCCGACGATGGGCACGTCAATGACCACGTTCTTGCTGATCTCCGCCGGGTCCTGGTCGATATGGATCTTCTTCGCGTCCACGGCGAAGGTGGAAAGCTTGCCGGTGACACGGTCGTCAAACCTCGCGCCGATGGCGATGAGCAGGTCGCTGTGGGTGACGGCGTAGTTGGCATATCCCGTCCCGTGCATGCCCAGCATGCCCAGGGAGAGAGAGTCGGTCTCGGGGAAGGTCCCCAGGCCCATCAGCGTGGTGGTGACCGGTATCTGCGCCATCCGCGCCAGCCGCCTCAGCTCGCGGTCGGCCCCGGAACTGATGACGCCGCCGCCGGCGTAGATGACCGGACGTTCTGCCCGGGCTATCATCGCCGCCGCAGCCTTGATCTGCCTGCGGTTGCCCTTCAGCGTCGGCTTGTAGCCCAACAGGTTCACCTTCCTCTGGGGCTTGTAATCGACTTCCGCCAGCTGCATGTCCACAGGGATGTCGATCACCACCGGCCCCGGGCGCCCGGTGGAAGCGATATAGAAAGCTTCCTTGAAGATGCGGGGGATGTCCTTCGGATCCTTGATCAGATAGCTGTGCTTGACTATGGGCTGAGTGATGCCCGTGGTGTCGGCCTCCTGGAAGCCGTCGGTACCGATGAGTCCACTGCGCACCTGGCCGGTGATGGCGACCATGGGCGTCGAGTCCATGTATGCGTTGGCGATGCCGGTGACCAGGTTGGTGGCGCCGGGCCCGCTGGTGGCGATGCAGACTCCCGTCTTGCCCGTGGCGCGGGCGTAGCCGTCGGCCATGTGGGCCGCCCCCTGCTCGTGCCGCACCAGGTAATGCTTGATGTCGGCCTCGTAGAGCGTATCGTAGAGCGGGATGACCACGCCCCCGGGCAGGCCGAAGATGGCTTCGACGCCTTCGGCCTTCAGTGATTCGACTATGGCTTCAGAACCCTTCATGGAAACCCCTATCCTACAACAGCGCCATCCTCAGCGCCATGTACCTGTTTGGTGTAACGGGACAGATAGCCGGTGCTGTAGCGAGGCTGACGCTGCTCCAGCCTCCCGGCGCGCCGGGTCAGTTCCTCCTCGGCCACCAGCAGCTCCAGCCGGCGTCCGGGGATGTCTATCTCGATCTCGTCGCCCTCCTCCACCAGCGCTATGGGACCGCCGATGAATGCCTCCGGCGAGACATGGCCGATGCTGGCGCCGCGGGTGGCTCCGGAGAAGCGGCCGTCGGTGACAAGCGCCACTTCCCGGTCAAGGCCGGCGCCGGCGATGGCAGCCGTGGGCGTCAGCATCTCAGGCATGCCCGGGGCCCCCTTGGGCCCCTGGTAGCGGATGACCACCACGCTGCCGGGGATGATCTTCTTCCCTTCTATGGCGGCGACCAGTTCCTTCTCCGAATCGAACACCAGGGCGCTGCCCCGGTGCGAGAGCATGCTCTCGTCCACGGCGGACTCCTTGACCACGGCGCCATTGGGAGCCAGGTTGCCGAAGAGTACGGCCAGGCCGCCGGTCTGGTGATAGGCGTTTTCCAGCGGACGTATGACATCCGCGTCCACGACGGCAGCCCCTGCCACGGCATCGGCGATGGTGCCACCGGCGATGGAGGCCGCCGAACCGTCCAGTTTGCCCGCCTCCAGCAGCTCCTTCATCAGCGCCGCTACGCCGCCGGCGCGGTGCAGGTCTTCCATGTGATGGGTGCCCGCCGGCCTGAGGGAACAGAGGTGCGGTGTATCGCCGGTAATCTCGTTGATGCCCGCCAGGTCGAAATCGACCCCGGCCTCATGGGCCACGGCCGCCAGGTGCAGCACCGTGTTGGTGGAACAGCCCATGGACGAATCGACGGTGAGAGCGTTCCTGAGCGCCCGCCCGTCGACGATATCCAGTGGCTTCAGTTGCTCCTTCACAATGGCCACCGCCCTCCTGCCGGCCTCGCGCGCCAGCCGCAGGCGGCCGGCGTGGACGGCGGGGATGGTGCCGTTGCCCGGAAGCGCCAGACCCAGCGCTTCCGTAAGACAATTCATCGAATTGGCGGTAAAGAGTCCTGAGCAGGAGCCGCAGCCGGGACAGGCGCAATCTTCCAGCCGAGCCAGGTATTCCAAATCTATCTTACCGATAAGAGCAGCCCCCACCGCTTCAAATACGTCGTTAAGGTCCACCTTGCCGCCGTCCAGGTCCCCTGCCAGCATGGGGCCGCCGCTGACGACGATGGCCGGGATGTTGACCCGGAGCGCCCCCATGATCATGCCGGGGATGATCTTGTCGCAGTTGGGGATGAGCACCAGCCCGTCGAAGGCATGAGCCTTCGCCATCACCTCCACTTCGTCGGCGATGACCTCGCGGCTCGCCAGGGAGAAGCGCATGCCCTCATGGTTCATGGCGATGCCGTCACAGACGCCGATGCTGCCGAATTCGAAGGGCACGCCGCCGGCGGCGCGAATCCCCTCTTTCACCGCCGCCGCCACGGAGCGCAGGTGCATATGACCCGGTATCACCTCGTTGAAGGAGTTGACTACGCCGATGAAAGGCAGTTCCATGTCGCTTTCACTCAGGCCCAGGGCCCTGAGCAGCGACCGGTGCGGCGCCCTGGTCACTCCTTTTTTTATCTCGTCGCTGGGAAGGTTCCCGGTCATCTCCATCATCGATCCTGTCGGCCGCCTCATTAAAAAACCGCGTGACAAGCGGGTAAATCCTATACTATCATACTGATAAGGCTGATTTTCACCCCGGCAGCTCTCATGGCTCTCGCCCCCGCGGTGGGATGGAACAGTCATCCGCCCCGGTGGCGGCCGTTCTCTACCGCGTATGGAACCGAGCCCGCACCGGGCATGGCCGCCTTTGCCAGCTACTTGCCGAAAACGGGCCGCAGTGAGACTCCAGAACAAGATCCCGCTCTATATCGTGCTGATAATCCTCCTCACCGGCGCCGCCGGCGCCGTCGCCATCGTCGCTATCCAGAAGCAGGCCAGCCGGCACCAGTTCGAAGAGACGGCCCGCGCCCTCTCGGCCACCATCGAGAACGGGCTGGAGCAGGATATGCTCAACCAGGACCGCAGCCACGTGCAGCAGACCCTGGACGACCTGAGCCAGAATGACTCCATCCACGAGATAGATGTGATAGGGGCCGGCGGCAGCATCTGGGCCTCGACGGTACCCGGGGCCATCGACACGATCCCCGGCGGGCAGGAAGGCTCCCTGCTGGCGGGGGAGACGGCGGAAGGCTTCATCAGTGACTACTCCAACGACCATATGACGCTGGTGACCCCCATCTCCGCCAAGGAGGCGTGCCTGCGATGCCACGGCAGCATCGCGGCGGCGCCCAACGCCCAGGGCTACCTGGGGGCGATACGTGTGGATATCAGCACCGCCTCGCTGGACGAAAGCGTCACCCAGGGCCAGCGGGTGCTGTTCGTGGTCAGCGGGCTCACCTTCCTGCTGGTAACCGGCACCATCGTCTTCATGCTCAGGCGCTCCGTGCTCAGGCCCCTGTCCCGCCTGACGCGGGCGGCGGCGCGGGTAGGCGCCGGCGATTATTCGACACGCGTCGAGGTCGATTCCCCCGATAACGAAATAGGAGCCGTCTCCATCGCCTTCAACAACATGGCCGGTGAGGTCGAGCAGAACACGGAGCGGCTGAAGGAAGCCAACCGGGAACTGGAAGAGGTCAGCCGCCTCAAGTCCGAGTTCCTCACCAACATGAGCCATGAACTGCGTACGCCGCTGAACGTGATCATCGGCTTCTCCGAGGTGCTGAAGGACACGCCGGCGGCAGAGCTGGCGGAGGCCGACCGGATCGAGTTCTGCGAGAACATCGTCAGCAGCGGCTACCACCTGCTGGAGCTGATCAACGACGTACTGGACCTGGCCAAGGTGGAGGCGGGCCAGATGCAGATAACCCCGGAGGAGTTCTATGTCGGAACGGCGCTTAAGGACGTCATCTCAACCATGCAGCCGCTGGCCGCAAAGAAGAACCTGAATGTCGGCCTGGACGTGTCGCAGCGGCTCACCTCCATCTTCGCCGACCTGGGGAAGTTCAAGCAGATCATGTACAACCTGGTAGGCAACGCCATCAAGTTCACTCCCGACGGCGGCTCGGTGACCGTCACCGCATCCATCAAGGGAGAGATGGCCCGCTTCGAGGTAGCTGACACCGGGATAGGCGTCAGGGAGGAGGACAGGGAGCGCATCTTCTCCGAGTTCCAGCAGGTGGATGGCTCCACCTCGCGGCATTTCGAGGGAACAGGGCTGGGGCTGGCCCTGACCAGGAAGTTCGTCGAGATGCAGAGGGGCCGTATCTGGCTGGAGAGCGAGGTCGGTTCCGGCAGCATCTTCTACTTCACCCTGCCCCTTCCCCATCACCGGACACTGCCGGCGGCGACGGCGGCTGAGCGCCTGCCGGCGGAAGACGCTGAAGGGCGGCCGGCGGCCGGACGGGAAGGCGGACGGGAGGCGTCCGTGGGTGACGCCGCTGTGCCGGATACCGGCGTGCCGCCCATCCTGGTGGTGGAGGATGACAGGGCCACCGCCGACCTCATCGGCGTCTGGCTGAGAGGGGAAGGTTACAGGGTGGAATACGCCGTCGACGGCATCGAGGCCGTGGCGAAGGCGAAGGAGATCCATCCCATGGCCGTCTGCCTGGACATCATGCTGCCGAGGAAGGACGGCTGGCAGGTCCTGCATGACCTGAAGGCGGACCCGGAGACGGCGGACACGGGCATCATCATCTGCTCCGCCCTTGACAACCCGGAGCTGGGCTTCGCCCTGGGCGCCGCCGAATACTGCGTCAAACCACTGAGCCGGAGGCATCTTCTGGACAAGCTCAGGCATCTGCAGCAGGTGGCGCCGCGCAAGCGTTCCCAGCCGCAGGTGCTCATCGCCGACAGCGACACCGAGTCGGCAACGGCTTCGGCGGCGATGCTGGAGCGGCAGGGTTTCGGCGTATCCCTGGCCGGCGACGGTGACACGGCGCTGGAAACAGCCATGGAACTAAACCCCGACATCGCCATCCTCGACCTGATGCTGCCCGGCCGCGGCTGCTACGATGTCATCTCCTCCCTCAGGCGCCATCCCGCCACCACAGACCTGCCCATCATCGTCACCACGGGCAGGAATCTGAGCGACGAGGAGAAGGTACATCTCAGCCGCCGCGTGCAGAAGGTGGTGGTGAAGGGCAACGGCCGGGACCTGTTGCTGGAGGAGATCTTCCGCCTGGAGAAACTGCATCCCCTCAGAGCCCAGCTGATCGACGAGGAGACGGGCCTGTTCAACCGCCGTTTCTTCCGAAAGAGGCTGGCGGAGGAGATAACAAGGAGCGAGCGCTATTCCCTGGACATGTCGGTGCTGCTGGTGGCGATCGGCGGCGCCGCCGCCGGGGCGGCGGCGCCGCCGGGCGTGATGCCGGCTATAGCCAGCATCATCCGCCGCAACGTGCGGGCGGCGGACCCACTCTCACGCTATGGAGTCGACAGCTTCACCATCCTGCTGCCGGAGACGCACACCGCCGCCGCCATGGCCGTTGCCCGGAAGGTAGCCGGCCTGCTGGACGACGCAGAACTGTTTGATGATGAAGGAAAAAACGTTATCATTAGGACAAGCATCGCCGTTGCCGGATCCCCGGACGGAGCGATTTCCGCTGAACAGCTGATCCCCCGACTCGAACAGGAGATGGAGACACTACGAAGAACCGGCGGCAGCGGTATGCGGGTTATCGACTGAAAGGTGGTTGAACGATGGCCAGAGTCCTGCTGGTCGAGGACAATCATATGAACTCGAGGCTGACAGAATTCGTCCTGGAGCGGGACGGCTTCACGGTGATGACCTCACCCACCGCCGAAGAGGCCATCGAAGCCGCCCGCCGCGAGGCCCCCGACATCATCCTGATGGACATCCAGTTGCCCGGGATGGACGGCCTGGAAGCGACCAGGATCCTGAAAGAGGACAAGAAGACCGCCCACATCCCCATCGTCGCTATCACCGCCCACGCCATGCAGGGTGACGAGGAACGCATCATCGGCGCCGGCTGCGAGGCCTATATCCCCAAGCCCATCAACACCTGGCAACTGGCGGACACGGTCAGGAGATACATCAGGGATTGACGACCGGCGGCTGCACCCGGTGCCGCCGCGCCCGCCCACACCAGCCGGCTATCCCGTCCCTACAACCTGCCGGACCGGAATATCCCCACCACCAGCCACATACCGAAGAAAGCGGATATCAGGTACCCGAACAGGGCGAAGAGCGAGATGCCCATCAGTTGCGGCCCCTCGGTGGCGAACAGGCCGATGACGGATGAGCCGAGGATGATGGCCGCCAGCATTATCGCCACCACCAGCCGGTTGGTCATCACCGTCAGGCGCCGCATGACGTCCTCCAGGTTGCGGTGGACGAAGTTCACCCGGACCTCACCTCTCCTCACCTGGTCCAGGGCATCATGGATCTGGCCGGGGAACTCGTACATCATCAGGGCCATCTCGCCCAGCTGTTCGCTGCCCCGCGACAGGATGCTCTCCGGCGAATACCGCCGGTACATGAAATCGCGGGCATAGGGCTGCACCACCTCGAAGACGTTGAAGCCGGGGCACAACCGGCGACCGATGCCTTCCAGGGTGGCCACGGCCTTGTCCAGCATCATGTACTGGCTGGGCAGCTTCAGCTTCAGCCGGTAGATGGCGCCGAAGACGTCGCGGAAGACGCTGACCGGGTCCAACTCGTCGAGGCTGGCGCCGAAATACTTGGCGAACATGTCCCTGATCTCGGCCACGAACTCCTGTTCCTTGTCGCTGGGGAACTCCACCCCCAGGGCGGCCAGCCGCCGCGGCACCCGCTCCAGCCTCTCGTTCATCACATCGAGGAACAGGTTGATGATGTTCTGCCGGTCCCCGGCGCTGAGCCTGCCGGTCATGCCGAAATCCACCAGGGCGATGGTCCGGCAGTCCTGCACCAGGATGTTGGCGGGATGGGGATCGCCGTGGAAGAAGCCATGCACGAAGATCTGCTCGAACCAGGCCTGGGCGATGGTGGTGGCAAGGCACTGGCGCTCTTCCATATCCATGACCTCCAGGTCCAGGTCCGACACCTGGGTGCCTTCGATATATTCCATGGTCAGGACCCGGGCGGTGCTGTATTGCCTGATGATCCTGGGGATGACCACCGAGTCGTTGTCGGCAAAAAAACCGGCCAGGCGCTCGGCGTTGCGCGCCTCCACACGATAGTCCAGCTCGTTGCGTATGCCGCGGGCGAACTGGTCCACCATGCCGTGAGGGTCGAAGAAGAGCTCCTGGCGCGAGTGGTCCTCCAGCAGCTGGGCGATCTGGTAGAGCAGGTCGATATCGGCGTGTATCTGCTTCTCCGCGTCAGGCCGCTGGACCTTGACGATGACCAGGTTGCCGTCCGGCAGCACTGCCCGGTGCACCTGTCCGATGGAGGCGCCGGCGATGGGTTCGTCATCGAACTCGAGGAACAGGCGCTCCACATCCAGGCCCAGCTCCGAGGAGATGGTCTGCCGCGCCAGCTCGGCGGGGAAGGGCCTGACATCATCCTGGAGTTTGCGCAGTTCAGCGATGATATCGGGCGGCACCACGTCCGGCCTGGTGCTCAGCAGCTGGCCGAACTTGATGAAAGTGGGCCCCAGTTCCTCCAGCATCTCACGGATATGCTCGCCCCTGCTCCCCGGTTCCCGTTCCAGCCTGCGCTTCCCCCGCGACAGCGGGTTGCGGGGACGGTGCCGCTCGAATATGTAGCCGAAGCCGTGTTTTACCGCCACTTCGGCGATATAACGCATGCGGTCGATGTTCCTGACGCTGCGGGCAAGGGGCACGGCTGTCTCCTCCTAACCTTTCGTCTTTTCGCCGCCGCCGGAACCGCCGGGAGCATCCCCGGCGCCGCTGCCGCCGTCCTCCAGCAACGAGATTCGGTGCTCCAGCTGCGCCAGCTTCAGCTCCAGCTCCGACAGCTGTTCCCTGCTGGGCACGCCGGCTTCGCTGAGCAGGTTCCTGATGCCGGAGTCGATGTCGCCGCGGAAGGACATGGCCTCGCCACGGGCGCGCTCCAGCAGCTCGTCCATGGCCTTGCGGCTCTCCTCAGAAGTCTCCTGTCCGCGCTTTACCATCTCTCCGGCCAGCGACTCCGCCATGTCCAGGGTGAGGGCTGCGGCGCCTATGGTTAGAAGTATGCTGCGTTCGATGAGGTTAGCCATCCCGGTCGCCTCCTGCGCGTTATCCCGGCCCCGCCACGGGGCCCTTTGCCGGTACTACCTAAACGGCATCACGGGAAAAAAGATAAGTAGAACTATCGGTGTTAGGGATTCTACCCGGGGGCGGCGCGGTCTTAACCTGCCGGCGGGTCCTCAGGCGCGGGCGGCCTTGCCGCGGGCGCCTTTCGCCCTTCCCGCTTTCCCCGGTTTGCCCGCCTTGCCCGGCCGGTAGCGCTTCTCGCGCTCCTTCCAGAAAGTAAGCAGCGGCGCCGCCACGAAGATGGAGGAATAGGCGCCTGAGGCGATGCCCACCAGCAGGGCGAAGGCGAAGTCCTTCAGCGTCTCGCCGCCGAAGGCCAGCAGGCAGGCCACGGGCATCAGGGTGGTGACGGAGGTGATCATCGAGCGGACGATGACCTCGGATATGGACTGGTTGACCATGTCGGCGTACATCCCCCGCCGCGCCCGGGGCTGGTTCTCCCGCACCCGGTCGAAGACGATGATGGTGTCATAGAGGGAATATCCCAGGATGGTGAGCACCGCCGCCACGGTAGCGGTAGTCACCTCACGCCCGGTGAGGGAATAGACCCCCACGGTTATCACCAGGTCATGGATCAGGGCGACGATGGTGGCCACGGCGAACTTGTACTCGAAGCGGAAGGAGACATAGGCGATGATCAGCAGCCAGGCGAAGATGATGGCCTGCAGCATGGAGTTGAGCACCTGTCGGCCGAAGGTGGGGCCGACGCTCTTCCATGACTTCTCGGACACGCTGATGCTGCTGTCCAGCGACGTTATCACCGCGTCTTCCTCGTCGTTGCTCAACGACGGCAGCGTCACCTTGTAACGGCCGTCGCCGATGGTCTGGACCACGGCGTCGCTGTAGCCGGCGGCCGACATGGCGTCCCGCACCCGGCCCACGTCCGCCTCGCCGTTGAAGCTCACCGTCAGCTGGCTGCCGCTCTTGAAGTCGATGCCGAGATTCAGCCCCTTGGTGGAGAGGCTGAGGACGCTGACCACGATGATGATGCCGGAGATGGCGAACCAGAGCACCTTCCTGTTGACGATGTCGAAACGGAACCAGGGCCTGTTGTCCTCTTTTGTCTTCAGACCCATCAGCGTGGGACTGTTGAACAGCCTCAGGTTGGCCAGCAGACTGAGCATGGCGCGGGTGGCGAGGATGGCAGTGATCATGCTGATGATGACACCGACCATCAGGGTCAGGGCGAAGCCCTTCACCCCGGCCGTGGCCACCCAGAAAATGATGAAGGCGGTTATCAGCGTGACTGCGTTGGCGTCGAGAATGGTTCGGAAACCCTTGCTGTAACCTGAGCCCACTGCTGAACGGATGGTCTTGCCGGCGCGCACCTCTTCCTTGATGCGTTCGAAGATGACCACGTTGGCGTCCGCCGCCATGCCGACGGTGAGGATCATGCCGGCTATGCCGGGGAGGGTCAGCGTGGCCGGGCTCCAGGGATTGGTGAGCACTGCATAATAGAAGATGCCGTAGAAGATCATCGCCAGCACCGAGACCACGCCCAGCAGCCGGTACCAGATGACCATGAAGGCCATCACCAGGGCGATGCCGACGGCGGCGGCGATGAGCCCCTGCCGGAGGGAATCCTCGCCCAGGGTGGCGCTGATCTCGCTCTTGTCGACGGTGACCAGCTCCACGGGCAGGGCGCCGGTCTGGAGCACCAGCACCGTGTTCTGGACCTCTTTCAGGGGGATGTTGCCGGTTATCTCGGCGCGATCGCTGTCGATCTTCTCCTTCACCGTCGGCGCCGACTGTATCTCGTCATCGAGGACGATGGCCATCTGCTGCACCGTACCGGTGATGGCTCCTTCCGTGGCCAGTTTCTCCGTCACCTGGGCGAACTGGCTCTGGCCCTCGCTGGTGAACTGCATGTTCACCTTGGGCCTGTTGTACTGGTCGTAACCGACGCTGGCGTTGTCCAGGGCCTCGCCGGTCATCAGCGGCTCCCGGTGGACCACATAGGGTGACTGCAGCGGCTGGCCCTCCTCGTCGCGGAGGATCTCCCCGCTGTCATCCCGCTGGACCTGGTAGAGCAGCTGCCGGTCCTCCGGTATTTGATCCGGGGTGAGGGCGCCCTGCCGCGCCTGGCTTGTCAGGTCCTGGTCCACCTGCTTGAACTCGAGGATGGCGGTCTTGCCGATGAGGTCCATGGCCTCGTCGACCTCGGTGACCCCGGCCAGGCTGACGGATATCTGGTTCGTCCCCTGGCGGTTGATGGCCGGCTCGGCCACACCCAGCTTGTCCACCCGGTTGCGGATGATAAGCTCCGCCTGGTCCATCTTCTCGCTGTTGACGTCGCCCTGGGCCTCGAGCACCACTTCCAGTCCACCCTGCAGGTCCAGCCCCAGCCTGGTCTTCTCCCCCGGCGGATAGATGAGATAGACGGAAAGGGCCAGCAACGCCAGCATCACGCCCAGGATAAGCAGGTTTTTCTGTTTGTCGGTCAAAGGTTTCCCGTTCGCCTGGTATCAATGAACCGGCCTGCCGCGATACAACAGGCCAGCGAACAGCATAAGTCATATGGCAGGGGGTGTCAAAATGCCGCTTCCAGTTCGTCCAGAGCCCTGCGCATCAGTTCTTCCGGCTCCATGCCGTCCGTGCGGATGTGGATGTCGGCTCTTTCCCGCGCCGGCTTTAGCCGCCGTCTCTGCTCCGCCAGCTGCCGCGGCTCCCAGCCGGTTTCCTTTCGCGAGGCGACGGTGGCGTCATCCGCCTCCAGGTAGATGAGCACATCCGGCTCGAGGCGGGCATAGAGGTCCGGTACCAGCGAATGCTCCTGGGAGACGGAGTGTGCGTCGTATCCTGCCCGCGTCAGGCCCTCAACGAGCAGGGACTTGCCGGAGCCGCAGACCCCGACTATAACCACCCTCGGCTGTCTCCCGCCGCCGGAACGCCACCCACTCTCCTGTTCCACGCCGCACCCCTTTCCGGCAGAGCCTGACAAGGTTACAAGGGATACCTCACCCACATCTCGCGTACCTGCTTCTCCTCCGTGTGGGGCGAGAGCCTGAAGGCCACCACGCTGATATCATCGGATGGACGCCCCTGGTCGCGCTCCACCGCCCAGTCGAGGATGCCACGGCTGATGCCGTCGGCGGGTCCGGAGGAGAGCTCCCGCGCCAGGGCCGCCAGCTCCACCATGTCCATCTTGCCACCGCCGGCGGCGATGATGCCATCGGACATGGCCACCACCGTCCGGGGAGCCATCAGGGGGAACTGCTCCACATGGGGCTTTATCATCTTCCTGGTGCCGATGGGACTGGTATCGTCGTCCAGCACCAGCTCTCCCCGGGCCTCCCCCTCCTCCAGCACCAGCACGGGACAGTTGGAGTTGCGCGAGACCACCAGCTGTCCGTGGCTGGTGTCGGCGGAGAGTATGGTCAGGGTCGCCGACACCTGTGCCCGCCGCCGGGCATAGAGCGCGTCATGTACCGCCCGCGCCACGGCGCCGTCGCGGGCGCCGTCGGCGATGAGGGATATGGCCTTGGAGACGACGAAGGAGCTGATGGCCTTGGCCGCCTCGCCCGAACCCTGGCCGTCGGAGAGCACCACGCTCAGGCCGCCGGTGGGGCGTTCGGTGACCTCCACCGTGTCACCGCCGGGGGAGACGCCGAACTTGTCTATCTTGCTGACGGCGACCTCTAGCTGCAAGTCTCCCCGGCCTCCGTGGTCCTGTTACTCTTCTCCGTCAACATCGTCGCCGCTGTCTTCCCCGTCCTCTTCCTCCTCGTACTCCTCATCATCGTAGTCTTCCTCGTACTCTTCCTCGTACTCTTCTTCGTAGTCTTCCTCTTCCTCCTCCTCCGCGCTGACCACGCGGGCGATGGAGTTCTTCGACACCCTGATCTCGGTCTTCTTCGCCACCTCGATCATGACGCTGTCGGGATCCACACGCTTGATGGTGCCATAGAGGCCGCCGGCGGTCATCACCTCGTCCCCCTTCCTGATGGCGGAGACCAGCTCCTGGTGAGCCTTCTTCTGCTTCTGTCCGGGCCGTATGAGCAGGAAGTAGAAGACGGCGATGAACACGGCGATGATGATGAAGGTCATGTACCTGCTGGCGCCCTGGGCCGATTCCTCCTGGGCGGCGATGAAGATCAAGGCTGGCAGCACTTTTGCTCCTTTCCTTCGGGTTGGACCGGTTCAGTATCTGAACGGCGACGAGTCCGCGAACCGGCGGAAACGCCCCTCGACGATCGCCTCTCTCGCCTGACGAGCCAAGTCTAGCAGAAAGGTGACGTTGTGTAGAGACAGCAGCTGCAGACCCAGTATCTCCTTCTGGGTCACCAGGTGGCGGATGTAGGCGCGGCTGAAGTTCCGGCAGGCATAGCATCCGCAGCCGGGCTCCAGGGGGCCGTCATCCTCGGCGTGGGCGGCGTTTCGCATGTTCAGCCGCCCCGAAGAGGTGAGGGCGCCGCCGTTGCGGCCGTCGCGCGTGGGCAGCACGCAGTCGAACATGTCGATGCCTGCAGCCACGGCGCTGACGATGCCGGCGGGGTCGCCCAGTCCCATGAAATAGCGCGGCCGGTCCGCCGGCAGCAGCCCCGCCGTATAGGTCATCGTATCCAGCATGCGCTCCCGCTCCTCGCCGACGCTGAGGCCGCCGATGGCGTAGCCGCCGAAATCCAGCTCGAGGGTGCGCTCGACGCTCTCACGCCTGAGATCGAGGTCCACGCCGCCCTGGATGATGCCCATCAGCAGCTGGTCGTCCCTGGTCCGGGCCCGGCGGCAGCGGGCGGCCCAGTCCGCCGTTCTCGCCACCGCCTCTGCCAGGTAGCCCCTGCCGGCGCCCGCCCGCACGCACTCGTCGAAGCACATGATTATGTCCGCGCCCAGCTGCTCCTGCACCCGCACGGCCAGCTCCGGCGTGAAGGTGTGCTCCGAACCGTCGTAGAGGGACCGGAACCGGACGCCTTCATCCAAAACCCGCGCCGCGTCCCCCAGGCTGAACACCTGGAAGCCGCCGCTGTCGGTGAGTATTGGCCGCCGCCAGCCCATGAAGCGGTGCAGGCCGCCGCGCCTCGCCACCACTTCGGCCCCGGGGCGGAAATAGAGGTGGTAGGCGTTGGCCAGTATCACCTGGGCCCCGGCCTGCTCCAGGTCCCGGGGGGAGAGGGCCTTGACCGTGGCGCGGGTGCCCACCGGCATGAAGCAGGGTGTCTCGATCACACCATGGGGCGTGTTCAGGCGGCCGGCGCGGGCGGCGCCGTCCGTGGCCTCCAGCTGGAATCGAAAGGGTTCGGGCATGCTGTCTATCTTACCTCAGTCCACCGGTCGGAGGCGCTTTCCCGGCTGGAAGCGCACCACGATTGGATGCGCCACACGGTTGGATGCGCTCCCCATGGTCTGGTGTCGTCCACGGATAGATGCGCCCCCATGGTCAGATGCGCCCCCACGGATAGATGCCCTCCGTGGTTAGATGCGCCTACGGCGCCGTGTTAGAATCAGGTTGCATGAGCCACACAGCCCTCAAAGCGGCAGGCGGGGTCCTCGCCCTGCTGACAATCTGCTCCCTCCTTCTGGGAACGACGGCCATGACCTCCCCGGAAACGGCGCCGGCCTCGGCTGCGGAGACTGACTTTGCCGCCATCCTCGACCGGCACGTGGAACCGCCGCCGGCTGGAAGGTTCGCCGTCATCATCGGCATCGTCTACCCGGACCAGGCCCTGGGCACCATCAAATACGCAGACCGGGACGCCCGGTCCCTCTACGACCTGCTCACCGGCAGGATGGGCTACCGGCCGGAGGATGTCACCCTGCTCGTGAACAGGGAGGCCACCCGCGCCAACATCATCAGGGCCCTGGAGGAGCTTGCCGGCGACCCCAGGGTGGATTCCCGTTCCCAGGTGGTCATCTTCTACAGCGGTCACGGCCTGCGCAACGGGCCCGATTCCGGACTGAGGATACCGGAGCGGGGCGTCTCCTACGCCCTGGTGCCCTACGATTATGCTTCCTTCGATTACCGGCAGGGCGAAGGGCTCATCTGGGACGGCGAGCTGTCCCGGCTGCTGTCGGGCCTGCGCCCGCGACAGATGTGGATATCCATCGACAGCTGCTTCAGCGGCGGCTTCGACCGGCCGGGCATCAGCGGCCCCGGGCGCGTGGTCACCATGTCCAGCGCCGCCGATGAGCTTTCCAGCGAGATGGACGGGGCCGGGCACGGGGTGATGTCCGAGCTGATGGTGGACGAGGGCATCGCCCACGGGCTCTCCGTAGAGGATTCCTTCGCGCGGGCGGCGGCGCAGGCCGGCAGCTACGGGCAGCATCCGCGGATTTCCCGGGGATATGCAGGATATTTCCGCTTCAGTGAGGCGTCAGAGACGCCTCACTCAACCTTTTTCGGGATGCTGCCGATGAGATGAGCGGGAAGGCAGCACGGTAGACGCATGATCAAGGGGTGGGCAGAGGTATGGCGGAAAAAGCAAAACGTTTCAACCAGATGAAGCCGGTAAGGCCGGCCGCGGCCGGCAACCCGGGCAACGCCGTGGGCGGAACCCACATCCAGACCAAGCCGATCAAGGTGATGGTCACCACCGATGACTACGAGATCCAGGGCTACATGCACATCAAGCCCGGCGGCTACCAGTCCCGCATCAGCGACCTGCTCAACGTCAAGGAACTCCACTACGTGCCCATCACCGACGCCACATTCCGCAAGCTGAGGCAACCGGATGAGCCCCCGCGCAAGGCGCAGACGCTGATACTCAAGCTGGACACCATCAAGATGGTCGTACCCCTCGACGCCGGCGGCGTCAAGGAAGTCTGAGACACCTCCCCGGCGTCAAAGCAGCAGCATGGCGTCCCCAAAGCTGTAGAACCGGTATCTTTCCTCTATGGCCAGGCGGTAGAGCCTGCGCGTCTCCTCCACCCCGGCGAAGGCCATCACCAGCGCCAGCAGCGTGGAGCGGGGAAGATGGAAGTTGGTGAGCAGGGCATCGACGGCCCTGAATCTGTAGCCGGGGGTGATGAAGAGCCCCGTCTCGCCTGTGAGCGCGTCGGCCTGCTCCCCGCCGGTTCCGGGGGCGGCGGGCCCGCCGGCGCCTTCCTCGCCGAAGACCGTCTCCAGCACCCTCACCGTGGTCGTGCCCACGGCTATCACCCGCCCGCCGCTCCGCCGCGCCGCCGCCACGGCTTCAGCCGTCTCGGCGGGGACGGAATAGCTCTCCCGATGGATGCGATGCCCTTCCAGCTCATCCTCATCCACGGGGCGGAAGGTATCCAGCCCGATGTGCAGGGTCAGCGGCGCCATGACGGCCCCCGCCTCCCTGATGCCCGCCATCAGCTCGTCCGTGAAGTGGAGCCCCGCCGTGGGCGCTGCCGCCGAGCCGGGCCGGCGGGCGTAGACCGTCTGGTACTCGCCGGGGCTTCCCAGCTCCTCGTGGATATAGGGCGGCAGCGGCATCAGGCCCGCCCGCTCCATCAGTTCCCCGGTGGAGACGCCGTCCAGGTTCTCCACCAGCCATCGGCCGCCGCCCAGACCCTCGACCAGCCGCAGGGTGCTGTCCGGGTCGCCCTCAGGCTCAAGCCGCGTGCCCGCCTTCAGCCTCGCCGACGGCCGGGCCAGGGCCTCCCATACCTCACCCCGGCGGCGGAGGAAAAGCAGCTCCACCCGGCCTCCCGTCGGCTTCCGGGCGAAGACGCGGGCCGGCAGCACCCGGGAATCGTTGTAGACGAGCAGATCTCCGTGAGCGAGAAGGGATGGCAGAGCGATGAAGCGCCGATGCTCCACGTCGCCGCGCCCGCGGTAATACACCAGCAGGCGGCTGTGGTCACGGGGCGAGGCAGGGTGCTGGGCGATGAGCTCCGGCGGCAGGTCGTAGTCCAGTTCGGCGGTGCGCACGGCCCTTCAGCGGCCTCCGGCCCGCTGAAGGGCCGCTTCCTGCTCGCTGAAAATGCAGCCACAGTACTTCTGGCGGTAGAGCCCCGCCTGCTTCGAGAGTTCGATGCTGCGGCGGTATCGCGGTCTCAGGTCGCGGTAGGCGAACTCGATGTCCGCCGCCGCCGCCGCCGCTTCGCCCTCTGCCAGGATTATCTCATGGTCCTGCCAGGGGCTGACGGAAAGGGTGGTGCTGAAGGCGTCGAAGCCTTCGGCGGCGGCAAGCCCCGCCGCGTATCTCAACCGCTGGCCGATGCAGAAACGGCAGCGCCGCCCCTTCTCCTCGTTGCCGGAGACCATCCGCAGCCAGGCGGCGACATCATATTCCGGCTCGCCGATCAGCGGCAGCCCCAGGCCGGAGGCATAGGCCAGGAGGGTGTCATAGCGACGCTGATGCTCGCTGAAGGGCTGGATATTGGGGTTGAAGTAGGTCCCGGTGATGTCCGCGCCCTCCCGCCGCCATGACTCCACCGTGGCGGACGAGCAGGGAGCGCAGCAGATGTGAAGAAGTAGTCTCATAGCGCGTGAAGAGTCGCTCCGGCTCCCTGATTCTAGCAGAAGCCGGGGCGGGAGCGGAATGCGGGTCCGGCGGACGTGCTCCGCCGACGGGTGCGCAAGCGGGCAAGCGGTTTGTACGCGGGCGGTTCGGCGCGCGGGCGAACCGTTGCGCCGGCTATTCGGCAGGCGGGCTATGCGGCGCGGGCGGTTTTAATGCGTTGGCGCGCGGGTGATTCGGTATGCGGGCTATTCGGCGCGCGGACAGCCTTGCGTGCAGGCGGTTTTGACATAACCGGCCCGATAATCTACTCTGGGACAAGGTAAGGTAATTCCCTGCATGAACAGATTCCTCGCAATTCTCAGAACCCCCCGGGCGTGGATCACCATCGGACTGGTCACGCTGCTTGCCGGCTCCCTGGCCTTCGTCGGTTGGGCGGTCTACGATTCCCGCAAGGGGAGCGAGGCTCCTCCGGCCGAGACCGTAGCCGAGGAGACGGTTCCCGATCTCGAACCGCCGCCGCCCCCGCCGCCGCCTGAATACTTCTGCCCCCTGGACGGGAGCGAGTACGAGGACCGCGCCCTGACCCTGAAGAAGCCCGTGGTGGTGCAGGTGGACAACGCCCCCGCCGCCAGGCCCCAGTCCGGCCTGGGCCTGGCCGACATCGTCTACGAGGAGATGGCCGAGGGACAGATAACCCGTTTCACCGCCGTATATGGCTGCCGCGACGCGGAGACGGTGGGCCCGGTGCGCAGCGCCCGGCTGATCGACCTGGAACTGGTCCCCGAGTACCAGGGGCTGCTGGCCAACTCCGGCTCCAGCATCGGCGTCACCAACGCCATCGCTGGAGCCCCGGACGTACCCAACATCAACCACGGCGCCTACCCTTCCGCCTACTGGCGCGTGGGCGACCGCTACGCGCCGCACAACCTGATGACCAACACCGCCACTGTCCGGCAGGCGGCGGCCGCGGCGGGCTATCCGGACCAGGTTGAGCTGGAAGGCTACAGCTTCAAGTCCGACGCTCCGGCGGCGGCGCCCCTGTCTTCCATCTCCATCCCCTATTCCCCCTGGGCCGACACCTCCTACAGCTATGACGCCGCCAGCAACAGCTGGATGAGGCTGCAGAACGGCCAGCCGCACATCGACACGCTGACGGGCGCCCAGCTGTCGGCCAAGAACGTCATCATCCAGTATGTCAACTCATACGAGAGCGACATCAAGGAGGACCAGAGCAACTACGGCCTCATCTTCGACCTCACCGGCAGCGGCAAGGCGCTGGTCTTCCAGGACGGCAAGGTCATCAGCGGCACCTGGAGCCGGCCCACCGAATCATCCATCACCAGTTATATAGACGACAGCGGCACCGCCATCCGCCTCGACCGCGGTACGACCTGGGTGCAGCTGGTGCCGACGGGGTTCCCGTCGGTGTCATGGCAGTAACCCCTGATTCACCCGCCTTCGCGATATATCCTGCGTAGGCAGTCTTCTCATCGAATCCGAAGGCTGTACGATCGCTCCTCCCGGGGGACAAATCAGTTTGCTGTTTAGGGGAACTTTAGCGTTGCTGGTGACACAGGTGTGAGATGAGACCACCGTTGGTGTCGAGGCAGGCAGCTGTGTAAGAATCG
>CAZCCR010000003.1:0-114464 GCA_964497425.1 uncultured Gaiellales bacterium
ATATCAAGTTATGAACATCACGCCTGGAGACAGGGATCGTTTTGATGTGGTAGTAGTGGGCGGCGGCCATGCCGGCTGCGAAGCCGGCATGGCCGCCGCCCGCATGGGCCTTAAGACCCTGATGGTGACCATGAACCTGGAAAAGATAGCGCTCATGCCCTGCAATCCCGCCATCGGAGGCGTCGGAAAGGGACAGCTGACCAGGGAGATCGACGCACTGGGTGGTCAGCAGGGCAGGATAGCCGACAGCGCCGCCATTCAGATGAAGATGCTCAACACCAGCAAGGGGCCGGCGGTACAGGCTCTGCGCGCCCAGACTGATAAAAAGCTCTATGAAGACAACATGAAACGACGCCTGGCAGAAACAGGGAACCTGTATCTTCTAGAGGGCAACGTGGCATCAATTATTGTTTCACGTGAAACAATAAGAGGCATAACGCTCGATGACAGCAGCGAGGTTCTCGCCGATGCTGTCATTCTGGCTTGCGGGACCTTCCTCCGAGGCAATATCGTCATCGGTGATAAACGTTACGAGGCCGGCAGGATGGGGGAACCTCCCGCCATGTCACTTTCATCAAGTCTGATGGAGAACGGGTTGGAGCTTTCGCGCTTCCAATCAGCCACCCCACCCAGGATAGATGCCCGTTCCATCAACACTGAAGCCATGCAGCTGGACCCCGGCGACGCGCATCCCGAACCGTTTTCCGCTTTTTCCTCCTCACCCATCACCAACAGGGCCCCCTGTTACCTTACGTATACCAACCCCCGCACCCACGACCTTGTACGTGAATATCTACATCTTTCCCCCATAAAGACCGGCTCTGTCAGCAGCAAGGGCCCCAGGTACTGCCCCTCCATCGACAGGAAGATCATGAACTTCCCTGACAGGGATCATCATCCTGTCTTTGTCGAACCGGAAGGGCTTCGCACCAAGGAGGTCTATCTTCAGGGTCTTACCACCAGCCTGCCGGTCTGGGTCCAGGAGAAGCTTATCCATGCCACACCGGGCCTGGAGAATGCCCGCCTGATGCGCCCGGGTTATGCGGTGGAGTATGATTATGTCCTCCCCAGCCAACTTTCCCTTTCTCTTGAGTCCCTCTCCATCAGCAATCTCTTTCTCGCCGGCCAGATAAACGGTACATCCGGTTATGAGGAAGCGGCTTCCCAGGGACTGTTGGCCGGAATAAACGCCTCTCTCAGGGTGAAAGGTGAAGCTCCTTTCATTCTCAGCCGAAGCGATGCGTATATCGGCGTTTTGATCGACGACCTGGTAACAAAGAAAATCGATGAACCTTACCGAATATTCACGTCCCGCGCCGAATACCGTCTTCTGCTCAGGCACGACAACGCACACCGGCGCCTGTCACCTATCGGTCACAGTATCGGACTCCTCTCCCCCGACGATTATCGTATCGTCTCGTTGCAGGAAGAGCGGGTAACGAACATCGTAGATTCCCTTCGTCGTCTGAGACTCAAGCCCGGCATCGAAATCAACTCTTTCCTCGAATCTCGCGGATCCAGCCCTCTCGAACAAGCGCAAACCGCTTTTCGTCTCGTTACCCGCCCTGAAGTATCACTTCATGAAATCTATCCTCTTCTTGTGAGCGCTCCCGGTTTCGACGTCCCCGATTCACCTGGGGATGAGACCCTCGCCCTGGCCGAGACCGAGATAAAATATCACGGTTATATCGAGAGACAACTCAAAGAGATCGAGAGAAGAAGCTTTCTTGAAGAACAAGTCATACCTGATGGCTTCAACTTTGATAAGGTTTCCGGCCTTTCTCTCGAAGCTGTTCAAAAACTCTCCCGCTTCAGGCCACAGACCCTGGGTCAGGCCTCCCGTATCGCCGGCGTCTCACCTGCGGATATCTCCCTTCTTTCGATTAAGTTAAAATCATTCCACCATGACCTGGAAAGATGACCTCATCCGCGATTTCGGCCTTTCACCTGAGCAGGTAGGCAGGTTGGTCATTCTTCTCGACCATGTCTCGGGTGAATCCGACCGTAACCTCACCGCTGTTACCGGCTCTGCCAATATAGTCGACTTCCACTTCCGCGACAGCCTCTCCATTCTCGACCCTCTGCTCGCTCAGAGGGCAAGCCGTATAGTGGACATAGGTAGTGGCGCGGGTTTCCCGGGCCTGCCCCTTGCCGTCGCCCTTCCCCTTGCTCATTTCACCCTCATCGATTCCCGCAGGGGCAAGAGCAGCTTCATATCGGACATGGCCCGTCTTTTGGAGCTGGAGAATGTCACCGTACTCTGTCAGCGCGCAGAGGAGGCGGGCCATTCACCCCTTCGGGAATCCTTCGATACTGCTTTGGCCCGGGCTCTGGGTTCCCTTCCTGTGAGCCTGGAGCTAACCCTCCCCTTTGTGCGTCGGGGCGGTTCCGTCCTTCTCCAGAGAGGGCGCAGGGTTGACGGCGACCTGAACCTGGCGCGTTCCGTCTCCGCAAAGCTGGGTGGGGAGTTGTCGGATATCAATCACGTCACCCCTTTCCCCTCTGCCAGGAACCTGCACCTCTGGACATTCCTTAAAGTCTCTGAGACACCTGCCATGTTCCCCCGCCGTACCGGCGTCCCCGAAAAAAGGCCTCTCGATTGATCATGTTTCTCCGGTGCGGGCGTCATCTTACACACCGGCTCCCTTTCTGGTACTGACACACAGGCTCACTTTCTGATAAAATCACCTCGTGCAGGCGAATCCTTCTTTTCAGGGAACCAACGGGTTGGGCAGGGTTTATGCGGTTGCCAACCAGAAGGGTGGTGTCGGAAAGACAACCACCTGCATCAACACCGCTGTATGCCTTGCCGAAGCCGGCGCCTCCGTGCTCCTCATCGATATCGACCCCCAGAGCAATGCCACTCACGGCCTTGGTGTTTACAACCTGGGTGGAGGCGCCACCGTTTACGATGTCTTCTCCGGTCTCTCATCCATTCCTGACACCGCCATCCCGACTGACATTACCAACCTTGACCTCGTCCCCTCCTCCCCGGACCTGGCCGGAGCCGAAGTTGAACTCACCGACCGCTACCGCCGTGAGTTCGTCCTCGCTGACGCTGTCTCCCCTGTCTCCTCCGGATACGATTACATCTTCATCGACTGCCCCCCCTCTCTTGGCCTCCTCACCCTCAACGGCCTCGTCGCCGCCGACAAGCTCATCATCCCGGTCCAATGCGAATACTATGCCCTTGAGGGTCTGGGCCAGCTGCTCAGTACCGTCGAGGCAGTCAGGCAAAACCTCAATCATGGTCTTGGCATATCCGGGTTGCTGATGACCATGTTCGACGGCCGCACCAACCTGGCCAACCAGGTCGTCGAGGAAGTGCGCTCCCACTTTCCCGACCTTACATATAAAACGGTCATTCCCCGCAACATCAGGTTGAGCGAAGCGCCGAGTCATGGTAAACCCATCTCTCACTTCGACCCTGCCTGCGCGGGTTCTGACGCCTACTTTGACCTAGCTTCGGAGGTGGTCGAGCGTGGATGAGAAAAAGAATCTTGGCCGCGGGCTCTCAGCCCTTATCGGCGACACGGGAGGTGTGGGCAGAGAAAGTACTGCCGGGGAAAGGAACGGTCTATTATACCAAGAATTAGACATAAGTCAAGTAAAGGAGAACCCCAAGCAGCCCCGCACGAGGTTCGATGAAGATGCGCTGAACGAGCTGGCTGAATCCATCAGGTCGGCTGGTCTGGTGCAGCCTGTCATCGTGCGGCGCTCTGGTAGCGCCTACGAACTCATCGCCGGCGAACGTCGATGGCGCGCCGCCGCTATCGCCGGCCTGAAGAGAATACCGGCCATCATCCGCGACGCCGATGATGCCCAGTCACTGGAGATGGCGCTGATCGAGAACATCAGCCGTGTAGACCTGAACCCCATCGACACCGCCCGTGCCTACGCCAGTCTGCAGGAGGATTTCGGTATCACCCAGGAAGAGCTCTCAGGCAAGCTGGGGCGCAGCCGCTCGTCTGTCGCCAACACGCTCAGGCTGCTCGACCTCCCGGACGAGGTGCAGAGATATATCGAATCAGGAAAGCTGTCCGAGGGGCATGGGCGGGCCCTTCTGTCGGTGGACGACCGGCCGCGTCAGCGGAAGCTCGCCTCCCGCATGGCCGCCCGCGGCCTCTCTGTAAGACAGGCGGAGAAGCTGGTCAGGAAGTCCCAGGCCAGGGACGAGCGCAGCAAGGAGCCGCGCTTCTCCCCCGTCAGCCAGGAGTTGATGGATGAGGCCACGGACGCGCTTTATTCCGCCTTCAGGCTGCCGGTCAAGGTACGCTGGGCGGCGAAGGGCGGACGCATAGAGTTGGAATTCTCCGACGAGGAGCAGTTGCACAAGCTGATCGATACCCTGGAGCAAGCCCAGTGATGTCCGCGGGGAACCGCATCGACAGCTCCTTTGCCTCCATCCTGCAGCCCTACCTGGAGCTGAAAGGCGTCAAGGCGGCGGCGCTGATATCCAGTGAAGGCCTGCCGGTAGCCGAAACGGGGACGGGTGGATACGATTTCAAGGCTCTGGGAGCCTACGCCGCCGCTATCCTGGCCAACGCCTCAGACCTGGCCGGGGAGCTGGGCGGTGACGGTATCAGAGCCGCCTCTATCAACCTCTACAGCCTGGGGCTGGTACTCCTGCCCCTCAACAGCGAGCTTCTGCTCGTGCTCGCCGGTGACAGCGACATACTCGGACTCGCCGCCGGTGACGCCATCCTGCCCTGACGCCGCCGCGGTGCAGCCCCCGAGGCCTCCCGGGGTCTCCGCCGCATTGCCAGTATCCGACATGGCCCCCTCCCCGCCCGCCGGAGGCATGGCGGCTCCCAACACCACTCCGGTATCGTCCGAATCGGTGGAGACGACCACCGGACTCGACAGTTCTACGTCGACGCCCGCAGCCTCCTGTCCGTCAGCCACGGCGACCGCGTCCGCCGAGATGAAGTCGTAGGCCCCTCTGTACCATCGGGCCACCAGGCCGGTGCCCGGCAGGCTCGCGCGGACCCGGTAAGAACCCACCGGCAGCCTGGCCGTCCTGTAGCGTCCCTGGCCGTCAGTGAGATAGGAACCTGCCATGACGCCCGTCTCGCTGAAGATGTCCACCTTGGCGGCGGCCAGTGGTTTGGCGCCGTCCGTGACCACACCGGATATGGTGCCTCCGGGCGTGGCGAGAACCGCGTCGATCTTCTCGACGGTCTCCGCCGGCCTCACTTCGATCACCTTCGCCTCATCGCCGGAGGAACGCCCCTGATACCATTGTGGCAGATAGTTGCCCGCCGATGGCCGGAAATAGACCTTGTAACCACCGGGGGAAAGGCCGTCCAGAAGGTACTCCCCGTCATAATCGGTCAGGGCAGATGCGGCAAGGTCCGCCGGGCTGCCGCCCTGTGGGTCCACCCGGTAAGCGCTCACCAGGACGCCCGCTATGCCGACACCACAGGGCGCGAAGGGGATACCGGTACATTCATCGGTCACCCTGCCGCTGATGGCGCCGGTGGCATCGGTCCTGCCCCTGAGGGTCTGGGTTACCCTGGCCTCGTCCCCTGCCCCCAGGACTATTGACGTGCCCTCAGGCGAACCTTCGCTGCCGTACCAGGCCGATTCCAGGGCGCCGGACATGTCGGTGAAATACAGCTTGTAGGAGCCGGGCCTGAGGCCCTCGAAGCTGAAACTGCCGTCATTGCCGGAGATGGTGTAATCGCCGGTGAACACACCGCCGGCGTCCGTAAGGAAGACCACGATGTATGCCGCCGGCTGACCCGGCCCGGCCTGTACCCGGCCCTGGATGGCCGCCGGCGCGGGCTCGGCGGGGGGAAGGGATGGCTGCGCCGGCGGCACGCCGGAGATTTCGCTGGAGCCGAAGACGGCCCCGGCGAGAGAGCCGGTATCAGCCACGACCACCCCGGGCGTCCCTTGCCCTGTCTCCGGCCCTGTGTCAGCCGGAGCCGCGGGGGGAGTGTCCCGGGTCGCCGCGGAGCCCTGCTCCACCTGCCCGCCCTGCTCGGTGATAGCGCCGTCATCCGGCGCGCTGAAAACTGTGAACTGGAGGATCAGCAGCGCCAGAACCAGCGCCGCCAGAAGAAGTATGGTCACTCCCACGCGGATTGGGTGCCTTGACACAGAGCCGGCCATCAATGCCCTTCTTTCATTGTCCAGACAGAGAGGTTGCCGGCATGCAAGGCATATGCGTACCGCCCCCACCACTCCGCAGTTTTATCAATGATAGCACAAGGCCACCGCTTTATCGACGGCAGTATGCCGCCGCCACCGGCCTTCCCCGTCAGGGACGAAGCCCGGCGGCGGTGCTGTCTCAGGTGTCGTCCTCATCGGGAGACGTCCTGCCGGTGTTGCCGTAAGCATCATCGCGCGTGTCCGGCTTGTCGCCGCCGGAGAACAACACATACTTGCCGTTGAACTTCCTGAACTGGATGTATTCCTTCGGTTTGGGGAAGTCATCCGGCTCCATGTCTTCCGTCGCCACCTGCATGAAGTTCTTCCAGATGGTGGCGGGGAAGCCGCCGCCCCAGACACTTCCTCCGTGTACGTTGGTCATGGGTATCTGCTCATCCGGATAACCGATCCAGACCGCCGTGGAGAGGTAGGGGGTATACCCGACGAACCAGGCGTCCTGCAGGTTCTCGGTAGAGCCTGTCTTGCCGGCGGCCGGGCGGCCGAAGTTGGCCCTGGACGATGTCCCCCCCTGCACGTCCGCTTTCAGCACCTGGGTGACGACGTAGGCGGCGCCCTCGCTTATGGCCTGCTCCGGACTCGGTTCCGCCTCATAGTCCACCTCACCGTCGGGCATCTCCACCCTGGTGATGGCGATGGGCTCGTAATATCTGCCCAGGTCGGCCAGGGTCGCGTATGCCGAAGACATCTCAAGTGGGGAGACGCCCTGCCCCAGTCCGCCGAGGGCGATGGAGGGGTTGGCGGCAATGTAGCTCTTTATCCCCATCTTCTCCGCCGTGTCGCGGACCTTCTCCGGGCCGACGTCCATCACCAGCTGGGCATAGACCGTGTTGTCGGAGTGCAGCATCGCCTCCTTGAGGCTGGAGACACCGTAGTAGTGGAAATTATAGGTTTGCACATGCCAGGGAGTGCCGCCGCCGGGCATGGGCAGGTCGACCTCCTTGGACATGTAATAGGTCTTCTCCGGGTCTACCCCTTCTTCCACCGCCGCGGCCAGCACAAAGGGCTTGAAGGTCGAGCCCGGCTGCCTCTGGGCCTGCGCCGCCAGGTTGAACTTGTACCGCTTGAAGTCCTCACTGCTGACCATGGCCTTGATATAGCCGGTCTGGGGCTCGATGGCCACCAGCGCCGCCGCCGGGTCGCCTTCCTCGTAGAGGACGCTGTTGATGGCTGCGAGCCCGGCTTCCTGCATCTTCGGGTCTATGGTGGTGTAGACCTTCAACCCACCCTCGAACAGGGTGCCGGAGCCATACCTCTCCACCAGTTTTTGCTTGACGTATTCTACAAAATATGGTTCTGATACCGATGTGGTCTTGTCCGTCACCGTCAACGGCAGGGAGGCGGCGCCATGCGCTTCCGCCTGGGTGATGTAACCCAGGTCCGCCATCTTCTGCAGCACCAGGTTGCGCCGCTCCGTCGCCGCCGCCAGATCGCGTTTAGGTGAATACGCCGAGGGGGCGTTGGGAAGGCCGGCGAGGGTAGCACACTCGGCCAGGTTCAGCTCCGATACGCTCTTGCCGAAATAGGTCAGCGACGCAGCTTCGACGCCGTAGGCGTTCTCACCGTAGTAGATGGTGTTGAGATAACGTTCCAGTATCTCGTCCTTGGAGACCGTCTGCTCCAGGCGTATGGCCAGAACCGCTTCCACCAGCTTCCTGGTGAAGCTCCGCTCATCGGTGATGTAGACGTTCTTCACCAGCTGCTGGGTGATGGTGCTGCCGCCCTCCGCCAGCCTGCCGCTGGTGAGGTTTGTGAAGATGGCCCTGCTGATGGCCTCATAATCCACGCCGCCATGGTTGTAGAAACGCTCGTCCTCGATGGCTATGGTCGCCTGCTTCAGGTAGTCGGGGATGACCTCCATGGGTACGACCGTGCGGTTCTCGGTGCCGAAGACCTCGGCCAGGAGCGTGCCGTCGGAGGCGTAGATCTTCGAGGTCTGCCCGAGCGACAGCAGATCCTTCTCACTCAGTTTGGGGAGGTCGTGCATCAGGGCCAGCACGGTCTGGATGCCGATGAGCAGCGAGAAGAACAGGGCGAGAACGAAAAAGCTCACGCCGATGAGGAGGATGGATTTCCTCTTCCTTTTCCTGATGTTCTTTCTTCTATGGAGCATGGGGAAACATGCGGGCCATCGGATGGGGCCGCCCGCACCGGTTCATTCTTCGACGAAGCGGTGGGCGCGTCCTCCAGCTACAGCGCACGGCGAGACCGGGGGAACATGCCGATGGCGCACGCCACCATTCTACCAGAGAGGGGGCCTGGCTGAGCCGGAGAAGGGAGTAAACCCCGTGCGCAGGGTGCCGCGACGGTTGAGCGGTTATTTCACGTGGTGCACGTATTTCATGAAGACCTCGAACACTTCTTCCACGGCCGTCTCGTCCAGGTCCATCTCGTTGGAGCTATGCTTGAGGCATTCTTTCATGCGGTGGGTGATGAGGAATACGCCCACCCGGTCCAGGGCCGCCCGTGTCGCCGCCAGCTGGGTAAGCACGTCCTCACATCGCTTGTCCTCGGATATCATGCGCTGCAGGCCGCGGACCTGACCCTCCACGCGGCGCAGGCGGTTCAGAACCTTCTCTATGTCGGTCTTCGTGACCATCAGGATCACCTGTCACTTGAGATCGGCCGCCCGCCGGGACCGTGACCCTTCCCGGCTTGTTCGCCGGCGGCAGACTTCAAAAGGGCAGAAGGGCGAACCCTGCCGGGCCCGCCATGCTGAATCAGCTGGATTGCTTACCCCTCCGGGTATATACATTATTTCAGGGGGGTTGAGGGGTGTCAAGAGCCCTGTTCCGTGTATGGACCTTCCTCCCTGACGTTGGCAGGCAGGTCTGGTGAGAACCTCCGCAGGGACTGGGCCAGCTCTCCGGCCCGGTCCGTATCCACCGCATAGAACGACACCTTGTCCCAGTAATCACGCTCGTACCTGTAACACAGCCACCGTCCCACCAGTATCCAGTCATCCGGCAGCCTGCTTTCACCGTCGACCTTGTATATATCATCGTAGACGAGGGCGATGTCCGTGCCCCTTTCCCTGGTGATACCCTCGATATCCTCCCGCCGCAGGACGAAGGTGTCCTTCTTCGTGTCGGAACCGGATTCGATCTGGTAATCCTCTTTTCTGATATCGATGCGCCTTCTGGCCACCTCGTTGTCGCCCAGGCCCCACAGGTCGACAGTGTCTATGTCTGCATAGTAGTTGATCGCTCCGATATCGTTCGCGGCGACCACCCGGTCCCTGTAATAACGGTCGAGGAACTTCGCCATCTGGTATTGCTGTTCGAAGATGCGCCTGGTCTCCAGCGGCGCCGCTTTCATCTTCACCCAGCCCCTGTGCGCCAGGGGGACGAGCGCCGCCAGCAGGAGGACGGTGGCCACGGCGGCGATGATGGGTCTGCGGATCGCGGAGGCTCTCCATGGCATTGCCGAAAGGTAGCTGAAGACCGGCAGGGAGACAGCGATGATGCCCAGACAGACCAGGTAGGCGTCATAGCGGAAATGCTGCGAACTGTTCGTCTGCAGATGGATATACAGGGTGAAGAGGAAGATGAGGTTCATCCAGCGGGACATCGCCCTGTTGTTCCCGAAGGGGTCCGTCCGGGAGAAGGAGAGCAACACCACCACGACAGAGGCCGGAGCCAGCACCAGCCAGACAGGGTCCCTGATCATCGCCAGGAACGGGTCATGGATATGGGTGATGTTGGTCCACAGCCAGTTCGACAGCGGGAAGAGCGGTATGCGGCTCTTCAGTGTCATGGGGTTGGGGAGCAGCTGGCCGCCATCGGCGATGGAGACCAGGCCCACCGCCAGCACTGGCAGGGCGCCCAGGGCGGCCAGTGACAGCGCCGCCGGCCAGCGTTTCTTCACTAACAGGAAGAGGCTGACGGCCGCGACCATGAAGAGGCTCTCGTAACGGCAGAGGACCAGGATGGGCGTGATCACCATCATCCACCGGCCGGGCGCGCCAAGCCTGCCCCTGGTTCCTTCCGCGAGTTCCCGCCCGGCCAGGTAGACGAACAGGATCGCCAGCAGGATCTGCAGGCTGTGTTCCATACCGAGCGGGACGAGGGCAGGCACGGGCGCGAACAGGACCAGCGCCAGCAGGGCCAGGAAATTGAAAGGAGGGGAGAGCCCCCGGCTTTCCATGATGAAGAACGCAGCGGCGATGGCGAGGGAGACAAAGATGATGTTGAGCACCATGGGGCTGAAATCGTTCACGCCGAAGACCAGGTAGGTCCCCGCCAGCAGGCTGGCCCAGAGGGGAGAGGAGGAGACTGCGTCATACTCGCCCTTGTTTATCCCCCATGAGCCGTGCTCCACCAGGTTCTTCGCCACTGCCATCTGGATGTAGGCATCGTCGCGGGAATAGGTCCAGGCATCCTGGTGCTCCATGGAGCGTGCCGCCAGCAGGCCCGTGACCAGCCATACCGTCAGCAGGGCCGCGACCAGAGGCCAGAACCGCACAGCCCGCTGATGGGAGGATAGCCACAGGCACCAGCGCGGCCGTGCTTTTGCGCCGCCGGTCCCGGCGGCAGGCTCACTCATATTCATCTGCCGATCTGGAAAGTGACATGCTCGGAGCAGGTAATCGACTTCTGACTACGGTCGCCGGGAAGGCCCCGGACCGTGCAGCATGACTTTTGGGTCGCGCCAATCAATACGCCGATCGATACGCGACACACCAATCAATACGAACATTATACACAAAGGTTAAAAAGAAGGCTCCGGGCGGGGGGTCGGACTGCCGTCAGTCAAGGCGCGACAGCGCGGCTGGAGCGACCACGCCCAGGATCACGGTGATGAATCCGATGATGTAGAACGCCGAGTTCACCTTGTTATCGGGGACCCACCAGGCACAGGTGAAGATGATGATGCCGAAGATTATCAGCAGGCCGCCGAACTTGCCTGCCAGGGATCTCCTCTTTCTCGGTTTCTTCTTTTCCTCCATATGGAGTATATTTCACGGGGAGCTTTCCTTTTCCTCCCCGGGACCGGCGAGTCCGACTGTGATAGGGTAACCGGAGGATCAGGCAGGCGGAAACCTTGCTGTTTTCTAACTCACAATCGATGACATCGACCATGCTGTGGAGCGCTCCCCGATGAGCGGCGGGCAGGAGGATGTGCGCCGGCGGCTGCGGGACCTGCTCGTCTCCAAAGCCTACCTGGAAGGGGAGTTCGTCCTCACCTCCGGCAAGCGCAGCAGCCATTACTTCGACTGCAAGCAGGTGACCCTGCACCCGGAGGGGCTGGCCCTGGCGGCGGAGCTGCTGGTTATGAAGATGCATGCCGCCGCCATCCCCGCCATCGGCGGTCTGGCCATCGGCGCCGACCCGATCGTCGCCGGCGCCGTAGCCGTGAGCCTGAAGCTGGGCTACCCGGTCACCGGCTTCATCGTCCGCAAGGAGCCGAAGACCCACGGTACCCGCTCCTGGATAGAAGGGCCGGTCAAATCCGGCAGCCGCGTCGCCATCGTCGACGATGTGGTGACCAGCGGCGGCTCTGTCGTCAAGGCCATAACCAGCGCGCGCGTGGAGGGGCTGGAACCGGTGGTTGCCTACGCCCTGGTGGACCGGGAAGAGGGAGGGGCCGAGACCATCGAACAGGAAGCCCGGCTTCCCTTCGAACCCATATTCAGGTACAGCGAACTCTCTCCGGGTGACGGCGGCTAGCCCGTCTCGCGCCGCGGCGCTGGCTGCGGCCTCTGGTGGAGGGCACACCCCGGGCCGCGTCAGGCCAGGTCCGCCCTCTTCCAGCTACACGACTCACATAGCTCCGTCCCTTTACGGTCCGTGTCGTCGATGGTGTTGGAGAAGAACATGACGCAGGAGGGGCGACGGCAGTGGTCCAGTCCCAGAACATGTCCCAGTTCGTGGACTGCTTCCTTCTTTGCGCGCTCCAGCAACAACTCCCGGTCCGGCCCGGCGCCGTAAAAAGCCGGGTCGAGACGCGCCAGCGATACCACCGCCACCCGCAAGCGCCTGTCCGCCGCCCCGAAGACGAAGCTGAGCCGGGGAACGAAAAGGTCCAGGCTCGTCAACCCCAGCGGCACAGAGTCCTCTGTTTCCCTGTTTGCGGCGAGGTCGTCGAGGAATACCCGGGCGCGGTGCTGGCCGCGTCCGGCATCCAGGGAGCCGGACGGCAGGGGCAAAACCGCGCCGGTGGAAGAGGGGAGGCCCAGCAGATCACCCACGGCCGCGGCAAGCGCTGCCAGAAGCGAACCGTCTGCCGCACCGAAGGTTGTCAGCTCGACCTCTGTTCTCTCTGGTACGGGCACTGCGTGGCTTCCCCCTTCCCTTCTGTCAGTGTTTCAGGCTCAGGTCCGGCAACAGGCGGTCCAGCCATCCCGGCAGCCACCAGTTCCACCGCCCCAGCAGCTTCATGGTCGCAGGCACCATGATGATCCTGACGATGGTGGCGTCCAGGAATATGGAAACCGCCAGACCGACACCGAACTCCTTGATGATGATCGTCTGGGTGAGGGCAAAGGAGCCGAAGACGACTATCATGATAACGGCCGCCGAGGTGATGATGCGTCCGGTCCTTTCCAGGCCCATGGCCACGGCGGCCTCGTTGTCGCCGCCGCGGTCGTATTCCTCCTTGATGCGGGAGAGCATGAACACTTCATAATCCATGCTCAGCCCGAAGAGGATGGAGAAGAGGATGACCGGGACGAAGGGAAGTATGCCGCCGGGCGCCTCGAAACCCAGCAGGCTGTCGCCCCACCCCTTCTGGAACATCAGCACCAGGACGCCATAGGCGGCGGCCACCGACAGCAGGTTCATGAAGATCGCCTTCAGCGGAAGTATCAGCGAGCGGAACAGCAGAAGCAGCACCAGGTAGGTGATGACAAGGACAGCCGCCATCAGCCAGGGGAACGCCTCCGCGAGCAGGTCGGTGAAGTCCACCACCTCCGCCGCCGATCCGCCGACCATCACCGTCGCGCCCGAGAAGCCCGCCACCGACGGCAGGATATCGGATCTCAGCTCCCTGACCAGATCGCGGGTGCCGGCGCTGCCGGGTTCCGTCGGCAGGATGCGGATGACGGTCTTGTCGCTGTCACCCCTGATATTCACCATGCTTGCCAGCCTGGCGACGGTGACCGGGTCCTCGGCTGCCAGGGACCTGAGCGCCAGGGGGTCCTGAAGTGTGGAGCGGTCGGCAGGCAGCGGCAAGCGGGAGGCGCCTTCTACACGCTCCACCCTGGGGTCGCGTTCGAGCACACCGGCGACTTCGTCGACAGCGGCCAGAACACCGTCGTCGTAAACCCCGTAGGCCCTGCCCGTGTCGATAACGACGTAAACCGGGGACACCGTGCCGGGGCTCCATTGTTGGGCCAGCACGTCGATGCCCCGGCGCGAGTCGCTTTCCGGCGACAGGTCGGCCACGCCGGGAGAGCCGGCGCGCATGTCCCGCAAGGGCAGGGCCAGGGCCACGAGGACCGCCGTCGAGACGACAAGGAAGATGGTGGGGCGCCGCATCACGGCTGTGCTCCAGCGGTGCCAGGACCCGCCGCCGCGGTCGCCCAGGTATCTGGCGGGCACGACCCTGGCGGCGTTCACCCTCCTGCCGAGAAGGGTCAGCGCCGCCGGGAGAAGCGTGACGGCAACCAGCATGGAGAACGCCGCCACCAGCATCCCCCCCAGGCCCAACGAACGCATGAAAACGATGTCGAAAAGAACCAGCATGGACATGCCGATGACCACCGCCGCGCCGGAAAAGACAACAGCCCGGCCTGCCGACATTATGGTGTTCCTCACGGCGTCAGCCGTTGCGGCGCCCGCGGCCAGCTCTTCCCGGAAGCGGCTGACCATGAAAAGGGAATAGTCGATGCCCAGGCCCAGGCCCAGCATGGTCACTACGTTGAGGACGAAGACGGAGACAGCCGTCAGGTGGCCGACGAGATAGAGAGCCGCCAGGGTCGTGGTTACGCTGATGCCGCCCAGGACCGCCGGCAGCGCCGCCGCCACCAGGCTGCCGAAGACCAGCACCAGGATGATGGCGACCAGCGGCAGGCCATAGGCTTCAGCCGTGCGCAGGTCTTCCCAGCTGGTCTGCTCCAGGTCGTGGTCGAAGGCGGGACCACCGATCACGTTCACCTCCATGCCGCCCACCGCCCCGGCCATATCCCTGATGACGGGCACCTTCTGCTGTACGTCTTCTTCGGTGCCGTTGAAGGTTATCAGTGCATAGGTCGCCCCGCCGTCGGCGCTGACCAGTTCCGGCAGACCGCTTTCGTAGTATGTGACGCTCTTGGCGGCCCCCTCGAGCCTCATGACGCTGCCGACCAGCCCCTCCACGGTCTCCCTGAAAGCCGGGTCGCTCACGTCCACCCCGGCACCATGGAACAACAGCTGTACCGTGTGGCCGTAGCTCTGGCCGAACTCCTGCTGCAGCACGTCTGAAGCCCTATACGACTCGCTCCGTGGATATTTGAAGCCGCCGCCGCTGGTGACCCGGGAGATCCTGGGAGCGAAAACCAGGCATCCGGCCAGCAGCGCTGTCCATGCCAGGATGACAGCCAGGCGATGACGGACGATGAAATCCGCCGCTCTCGTCATTGAAAACGGGGAGGGACGCATGGGGAAAACCTTAACCAATGGGACAGGTGCGCCGCAATCCCCGGCGCCGGGCCTGGCCCGGCGAAAAAACTTCCATCCGGGCCCTGTGTTAGGTTATTGACCCCTGCCGCCCGCCCTGCCGCGCCGCCGGGCGCGACGGAGCCGGAGCGGCACATCCGGGAACTTGTGGAGGTGAACGACCCTGGGAACCATGGACTGGATATTCATAACGGCTGTGGGCCTTTCGGCAATGCCTGTCATGGCGTTGCTGCTTTCAGCGTTTGCCGCTACCTTCAGACGCCGGCCGCGGGTCGCGGGTGAGCCGGTGGCGGCAGCCACGGGTGAAGAGAGGGCCGGCGGCTGCTGCAGGTCGCGGGTGAGCCGGTTTCGCAGTCCGCAGAGAGAAGGGGGGCCGGCTGCGGATGCCGCCGCGATCGAAAGACCGGATCCGGGAGGTGATGCCCGGCAGGTTGTTTAAAGTATAATCATAACCTGGTACATCACTTTCACCACCCGGGGAGGAACCATGACGGGGGAAGCCCCGCGGATCAGCGCGGCACATTATTTTTATCTCCTCAAGGAAGACGAGGACAGTCTCGGCCTCCTCTGGTCGGAGGCGGCCGGTGGAGAGGGAAAGGACGTAACCCCGAGCCTGGGGCTGGACGACTCCCTTCCGACCGGAGACACGCTGGCAGAACGCTGCGCCATCCTTCACCGCGTGGACCAGGGCAAACAGGCCTTCTGCCTGGCCATGCTCGCCAACCTGGCGGTGGTCGAAGTCCTGTTCCGCTCCGGCGAAGCCTCCGGGGAAGGGGACGGCTCCTCCCTGGAGGAGTTCACGAACCTTGTCGGGGATATCCGGTCACGCGGCCTGGAAAAGGGCGTCTCTTTCTTCGGAGAATCCACCGTGCTGGTCATGGCCGGCACAGAGGCGCCGCGGCTTTCCGAGCTGGCCGTTCTGGCAGGGGGCGCCGGCCTGCCGGCCTCCGGCGGGTTCGAACCGGGCCTGCCCGGCTCCACCAGCGCCACAGGAGCGGCTCTCGACGCATCCCTGCTTTCCAGTGACCTGGACCCGCGCCTCGCCGGCGGCGGCGCTCCCAGGCTGACACGTCTGCTCTCACCCGGCGCGACGGCTGTGGATTACTGGAGCCTGACGGCGAAGGACCCGGAGACGCTTGTTTCCAGCCTTCTCCCTGAACTGGACTCGAGGTTGAAGGAACTGGAACGGGCATCAGCCTATTTCCGGCAACAGAGGAACGGCATCGCGACTGAGCGGGCCCGGGTCGAAGAACAGGTGGGCGCCCTCCTGCACAAGCATGTGCAGTCGGAAGGCGGTTCAGACTCCGACGCCGGGGAGTTGAAGGACCGGATAGGCAGCCTCTCGCGCATGTTCGGCCTGCTGGCCACCGACTCCCTCATGGCCCGTCGGGCCGACAACCACCTGCGGCGTGATGTGGAGCAGCTGCGATCCAACCTGGCGCGCCTGATGTCCAGGGAGCCAGGTTCGCACGATGAGATAGGCGATTTCTTCCTGGAGCGTTTCGAGAGCGAGCTGGATGCCATGCGCGGCGTCGCCCGCGACCTGGACTATTCACGGCAGAACGCCGAAGCAGCCATCGAGGTGGTCAGGACCCGCGTGGAGCTGTTGCGGGCGGAGGAAGAGGCCGCCATCCAGGAGCAGACCCGGGGTCTGCTGGGACAGATCCTGCGCCTGCAGGAGGAGGGCCTGGCGCTGCAGGTGGCGGCTGGCCTGATCGAGTTCGTCCTGATCTTCTATTACACGCTCCTGTCCTGGGAACATGTGATGGGCACGGAGAGAGCGGAGCACCTTTCGTCTCTAATGCGCCTCCTGCCCATACTGGGCATCGCCGCCGGCGCCGCCATCGGCACGCATTTCCTCGCCAGGTCGATAAAGAACAGGACCTGGAAGAACCCGGGACTGTGGATAACCGGCACCATGGTCCTGGCCTCGCTGATAACAATGGTTGTCATTTCATTTTCCGTCTAGGCACCGGCGGCGGGCGGCGGAGGCGTAGGGTTGTTATCATTGTCCAAACAGGCATCGCCGGCGGGCGGCGGGAACGGAGGATAGTATGGATCTGATCAGTCTGATAGAGGAAGCGATAGAAGACGAACGCAACGCAGCGGAGAAATACCGCCGGGGCGCCGAGCTGGCCGAGGACCCCGAGACCAGGTCCTTCTTCGAGCAGCTGGTGAGCTGGGAGCAGGGCCATGAGCGCATCCTCAAGGACCGCCTGGCGGCTCTGAAGCTGATCAGGGGCGGGGAATAGGGCCCGGGGACGGCCGGAGGCGGCCGTCAGCCTTGTCCGGTCCCACCAGACGGAAACCGTCCGGCGCCCCGGCGGCGGCGCCGACTCCGGCTCAGCCGGTCAAAGATGTCAGTCGCCCCGCTTGCGGCCCGCCAGGGCCATGATCAGGGACGGCAGCAGCCAGGCGATGACCCAGAAGGTCACCGGCAGGGCCAGATCGCCCGTGTTCCTGCCCGGCGACGGTATGATGGGGTCGAAGAACTGATAAAGATAGATGCCCAGGCCGGAAGCGCAGATCACCGACCAGACGATGATGAGCCAAAGGAAAGACTTTGCCATCTGTTCCCCCGTTCGCAAGCGTGAGCAGCGGCAGCAGCCGCCGCTGCGGGCAGAGTCCTGCCCCTAGAAGTAACCCAGATCCCTGAGCTGCCCCATGATCTTCTCCTTCTCCTGGGAGCGGCCTTCACGCTCGTAGCCCACGCCCCGGGGCTGGGTGCTCTTCTTTGTGCATGGCGCGCAGCCGAGGCTGCGGTATCCCTGGTCGTAGAGCTCGCAGTAGGGCAGTTCGTATTTCTCGATATAGGCCCAGATGTCCAGTTCGCTGAAGTGCAGGATGGGTTGTACGCGCGTGTGCTCCGGCCGCTCGGAGAAGTACACCTCGTCCTCGCGGGCCGGCTGCTCGTCCCAGCGAACGCCCGAGGCCAGCGCCTTCCAGCCGTGCTCCTCCACCGCCATGTTGATGGCTACCGTCTTCAGCAGATGGCAGCAGCGCTCGCGGTCTTCGGCTATCTTCACCTGCTTGACCCCTTCGTGATTCGTGGTGATAATCAGGTCCAGGTCCCACTCCCTGGCCATGCGGTCGCGGAAGGCGATTATCTCCTTGGGTTTGACCGTGGTGTCAAGGTTCAGCACCGGCACCGGCACCTTGCCGTCGCCGGCGCGCCTGAACAGGTGCAGCAGCACCAGAGAGTCCTTGCCACCGGTGAAGGTGGTCGCCAGCTTGCCGTCGAAGCGCCTCAGCGCCTCGCGGATGACCTCCAGGCTCTTCTCTTCTTTCTGCTCCAGCGTCGCGTTCTTAATCTCTTCGTTGCCCATTATCTTCCCCTAGTGTCCGGTCGCCGCCCGCGAGGACGCGGACGGCGGCTTACAGATATATAACTATTTTACCTTAATTTAAAAGATTTATCTCCGGTCCGGCGGATGTTTCCCCGCCCTTGCCACCGTCCTCTAACAGGCATCGGATGTGCTCGGGAAATCTGAACCTGGTCGCTCCGAACCTGGTCGCGGCGCCGGCGGCCCCCGCGAACGTTTTCCCGCCTGTGGCTACGCCCAGGGTGACCGCCTCCTCCGCGACGGCGACTCCGGATGCCCTCTCAAGCCTGGTGCATCTCCAGGAAACGGCGGATCGAACGGTCGTAGCCCTTCTCCACCTCTTCCGGGAAATAACAGGCGGGAAGCTGCTGCTTCACCCTGTGATAGCGGATGCATTCACAGCAGATACCCTTGCGCTCGCATGGCTCATAGGTGCAGTTGCACTGCTGGAGATTCTCCTCGTCTCTCAGGCATTCCATGCCCGGATGATAACCGTTTTCCGGGCAGCCGCCAAGCGGCAGCCGCGCCTTCTCATCAGGGTCTCAGCTGCATCACACTCAGGCTGCGCAAGCGATTGAGAGCCGCTGCGGCCTCATGCCTCCGGGGCAGGGCGAAATCACCAGGATGGGGGCGCTCCGCCGCCGGCGCCGCCACTGCTGCGTTCAGATACGGTGAGATGATGTCGAGTCCGTGGTCGGCGATGTCGGCGAGGATGGTGTCGATCACGTCTCTGAGGCTGCGGCTGCCATCGATGTATCCCCGGCGTAACGCATGGCGTATCATCTCGCCGATGGCCCGCGTCTGGCTCACCTCCACCAGCTGTTCCACCTGGGAGAGATCGATGGACTGCCGGCCGAACTCCAGGGAGGACAGACCCCTGGCGGCAACCTTCTCCTTTCGGCCGCGGCGCGGGTCGATTCCCTCCGGCCGCGGCGCCCTGGGAACCAGCTCCCCGAAGCTGTCTCCCCCCTCAGCCGTACGCCGATCCTTCCTTGCGGCCATGATCTCCCGGGCGCGCCCCGTCACCACCTCCGGCCTGTAGCCGTCCATTGCGATCACCGTGTCCGCCACCTCGAAGTAATCGCCCGAGCCGCCCATCACCAGGATGATCGATACGCCATGGTCCCGCGCCAGGTTGCGCGCCTGGTCGATCAGCGGCGTGATGGGTTCCCTCTCCCTGGCGATGAGCTGCTGCATCAGCTCGTCGCGTATCATGAAGTTGGTGGCGGAGGTATCCTCATCGATCAGCAACAGCCGGCAACCTACCTCCATGGCCTCCACGATGTTGGCGGCCTGAGACGTGCTGCCGCTGGCGTTGTCGGTACAGAAAGCTACCGTGTCACGCCCCAGGGGCAGGTTGTCGATGAAGGGGCTTATGTCAACCTTCTCCACGCGGCGTCCGTCCTCCGCCCTGACCTTCACGGCGTCGCCGCGCGTCACCACCAGCTCACGGCCGTCTGCCGGCAGATGGTTGTACACACCCTGCTCCAGGGCGTTGAGCAGCGTCGACTTTCCGTGGAAGCCGCCGCCAACCACCAGCGTTATCCCCTCGGGGATGCCCATACCGGACACCCTGCCCCTGTTGGGGAGGCTGAACTCCACCCGCAGCTCCAGAGGAGACCTGAAGGGGATCACCTCGCCTTCCCGGAGAGGAAGGTCGGAGACGCCGCTGGCGCGGGGCAGCAGTGAACCGTCGGCGACGAAGGCCACCAGGCCCCGGTCCGGCAACTGCCGCCTCAGCCATTCCTGGTCCTCGGCCGCATCTATGTGGGCCAGCAGCTGCCGCCGGTCCAGGGCATCGATGAACAATGCCGCGTCCACCAGGGCCGGTACTTCCTCCAGGAACATGGCCGCCGCCTCCTTCCCCAGGCAGCGCCTGCCGGCGGCGGGCAGGCCTGCGGCGAACCTGACCTCCACATAGTCACCGGTGACTACGGCCGCGGTGCGCTCGATCACCTGCTGGCCGCCGGCGTCCACTGAGACCAGGCCGGACTTGCCGCTGCCGCGGCCCCCCTTGACATGCTTTGTGATGGCGCGGGAGAAGGACCGCGCCAGGTAGTCCTCCAGGGCGGTGCGCCGCACCCGGCTGCCGTACATCTCCGCAGGGAAGCCGGCCTCTGCCTGCGGCGCCCTCGCGCGCAGGCGCGAGGGCGCCGCATAGGGGTCTCCCTGGACATAATCGATGAAGAGCGTGAACCGGGGGAAGGCGTAAGAACCCCTCAGTTGGCGGTAGGCCTTGTAGCCACGCCCGTCTATCTGCTCGAGTTTTTTCTCCAGGTCAGCCGCATCCATAACCGCATCCACCTCCGACCATTCTACATCACTGATATTCCGTGTCCCGCCGGCGAACGGCTGCCGTCGAATCTAACACACGGTCCGGACATGATGGTTCAGGTTAACTATTTTCCCGCAACTTCCGATTGTTGAAAAGCAAGAGAGAGCAACGGCCGAAAGGGAGGCTCGATAACCATGGGTACCTTCATGATCTATCTTGCGGTTTACGCCTACTCCACCTTCTGCCTCTACCGGATAGCCGACAGGCTTGGGATGGAGAGTCCGTGGGTCGCTTTCGTACCGGTCCTCAACCTGCTGCTGTGCGCCATGATCGATAAACCGCTCTGGTATTCCCTGCTATTCATCGTCCCCTTCGTCAATCTCATCTGGGTATTGATCGTCTGGATGCGCGTGGCTGAACAGCTCGGATGGCCTTCGTACCTGGGAGTCGTCATGATCCTGCCCCTGGTCAACCTGATCTTCCTTTTCCTCATGGCCTTCCTCGATACCGGGCCGCACAGGACGGATCAGGCCGTGACCCCCGACGCCTGACCGCAGAGGGCCGGACAAAGAGGCTCCCCGGGCGTCCGGTGCTGCTCCGCCGGAAGGGTCTGAGTGTTCTATAATGGGCGCGTGTTCCTCAAACTGCTGCTCATATTCATCTTCGTCCCGCTTCTGGAGCTGGTGATCATCATCGAGATGGCCTCCCGCGTCGGCCTGGGCTGGACCGTCCTGTCGCTGCTCGCCGTCAGCGCCGCCGGGGCGGCGCTGGCCCGTAGCCAGGGCCGCGGGGCTTTCAGCCGCATCCGCAGGGATGTCAGGGAAGGCGTCATGCCCGCCGATCCCCTCATCGACGGCGCCCTGGTGCTGGCGGGGGCGTTACTGCTGCTGACACCCGGCTATCTCACCGACGCCGCCGGCCTGCTGATACTGCTGCCGCCGGTGCGCCGGCCCCTTCGCTCCCTGGTGCGGCGCAACATCAGGACGACTGTCGAGAAGCGTGTAGCGGGAATATATCGTGCGGGTGCCTTCGGAGGCGGAGCGGGCGCGGGCCGGAGCGGGCCTGGCGGAGGCAGGAGCGGGCCTGGCACTTACGAAGGTGGAGCGGGCGGAGGCGGAGCGGGCGCGGGCGGCGAGCCGGACCAGCGCCGACGGGAGCTGACAGGCTAGATGGCGGCCGCCGCCCTCTATCTGCTGGTCTTCACCGGTGGTATGACCATCATGGCCACGGAGATGTCGGCGTCGCGGCTGCTGGCTCCCTTCTTCGGCAACTCGCTCTTCATCTGGGCCAACCTCATCGGCCTGATCCTGGTCTACCTCACCGTCGGCTACTTCCTCGGCGGCCGCCTGGCCGACCGGCGCCCCGAGCCCGGGCTGCTGTACCATATCGCCCTGGCGGCGGCGGTGATGATCGCGGTGCTGCCCTTCATCGCCCGGCCGGTGATGGGCCTGGCCATTGAGGGAATCGCCCAGGTCTCGGCGGGCGCTTTCCTCGGCTCCTTCGCCGTCACCATCCTGCTCTTCGCTCTGCCGGTGACCATGCTGGGGATGATCTCGCCCTTCGCCATCCGCCTGCGCGTCACCGGCGTGGAGACCGCCGGCAACATAGCCGGCGGCATGTACGCCCTGTCCACCATCGGCAGCATCATCGGCACCTTCCTGCCGGTGCTTCTGCTCATCCCCTGGCTGGGAACACGCAACACCATGCTGCTCTTCGCCGCGGCCCTGGCGGCGGCGGCAGTGCTGGGCCTGGCGACCGGCGGCGGCTCCCGCCTTTACGGGAGTGCGCCGCTGCTCATCGCAGCGGCGCTCCTGGTCCCCCAGGGGGCCATCAAGCCCGATCCGCTCACTATCTTCGAGACCGAATCCCCCTACCATTACATCCAGGTGGTCGAGCGAGACGGCACCCGCTATCTCAAGCTCAACGAGGGCTGGGCCGTCCATTCGGTCTACGACCCGGATGAGATGCTCACGGGAGCCTACTGGGACTACTTCCTGCTTGCCCCCTGGTTCGGCAGCGGCCAGCCTCCCCGGCGCGTCCTCAACATCGGCAGCGCCGGCGGCACTATCGCCAGCGAACTGATCCACTACTATCCCGGTGTCAGCGTCGACGGCGTCGAGATAGACCCGGACGTGGTGCGCGCCGGCCGGGACTTCTTCGCCATGGACGACCCGCGGCTGACGGTCCACGTGGCCGACGGCAGGCCCTTCCTCCGGACCAGTGACGACTCCTACGACCTGATAGCGGTGGATGCCTACCGCCAGCCCTATATCCCCTTCTACCTGACCACGCAGGAGTTCTTCCGGGAGGTGGCCGACCACCTGGATGAAGACGGTACGGTGATGATAAACGTGGGCAAGGTCCCCGGAGACGACGCCTTGGCCGGCGCCATCGCCGCCACCATGCGCTCCGTCTTCCCGGTGGTGTATTCCTTTCCGGGTGGCATCTATAACCAGATGGTGGTCGCCACCCGCTCCCCGTCGCGGCCGGAGGATCTCGGGTCGCGGACCGGCACCATGCCCACCGACGTCGCCGGCCTGGCTTCGCGGGCACTGGCGGAGATGGACGTGGTGGAGCCGGGAGGCGTCATCCTCACCGACGACCGCGCCCCGGTGGAGTGGCTTACGGACCAGATGATCATCCACTACGCCAGGGAGCAGTAGGGACGGCCATCCCGGCGGCGACCAGAGCCGGCGGCGATGCGGATAAACGCAACCCGGGCCTGTGATATATTTGCCTGATGAGGTACCTGGTGCTGTCGGACATACACGCCAACTCCGACGCCCTGGCGGCCATCGATGAGCCCCATGACGCGGTCATCTGCCTGGGCGATATCGTCGATTACGGCCCCGACCCCTCGCCCTGCATAGAATACTTCCGCCGGGGGAACGTCCACCGCGTGCGGGGCAATCACGACAACGCAGTAGCCTTCCGTGTGGACTGCGCCTGTGGCGAGGCCTTCAGGCACCTCTCCGTCGAGACGCGCGAATATATGTGGCAGGTCCTCAGCGATGGGGAACTGGGCTTCCTGGGGGAGGCCCCGACCAGCCTGGTGATGGAGTCCGGAGGCAGGCCGGTGCTGGCGGTGCACGCCGCGCCCAGCGACCATCTTTTCAAATACCTCACCCCCGACACGCCGGCGGCGGAGCTTGCCGGCGAGATGGAGGCGGCGGGCACGGACATCGTGCTGACAGGACATTCCCACCGGCCCTTCATCCGCGAGTTCGGCCAGCGGTTGCTGGTGAACGTAGGCAGCGTCGGCCAGCCGCGGGACGGCATCCCCCGCGCCAGTTATGCCATCCTCGAGGACGGCCGCGTGGAACTGAAGCGAGCCGACTACGATATTGCCGCGGCGGTGAGGAAGATGCGGGAGCTGCCTTACGGCGAGAAGACCCAGCAGCAGCTTATCCACATCCTGGAGCATGCCGGCACGCCGCCCCGATAGCGGGCCGGAGCCACAACGGCGCGGCATAGGCCACAACGTGGTGGTGCTGGGCATAACCAGCTTCCTCACCGACCTGTCCAGCGAGATCATCTATCCGCTGGTCCCCCTCTTCCTCACCTCGGTCCTGGGAGCGCCCTTCGCCGTCGTGGGCCTGATCGAGGGAGTCGCCGAGAGCACCGCCAGCCTGCTGAAAGTGTTTTCAGGACAGCTCTCGGACCGCATCCCCCGGCGGCGGCCCCTTGTGGTGGGCGGCTATAGTATATCCGCAGTGGCCAAACCACTGATGGCCGCCGCCTTCTCCTGGCCGGCGGTGCTGGCGCTCCGATTCGGCGACCGGGTGGGGAAGGGCGTCCGCACCGCACCACGGGACGCCCTCATCGCCGATTCGGCGGCAGTGGAGGCAAGGGGACGCGCCTTCGGCTTCCATCGCGCCATGGATACCGCCGGCGCCGCCCTGGGAGCCCTGCTGGCACTGGCGGCCATCGGCCTGCTGGGAGAGAGGTTCCGCCTCATATTCCTGCTCTCGGCCGTCCCCGCCGCCCTGGGCGTCGCCAGCCTCTTCCTGGTGCGGGAGCACAGGCATCGCACAAAGGCGCGGGAGCATCCCTGGCGCTCCCTCCCGGCGCTGGACCGCCGGTACAAGGCTTTCCTCCTCGCCGCAGCCGTTTTCGCCCTGGGAAACTCCACAGACGCCTTCCTCATCCTGCGCGCCCGCGACCTGGGCCTCTCCGCCTTCGTCACCGTGCTGGCCTACGTAGTCTTCAACCTTGTCTATGCTTCCCTTTCCATGCCCGCCGGCTCCCTCTCCGACCGGATCGGCCGCCGGCGGCTGCTGGTGGGCGGCTTCCTCCTCTTCGCCGTGGTCTACCTGGGACTGGCCCTGGCCCGGTCCCCGGCGGTGGTCTGGCCCCTCTTCGCGCTCTATGGCGGCTACATGGCCATGACCGAGGGTGTGGGAAAGGCTTATGTTTCAGACCTGTCGCGGGCGGATTCGCGTGGAGGCGCCCTGGGTCTCTTCCAGACGGTCACCGGTATCGTCACCTTCTTCTCCAGCCTGATCGCCGGCCTGCTCTGGGACCTGGCGGGGCCGCGGGCGCCCTTCGCCTTCGGCGCCGCCACCGGGCTGGCGGCGGCCTTGATGCTGGCGGCGACGGTGAGGGGCGCCCGCGGCCCGGAGCCTGCCGGTTGATGCATACCGCAAGAGAGGAGGGCGGGCGCATTCTGTCCCCGTCAGAGCCACGGCGGCGCCGGGTGAAAGGGATTTCCCCCCTGTCTCCATAATTGTTATCAGGGTATATATAATGAGAGGATGGAGACACGCCATGGCTGAGGAAAAGACGAACACGGAAACGCCGGACGGCGACAGCGCCGGGAGAGACGAGCCTTCCGGCAAGACCATAACGGTCCACTCCCATTCGGGCTACAAGAAGGACGAAAAACCGCGCTCCTTCGAGCTGGATGGCAGGCGCCTGACCATCCTCAGCATCAAGAAGCAGTGGCAGGAGGAGTCGGAGAAGACCAGGGGCAGGAAGACCTTCTTCCAGGTCCATTGCCACGACGGCCGCTCCTACAATATCGCCCTGGACGAGGGAACGGGCCTCTGGACCCTGGAGCCCTGGTCCGGGAGCCATGACTGACCGCTTCCCACCGCCGGAGCTGCGGCGGGACCCCGTCACATCCAAGTGGGTCATCCTGGCCGCGGGCCGCGTCAGGCGGCCGCACGCTCCCGTAGCCGCCAGGTCCGAAGAGGGGCGCCAGCGGGAGGACTGCCCCTTCTGTGAGGGGAAGGAGCATCAGACCCCGGCGGAGATATGCGCCTGCCGTGAGGGCGAGGGCTGCGACTGCCCCGGCTGGACCATCCGCGTCTTCCCCAACAAGTACCCCATCCTGGCTCCGTCCGGCCGCGCCCGGGAGAAGGAACCGGCGCAGAACCCGGCGCGGCGGCCGGCGGACGGATTCCACGAGGTCATCGTCGATTCGCCCTTCCACAACCTCACACCCTGGCAGATGGGCGAGAGCCAGGTGCTGGACATGCTGAGGATGTATCGCGACCGCATCCAGGCGCACAGGAGCGACGCCCTGGTGGAGTACGTGCACATCATCCGCAACCACAAGGCCGCAGGCGCTGCCTCCCTGGAGCATCCGCATTCGCAGCTCTTCGGCCTGCCCTTCATCCCGCCTGAAATAGACGAGGAACTGGCCGGCTTCGAGCTGGAGTGGTCCGGGCGGGCGCCCTGCCTGATGTGCGATGTCATCGCCGATGAGGAGAGAGCCGGGGCGCGGGTCGTCGCCGCCAATGACAGCTTCATCGCCTTCTGTCCCTTCGCCTCGCGCCTGCCCTACGAATGCTGGATAGTCCCGCGCGGCCACCAGCCCCGCTTCGAGGAGTGTGGAGACCTGGAGGCCATGGCGGAGCTGATGACGGACCTGCTGGAACGGTACCGCACGCGCCTGGGCGACCCGCCCTTCAATTACTGGATACATACCTACCCTCTTCACGGCGAGTCGCGCCCCTATCACTGGCACCTGGAGATCGTGCCGCGCATCACCATCCCCGGCGGGCTGGAGATGGGCGCCGGCGTCTGGGTCAACACCGTGGCCCCGGAACAGGCGGCAATGGAGCTGAGGGGAGACAGCGCCGGCCGTCGTCATTCCCGCCGCTGGTAGAGCCTGACGGTGACGAAGTCCTTTTGCCACCGGTCCACCTGCCGCCAGGAGCCGTCCAGGTAATCGCAGATGCCCGGATACTGAGGACAGATATCGCCCGAGACCACCCAGAGCCTGCGGGCGCCGGCCAGGTCGCTTGCGAGACGGGCGGAGACCTCCCCGCCCTTCAGCGCCGGCGTGGCGCCGGTGCCGGCCCAGTAGCCGCTGGCGTAGCCGTCCCAGGCCTCGCCCGCGGGCATGAAGAAGACTTCATCCGGTCCGCCGAGGAAACCGCCATGAACAGGCATGGGCTCCTCCATATAATACCCGGCGGCTATCTCACACTGGTGCACATGGAAGCAGAGCATGGCGTCGCCTTCCTCCCTGCCGGCGTTTACCATCGCCATGATCGTCCGCCAGTCGGAGTCGGCGCGGTGGCCGTAGCCCGCCACGCTCACTGCAAGCAGCAGCAGGAGCGTGACCGCAGACAGCGGATAGAACAGCCTTCCCGGCGCCCGTTCGATGATGAAGGCGATGAGAAGCATCAGCGGCGGCACGGCCCAGATATAGTACCGGCCCAGCATCGAGCCTATCCGCACATACTGCACGGCCAGGGGCAGGACGGTCATCAACACGACGAACACCGCCAGGGCCACGGACTCGCGGGTGAGGAAACGCTCTCTCAGGCCACGGGACGCCAGGACGGCCACAACGGCAGCCGTCAGCAGCAGGGCCAGCAGCGCCAGCCAGCGCACGGCCAGCCAGCCGCCGGCCGTGATATCGACCTGTTCGCCTCCCATCAGGACGGCCGGCGCCGCCGCCAGCCCCTTGGCCAGGTTCTTCAGCTGGTCGAGCCGCGGCCATCCCAGGCCGGTGACGTCAGCGGAGGTTGCCTGCCTGCTGAAATAATAGGAGAGGAGGACGGCGGGCAGGAGAGCGGCCTGTGACAGGAGCCAGGCGGCCCGGCTGCTGCGCCGGCCGTCCCGCAGCAGCCAGTATAGCGGCAGCCCCGCCAGCAGGATGGCAGCGGCGTAGAAATAGACCAGGAACACCGCCACCGTGGCCGCCAGATAGCCCAGCCAGTTCCAGAGGCCGCCGCGGCGGGCAGATCGCACCAGGAAGTAGAGGGAGAGCAGCGCCAGGGGCGCCACCCAGGAATAGTAGATGACCGTGCGCGAGTACCAGACCAGGAAGGGGGAGAAGGCGGCCAGCGCCGCCGCCAGCAGCGACGTGCGCCGCTCGAACAGTTCCCGCCCCAGGGCGTAGGTGAGCAGCACGGTCAAAAGCCCGGCCGCCACCGACAGGGAGCGGGCCCAGAACTCGCCGGTGCCCGCCAGATACCATACCCGGGCCAGCAGGTAGTAGAGGGGAGGGTGGCCGGCGGCCAGCGCCTCGCGCATCAGGTCGGAAAGGGAAAGCCGGTCCACCATGATGTTGTAGAGTTCGTCGAAGATGAGGCTGGTGCGGGTGAGGAAGGCCAGCCGTACCAGCGCGGCGGCAAGGATGATGATGGCGAGGAGCAGCCGTGCCTCTGGCCGGCTACGCGCACGCGGCGGTTTTGTTTGCCCTTTCATGCTATGCCGCAGATTGTATCCGAAGCGGCGCCGGGAAACTACATGGCGGGGGGCGATGCCCTACAATAAAGACATGAGCGCCGGCGGGAAAAACGAGGAGTGGCGGGAACAGGTCTTTCACTGCGTACGCTGCGGCGCCTGCATGGAGGTCTGCCCCACCTTCCGTCAGAGCGGACAGGAGGGTATGGTGGCCCGGGGGCGGCTGGCGCTGGTGGAATCACTGCTGGCCGGCGGGTCGGAGCCGACCCGCGGCCTTGCGGACCATATCGCCCGTTGCATCGGCTGCCGCGCCTGTGAGTCCGTCTGTCCCAGCGGCATCAGTATCAGCGCTGTCTTCGCCGCTGTCAGGAACCTTCTGGAGCCGGCCGGGGCTGGCGGCAGACTGGAGCGTGCCACCGCCCACCGGTTCCTGGGCAGCGAAGAGGGTGTGCCGCCATACGCCGCGCGCCTGTTCACAGCCCTGCAGCAGGCCGCCTACGCCAGGGCTCCCGGCGGCCGCCTGCTGCCCTGGTGGCGCGACGGCGCCAGGCGCTCCTTCCCCCGCCCCAGGACAAGACCCCTTTCGGAGCTGCTGCCGGAACGCTCCACCCCCGCCGGCGCCAGCGGCCGCGTGGTCTTGTTCCCCGGCTGCGCCACCAATCTCTTCTATCCAGCCACCGGCCTGGCTCTGGTCGAAGCAGTGAACCGCGCCGGCTACGAGGTCATCACGCCGCGGGGATTGCGCTGCTGCGGCCTTCCCTTCCTGACCATGGGCGACCTGGAAACGGCCGGGGAGATGGCAGCGCACAACCTCGCCCTCCTCTCTGGTATCGAGGCCGACGCCATCGTCACCGCCTGCTCATCCTGCGCCCTGGCGCTGGGGAAGGAGCTGCCGCGGCTGCTGGGGCCCGGCAACACCGGCGCGGAGGAGATGGCCGGCCGGGTCGAGGATATCCACCTCTTCCTGGCCCGGCTGAAGGCCCCCGCGGCTGACGCCGTCTTCGACACCGCCGGCGAGGCGGTGGGGGGCGGTCGCGGGATGAGGGTGACCTGGCACGACCCATGCCACCTGCGCTGGGGCCTGGGTATCACCGCCGAGCCCAGGGAACTGCTCAGGCGCGTCCCCGGCATCGAGTTCGTCGAGCCGAACGGCGCCGGCGATTGCTGCGGCGGTGGCGGTCTCTACAGTCTGCGTTACTACGACACGGCCCTGGCCATCGGCAGGAAGAGGGCGCGGGCCATCGCCGCCACCGGCGCCGACATCGTCGCCACCGGCTGTCCCGGCTGCCGTTCACATCTCACCGACGTGCTGCGCCGCGGCGGCTCCGGCGCCCGGGTTGTGCATACGGTCGAACTGCTCGCCGGTGAGGCCTGAGCCGCCGGGCCCCTTAGGCGGCGCTGGCAAAACAGGGGAAAGGACCGGTCGGGGCGAATGATTGGCTGAAAAGGTATCATGGATACTGTCCTGGAACATTTCCGCCTGGCCGGCCGGGAGCTGGCGGCCCGCGGCCTCGTCTCCAGCCGCGGCGGCAACATGAGCCTCCGCCACCAGGGACGGCTGCTGATAACCGCCCACTCCTCACCGCTTGGCCGGCTGCAGCCGTCCGATGTCATAGAGATCCCCTTGCGTGAGGAGCCGGACCATATCACCAGCGACGCCTCCATGGACGTCTCCCTCCATCAGCTGGTCTATCGGTTCACCCCCGCCGGCGCCGTGATCCACGCCCATCCCGCCCATGCCGTCGCCCTCTCCCTGGTGATGGGAAGCATCGAGCCCCTGGACGTGGAGGGAGCGGTGCTGTTGAAGGAAATACCGGTGCTGGCGCCGGAAGCGATGACGGATGAAGCTCCACAGCTGTTGCAGACCCGCCCAGCCGTCATGGCCCGGGGCCACGGCTGCTACGTGACCGGCCGCACCCTGGAAGAGGCGCTGGCCTACACCACCGCCCTCGCCCTCTCCGCCGAGACCACCTGGCTGGCGTTGAGGCTCAAGCCGTGAGAAGAACGGGCGTATCGAAGGAGCCGACCGGCCCTTGACGGTCCCGCTGGCATTGACGCTGACGGCGCTGGGCCTGGTGGGTGGCTTCTTCTCCGGCTGGCTGGGCATCGGCGGCGGCATCATCATGGCGCCGCTGCTCCTTTACCTGCCGCCCTGGCTGGGTGTGGGGGACCTGGGCATGAAGGCGGTGGCGGGTCTCACCGTGGTCCAGAGCCTCTTCGCCACCGGCTCGGGCGTGATCGTTCACCGGCGCTTCAAACATGTCAACCGGGCGCTGGTGCTCTGGGCCGGCCTCAGCACGGCGGCAGCCGCCCTGGCCGGTGCCCTGCTCTCCAGCCGCGTCTCGGCGGACCTGTTGATGGGGGTATTCGCCGCCATGGCCCTGGTGGCGTCGGCGCTGATGTTCCTGCCCAAACGGGAGCCGGAAAGCGAGCCGCCTGCGGCGGCGGTCCGTTTCAATCGCGGCCTGGCAGCGGGGGTCTTCCTTTTCCTCGGTTTCATCGGCGGCCTGGTGGGACAGACCGGCGCCTTCATCATCATCCCGGTGATGCTGTATGTCCTGAGGATACCGACCCGCACCACCATCGGCAGCTCCCTGGGCGTGGTGTTCCTCGCCGGCATCGCAGGCAGCCTGGGCAAAGCACTCACCGGCCAGGTTGAATACCTGCCGGCGCTCTTCCTGGTGGCGGGAGCCCTGGCCGGAGCCCAGGCAGGCGGGTATATTTCCCAGTCGACGCGCCGGACCACCCTCAGACGTGTGCTGGCGCTGCTGATAGCAGCGGCGGCGCTGCGCATGGTCTGGGACCTGGCCGGAGGCTGATCCCGGCAGGCTGCGGGCGTCCGTCATCGGCAGCCGCCAGGCCTATGGCCGTCCCCGGTGGACTCCTGGAAAAGAAACCGGGCCGATGGTAGAGTGCGAGGAGTCCTGAAACACGATGGAAGTGTGAAGCGAGGAGTGAGACCTTGAGCCGGGAGGAGATCCGTCTGACACAACTGGCCCACGGCTCCGGCTGAGCGTGCAAGATAAGTCCGTCGGACTTGCAGGCCGTTCTGAAGGAGTTGCCCCCGGTCACCGACCCCGATGTGCTGGTGGGCCTGAGCACCGGCGATGATTGCGCCGTCTATCGCATCGGCGAGCGACAGGCCATCATCCAGACCGTCGATTACTTCACGCCGGTAGTGGACGACCCCTGCGATTACGGCGCCATCGCCGTGGCCAACGCCCTCAGCGACATATATGCCATGGGCGCCAGGCCGCTGTTCGCACTCAACGTCGTAGGCTTCCACACCAGGGAACTGCCCCTGGGCGTCCTCACCCGCATCCTGCAGGGGGGCATCGACAAGGCGCGCGAGGCGGGGATCGACATCATCGGCGGCCATACGGTTGACGACAAGGAGCCCAAATACGGCCTCTCCGTCACCGGCGTCATCGACCCCGCCGATATCATCTACAACTCCACGGCGCAGGTAGGGGACGTACTCTTCCTCACCAAACCTCTGGGGTTGGGCATCATCACCACCGCCATCAAGCACGGCGTGGCGCCGGCGCCGGTGGTGGAGAGGGCGGTGGAAGTGATGACCACCCTCAACCGGTCGGCCTCCGAGGCCATGGTGCGGGTAGGAGTAAACGCCTGCACAGACATCACCGGCTACGGGTTGCTGGGGCACATGGGCAAGATGACACGTGCCAGCGGGGTCGGGGCCAGGATGCACGCCCGCGCCGTACCGATCCTCTCAGCCGCCCGCGACCTCATCGACGCCGACCTGAAGATAGCTCCGGGCGGAACGGTCAGAAACCTGAAATATGTCAATGCTTTCGTCAACTTCGACCCCGGCATCAGCGAGGCGGAGCGGCTGCTGCTGGCGGACGCCCAGACCTCCGGCGGTCTGCTGATCTCCTGCCCGCCGGGGAAGGCCGACGAGCTGGAGGATGCGCTCAGGGACGCTGAGGCTATAGTCGCCGCACGCATCGGCGTCATGGAAGCGGAAGACGACACCGGCCGCATCGACGTGGTGCCGTAAGGCCGGCTCCAGCGGCCACCGCCTTCAGGCACAGCCCTGCGCCACCGCCTCGAAGGCGGTATCGAACAGCGGCGCCCGCCGGGACCAGTCGAAGCGGACAGCCCGGCGGCGGGCTTCATCACCCTCCAGCAGCCCGGTGTCACCCAGCAACAGCGCCAGCCTCCCGGCCAGCTCGTCTTCATCGCGGTAGAGGAACGCCTCCGATCTCCGTGCCAGGTCAGGATAATTGAGCCGGTCCGGCAGCAGAGGGTGGCAGCGGCAGTTCATAGCCTCCGCCGCCGCCATGCCGAAGAACTCGTGACGGGCGGTGGAGACGGCGATGTGGCTGCTCCATAGCAGCCGCGCGTAGTCACTGAAGGTGGAGAGGAAGCCGAAATGGACTATCTCATCCCGGAAGCGCCTCCGCGCCTGAAGGAACTCTTCCGGCTCCTGTCTCGGGTTCCGGCCCGCCAGCGCCAGCTCGAAGACGACTCCTTCCCTCTTCACCCGCTCCAGCGCCCCGAAGAAGGCCCGCGGGTCCTTGTCATACTCCCAGCGGTGGTTCCAGAGGATGCGCGGCATGTTCTCCTTTCCGCTCTCGTACCGGTCCAGCGCCGCCAGGTCCAGGCCGGGCTCCATCACGGCGCTCTTCTCACGGGCCGCGGCTATGCTGTCGAGGTTCTGGTAGTCGGGGAAGTGCTTCAGCAGCCGCGGCAGCTCTTCGAAGAACTCCTCCAGGTGGTATCGTGAGTTGAACCAGGCGGCGTCGGCAGCCATCAGCGAGGCCCAGTTGATATAGGCATAGGTCAGGTCGCGCTTCTCCATGGGCGGCATGGGATAGGTGGCCTGGTTCTCGTGGAAATAGAGCACCACCGGCGCGGCGCCCAGGCGCCGCCGGGCCATGGCCAGGAAGTTGGGCAGGTTGAGCATCTCGGAGGCGAAGATGAGGTCGAACCCACCACCCAGGCCCAGAGCTTCCCGGGCCAGGGTGACGGCGCCGCCGTGCATGCGCCATTTCCAGTATCGGGCCGGAAGGCTGAGAACGGTGACCTCATGTCGACTGTGGCGGCTGAGCCCCTCCAGGAAGTAGCGGTGCGAGCCGCCGAAGTATGGCTCTACCGCCAGGATTCTGAGTCTGCCTGCTCCCATGGCTCGACGCTGTTCCTTTCGCCGGTGTTCGCGCCTCGTCGCCGCGCGGGCGCCACGCAGATCAGCGAGGCGGCCAGAAGGGGGTCGTTTTGGTCTGTCACAAGGATATTCCCGATTGTATCTATAGCTCAACCGGGGCGGGAATAACGAACGGGCCAAGCAGAACCAGGCGGCGTCAGTTGCGGCTCAGGATCCTCTCCAGCTCTTGCAGCAGTTCACCCGAACTGAATGGCTTGGCCAGGCGGGGGTTGTCAACCTGCTCGAGGTATTCCCGGGTGCCGGGGTTCACCGTGTCGCCGGTGATGAATATGAACCTGCCTGCCTGTTCAGAGTCCCGCTCGCGGATGGCCCGGTGCAGTGCCGCCCCGTCCATATCCGGCATCCTGACATCGCTGACGATGCAATCATAATGTTCCTGCGTCAGCATGCGCAGCGCCACCCTGCCGTTACGTGCGGTCTCCACCATATGCCCGGAGCGCGACAGGGTCCTGGCCAGCATGTCGCGGATGACCGCCTCGTCGTCCACCAGCAGTATCCGGCCCGTCCTGGCGCTGTCCGGGCGCAGGGTGCCCGGCTGTTGTCCACCGCCCTCCGTCTCGCTATTCGAAACCACCGGCACTTCTACCACGAACTCTGCGCCGCCCTCAGCCTTCCCGAGCCGGATATCGCCGCCGTGTTCCTGCATGATGCCGTAGCAGATACTAAGGCCCAGGCCGGTCCCCTTGCCTACGCCCTTGGTGGTGAAGAAGGGATCGAAGATACGGGCTTTTATCTCCTCAGGCACACCCGACCCGTTATCGGCGAAGGATATCCATATCCGGCCGCCGTCCAGACCGGTGTTCACCCTCAGGCAGCCGCCGCTGTTCTCTGCCAGCATGGCCTGCTCGGCGTTGGATATCAGGTTCAGGAACACCTGCTGCAACTGGTGGGGATCGGCCCAGGTCACGGGCAGGTCCGCCGCCAGGTCCGTCTTCACTTCGATGTTGTTCACTTTCAGATCGTAAGCCTTCAGCTCCAGAGTCTCCGCGACGATACTGTTTACCTGTACCTGCTTCCTTTCCAGCTTGTGTTCCCGGGCGAAGGAGAGCAGGTTGCGGACGATGCGGGCGGCACGGTCCGCCTCATGGCTGATGCTCTCGATATCCTTCCTCACCTCCGCCGGCAGGTCCTTCATCGCCAGCAGCTGGGCGTAGCCGGTTATGCCCGTGAGGGGGTTGTTGATCTCGTGGGCTACGCCGGACACCAGCTGCCCCACGGAGACCATCTTCTCCGACTGCTGCAGCTGCTGCCTCAGGCGCTTGTCCTCAGTGATGTCGCGCAGGAAATGGATGGATCCCTCTGCCTTGCCGTCTCCGTCGCGGATGATGTCCACCATCACCTCCAGGGTGCGGCCGTCCGCCGTCTCCTCCTCGCCGCGGGCGCTGCCTTCCGCGTGACGGGCCGCCCGCATCAGACAGTCGTCCGGTGGTTCTCCGGTATGGTGGACCAGCTCATGGCAATTGCGTCCGGTGATCTCTTCCACGCTGCCTCCCAGCATCTCCGCCGCCGTACGGTTGAGGCGTGTGATCCTGTGGTCGTCGTTGACGACCATGATGCCCTCACCGGCGGAATCGAAGGTGGTCTCCCATTCTGTCTTGGCGCGACTGATATTATCGAATAGCTCCTGGTTGGCCAGGGCCAGGCCGGCGCGATCCCCCATCACCGCCAGCAGGCCGGCGTGGCGCCGGCTGAAAGCGCCTGTCCTGCCCGATACCAGCGTCAGCGAGCCGATGACCCGCCTTTTCGAGACCAGCGGCGCCCGCAGATACGAGTGCAGCCCGGCGGCAGCCGCAGCGGCGTGAGCCCTGCCGTCCTGCTGCAGGTCATCGATCAGCTCGACCTTGCTGTCATTGCAGGGCCTTTTGCTGCAGCAGGAACCGCTGTCTTCCAGGTACCGTTCCTCCTCAACCACCGTCGCCGGCAGCCCCCGCTCAAGCGCCAGACGCATGCCTTGTCCCTCACGCAGGTGGATGACCGCTCCCTCCGCCGGCAATGCTTCCAGGGCGCTTTCGATAATGGCTTCGAGTATCTCCTCACGTTTCATGGAAGCGGTCAACCGGCGCCCCAGGGAATCCAGGGCCGCCATATCCTCACCGGCCTGTTTGGCGCCGGTGATGTCGCGCAGCACGATGGTGCGTCCTTCATCCTGCCCCTGGTCGTCCAGTAGCGGCGAGACTACGATGTCGAAATACTTTTCGCCGATGGCGACAGCCTCAAGCTCGATGACCGCATTGGCCTTGAACACGTCGCAGCGCTCACAGGCGTCACGCTTCTGGCGGAAGGTCCCCTGGATCTGGTTGTAGCAGTGGGTGCCGCACTGGAGCCAGCAGCGGCGGTCTTCGCTCTCGTAGGAAGGACAGTCCGGGTGGGTGCACTGCTTCTCCACCCAGCACCTGACCATCTCCGCCTGGCTCCTGGGCGGGGCCGCCAGGACGCGGTCCAGTTCGGGGACACCGGTCCCGTGCCTGCCCTCCAGTTCCGTCACCGGCCGCCCCAGCGCCACTTCGGCGGCGGGGTTCACCGAGGTGATCTTCCCATCCTTGCCCAGAATGATGATGCCGTCAGAGAGGCTCTGGTGGATGGCGCGGGTGCGGGCCTCGGTCTCCTCCAGGGTGCGGTTGCCCTGTTCCAGGCTCTCTGCCATGCTGTTGAAAGACGCTCCCAGCCGGGCCAGCTCGTCGTACCCCCCGACATCTACCCTGCTGTCGAGCGACCCGCCCGCCATCTCGCCCGCCGCCCGTTTCAGTCTCATCACGCGCCTGGTCAACCTGCGAGAGAAGAACCAGGCCAGGACCAGTCCCAGGATAACGGCGATGACTGTTGACACCCAGGTCGCCGTCCGGGTAGCGGTGACCGCCTTCGCCTGCTCATTCCGCGCATCCGCCGTCTCTTCCTGGAAGAATCCTTCTATCTCTCTGATCTTGCCATTAAGCGCTTCTGTCTCGTCTTCGAGGGCGACAGCCCGGGAACGGAGCTGGGGCGAGGAGGGGTCGCTTTCAAAGAGGGGGACAATGATTCCGGTAAAGGTCTCGCCAATGGCTTCGTGGTCATCACGGCAGGTCTCCAGCAACTCTTGTATCTCATCCGCCTGCTCGTCGCTGTGGCGGATGTCCCTTGCGGCCTGGGCGAGAACGGCAGAGTGGGCCCGTTCCAGGTCGTCGCGAGCGGTGGCAAACTCGTCCACAGCAGCGCTGTCGCCGGCGAAGGCGAGGGAATCCACTGCCAGCTGCTCGCGGCGGATGGCATGCTCCATCTCCTGGGTGTCGATGAGGGCCTTGCTGTGTTCCTCGACCTCGCGATCCACCCGCTCGTCGATGATGCTGGCGCGGATGCCCACAACGGAAGGGATGAGGACGATGACCGACACCACCGCCAGCACCAGCAGCATCAGCTTGTGCTGCAGGCGGCTCCCCACCCTGCGCCTGATAGACGTGAACAACCTCATGTCCCTGTCGGATAGCCCTGGGGGATCCGGGAATCGCCTCCGGCCCGGTCCCCCTGGGGGGATTTCCCCCACCATTCTGTTATCGGACGCTGTGGATAGACGATTAAGGACCCGGGTGGCCGGCCCCTGTCCGCCGCCGGGCGGCCGTCTATGCCGTCTATGGTGAAAGGGGGCGGGGAATGATTACCGGGACAGGACGTGGCCGGCCCCTGTCCGCCGCCGGGCGGTCATCCATGAAGACCATGGGTGGGGGGGCCTGTGGGCTGCGGCCCGGCCGCACGTGGTGACACGACTAGCCGCGCACCTGTCCCGAGCCGCGGATGACGAAGCGGGAGCCGGTCATCTCCTCTATGCCCATGGGGCCGCGGGGGTAGACCCTGTCGGTGTTGATGCCGCTGGCGGGACCGGTGCCGAAGGGCAGTCCGTCGGTGAGGCGGGTGGAGGCGTTCCAGTAGGTGGCGGCGCTGTCGATGAGGGCCAGGAAGCGCTCGCCGGCCTCCTCGTCGCCGGTGACGATGGCGTCCGCCAGCCCCGAGTGGTGCCTGCGGATATGCTCGATGGCCTGGTCGAAGCCGTCCACCACCCTGAGCGAGAGGATGAGGTCCAGGTGTTCCGTGTCCCAGTCCTTCTCCGTGGCCTCTTCCCAGGCAGGGACGACTTCCCTGGCCCGCTCGTCGGCCCTCACCTCGACGCCGGCTGCCCCCAGCTTCTCCGCCAGAGGCGGCAGCAGCTCCGCAGCGATGGCGGCATCCACAAGAACCGTCTCCGTGGAGTTGCAGGTGCTGGGACGGTTGCACTTGGCGTTCTCGATGATATCAACAGCCATGGCGATGTCGGCGGCCTCATGGGCATAGACGTGGCACATGCCCCGGTAGTGCTTCATCACCGGTATCTTCGAGGCCTCGCTCACCGCCTTGATCAGCCGGTGGCTGCCGCGGGCGATTATGAGGTCGATCAGCCCCGCCAGGCCCAGCAGCTCGGTGACCGCCTCATGGTCCGTGGTCTCGACGAACTGGATGGAGCCCTCCGGCAGGCCGGCGGCGACGCCGGCTTCGGACATCAGCCGCGCCAGCACCGTGTTGGAACGGATGGCCTCGGAGCCGCCCCGGAGGATGATGGCGTTGCCGGCCTTGATGCAGAGGCCGGCGGTGTCGGTGGTAACGTTGGGCCGGGCCTCGTATACGATGCCGATGACGCCGATGGGGGTGCGCACCCGTGACATCTCCATGCCGTTGGGGGCGGTCCAGGCCCGGATCACCGTGCCAACGGGATCGTCCAGCCCGGCCATGGCCCGCAGGTTGGCGGCCATCAGCCCGACCCTGTCCTGATCGAGAAGGAGGCGGTCCAGCATGGCGCTGGAGAGGCCCTTCTCGCGGCCGGCGCCCACGTCGGCGGCGTTGGCCTCCGCTATGGCGTCCATATTGTCGGTAAGCGCGGCAGCCATGGCCTCGAGAGCGCCGTTCTTCTCCGCCGTGGGCAGAGTGGCCAGATCCAGTGACGCCGCCCGCGCTGCTTCAGCTTTTTCCCTCACCGTTATCTCTCCTTTCCCCGGGGCCCGGCCGCCGCTCGCGCCGCCCGGCCCTGCGCCGCGAACCCGAACACCCTGCGCCGCGAACCCGAACATTATATAGGAACCGGGCATGGCCTGGCGCCGGGGGTTGAGAAACCCGGCCCGCGAACATAAGATATTAACCCTGACAATGCAGGCAAAAAGGAGTTGACCATGATTGACAGGAACGACATCAAGGTGCCGCTGGATGTACCTTCATCCATGCGGGAAGAGTATCTGGACAATTTCATGCTGATGACCAAAGGTACCGGCCGGCTGATGCTCTTCGCCGGCGACCAGAAGGTCGAGCATCTGAACGGTGATTTCGTCGGCGAGAACGAGCTGGGCACCATCCCCGAAGACGACGCCGACCCCGAGCACATGTTCCGCATCGCCTCCGGCAGCACCATCGGCGTCTATGCCACCCAGATGGGCATGGTCTCCATGTACGGCGGCGACTATCCCGATGTTTCCTATCTGGTCAAGCTGAACTCCAAGACCAACCTGGTCAAGACCAAGACCATGGACCCTTTCAGCAACCTCTGGCTCGATGTGGACAGGGTCGTCGCCATGAAGCAGGATTCGGGCCTGAAGATACCGGCGGTCGGCTATACCATATATCTCGGCAGCACCGCCGAGGCTCAGATGCTGCAGCAGGCGGCGCGGCTGGTCAACGACGCCCACCGCAACGGCCTGCTGGTGGTGCTGTGGATATATCCACGCGGATCATCCGTGGCCGACGAGAAGGACCCGCACCTGATCGCCGGCGCCACCGGCGTAGCCCTCACCCTGGGAGCTGATTTCGTAAAGGTGAACTACCCCAAGGCCGAGGGTATGGAGTCCAGCGAGATCTTCAAGGAAGCAGTGGCGGCGGCCGGTCGCACCCGGGTGGTCTGTGCCGGCGGCTCATCCACCGACAGCAAGGCCTTCCTGCAGCGGCTGCACGACCAGATCCACATCAGCGGCGCCCAGGGCAATGCCACCGGGCGCAACATCCACCAGAAGCCGCTGGACGAGGCCATCCGCATGTGTGACGCCATCTCGGCCATCACCCTGGCGGACATGGGTGTGGATGAGGCCTATGAGATATATGAGGGCAGCAAGAGCCTGAGTCTCACCGTCTAGCAGGCAGCCCGATTCAACCATACTGTTGACGCCCGCGGCCGCCAGCGGCCGCGGGCGTAGCGTATCCACCGGCTACGTTCTATACTTTGCTGACGTGATATTCGACTGCCACACTCACATCTTCCCTCCGGAGATCATCGAGAACCGGAGCAAGTACGTCGGTGACCAGAAATGGTTCTCGCGACTCTATGGCGACCGCAGCGCGCGCATGGCCAGCGCCCGGGGGCTGGTGGAGGAGATGGACCGCTGCGGCGTGGAACGTGCGGTGGCCTGTGGCTTCGCCTGGGACGATTTCGACCTGTATGTAAGGACCAACGACTACATCGCCGACGCCGTCTCCCGCTTCCCCGACCGCCTGGTAGGGTTCGCCAACGTGCCACCGCTGCACCCGCGGGCGCTGGAGGAGCTTGAGCGCTGCGCCGGCATGGGGCTCAGGGGCGTCGGCGAGCTCAAGCCCATGGGGCAGGGCTTCGCCCTGGACGACACGGACGCTCTCGCCCCCTTCGCCGGAGCCGCCGCCGCCCATTCCCTGCCGCTGCTCATCCACGTCAGCGAACCGGTGGGCAGGCAGTATCCCGGCAAGGGCTACACCTCACCCGGCAAGGCATACCGCTTCGCCCGCCGCTTCCCGGAGCTCAGGCTCATCTTCGCCCACTGGGGCGGGGGTCTGGTCTTCTACGAGCTGATGCCCGACGTCCACCAGGAGCTGGCGAACGTCTTCTACGACTGCTCCGCCAACCCCTACCTTTACGACCCGGGGATATTCCGGCTGCTGATGGACTCCCCCGCTGCCGGCAAGATACTGTTCGCCAGCGACTACCCGCTGCTGAAGCTCGATGACTGCCTGGGGGACGTGAGAGACTCGGGGCTGGCAGACCCCGCGATGGAGGCGCTGATGGGCGGCAACGCCCAGGAGCTGCTGGGGACCGCCTGATGGACCTGCGCCGGGTACTGGAGCTGCTGGCCGCCGGCCGGCTGTCGGTGGGAGAGGCGGAATCCCGTCTTTCCCTCGCGCACATCGACAACGTTGAGGGCTTCGCCCGCCTGGATCCGGGCCGGCACGCGCGAAAGGGCGTCCCCGAGGTCGTATACGCTCCCGGGAAGAACACCGGACAGCTGCTGAAGATATGCGGGGCCATGATCGACGCCTCCGGCTGCGCCATAGTCAGCGGCCTGGACGGCGAGGGCTGGCAGACCCTGGAGCGGGAGTTCGCCTCCATCATCGGGACCGCCAGCCGCGAAGCAGGGGTCATGGTTCTCCGCACCCCCGGCAACGAAGCGCCCTCGGGACTTGGAACCGTCGCAGTGATGACCGCCGGCACCTCCGACATCCCCGTGGCGGAGCAGGCGGCCATCATGGCCGGGGCCATGGGCTGTGAGGTCGTCCGCGCATACGACGTGGGCGTCGCCGGGGTACATCGCCTGATCGTACCCCTGGAAGAGATAGTCTCGGCCGGGGCCGCCGCGATAGTCGTCGCCGCGGGCATGGAGGGAGCCCTTCCGTCCGTGGTCTCCGGGCTGGTCTCCCTGCCGGTCATCGGGCTGCCCACCGCCACCGGCTACGGGCTGGGTGGGGAGGGAGAGGCTGCCTTGCTGGCCATGCTCCAGAGCTGCAGCCCCGGCCTCTCCGTGGTGAACATCGGCAACGGCATCGGCGCCGGGGCCACCGCCGCCCTCATCGCCCGCGTCGCGTCGCGTGCCGGTTAGACCGTCCCGTTCCGGAAGCAGCCTGTCAAGGTTTGCTCCCACGCTCCGAAAAAAACAGTAGTGGAGGTAGTGGTGGAGGCTGAACAAGCCGCTTTCCTGCCATGGAACCCGTTGACCCATGAACTCCATCGACATAACCAGGACCCTGAGCGAAAACCACGAAGAGGTCGTCCGCCGCTGGCTGGAAGGCCTCCATGGACAGGTCGCGGAGGACCTGGAGGACATGATGCGTACTCCCATGGGCAACAGCGTCGCCGGAAAGCTGCTAGCCTGCGCCGTCGAGTACCTGGGGGCGGAAGCTTACGAGAAGCAGGTCATACTGCATGACGCCCGCGCCGCAGCCCAGGAGGCGTCCTACCGGCGCTCAGCCGTCGGCTTCGGGCTGACCGACATCGTCACCACCGCCCTGGCCTTCCGCCGGGCGCTGAACGAGACCCTGCTGCACCATATCAACCCGGCAAACGCCGAAGAGGGTGCGGTTCTGCTGGAGGCGGTGCTGGAGATAAACCGCTTCGGTGATGTGATCGTGTCCGGCGAGATAGCCGGGTTCTTCGCCAGCCACGACTACAGCGAGGACGACGAAGCCGCCTGAGGGCGGTCGACCTAGAACAGCGTCAGGCCGTTCTCGCGCCAGACGCCCATCCTCCTGAACTTCTCATGGCGCTGTCGCTTGCGCAGATGGGGATGGAGCATCTCCAGTTCGCGCAGGTTCTCCTCCAGCGCTTCCTTGACGATGCGCGCTGCGCCTTCGTGGTCCCGGTGGGCGCCGCCTCTGGGTTCGGGCAGCACGCCGTCTATCACCTCCAGGTCCTCCAGGTCGGCGGAGGTCATCCTCAGGGTCTGGGCCGCCAGCCTGGCCTCGCCCGCATCCCTCCAGAGGATGGCGGCGCAGGCTTCGGGCGTGATGACCGAATATACCGCGTTCTCCAGCATCAGCACCCGGTCGGCCAGGGCCAGGGCCAGGGCGCCGCCGCTGCCCCCCTCCCCGATGATGATCGCTACCGTCGGGACATCGAGCCGCGCCATCCTCAGCAGCGTCGCCGCGATGGCGCCTCCCTGGCCGCGCTCTTCCGCCGCCACTCCCGGATAGGCCCCGGGTGTGTCCACCAGCGTCAGCACCGGTATGCCGAACTTGTCCGCCAGGGACATCAGCCGCTGGGCCTTCCGGTATCCTTCGGGCCTGGGCATGCCGAAGTTGCGATGGGTGCGGCTGGCGATGTCTCGGCCCTTCTGGTGTCCTATCACCATCAGCGTGCGGCCCTGGTAGGCAGCCAGACCGCCGACGATGGCCGGGTCGTCGCCGAAGCAGCGGTCGCCCCGCAGCTCGATGAAACCGGGGAACATCAGCCTGATGTAGTCGAGGGTGTAGGGGCGGTCGGCGTGCCGCGCCAGCTTCACCTTCTCCCAGGCCGCGCCCCCGTCGCCCCGGCCGCGGCCGCTGCCCAGCTCGCGCAGCCGCTTCCTTATCCTGGCTACCTCATCCCTGAGATGAACCCCAGGGAGCGTGGGCAAACGACTTAATTCGTTCAAGCGCTTGCGCAAACGCCCCTCTTCTTCCTGAAGGGCCCGCTTCTTCCTGCCAAAGGGGTTGGAGGGCACAGGCTACACCTCCCTCCAGCATCCCCAGGACCTGGACCAGCCGGTCTTTCAGTTCGGCCCGCTCCACGATCATGTCGATCTGGCCGTGCCCCAGGTTGGACTCCGCCTTGCCGAAGTCCTCCGGCAGCTTCTCTTTTATGGTCTGTTCGATCACCCGCGGACCGGAAAAACATATCAGCGAGGCGGGCTCGGCGATTATCACGTCCGCCAGGGTGGCGAAGCTGGCCAGCACGCCGCCGGTGGTCGGATGGCTGAGCACGGCGACGAAGGGTACGGGCGCCTGCGCCAGCATGTCCACCGCACAGGTGGTCTTGGCCATCTGCAGCAGCGACAGGAGCCCTTCCTGCATGCGGGCGCCGCCGGAAGAACAAACGGCCACCAGGGGATAGCGCGTCTCCAGGGCGTACTCCGCGGCCCGCCAGAACCTCTCGCCGACGACGCTGCCCATGCTGCCGGCCATGAAGCGGAAATCCATCACCGCCAGCACCACGTCCATCTTGTGCAGACGCGCCGCTCCCACCAGCATGGCCTCGGTCAGGCCGGTGCTGTACTCCGCTTCCTCGATGCGGTCGGCGTATGACCTCAGGTCGTAGAATTCGAGAGGGTCGGCGGAACGCAGGTTGGCGGCGATCTCAACCCAGCTGCCATCATCGGCGAGCTGGTTGATCCGTTCCCGCGCGCTCACAGGGAAATGATGGCCGCAATGACGGCACACCATCAGGCTGGCCACGAGTTCCTCGTGGTCGAGGAGCTGGCCGCACTGGGGACAGCTGTCCGCCCGGCGCGGCCCTTCGCCGCCACGATGGCTGATGTCTACGGATACCCGTTGCGCCAAGGCAACCTCCCTTAGAGCGCCCGGAAGATCAGGGTGGCGTTGTGGCCACCGAAACCGAAGGCGTTGGACGCCGCGACCCCCACGCCCGTTTCCCGCGCCCGGTTCGGCACGCAGTCCAGGTCGCAGCGGGGATCCTGATTCTCCAGGTTGATGGTGGGCGGGATGACGCCCTCCCGGATGGCCATGACGCTCGCCACCGCCTCCAGCGCGCCGGCGGCTCCCAGGCAATGGCCGGTCATGGACTTGGTGGAGCTCACGGCGACGCTGCCGGCATGTTCTCCCAGGGCCATCCTGATGGCGCGGGTCTCGATCTCGTCGCCGATGGGGGTTGATGTGCCGTGAGCGTTGATATAGTCAACCTCTTCCGGGGCGACGCCGGCATCATCGAAGGCGTTGGTCATCGCCCTGGCAGCGGCTTCGCCGGAGGGGTCAGGCGCACTGATGTGATAGGCGTCGGAACTCATGCCGTAACCGGCCAGTTCGGCATAGATGCGCGCACCTCGCCGCCTGGCGTGCTCCAGCTCCTCCAGCACCAGGACGGCGGAGCCCTCGCCCATGACGAAGCCGTCGCGGTCCCGGTCGAAGGGCCGGCTGGCCCGCTCCGGCTCCCCGTTCCTCTCCGACAGCGCCCGCATGGCGGCGAAGGCGGCTATGCCCACTCGGGTGATGGACGCCTCGCTGCCGCCGGCGAACATGACGTCGGCGGCGCCGCGCCTGATCACCTCCAGCGCCTCGCCGATGGCGTTGTTGCCGGCGGTGCAGGCGGTGCATATAGTGCTGGTGGGCCCTTTCAGGCCCAGCCGGATGGAGACCTGGGCGGAGGCCATGTTGGCTATCTCCATGGGTATAAAGAGAGGGCTGATGCGGCCCGGCCCTTTTTCCAGAAGCACCTCCGTCTCCCGTTCGAAGGTCTGCACGCCGCCGATGCCGCTGGAGACGTAAGCTCCGGTCCGCTCCGGCTCGTCCGCCCTGTCCAGCCCCGCGTCCTCGCCGGCCATGACGGCCGCCGCCACCGAGTACCGGGCAAAGGGATCCATGCGCCGGGCGCTCTTCCTGTCCATGTAATCGGTGGGATCGAATCCGTCGACCTCGGCGGCGATGCGCACGCGGAATCCTTCCGTATCGAAACGGGTGATGGGGCCGGCGCCGGACCTGCCCGCGGCCAGCGCCTGCCAGTAGCTCTCCAGCCCGATGCCGAGAGGGGAGACGACGCCCATACCGGTGATGGCCACCCGCCGCCGGCTCATGCTCCCAAACCCCCGTCGACGGGTATGACCGCCCCGGTGATGTAGGCTGCCGCCGGGGTGGCCAGAAAGGCGACGACTCCGGCTATCTCCTCCGGCTGGGCCAGACGCCCGAGGGGCGTGTTCTCCAGTATCTTCTCCCTGGCTTCCCGGGGCAGGCCGCTGGTCATGCCCGTGACCACATACCCGGGCGCCACGGCGTTGACGCGTATCCCCCGCGACCCCAGCTCACGGGCCAGGGACTTGGTCAGCCCGATCAGCCCGGCCTTGGCCGCTGCGTAGTTGGCCTGGCCGGGGTTGCCCCGCCGGCCGATGACGCTGGACATGTTGATGATGGCGCCGTCGCGGGCTTTCATCATCTCCCTTGCCACCTCGCGGCTGAGCAGGAAGGCTCCCCGCAGGCTGGTCGCCAGTACTGCGTCGAAATCCTCGTCGCTCATACGTATGGCCAGGCCGTCCCGGGTGATACCTGCGTTGTTCACAAGGATGGAGACCGGCCCCAGGGCCTCGCGCGCCTGTGCCACCATGGAGCGGACCTGCCCGGGATCGGAGACGTCTCCTTCCACCGCCACCGCCCCGTTGCCCAGTTCCTCCGCCAGGGCCCGGGCCTCATCGCGGCCGCTGTGATAGTTGACGGCGACGGCGGCTCCTGCCGCCGCCAGGGCCCGGGCGGTCGCGCGGCCGATGCCGCGTGAGGCTCCGCTCACCAGCGCCACCTTTCCCGTGAGAGTGGTGTCGTCCATCAGGTTCATCTTCATCCGTTATTCTAAACTTTTCTCGATGGCGGCGAGGGATTTTTTTATCCCCTCCGGACTGCCGGTAGCCAGGGTGTCGACGTCACGGTCTATGCGCCGGACGAGGCCGCAGAGCACCTTGCCGTTACCCACCTCCACAAAGCGGGTGACTCCGTCGGCGATCATGCGTTCCACCGCGCTGGTCCAGCGCACAGGAGAAACGATCTGCCGCGCCAGCAGGTCGGCCAGACCGGCCGCCGGTTCATATTCGCAGCTTGTGGATGAAAGAAAGGGAGGCTCGGGCTCGTTGAACCCGGCGGTTGCGAGTTCGTGTTCCATCCTCTCCGCCGCCCGCCGCATCAGCGGGCTGTGGAAGGCGCCGCTCACCCTGAGAGCGATCGCACGTTTGGCCCCGCGCTCCTCCGCCAGCTCCATGGCCGCCGCCACAGAGGGGCGCTCTCCGCTTATGACCAGCTGGCCCGGACTGTTGTAGTTCACCGGCCAGACGCCGCCGGTCCGGTCGCAGATATCCTCCACCTCACTGTCGGCCAGGCCGATTATGGCCGCCATGGCGCCGGGGCGTTCGCAGGCCTCCTCGTTCATCACTTCGCCCCTGAAGGCGACCAGCTCCAGGCACCGGTCGAAGTCCAGGGCGCCCGCCGCCTCCAGGGCGCCGTACTCTCCCAGGCTGTGGCCGCTTACCACGTCGGCACTCACCCCCTCCTGTCGCAGCACCGCCGTCACCGCGGCGCTGTTGACGAACAGGGCGACCTGGGCCCTGTCGGTACGCGAAAGCTCTTCTTCGTCACCGTTGAAACTGAGCCCGCCCACATCCCAGCCCAGCAGCTCCCCGGCGCGATCATAGACCCGCGCCGCGGCCTCATATGCCTGGACCAGCTCCCTGCCCATACCGACGGACTGGGAGCCCTGGCCGGGGAACACCAGCGCCAGCTTGCCCATGGGAGCCTTCACCGCCTCAAGGCGATGCCGGAAGAGACCCCGGCCGCGGCCTCTTCCGCCCCGGCCACCACCTCGGCGATTATCTCCGCCGCCGGCTGCTCCCGGTCCACCAGCGCCACGCACTGGCCGGCCATCATGGAGCCGTCCCTGACGTTGCCTTCGCGCATGGCCTCCCTCAGCTTGCCCAGGCCCAGGTTCTCCACATCCATGGCGGTGCATTTGCCCGCCATGAACTCCTTCTCCTTTTCCGCATAGATGGCCGCCAGCTTGTTCTTCAGCGCCCTGACCGGGTAGCCTACCGCCCGCGCCGTGACGACGGTGGCCCGATCGCCGGCCTTGATGTACTTCTTCTTGACCTCCTCGTGGACGGAGCATTCCGTGGCGCAGACGAAACGCGTGCCCATCTGCACCCCCTCGGCGCCCAGCACGAAGGCGGCCAGCATGGAGACGCCGTCGGATATGCCGCCGGCGGCGATGACGGGTATCCGGACGGCCCGCGACACCAGCGGGGTCAGCACCATGGTGGTCGTGCCGCCGATATGGCCGCCCGCCTCTTCGCCTTCCGCCACCACCGCATCCGCCCCCGCCTTCTCGGCGCGCCGGGCGATGGCTACGGCGGCGACCACCGGTATCACCGTGATGCCTGCATCCTTCAGCTCCGTGATGACACCGGTGCCCTGCACCGCCCCCAGGGTCACGACGGGCGGCTTCTCCTCCAGCACCACACCCACCTGTTCCTCTATCTGGGGGTTGATCATGATCATGTTGACGCCGAAGGGGTACGAGGTGAGCTCCCGGGCCCTGTGTATCTCCTCGCGGAGCACGTCCGCCGGCATGGCTCCGGCGCCGATGATGCCCAGGCCCCCGCCTTCGGAGACGGCAGCGGCCAGCCCGGCGTCGCTCACCCAGGTCATGCCGCCCTGGAGAATGGGGTATTCAATATCGAGCAGCTCACACACCCTGTTGGCCATGATATCCACCTTCACCCTTCATCATCATTGCATCTTTGCCTTTTTCCCGCCGCAATCGACGCGCCTTCCCCCGGGGGCGCTCACCCGGAAGCGGCGCCGGCCCCGCTCTCAAGGCTGGACGGGGAGACCGCCCGGCCCCATGCTACCATCTCGCCAGGCATGAGCCCCATGACAGCCCTCCGCCTACGCCCATCATCAGTACCAGGTCACCGCGCTCCAGCCTCCCCGACGCCTCGGCTTCGGCGAGACAGAGGGGGATGGACGCGCAGGAAGTGTTTCCGTATTCCTCCAGGTTGGTGCAAATCTTCTCCGCCGGGATGCCCAGCTTGCTGGCAGCCGCGTCGATTATGCGGATATTGGCCTGATGCGGCACGAACAGGTCGATGTCGTCGACACCCAGGCCGTGCCGCGCCAGGATATCACCTGCCGATTTCTCGATCACCCTGGTGGCGAAGCGGTAGACCTCGCGGCCGTTCATCTTCAGGTGGTGCTGTCCGGCGGCTACGGTCTCCGCGCTGGCCGGCAGCCGTGAGCCGCCCGCCGGGATGCCCAGGGCGTCCGTGCCCTCCGGGTCGTTGCCCAGATCGAAGCCGATTATCTCCGACCCGTCGCCCGTGGCGGCCTCCAGCACCACCGCTCCGGCGCCGTCCCCGAAGAGAACGGCCGTGCCGCGGTCGCTCCAGTCTAACACCCGGGACACCACATCCGCACCCACCACCATCACCCTGCCCGCCCACCCCGAGGATATGAACGAAGCGCCAGCCGCCAGGGCGTAGACGAAACCTGTGCAGGCCGCCGAAACATCGAAGGCTCCGGCCCCGCCGGCGCCGATCAGCCCGGAGATGAACGAGGCGGTGGCGGGAAAGGGGGCGTCGTGTGAGAGGCTGGCGGCGATGACCAGGTCCAGGTCGGCGGGGCCGACGCCTGCAGCCTCCAGGGCCCTGAGCGCCGCCCTTGCCCCCAGGTCCGACGCGGCCTCTCCCTCCGCAGCGATGTGCCGGCGGCGGATGCCGGTGCGCGTGGTTATCCACCGGTCGGTCGTGTCCAGCGTCCGCGACAGTTCCTCGTTGGTGACGACCCGCTCGGGCACGTGGATGCCCACGGACGCGATCCTGGCTGCGGGAACGCTCATGGTGTTTCTGTTTCGCCCGCCGCGGCCGGCCTGGCGTCCCTGGCGGCCGCCCTGCTCATCCTTCGCGCTCCGCTATGGCGAAGGTGAGTGTGGCGCTGGCGGCCAGCTCGTCGCCGACGCTGGCAGTGCCTTCGGCCTTGCCGATGTTGCGGCGCATGCGGACCATCTCCACGGCCAGGGTCAGCTCGTCACCGGGAACCACCAGCCGTTTGAAACGGACATGGTCGATGCCGGCGAAAAGCACCAGCCTGCCCTGGTGTTCGGGCATGGAAAGGGCCGCCACCGCGCCGGCCTGGGCCATGGCCTCTATCTGGAGCACGCCCGGCATTATCGGTCTGCCGGGGAAGTGTCCCTGGAAATAATACTCGTCTGGCCGCACCAGCCGCCTGGCCACCACCCGCTGCCCGGGAACCAGCTCCGTCACCTCGTCCAGCAGCAGGAAGGGCTCCCTGTGAGGCAATATCTCCTCGATTCTCTCGCGGTCGAGCATGGACCCTACTCCGCCTCCACCTCTTCCTCGCTGCCCCCGGAACTGCTGGCCACGACCCGGGCGACGGCGCTGACCCGGTCTCCCTCGCGCAGGTTCATCACCCGCACACCCTGGGTGGAGCGGCCCATGCATGATATATCCCTGGCGGGGACGCGGATGACTGTGCCGTCCTTGGATATCATCACCAGCTCGTGGTTGTCGCGCACAACCCGGGCGGCCGCGAGACGGCCCTTGGCCTCGGTGTGCTTGATGGTGCGGACGCCCTTGCCACCGCGGTGGTGCCTCGGGTAGTCGCTGATATGGGTACGCTTGCCATAACCCGCATCCGTTATGACGAAGAGGTCGGCGTCGTCACGGGCCACGTTCATGGAGAGCACGTGGTCGTCCTTGCCCAGGTTGATACCCTTGACGCCGCTGGTGGCCCGGCCCATGGGCCGGGCGTCCTTCTCGTTGAAGCGGATGGCCTGGCCTTCGGCGCTGACCAGCAGGATGTCGTCATCCCCATGGGAATGCCTCACCGCCACCAGCGAATCACCCTTGCGTATCTTTATGGCGATGATACCGTCGGTCTTGAGCACGGTGTCGTACTCCTTGAAGCGGGTCTTCTTCACCATACCTTTGCTCGTGGCCATTATCAGGTATTCGGCGTCGCTGTAGTCCCTGGTGGCGATGACCGCCTTGATGCGCTCGTCCGTCCTCAGGGGCAGCAGGTTGACCACCGCCCTGCCCTTCGATGTCCTGCTGCCTAGCGGAATCTCGTGGACCTTCAGCCTGTAGACCTTGCCTACATTGGTGAAGAAGAGCAGGTAGTGGTGGGTGGTGGTGATGAAAAGATGCTCGAGGAAATCCTCTTCCTTGGTGTCCATGCCCATCACGCCCACCCCTCCGCGCCGCTGCTTGCGATAGGTGTTGAGCGGCAGGCGCTTGATGTAGCCGGCGCGGGTGATGGAGATGACCATGTCCTCTTCGGCGATGAGGTCCTCGATGTCCAGTTCCTCCTCGCTGGGAGCTATCTTGGTGCGGCGGTCGTCGCCGTAGGCCTGCTTTATCTCCAGCAGCTCCTCCTTGATCAGCTTGTAGACCTCCGTCTCGTCGGCCAGAATCCTCTTCAGCCAGTCGATGCGCTCCATCAGGTCCTTGTGTTCGTCCCTGATCTTCCTCCGCTCCAGGCCTGTCAGCTTCTGCAGTCTCAGGTCGAGGATGGCCTGCGCCTGGACCTCCGTCAGCTTGAACCTCTTCATCAGGCCCCTGCGCGCGGTCTCTGCGTCCTTCGCCCCCTTGATAAGCTTCACCACCGCGTCCAGGTTCTTCAGGGCGGTGAGCAGGCCTTCGAGGATGTGGGCGCGCGCCTGCGCCTTGCCCAGCTCGTAGCGTGTGCGCCGCACCACCACCTCGCGCTGGTGGGCGATGTAGCAGCGGAGCATCTCCCGCAGTGAGAGTGTGCGTGGCACCCCGTCCACCAGGGCCAGGTTGATGACGCCGAAGGTTCCCTGCATGGGCGTATGCTTGTAAAGCTTGTTGAGTACGACCTTGGGGATGGCTTCCCGCTTGAGCTCGATGACCACACGCATGCCGCTGCGGTCCGACTCGTCCCTGAGGTCGGAAATCTCGGGGATCTTCCTCTCGCGCACCAGCTCGGCTATCTTCTCTATCAGGCTCGCCTTGTTCACCTGGTAAGGCAGCTCGGTGACTATAATGGCGTTGCGCTTGCCCTTGATGGGCTCGGAATGGGCCTTGGCCCTCACCCGCACCAGGCCGCGGCCGCTGGAATATGCGTCCCGGATGCCCTTGCTGCCAAGGATGATGCCCCCGGTGGGGAAGTCCGGGCCCGGCAGCAGCTCCATCAGCTGGTCCACCGTGATGTCCGGATTGTCGATCATGGCCACGGTGGCGTCTACTGCTTCGCCCAGGTTGTGTGGCGGGATGTTGGTGGCCATGCCCACGGCGATGCCGCTGGAGCCGTTGACCAGCAGGTTGGGAAAGCGGGAAGGGAGCACTGCCGGCTCGACGGTGGATTCGTCGAAGTTGGGCGCGAAGTCCACGGTCTCCTCGTCGATGTCGCGGAGCATCTCCGTGGCCAGCCGGGAAAGGCGCGCCTCCGTGTAACGGTAGGCGGCAGGGCTGTCTCCATCGACGCTGCCGAAGTTGCCCTGGCCGTCGATAAGGGGGTACCGCATGGAGAAGTCCTGCACCAGTCGTACCATTGTGTCGTAGACCGCCGCGTCGCCATGGGGGTGGTACTTACCGATGACGTCACCGACGATGCGGGCGCTCTTCTTGTAGGGCTTGTTGTGGGCCAGCCCCAGTTGTTGCATGGCGTACAGCACCCGCCGGTGAACCGGCTTGAGGCCGTCGCGCACGTCCGGCAGCGCCCGGCCGACGATCACGCTCATGGCGTAATCGAGGTACGACGAGCGCATCTCCTCTTCCAGCTCGCGCGGTTCTATTCTCCCGTCGAGGTCCGTGACTGCCATGTCAGATATCCAGGAACCTTACCTGGCGCGCGTTGGATTCGATGAACCGCCGCCTCGGTTCCACCTTGTCGCCCATGAGCGTGGTGAATATCTCGTCTGCGGCGGCTGCGTCTTCCAGGGTCACTTTCAGCAGCGTGCGCGAGTCCGGGTTCATGGTGGTCTCCCACAGCTGTTCCGGGTTCATCTCGCCCAGGCCCTTGAAGCGCTGCAGGTTGACGCCCTCCTTGGCCAGCGCCAGCAGCGCCGGCCTGACGTCGTCGAAGCTCTCCGCCTCCTGCTCCTTCTTCCCCAGCGCGAGCCGCAGCGGCGGTCTGCCCAGCAGCTTCTTCATCCGGGAGTGCAGGTCCCGCATGCTGGCCAGCTCCCGGCTCGCCAGCAGCCTGGTGTCCAGCTGCACCTGGTGTGCCGCCTGGGTGCGCTTCTCGATGACCCTGAGCGTGATGCGGCCCTCCTTCTTGTCCCGCTCCAGAACCTCCAGCCCCTCAAATCGGGCGGAGGCCTCGCCGGTGCGGAGGAACTTCAGCATACCCGTGTAGTCCTTTATGTTCTTCTCCAGCAGGCTCTGGGTGCGGAGATAATCGACGGTGGTGTCGCCGTACATGGAGCGAAGCTTGGCCGCCCACCCCTCATATTCCTTGTAAAGCCTGAGGAAGCGCTGATGCTTGGCGCGGCTGAGCGCCGTCCTGGATTTGCCGCCGTCGCTGACGGTGATGTCCTCCAGCCGGTCCCTCAGCAGCAGGTCCTCCAGCTGGGACTCCTTGTCGATATAGATCTCCTGCTTTCCCAGCTTGACCCGGAAGAGCGGGGGCTGGGCGATGTGAACATATCCCCGGTCTATCATCTCGCTCATGAAGCGGAAGAAGAAGGTCAGGATGAGGGTGCGGATGTGGGCGCCGTCCACATCCGCGTCCGTCATGATTATCACCTTGCCGTAGCGGCAGGCCGCCGGGTCGAACTCCTCACCGATGCCCGTGCCCATGGCAGTGATGATGGCCTGTATCTCCTTGTTGGCCAGGATGTTGTTCAGCCGCGCCTTCTCCACGTTGATGATCTTGCCTCTGAGCGGCAGTATGGCCTGGAATGCCCGGTCGCGCGCCTGCTTGGCCGAGCCGCCGGCGCTGTCGCCCTCCACCAGGTATATCTCCGCCTTCTCCGGGTCCTTGACGGCGCAGTCCGCCAGCTTGCCCGGAAGGGAGCTGCTGTCCAGGGCGCTCTTTCGCCGGGTGAGGTCGCGCGCCTTGCGCGCCGCCGCCCGGGCCCGTGAGGCGGCTATGGCCTTGTTGACGATCTGCTTGGCCTCTCCCGGGTTCTCCTCCAGGAACTCCGCCAGCCGCGTGCCCACCGCGGTCTCGACGAAGCCGCGCATCTCCGAGTTGCCCAGCTTGGTCTTGGTCTGTCCTTCGAACTGGGGACTGCGCAGCTTCACCGAGATCACCGCCGCCAGCCCCTCGCGCACATCATCGCCACTCAGGGCCACCTCCTTCTCCTTCAGCAGCCCCTTGCTCCGGGCGTAATCATTCACCACCCTGGTCAGCGCCGCCCGGAAACCGGACATGTGCGTGCCGCCCTCCTGGGTGTTGATGCTGTTGGCGAAGGAGAAGATGCTCTCCACGTATGAGGAGTTCCACTGCATGGCCACATCCACCTCACCGCGTTTGCCGGTCTTCTCCAGATAGATGATGTTCTTGTGGATGGGGTCCTTGTTGCCGTTGATGTGCGCGACGAAATCCTTGATGCCGTTCTCGTAACAGTACTCGGCCGCCTCCCCGTCGCCGCGTTCGTCCACCAGCGCTATCTTCAGGCCCTTGGTAAGGAACGCCATCTCCCGCAGGCGCTGGGCCAGGGTGGAGAACTGGTAGTCCACGCTCTCAAATATCTCCAGGTCCGCAAGGAACGAGATGGTGGTCCCTGTCTCGCTGACCTTCTTCCCCTTCTTCAGCGCCGCCCGGGGGACCCCCCGCTCGTAGCTCTGGGTCCAGATGTACCCGTCGCGCTTGATCTCGACCTTCAGCCATTCAGAGAGGGCGTTCACCACCGACAGACCCACGCCGTGCAGGCCGCCGGACACCTTGTAGCCTCCGCCGCCGAACTTTCCGCCGGCGTGGAGCATGGTCAGCACCACCTCGGCGGCGGGCTTCCTGTACTTGGCCATGCGGCCCACGGGGATGCCCCTGCCGTTGTCTCGGATGGTCACGGAGTTGTCGGGGTTGATGGTGGTCGTGATCTCCGTACAGAAGCCGCCCGCCAGCGCCTCGTCGACCGAGTTGTCCACCACCTCGTACACCAGGTGGTGCAGACCCCTGGGGCCGGTGGAGCCGATGTACATGCTCGGGCGTTTGCGTACTGCTTCCAGCCCCTCGAGGACCGTAATGTCATCGGCGCTGTAGCCGCCCTTTTTCCCTTTTTTACCCATGGCTCTTTCCTTGGTTTTTGGCATCAGGCTACCTTTGACGTTCCGTGGTGTTGCTCTTCAAAGAGCGGGGTTGCCGCACTCGGCGGGAGCGACTGAAGCGGGACAGCGGCGCGCTAGGCAGGGCTGTTCTCCTTCAATCTCCGACCTCCGGTCCAGGGTGGTGGGGACCCTTGAAATCACCTCATGGATTATATCACAACCAGCCGTGCCGCCCCAAAGGAACCGGGCTAATCTTTCCCGCTATTTGCTGTATTTTATCCGGTTTTGCGCTTCGTGCATCAGGCGCAGTTCGCGCACGGTCTCGGGCATCCCCGCCCGGTTCAATCCGGCCACCAGTTCGTCGGCAGCGAGGCGCAGCTCCAAGGCCCAGCCGCCGGTGGAACAGCTGACGGTCATGACCCCGTCACGCAGGTCCCGTACGCGGGTGTTTGCGGCGGCTTCTTCCCCGGCGACGCTCCTCCAGGCCGCCTGCAGACCCAGGCCGGCGCCCCGGCGCCACAGCCTGTCCCTCTCCCGCGCGACCGCGTCGCCTATGCGTGAGGGCTCAGACATCGGACCTCGCCAGGCACCCGAAAACCTCTCCGCCGGATATCTCCAGCAGCATGGACTCCTCCAGCTCTACGCCGGTGAAGAGTTTCCTGTCCGCGGCGGTGATCAGCGCCTGCCCCCCCGGGGTTCTGAGCGCCTCCATCAGGCGGCCCCGTCTGTCCCGGTCCAGCTCGCTCATGACGTCGTCCAGCAGCAGCACCGGCGGCGCTCCCCCCTCTTCCAGGGCCAGCCCCCGGTCCGCCATCAACAACGCCAGGACCGCCGTCCGCTGCTCTCCCTGGGAACCGAACCTGCGCAGACTCCTTCCCCGCAGGGTCAGCTCCATGTCATCCCTGTGGCTGCCGGAGCCGGTTCTGGCGTTGTCCATGTCCGCGCCCCATTCCGACTCCAGCCGGTCCAGTAGCACCTCCTCCGGGGTTCCCACCGCTCCCGCCTCTCCAACCTGTGACGCCAGTCGGACCGAGAGGGCCTCGTCCCCGCCGGTAACCCGGTTATAAGCCTCCACGAAGTGTGGTTCCAGGCGGCTGCAGATATCTCTCCTCGCCTGGTGTATCCGGACGGCCAGAGACGCCAGCTGCCGGTCCCACGGCCTGATCTCCGCGATGCTCACCAGGCCGGCGCGCGCCCGCCGGAGGAAGTTGTTGCGCTGGGACAACACTTTCCTGTAGTCGAGGATGGTTCGGCGATAGGCGGGCAGGCGACGAATGACGGCTTCGTCGAGGAAGCGCCGGCGGGTCTGGGGCGGACCCTTGACCAGCTGCAGGTCGTCCGGGGAGAATGTTCTGACAGACCCGGCCGGAAGCCAGGCGGGGCCGCCTCCCGGGTCCACACTCACACCCTCCCGGCCGGACAGTGCCACCATCCTCCGCCGGGGAGCGCCGTCGTGGTCCTCGGTCTCCACCGTCACGCGGAAGAACCCCTCCCCCTCCCTGATCATCTCAGAGTCCCTGCTGGTGCGGAAAGAGCGGCCGCAACAGGCGAACTGGGCTGCCTCGAGAATGCTGCTCTTGCCTGCCCCGTTGCCACCGACGATGATGTTTGTCCCGGGGAGGAAGCAAGCTGTGCTCTCCCTGTAGTTCCTGAAATTCTTCAGGCTTATGCTCTTGAGTCGCATCTCGCCGCCCGGGCCCCTCGTTATTTTCAGGTGGTCAGCCTCACCGGCATTATCAGGTACAGGAACGAGTCGCTCTTCCCCTTCAGCAGTCCCGGCCTCAGGGGGCTGATCAGCCTCATGGAAACCTTGTCCTCATCCACGCTCTCGATACCATCCTTGAGGAACTCGGGGTTGAAGCCGATCTCCACCTCTTCACCCTTGTATGGGACCGGCATACTCTCCCGCGCCTCTCCCACCTGGGGGGTCTGCGCTGAGACCTCCAGCCTGCCCTCTTCCAGTCTCAGGCGTAAGGGAGCGTTCTTCTGTGCCATCAACCCAACCCGCGAGACTATCTCCGTCAACTCTTCCCGATCCATCTCCACTTCCATCTTGAATTCTTCAGGCAACAGCTGCTGGTAGTTGGGGAATTTTCCCTCGATCAGCCGCGAGGCGAGCAACACACCGGCTGAGCGGAAGAGTATCTGTCCGTCCACCACGGCCACCTCCACCTCTCCTCCTTCCTCAGCGCCGCTCAGCCTCGCCAGTTCCTCAAGGGACGCCCGCGGCACGATCACTTCCTTTTTCTCCCTGACAGTGCTTTTTGCCTGCGTCTCTCTCACGCCGAGGCGGTAGCTGTCCGTCGCCACCATCTTCACCTTTTCCCTGGAGAACTTCACAAGCACCCCCGTCAACACAGGCCTGGTCTCATCGCGGGAGGCGGCACGGGCTACGGTGTTTATCGTATCGATCAAAGGCGCCGCTTCTATCCCGAAGACACCCTCACCGGGCATGGCGGGAAGGGACGGGAAATCGCCAGCCGGAAGGCAGTTCACATGGAAGTCGGCAGACGAAGACGTTATCGCGGCCAGCTGTTCCGCCTCCTTGTAATCGATTGTGACCTCCCCGGCTGGAAGGCTCCTGACGATGTCCGTGAACAGCCTGCCGGGCAAGACCGCCGCACCCTCTCCTTCGACCCTGGCCGGGAGCGATATCCTCAGTGACAGCTCCATGTCGGTACTGGCCAGCTCGACCGTATCCTCGCCAGAGGCCTTTATGAGTATGCCGGAAAGAACCGGTATGGTGCTTTTTGCGGCCACGGTCTTGAGGGATGTCTGCAGCTTCTCAAGGAGCAACTCTTTTGGACAGGTTATACGCATGCATCAGCCTCCCGTGGATAGATGATGACTACTCTTATATATAAAAATATCCATAATAGTAATAAGCCCGGCGGGAACATATGGATAACCCGGAAAAACCCTGTAAACCCTGTAAAACCCATTATGGAAAACCCGGTTGACAACAACCAGGATACAACCTTGACCGGATGTTGATACCGGGCCCACCCGCCTTTCCGGCGGGAACAGGTGTGGAAACATCCCTGACCGTCAACTATTTATACAGCTTTTTACCACCTGTTATCCACCGCGCCTTCCACGACTCTTGAGACGGCCGGTGATCTCCTGGACCTGGTTGTAGACCTCACGTTCTTCCTTGATCAGGTTGGAGATCTTGGTTATGGCGTGGATGACGGTCGTATGGTCCTTCCCGCCGAACTTCTCACCGATGACGGACAGGGAAGAATCGGTCAGTTCGCGGCAGAGATACATCGCCATCTGACGGGGAAAGACGATGTTCTGGCTTCGCTTGACGCCCTTGAGGTCAGCCATGGAGATGCCTGCCGAGCGGCATACCTCGTTCTGTATCTGGTCGATGGTTATGCGCGTATCCAGGCTCATGGGAAGAAGGTTCTTCAGGGCTTCCTTGGCCAGGGAAAGGGTGATCTCCGAACCGGTGAGCGAGGCAAGGGCGACGACGCGTATCAGGGCCCCCTCCAGTTCGCGGATGTTGGAGGGGAAGCTCTCTGCTATGAAGTTGAGGACCTCCTGGTCCTCGATGGCGATGTTGTCGGCGGAGACCTTCATCCCCAGGATGGCAAGGCGGGTCTCCAGGTCGGGCGGCTGGATATCGGTGATGAGACCCGACTCGAAGCGGCTGCGAAGGCGCTCTTCCAGGGTGGCGATCTCCCGGGGAGGACGGTCGCTGGAGATGGCGACCTGCTTCCCGGCCTCATAGAGGGTGTTGAAGGTATGGAAGAACTCCTCCTGTGTCTGCTCCTTGTTCTCCAGGAACTGGATGTCATCGATGAGGAGGATGTCGTTCTCCCGGTACTTGCGCTTGAAACCCTCGATCCGCTGCTTGTCCCGGAGAGAGTTTATGAAGTCGTTGGTGAACATCTCTATGGTCAGGTACTTCACAGTCATCTCCGGGTTGTTGGTCGCGACATAGTGCCCGATGGCCTGGAGGAGGTGGGTCTTGCCCAGCCCCACGCCTCCATAGATGAAGAGCGGGTTGTAGGCTGCGGCCGGCGCCTCCGCCACGGCAAGGGCGGCTGCGTGGGCGAAGCGGTTGCTGCTGCCGATGACGAAGCGCTCGAAGGTGTATCCGGAGTTCAGGGTCTGCGCCGAGCGGCTCTCCGCCAGGCCGGCGGAGGCGCCGGCGCCGGGGTGAAGGGTCTCCCGGACCACGCCGGTCCCCTCATCCTCTCCCTTCGACCTCGGTGAGACCACGATCCGCACATCTGTCTGTTCTCCTACCACCTCTTCCAGGGAGCTCTCTATCAGAGGCAGGTAGCGGGTCTCGATGGTGTCCTTGGTGAATGCGTTGGGGGCCGCCAGCAGGAAGGTGTTCTCCTCCATGCCGGCGCTGTCGGTCTTGTCGAACCAGATCTCGTAGGTGGCGCTGCTGAGAGAGCTCCGGATGGATTCTTTGGCGCGGCGCCAGATAGCTTCAGCCTGCTTATCCATGGAATCTCCCTGATAGCTTGCCCGTTCTTCCCGTCCCGGAGCGACGAAACACCCGGGCGTACCGGAATCACCGGCGGCCGGCGCAAGGGCAGGCCGTGCGGGAAGTCGTGGCGACGATTTTATAGTCGGCCGGAATATAAAACAAGAAGGGCGATCCGGCCACACCCACGGGGTTATCCACAGGCATTGTGGAAAAAACGGGCGGCAGGTTTCCCTGCCTGCACCGGAACGGTGAAAGGGCGCGATGGGTGAGGCTGTTTCCGCCCGCAGGAAGCGCACCGGTGAGGATATCCACAGGGGTGAAAACCCTGTGGAAAACTTTATTCACCGCCCGCCGGGGCGGTATCCAGAACTGGCGACGGTTTTATGCTGGATAGAGGATTTTAAGTCCCGGAGGAGAAAAAAAACACAATTATCGTCCCGCTGACCGGGAGAAACAAAGTGGCTACCGTATTAGCATTCGCCAACCAGAAGGGCGGGGTCGCTAAAACGACCTCTACGCTCAACACGGGTGTCGCCCTGCGCGAAAAACACAAACGGGTGCTGGCTGTCGACCTGGACCCGCAGGGGAACCTTACCATGAGCCAGGGCATAGACCCGGACACGGTCACCAGCAGCATCTTCGACGTGCTGGTCAAACGCACCCCTGTAGAGGATATCATCACGCGCTGCGAGATCGACATAGCTCCCGCCAACATAGACCTGGCGGGCGCGGAGCTGGCACTCTCGTCGGCGATAGGAAGGGAGCGGTCCCTGGAGAAAGCCCTGATGTCGGTGAAGCACAGATATGATTACATCCTCATCGACACCCCGCCCTCACTGGGCCTGCTCACCATCAACGCTTTCACCGCCGCAGACGGCGTGATCGTGCCGGTGCAGTGTGAGTATCTCTCTCTCCGGGGGCTGGCACAGCTCGAGCGCACACTGGAAATGATCCGCGAGAACCTCAACCCGGATGTCGACATCCGTGGCATTCTGCCCACCATGTTCGACGCCCGGACTATCCACGGCCGGGAAGCCATCGACATCCTGAAAGAGACATTCGGTGACCGGGTGTTCGAGACCGTGGTGAGGAAAACCATAAAGTTCGCGGAGGCGCCGGTGCAGGGCCGCTCCATCATGGCTTATGAGCCGGAGGGGGAAGCCGCGGACACCTACCGAAAACTGGCAAAGGAGTTGCTCAATGGGACGTCGAGCGAGCATGAAGGAAGGGGCGTTGTCGAACCTCTTCCAGCCTACGGAGCAAGTATCTGAAGACACGACGATAGAAGAGAAGCGTCCGGCCCCCCGGGGAGAGAAGGCGCCCCGGGCGGAAGGGGCCTATATCGCCTCCATCAAGGTGGTGGGAGTGGGTGGAGGCGGTACCAACGCCGTCAAGCGGATGATCGAGGCCGGCATCATGGGCGTTGAGTTCATCGCTGTGAACACGGACGCCCAGGCGCTGCAGGTGAGCGAGGCGGATGTGAAGATACACGTGGGTGGCGACCTCACCCGCGGCCTGGGTGGCGGCGCCGACCCGGACATCGGCATAGAGGCCATGGAGCGCAGCCGCGATGAGGTGAAGCAGGTCCTGCGCGGAGCCGACCTGGTCTTCATCACCGCCGGCGAGGGCGGCGGCACCGGCACCGGTGCGGCGCCGGTCATAGCCCAGCTCGCACGCGAGGTGGGAGCCCTCACCATCGGCATCGTCACCAGGCCCTTCAGTTTCGAGGGCACCCGCCGCAACATCCAGGCGGAGGAGGGCATCCGCCGCCTGCGGCAGGAGGCGGACACGGTGATAATCGTTCCCAACGACCGGCTGCTGCAGGTGGTCAACAAGGACACCAGCCTTCTGGAGGCTTTCTCTGTGGCTGATGACGTCCTGCGGCAAGGCGTACAGAGCATCTGTGACCTCATCAATCTGACGGGACTGATAAACCTGGACTTCGCCGACGTGCGCACTATCATGAGCGGCGCCGGCAGCGCCCTGATGGGAGTTGGGGACGCGGCGGGCGAGAACCGCGCCACGGAGGCGGCGCGGGCGGCGATAGGCTCGCCCCTTCTGGAGACCTCCATCGACGGAGCGCGCGGCATCCTGCTGAACGTGCGCGGCGGCAGCGATGTGGCGCTGCATGAGGCGAACGAGGCGGCGGGGGTCGTGGCGGCGGCGGCGGCGGAGGACGCCAACATCATCTTCGGCACGACGGTGGACGAGGACCTGGGAGATACGCTGCGCGTGACCGTCATCGCCACAGGCTTCGACCGCGCCTCGGACAGCCGCCGTGTCAGGCCGGAGGGACGCAAGGCACCGGAGCCGGAAGCCCCGGGGTTTCTTGAAGACTAGGACGGCACGGGCGGCAGAAAAGAGGTTACGACCGCGGGGGCACGGTGTGCCGTGCCCCCGCACAATCCCGTTGAACCCACCCGCCCCCTGCGGCGGCAAGCCGTTGCCGGGCCCACGGCGGCGCCCGTGACAGGGTCAGGGCAGTTCTACCACCACGCAGGTCATGGTCTGGGCCACGCCGTCTACCGCCTGTATCTGTGAAACCACCTTGTCACCAAGCTCGCTGACATCGCCGCCTTCGATATACACGATGATATCGTAGGCTCCTGTGACGGCGTGGGCGCTCTTGACCCCCGGCATCCCCGCCATCTGCTTCCGCGCCTCTCCGGCTCTGCCCGGAGAAGCGTTGACCAGGACATAGGCTGAAGCCATGTGGCACCTCCTTTGAAAGTGTAGAATGTTCCGGGCATTAACTTATTCCCACGCCGGGGCTGCGTCAATCGCCCGGTCCCCCGCCAGGGGACGGCCGGAGGAGCCGGCCCCGGCCGGCCGGGGCCGGAAAGGAAGAAGAGAGAATGAAGAGGCTGATAGTCAATGCCGACGACCTCGGTATTACCGAGGGTGTGAACCGTGGCATCATCGACTGCTATCGTCGAGGTATAGTAACCAGCACAACCCTGATGGTGAACGGCGAGGCGGTCGCCGGTGCCGCCGTCCTGGCAGCCGAGTGTCCGGAGCTGGGTGTCGGCCTGCATCTTAACCTGACCACGGGCCCGCCGTCCCAGCAACCGTCCCTGGTCCCCTCGCTGGTGGGGCGCGACGGCTGTTTCCCGGGCAAGGCCAACATGCTGGCGCGTTTGAGCACGGGGTCGGTGAGGCGGGAGGAGCTTGAGGGGGAGATAGAGGCCCAGGCGCGAGCCTGCCGGGGCCTGGACATCGAACCGACTCACCTGGACAGCCATCACCACATCCACGCCCATCCCGTTGTCGCCCGGGCGCTGGTCCGTGTCTGCCCGCGCCTGGGCATAGAACGGGTCCGGTGGTACAGGGCGGCTCCCAGCAGCCTGAAAGCTCTGGGAATAAGGGCCGTCTCGCTGCTGTCCCGTCCCCGGGGACTCCGTATGCCGGACCGTTTCGCCGGCATAGAAGAGATGGGCGGGCGCGACATGGCAGAGGCGCTGAGACGGGAGCTGTCCCGCCGCGGAGACACCCTGGAGTTCATGGTCCATCCGGGATACAGCGATCAGCGGTTGCGCCGGGTGAGCGCCTACAGCGACCCGCGGCAGGTGGAACTGGCAGCGCTGCTGTCCCGGGAGGCGGTGGAGGCGGTGGAGGAGTCCGGTGTCCGGCTGGTCAGCTTCAGGGGTCTTTAGCGTCCGCGTCCGGCTCCGCGGTCAATCGTTGAAGTCGCCCGGGTTGACCTGGTCCAGGAATTCACGGAAGCGGTTGACCACCTCATCCACGTCCTCCACATCGTGGTCGAACTCGATGGAGTTCTCCTCCACAAGCTGGTCGGAGGCGAATATGGGCGCGTCGGTGCGCACCGCCAGCGCCAGGGCGTCGCTGGGACGCGAATCTATCTCGATCTCGCCCGTGGCCAGGCGCAGGGTGAGAAGAGCATAGAAAGTGTTCTCCTTCAGTTCGGTGACGGTGACCTTGAGCAGTTCCGCGTCCAGCTGCGCCAGGATGGCGGTCATCAGGTCATGAGTCATGGGCCGGGGCAGGTCCGCCCCCTGAAGCTTCATCAGGATGGCAGCGGCCTCCTGGTGCCCGATCCAGATGGGAAGGAACCTGTTGGCGTCAACGGTCTTGAGCAGGATGATCGGCTGCTTGCCGATGACATCGAAGCTGATTCCGTATAGGACCATCTTTTTCAACGCATTCACTCCCGTATATCCATTATAGAAGAGAGGCCGCCTCTTGCCAATCGCCCGCCCACGTTCCCGATCGGGCCGGACCAGTCCTCCACAGGCGCCGAAAGCGAAAACCGCGGCGCAGCTTGTAAGCGGGCGCCCGGTTTGGCTAAACTACCAAACTGGACGCCTATGCGGCGCCCGGGCGGGCGAGGGCGTATAGCTCAGTCGGTTAGAGCGCATCTCTGATAAGGATGAGGTCCCTGGTTCGAATCCAGGTACGCCCACCAACTCCCGGCCATCACCGTCTCGTCTCCCGGTCTGTCCCGCCTTCCACCTGAACGAACACGGGAGAAACGCCCGCTGTAAAGGCCGGCCCCGCGACCTCGCGCCGTTCGCCGTCAGGATCGGTGACCAGGAGGGCGCCGCCCGACCGCGGAAGATGTTCGCCGCCTCCGCCCCAGACCACGTACACATCGCTGCGGCCGTCCCCGAAGCGGAAACGGAAGGCCCCCGGGCCCAACGCCTCGACCTTCGAGAACCCCCCGGTCATCCCGATCATCGTCTGATAGGCACGGTAGGCAAGCTTGGGTGTCCCGGCGGGGATGCCGAAGGCCGCCTCGCCTCCCAGCCCGTTGTAGATGATGGCGTTGAAATCATAGTAGCCGCCGTCTTCATCATGGTAGCGGTAGTTCTCGTAAGGCCGGGCCCAGGCCACCCGCTCGCAGCCGGCGCCAAGCAGGGTGGCGAAGCGCCTGACCAGTTCGTCGGCCTGCTGCTGCTCGGTCTGGAACGGCTCCCCGGCCGGGGCCGAGACCCCGCCGGTGGTGGATGTCTCCGTCACCCAGAACGAGACACCCTGCCCATACCCGTGGGCCGACAGCAACCGGCGATAGTCCTGGAGGCGGCCCAGCATGTCCCCGGCATCACCGTAATAGCCGTAATAGTGCATGTCGAAGACCTGGAAAGGAACCCCCGCCGGCGCGGCTGCGTCTATCAGCGAGAGGAGACCGTCGTAGTAGGAAAGGGCCGCTTCCGGGGAGGGCGCCCGGGAGGCGACACCAGCCAGGACGACGCGGCAGTCCGGACACGCATCGAGCACTGCCTGCCTGCCCGCCAGGAAGAGCCTCACATAATCCGTCTCATCCCAGAGCAGGTTGGGCTCGTTCCCTATCTGCCAGGTGCGGATCCATGGATAGCGTCCGACCAGGCGCCGCAGCTGGTCCTGGAAACGGGACAGGTCCTCCGGGACGAAAGGGTTGACAGGCCTGGCCGTGCCCATGACATCGATGCCGGACAGCCGCATGGCGTCCAGATGGCCCGGCTCGTGGAAGTTCCAGCCGTCGAAGAGAAAACCGACCCTTGCCCAGCCCACCCCCAGATCGGCTATCATGTCCACGGAATAATCTTCGTATTCGGCAAGGCTTTCCAGACCGAGTTTCGCTAGCATCGCCGCCGCGGCGCTCGGCGGGACCTCATCCAGTGAACCGGGGCTGTATACGCCATAGACAGGGGCCGCCGGGTTGCCGCCATCGCCGCCCGCTTCCCGCCCGGCACAGCCGGCGACAGCGACGGCCAGCAGCAGGGTCGCCAGGAACAATGCTGCCGCAACCGGGGCGAGGGTTTCGCGGGGGTTTTCCTTAAAGAGTGTTCTCATGGTTTTCCGGGCGGCATCGCCCGGCATAGCCCGGCGAACCCGCCCCAGGCTTAATAGATACCCCCTCCGTCCGGCCCCTAACCTTCGTGTAAAGAAGCCTGAAACGGCTGCCGATGAAAACTAACGGTGGCGCACACACATTTTTCAGCGGCTTGAGACGGGAGCCGACGGCTCCGCAAAGGGCGGAAAGAGGGAGCGGCATGGAAGAGGCAGCCTTTTCAGCGGCGGGCGCACCGACAGAAAAACAGGCCGGACCGAATCCGGGAGAGAGGGTCTGGCGCTCCTCTGTCCTTATCATAATCCTTACCCTGGGGACCCTGGGCATGATACAGGTACTGTTCGTCCACTCCCACCTGGCACAGGAGCTGTATTACCTGGGATATTTCATCCCCATAGGGATAGCGGCCACGCACCTCTCGTGGCGCAGCGCCGTGGAGACATCGGTCCTCTCCGGGACAGTATACGTGATGGCGGCCATTCCCAGCTTTTTCGTCGCCGATGAGGGCACGGCGGAACTGACTATCGAGATTGTGGGGCACGCGCTGCTGTTCGTCGCAGCGGGAGCGGGGCTGAGCACCTACCGCTACAAGGTAAGCAAGGAGAAGGCCAGGGCCCTGGAGGCGGAAAGAGAGCGCTCCAGGAGGCTCGGCATGATGCTTGATATCTCCACCACCGTCTCGTCCTCGCTGAAACTCAACGAAGTGTTGCAGGTCCTGGCCGAGCGGATAGCCGAGGCGACAGAGGCGACCTTCTGCAGGATCTCCCTGCTTGACGAGGACCGCGAGCACCTGCGGGTCGTGGCCGCATACCCCGTACGTGAGATGGACTGGGAGCCCTCCATCGGCAGGGCCCTTCCCATAGGGGAACTGCCGGACCACAAGAAAGCCATCGAGACGCGCGAGGCCGTGATAGCCGGCGGCAGGCGCAGGGCGCCCGAGGGGACGATGACCAGCCACCAGCGGCAAGTCATGTCGGAGGTGGCCTCGCTGCTCCTGTACCCCCTGGTCGTGGACGGGGAAGCGGTGGGCGTAGCCTGTATCGGCGAACAGAGAAGCTGGGAGCGCAGCCCCCTCAGTTCAGAGAAGGCGGCCATATGCCAGACCACAGTCAATTACGGCTCAAAGGCGGTTGCCCACGCCTTTACCCACGAGGCGCTGGAGGAGACCTTCCTGGGCACCGTCAGGTCCCTTGCGGAGGCCATCGACGCCAAGGACCCCTCGACCCACGGCCATTCCGAATGGGTTTCCAGGTACGCGGTGATGATGGGGCGCCAGCTGGGCCTGAGCGAAGAAGAAGTGGAAGCGCTCAAGTACGCTGGTTATCTTCATGATGTGGGCAAGATCGGCATCTCGGACACCATCCTGGGAAAGCCGAGCCAGCTGGATCCGGGCCAGTGGAAGATGATGAAGAAGCACGCAAGCCTGGGAGCCAAGATCCTCGAGCCCGTGAAGATCTCGCCGGTTATCAAGGCCGCCGTGCGGCATCACCACGAACGGTACGACGGTAAAGGTTATCCTTACGAACTGTCCGGCGAGGCCATACCCCTCGGAGCGAGGATCCTGGCGGTCGCAGACGCATACGAAGCCATGACCGCCGACAGGCCGTACCGCAGGGCGCTCAGCGACGAGCAGGCTGTTGCCGAACTGAAACGCTGCGCCGGCACCCAGTTCGACCCGATGCTGGTGAAGGCGTTCCTCTCCGCGCTCGGGCTCGAGACCTCCCGCGTCCGGGAGGTAAGAGGGGAACAGGGCCTGGAAGCAGCGGCAGGCTAGCCGGCGCTCCTTGACCCCGCCTGGCGGCTGTTCTTCAGCAGTTTCATCGAATGGAGGTAGAGCGGGCTCTTGGTGCTGCGGATGATGTCCGCCCGCCGCAGGCTCGCCAGCAGCTCCAGCGGTCCCTCGAAACGGCTCAGGGAGAGCATGGCTGTGCCTACTCCTTCCACCACATGGCAGTCGCTGCCTGCGCCCCCGGGGATATCGTATTTCCGCGCCAGCCGCCGGGCCTTCTCATTGAAGGAAGAGAAGGTGATGCGGGGGTTATAGACCTCGATGATGTCGATATCGGCGGCATTGCGGGCAAGCATCTCATAGGTGGGGGTGAGATGCATGGGGTCGAAGGGATGGGGAACGTATACCAGCCCTCCCTGCTGCTTTATCCGGGCGATGGTCTCCTCGGCGGTCAGGCCCCGGGGGATCTCTTCCTCGAGATAGAGCCCTATGATCTCGCCGGACTCGGTCTTGATCTCTTCGCCGATGATGACATGCATGCCCGGCGGCGCGATGCGCGCCGCCTCGAGGCCGCCGGCGACAGTGTTGTGGTCGGTTATGGCGACGGCCTCGATGCCACACTCGGCGCAGGCCGCCAGGAGCTGTTCGGGCGTGGTCAGGCAGTCGGGCGAATAGCTGGTATGCGTGTGCAGGTCGGCCAGTATCTTGTCCCCCGCCCCGGACGGCTCCATCGCCTTGTGAAGAGGCCGCCGGCGGCGCCTCTGGTTGGCTTCGTGATAGGCGTCCTCCACCCCGGCGGCTGTCCTGCCCCAGGAGAGATACCGCGCCCTTTCCGCGGCGGAGCGGCCCATCGCCAGCCTGGTCTCCGGGTTGTCGAGCAGGTCCAGGATGCCGGCGGCGAGGTTGTAAGAATAGGGATGGTCAAGGAGGATGCCGTCGGTACCCTCCCTCATCAGCTCGCGGATGCCGCCCTGGCCCGGCAGCAGCATGGCGTTGGCCGAGGCCATGGCCTCCAGGGCGGCGGTGGACTGGGATGGCCTGGCATAAGGCGCGCAGAGTACCTGGGAACGGGCGTAAAAGCCGGGCAGGTCGCCGCCGCCGGCGTAACCGGTGAAAGAGACCCGGCCCCTGAGCCGCCGCGGGATGCTCAGCCTGCCCCCGCGCAGCAGCGTCTCTCCGGCGACGATAGCCAGCTGGAAGGGAGGCAGGTCCTCCGGCAGCAGCCGCATGCTGCGGAACAGCAGCGCCAGGGCTTTTCGTGGCTCACCCCAGGCGGCATACATCACCAGCGGCTCCGCGGCGGGCGCCTTGCCTTCTCCGGGCCGGAACAGCTCCGTGTCCACACCGCCGTTTATCACCCTGTAGTCCCCGGGGAAGCAGCCCGACACTATCCGCCGGGTGTTCTGTGATGTGCAGAGGCGCACGTCCAGCCGGGAGAAGAACCTCTCCACCACTGAACGGAGCAGCTGGAAGCTGAGGAAACGCTCCCCGGCGGTGTGGAAAGTCGCTACTACCGGACAGCGGGCAAGCCTGAGCGCCGCGAAGGACAGGCCGGGAGGATAGGGCTCGTGCAGGTGCAGGATATCAAGTCTCTCCCTGGCCAGCATGGCGTCCAGGCGGTCGGTGACGTCCTTGGGCAGGGCCAGGTTGGCGATGGACTCGCTGTATGGCAGGCGGAAGGTACCGGGAACCTTCAGGACGCGGACGGCTTCCGCCTCTTCTCCCGGGGAGGGCGTCGACAGGGTGGAGCCGCTCCTGGCGGCCCAGCGGGTCAGCCGAGCCCGTTGTCGCGCCGACCTGACGCCGTTGCGCTCCTCGGCGGGGGCGATGACGCAGACCTCGTGGCCCATCCTTTCCATGGCTCCGGCGAGGCCGAGCACATGCCGGTTGACTCCCCAGCGCGAGGTCATGGCATAGGGGGTGACCAGCCCGACCTTGAGGTGTCCCTTGGCGGTGCTCACAGTAGAAAGGGTACCGGAAAGACCGCCCGGCGGCAACAGAGGGGTTCCCAGGAAGAAAAAGGGGCGCCGCCGGAGGCGGCGCCCCTGACGATCTTTAGCTTACGCCGCCTTACTTTCCGGCAGGAAGAGCTGGATGGCTCCCAGCACCACGAAGATGCCACCGGCGACGATGAAGTACCAGGGCATGTTCCTCATGGGCAGTTCGTTGGCCTTCTGGAAGTTCTCCACGTTGTTATCCATCACCGTGATGACCATGTTGAAGTCCTGGCCCATCTTGTCCATCTGCTGCATGCCCTTGGCCAGACCCGGGAACTGCTGCTGTATCATCTGGTTGAGCTGGTCCTCGGTCATGCTCATCGCCTGGGCGAAGGCCGGCAGCATCTTGTTCATGTCTTCCTGGATGCCGGCGAATGTCTGCATGTGGCCCTGGAAAGTGGTGACATTGTCCCGCGTCAGCACGGGCTCGAAGTCGGACATCATGTCCGCGCCCGCCGAGGCGCGGTCGAACATCTGGTATCCGAAGGGAAGGATTATCAACACCAGGCCCACGATGATGATAATGATTGACAGGACCTTGCTGGTGCTCATGGCGGCCTCCTTGCTGGTAGACATGCGAATAAGCCTATATATGCATTAACTACCCGCTAGCTTCGATGGAAAAACGAAACTTCCTGCAAGGGGCGAGACCTGTTCAGACGAGCGGCCTCTCCGCATACCTCCGCCGGAGAGACGGCCTACTGTTCCTGACCGCCGCCGGCGATGAACTCCTCGGTCATGTTGCGGCAGACATCATCCGGGTGCTGCACCGGCGGCGACTTCATGAAATAGGAAGACGGGCCTTCGAGTGTTCCCGAGAGCCCCCGGTCCAGGGCCAGCTTGGCGCAGCGCACCGCGTCGATGACAATGCCGGCGGAGTTGGGCGAGTCGACCACTTCCAGCTTCAGCTCGATATTGAGGGGGACATCACCGAAGGAGCGCCCCTCCAGGCGGATATAGGCCCACTTGCGGTCCTGGAGCCAGGCCACGTGGTCGCTGGGGCCGATGTGCACGTTGTCGGCGCCGATGTCGTAGTCCAGCAGGGAGGTGACGGCATTGGTCTTGGAGATCTTCTTGCTCTCCAGACGGCCGCGCTCCAGCATGTTCATGAAGTCGGAGTTGCCGCCCACGTTCAGCTGGCTGGTGCGCTCGAGCCTGACGCCACGGTCGAGCATGAGACTGGACAGGGTACGGTGCACGATGGTGGCGCCCACCTGCGACTTGATGTCGTCACCGATGACAGGCAGGCCCTTCTCGATGAAGCGCTCCTGCCAGTATTTCTCGCGGCCGATGAAGACGGGGATGCAGTTCACCATGGCGCAGCCCGCTGTCAGGATCTGTTCCGTGTACCACTTGGTAGCCTCCTCGCTGCCCACCGGCAGGTAGTTGACCACCACGTCGGTCTGCGTGTCTCTGAGGATGCCCACGATGTCAGCGGTAGGGCCCGGCGCCTTCTTGATGATGGGTTCCATGTACTTGCCGATACCGTCATGGGTCATGCCCCGTACCACCTTGACGCCGGCCTTGGGAACGTCGGCGAACCGGACAGTGTTGTTGGGCGGGGCGTAGATAGCCTCCGAGAGGTCCTTCCCCACCTTGTTGCGGTCGATGTCGATGGCGGCGACGAACTTTATGTCGCGGATATGGTAGCCACCCAGGTTCACGTGCATCAGCCCCGGCACCGTGTCGCTGGCCTTGGCCTTCTTGTAGTAATGGACGCCCTGTACCAGGGAAGAGGCGCAGTTCCCCACGCCGATTATCGCCACTCTCACTTGTTTGCTCAAGACACTGTCCTCCAGGTAGCGTTTCCGGGAGCGGGTCCGGAGCTTTGCACTCAGGGCCCGGACTGCTTCTCTTGCGTTTCCTGATCCACCAGCCGGCGCCGCACATGCAGCACCCGCTGGAGGACGGTCACGGCGGTAAGCACCGCTAAAATATACATCACAACCGCCAGCACGCCAAACCTCTCGAGCGCCAGCCCCGTCCCCAGGAGCACCAGGCGCTCCGCCCTGGTCATCAGCCCAACCTTGCAGTCCAGGCCCAGCGCCTCGGCGCGGGCGCGTGTATAGCTGACCAGGAAGGAGCCGATCATCGTGGCAAAGGCGGCTGCCACCACCCAGAGGTCGCCTTCGCGGGCATAGACGAGCGCGACGGCGGTCAGGACCATGCCTTCTCCCAGGCGGTCGAAGGTGGAGTCGATGAAGGCGCCGAGGGGGGTCACTTTGGCGGAGAGGCGCGCCACGGCGCCATCCAGCATGTCCATCAGGCTGCCGGCGGCAAACACGGCGGCGGCGGTGATGAAATACCCGTACCAGACCAGGACCGCCGCCACCGCGGTGGTGACCAGGCCGGTGATGGTCAGCTGGTTGGGGGTGATCCCGGAGCGGCCGATAGCGGCGGTGAGGGGGCCGACGAGACTCCGGGCCCGCGTGCTGTAATTCTGCCTCAGTTTTTCGATATGGATATGGAGCATCCGCGTCACACGCCCACGTCGATCACAACAGTGCTGCCTGTGTCCACCAGCGTCCCGCCGGCAGGGTTCTGGCTGACGACGTTCCCCACGTCGGCAGGCGTGGGCGCGGGCACGTTGTTGACGCTGGGGATGAGGCCGGCGCCGCTGATGGCGGAGACGGCGTTGGCCTGTGTGTCCCCGATCACCCCGGGTACGTTCACCTTGGTCGTCTCCGGACCCTTGCTGACTATGATGCTGACGGCGGTGCCTTCATCGACGGTCTGGCCGCTGGCGGGGTTCTGGCTGATGACCTGCCCCACGGGAACGGTGCTGGAATAGTCCTCCGTCACCGAACCGAGGGTCAGGCCTGCATTCGACAGCTTGGCGCTGGCGCCGTCCGTCGTCTCGCCCCTGAGGTCGGGCACCGTCACCTGCGCCGGCGGCTGCCTGCCCTTGCTTACCACGTATTTTACCGAGGAGCCCTGCTGGACCTCGGAGCCAGGGGCTGGGTCCTGGGAGATGACGCTGCCCTCAGGCACCGTGTCGGAATAGGCGTCGGGCTGCCTGTCCGGGCTCAGTCCCGCCTCCTTCAGCTTCGATTCCGCATAACTGGCGGACTGGCCCACCAGGTCCGGCACCACTACCTTGTTGCTGCCACGGCTTATCACCAGCCGCACCGTGCCGTCCTTTTTCAGTTTGGCGCCGGCCCTGGGGTTCTGCCGGATCACCTTGCCCGCCTCGACGCTGTCACTGTACTCTTCCGCCTCCACCTCCACCCGGAAACCTGCCGCCGTAAGGATGCTCTCCGCCTGAGCCCGATCCTTGCCGGCCACATCCGGGACTACGATCTTCTGCCCGGCGAAGGCAAGATACCAGGCGCCGGCGATGGCGGCGGCCATGGCCAGGATCGCCAGGGCAACCCAGAGATATACCCACTTCCTCTTCTTCTTGCCGGCGACAGCAGGCTGGATCATGGTCTGCCCTGCCTCGGCGCCGGCTCCAGCCGCCCCCGCGGCTGCTGCGGCCGCAGGCGCGATCACCGCGGTCCTGGCCGTATCGTCCGCGGGGGGCGGAGCCGCTACCGGCAGGTCCATGCGGCAGCGCTCCAGGTCTTCCATGAACTGCCCCGCGTTCCGGTATCTGTCCGCGGGGTCCTTGGCCAGCGCCCTCATCACCACGGCGTTGAGGTTGTCGGGAACCTCCGGGTTCAACACCTGCGGCGGCGCCGGCTCATCGCTGAGATGCTTCAATGCTATGGCTACAGGGTTCTCGCCCTCGAAGGGAACCTGCCCCGTGAGCATCTCATAAAGCACGATACCCAATGAATAGAGGTCAGAGCTCTGCTCCACCGCCTGGCCCCTTGCCTGTTCCGGTGAAAGGTACTGGGCAGTGCCGATTATGGAGCCGGTCTCGGTCATGCGCGCGGCCGAGCCGGCGCGGGCTATACCGAAATCGGTCACCTTCACCTGGTTCCGGCCGTTGATGACTATGTTGTGCGGCTTGATGTCGCGGTGGATGACATTGTTATCATGGGCGAACTGCAGGGCCTGGAGGATCTGTTCCGAGATATCGATGGCGGCCGCGGGCACCAGCCTGCCGTATTCGGAGATGACCTGTTTGAGACTCTTGCCCTCGAGGTACTCCATGGCGATGTAGTAGCTGCCATCGGCTTCGCCCCTGTCATAGATGCTGACTATGTGGGGGTGGTTCAGCCCGGCGGCGGACTGGGCCTCGCGCCGGAAGCGCGCCACGAACTCCTCGTCGTCCGCGTAGCGCTTGTACAGCACCTTGATGGCCACCTTCCTGCCCAGGTGGGTATCGCGGGCAAGGAACACGTCGGCCATGCCGCCACTACCCAGGCGGCGTATCACCTCGTATCGGTTGTCTATCATGTCCGGCATCTGTTTCCCGTCCATCCTTATTATATGACGCCCGGAGGCTCCGTTCCTTACAGGCGGCCCGGCTCTCGCCACCTGTCCGCCGCCGGCCCGGGCCGGCGGCTCAAAGCCCCAGCGCCGCCAGGATCGTCTTCAGCGCCACCGGGCCGGATATGCCGCCGCCGGCGTCGGAATCCTCCACCACTACGGCGATGGCGATGCGGGGCTGCTCCGCCGGGGCGAAGCCGACGAACCAGGCGTTGGGTCCGCGACCCTCCACCTCGGCGGTGCCGGTCTTGCCCGCGATCTGCACCTTGCCGGTCTTCACCTTCGAACCCGTGCCCTCGTTGACGACCTTCACCATCATGTCCTTCATCCGGGCGGCGGTGTCACCGCTGATGGGCCGGCCGGTCTCCTCCGGGCCGGCCTGCTTTATGACAGTGCCGTCGAAGTCGGAGACGCTGTCCACCACGTAGGGCCTCATCATCCGACCGCCGTTGGCGATGGCCTGCGCGATGACGGCCATCTGCAGCGGCGTCACCTGCAGGTTCTCCTGGCCGATGGCCATCCAGGCTGTCTGCACCGGGTCCAGCTTCTCATCGGGCGGGGCCAGCTCGCCGTCTTCGTATCGGCCGCTGGGCATGATCTCATCCTCCGGAAGGTCGAACTCCGGGCGGCTGTACAGGCCGAAGGCCTTCATGTAATCGATAAGAGTGTCCTGGCCCAGGTTCTCTCCCACCTGGGCGAAGGTCGTGTTGATGGACTGGGAGAACGCCTCTGACAGGTCGTGGTCCCCGAAGGGCAGGTCGCGCCAGTTGCGGATGGTGTTCCCGTAGATCTCGATGCTGCCCCTGTCGTCACTGAACCTGCTCTCGGGGGTGTAGGCGCCCGTGTCCAGGGCGGCGGCGGTCGTCACCAGCTTGAAGGAGGAGCCGGGGGTGTAGAGACCCTGTGTCGCCCGGTTGAGCAGGGGGGCGCCGGCGTCTGCGTTGAGCCGGTCCCAGTTCTGGGCCAGCAGGTTGGGATCATAGGTGGGCGAGGATGCCATGGCCAGCACGGCGCCGGTCTTCACGTCCAGCACCACCACGGCGCCGCGTTTGCCGATCTCCTGCATGGCGTCGAGAGCGGTCTTCTGCACCACCGGGTCCAGGGTGAGCTCCAGGTCGGCCCCCCTCTGTTCTTCTCCCATCAGGGCGCCCAGGGCATTGAGCAGTTCCACCTCGTCGGCGGTGCCGGTGAGGTAATCGTTCCAGGAGCGCTCCAGGCCCGTGCGGCCATAGGTGGCGTCGCTGTAACCCAGAAGATGGGGGGCCAGGTCGCCCCGGGGATAGGTGCGGTAATAGAGCTCACCCTCCTGGCGGTTCCCCGCCAGCTCGCCGCGGTCCCTGTCCAGTATCAGTCCGCGCTCGATGCGCATCTGGGCGAAGACCTTGCGCGTATTGTGCGGGTTGTCCGCCAGGCTCTGTTGTTGAATCACCTGCCACCATGCCAACACCGCCACCAGGCTGCCGAACATCAGCACCATGACAAGGAAGAGCCTGCGGATGGGCCTGTTCATCTCCCTCCTCCCGAGTTGGTGCGGTTGCTGATGAGTATCAGCAACGCCAGCGCCGCGAAGTTGGCCACGATGGAACTGCCCCCGTAGCTGACGAAGGGCAGGGTGATGCCGGTGAGCGGGATGAGCTTCATGACGCCGCCGAGGATGACGAACACCTGCAGCGCCAGGCCGGCGGAGAGGCCGGCGGCCAGCAGCTTGGAGAACCCGTCGTCAGAGGCCACGGCTATCTTGAAGCCGCGGTAGCAGAGCAGCAGGAAAAGGATGATAAGGGCAGTGGCGCCCGCCAGTCCCAACTCCTCGGCGATGGCGGAGAAGATGAAGTCCGTATGCAGGGCCGGTATCAGTGGCTCGCCGCTCTGGAACAGCAGGTACCCCTTGCCCAGGCCGGCGCCGAAGAGGCCGCCGTCGCTGATTGCGAAGAGGGACTGGACGATCTGGTAGCCGGCGCCGAGGGCTTCGGACCAGGGGTCGAGCCAGATATCGACGCGAGTATGGACCGTTTCCTTGAACATATAGGCGGCCACAGCGCCGGCGGAAAAGAGCAGGCCGCCGAGCGCAGGATAGGCCAGGCGCCCCGTCGCCACATAGGTCATGGCGAGGAAGATGCCGAAGAAGAGCAACGAGGTCCCCAGGTCGTTCATCAGCAGCAGCATGGCGAAGGAAAGGCCCCACATGGTCACCAGGGGCAGAAGGTGTTTGAGGTCGGGCATGGGCACGCCCAGCAGATGCCAGGTCGTGGTCGAGAGCAGTTCGCGCTTGCTGTTGAGGTACCCCGCCAGGAAGATGGTGATGAGCACCTTGGAGAACTCGCCGGGCTGGATGGACATGCCGCCGATATGCAGCCAGAGGCGGGCGCCGTTCACCTCACTGCCGGCAACGATTGTTATGGCCAGCAGCAGCACCCCCAGTCCCCCCAGCAGGTAGATGTAGTCGTCCAGCCTGCGGTAGTCGCGGAGAAAGATGACTATGGCGGCGAAGAGCGCCAGGCCTGCCACCAGCCAGGTGGTCTGGGCTGCGGCCAGGTCCGGGTCGATGCGGTAGATCATCATGATGCCCATGGCAGAGAGCAGCGCTACCAGCGGCAGCAGGTAGGCGTCGGCATGGGGAGCGGCGAGGCGCAGCAGCAGATGGGCCGCGGCGAACAGGCCGATGAATATCAGGCCGTAGGTGAGCGAGGCGGAGCTTATCTGCTCCGAGCGGGCGGCGTAGACACTGGCGAAGCCGATCAGGATCAGCAGGAGCACGGGTATGAAGTTGACCATCTCCCGGCGCCGCTCCATCAGGAGCCACCTCCAGCGCCGGTGACGCCGGCGGCCGTGGATGTGTGTGTGGTGACGCCTGTGGCCGCAGGCTCCTCCCGGCCGCCGTCCCTGTTTTCATAGTTCTCGACGACCTGGAGGGCGCTGTCGCGGGACCTCAGGTCGTGGCGCTCGATACGATCCTGCTCGAAGGGCTCCAGTTCGTCCATCCTCACAGCGCTGACTTTGTACGTTGTGGAGAAGGAAAGGGGGCCGATCTCAACCGGTACCCCTCTGAAGACAGCCAGATGACCGCTGAGGGAACCAACGTAATAGATGTTGTGGTTGACCAGCCAGGCGCCCATGATCAATAGTGTGACGGCGAAGACGACGGCGGCGGCCCGGCCGCTGCCGGTCCCCAGCCAGGAGATGAACCTGCTTCTGCTTCCGCCGGAGCCCTCCGGCCGGGCCGCCGCCGGAGACGCCTCGTCGCCGGAGGCCGCTCCAGCCATGGAGCCGTTCTCCCCGTCGTCCGGCGAGAAGAGGACAACGGTGATATTGTCCCGGCCGCCACGGGTGTTCGCGGCATCGACCAGCGCCGCAGCAGCCTCCTCCAGGCCGGCGCTGTCGCCGATGACGGCGGAGATCTCGTCATCCGGGAGCATGGAGCTGAGGCCGTCGCTGCAAAGCAGGAAGATGTCTCCCGGCTGCCATGGGACAAGGGTCGTGTCGACCTCTACCTCGGGCTCGATGCCCAACGCCCGGGTGATGATGCTCCGCTGGGGGTGCGTCTCGGCCTCCAGGGCGCTGAGCCGCCCCTGGCGCATCATCTCGCCTACCAGGGAGTGGTCCTCCGTGAGCTGGGAAAGCTTTCCCCCGCGCCAGAGATAGGCTCTGCTGTCACCCACATGCGCCAGGGCCACAGAGCGGGCGGAGAGGCCCGCCGCCGTGAGCGTCGTGCCCATACCCGCGAGCCCGGGGTCATCAGCGGCCAGTCGATATATCCTGGAGTTGGCGTCCCGGACGACAGCCGCCAGGCTCTCTCCGGGAGAGTCCTCCGAAAGGGTGAAACCACGCAGGGAGCGTATCGCCTCGCCCGAGGCGACCTCACCGGCCTGAGCCCCGCCCATGCCGTCGGCGACGGCGAAGACGGGGGGCTCGGCATAGCAGGCGTCCTCGTTATGGGCGCGCACCTTTCCCGTGTCTGTGGCTGTGGCGAATGATACCGGCATGATGCGGCGGCGGCCCTCCCCGCCCCCTACTCCTCGTAGCGGAATATGGTTTCGCCGATGACTATCTCCTGCCCCGGCTTGATCTGGTGTTCGCCTTCCAGGCGCCGTCCATCGACGAAGGTGCCGTTGAGGCTGCCCAGGTCCTCGAGTATGAAGAACTGCTTACGCGGGAACAGCCGGGCGTGGGTCTGGGAAACGTAGTCGTCCGGCAGCACGATGTCGCTGCCTGCCGACCGGCCGATGGTGGCGCCTCCCTTGAGTTTGTAGATGAGCCCGTTCTCGATCACCTTGCTGTGCTGGACGACCAGACGAGGCTTGATCCTGGTCACCAGGTCCTCGAACTCGCTTGTGGTCCCCGCCGCCCCCGCCGCCGCTCCGGCAGGACGCGGATGCCGGAGGGACGGCTCCACCGCCGGCGCCCGGGCGGCAGCCGGTGTCGCCGCCGGCATCTCCGCGGGCTCCGAGCCGCCGGAGAGGTCCCGGGATAGACGGCGGACGATGATGAATATGAAAAGGTACAGCAGTATCAGGAACAGGATCTTGAAGCCGAACAGGACTGGCTCTAACATAACTGTCGCTCAAACCTCACTCTCGTGGTTCCCATGGTGATCGTATCGCCGTTTTTCAGCGTCCTGCTCTTGACGCGGCGGCCGTTGACCTCGGTGCCGTTCATGCTGCCCAGGTCGACGATGACGTAATCGCCGTTCTGCTGCCTGAGCTCCGCGTGCGTGCGGGAGACGTTACGGTCCGGCAACACCAGGTCGGCCTCGCGGCTGCGGCCGATGAGCACGACCCGCTTGTTGACTTCGAAGACCTTTCCCCCCGTGCTGAGCGTGACGCGCTCGTGGGCCAGCCCCAGCCGCTCCGCCTCTTCGGCGCCGACGGACATGGTGCCTTCCGGGGGGGCAGGCGGCCTGTAAACGACTGTCTCTCCCCGGGCGGCGTCCCCGGCCGGCGCCTCCGCTCCCGGCCCCGGTGCCGACACCATGCGGGTGGCTATACCGAACTCTCCCTCCTGGAGGTCTTCGTCGGTCTCGAAGAGGATGACCGGACGGCTGATGAGCTCATATCGCTCCCGCCGTGCGTTCTCCAGCAGGTAATCGGCAAGGTCGGCGGCCAGGCGATCCTGGTAGGCTTCAAAATGACCGGAATCCTCCTCCGAGAGGAAGAGGGTGTATTCATTGGGAGCATAAACCCGCGATACGCTGATCACCTTGTGGTCCTCCATCTCCTTCACCAGTTTCCGCGCCAGCTCTACAGGCTGGACCGGCGACTTGAAAGCACGGCCGAAGCCGCCTTCGAACAGGCCCTGGATCTTTTCCTCGAGTTTCCTAAGCACGCTCATGGGAGAGAGGGGTTGGCCGCTTCGCCCTGGGGGATATGAGCAGCAGCACGAACTGGATTATAACGCAAAGCGTGAAGGTTTTCAGGAGGGGGTCCAGGGACAGCCGGAAGGGCGGAGCGATATATGGCAGGGCGAGGTATCCCGCCAGCAGTACGGCGTTCACCAGCAGCAGACCGGTCAGGTCCGCCAGCAGGTTGCGCCTCCGCACCAGGATGGCCGCCGGCGCCGCCGCCAGGAGCCAGACCACCGGCTGCAGCGCCAGCACCGGCTGCTGCCTCAGCGGTTCGGAGATTATCCGGAGCGCCTCCCAGGGGTTGTAGACGTCACGCAGCCCCACCAGGCTCCAGTCGTTGGATATGCCCAGGTAGTCAAGGGGACTGTCGCCGGTGACGAGCTGCAGGCCGGTGAGGGCGGCCGCGCCGGCAAGGGCCAGGAACAGTCCCCGTCTCAGACGGCCCAGTGACCCGGCTATGGCCGGGTATGCCAGGCCGATTCCGGCAAAGCCCATCGCCGCAGCCAGCACCGGCAGCAGCGCCGTGTCCGGCCGTCTGAGACCGAAGACCAGATAGTAGGTGGCGGCTGCGGCGGCCAGCACTACGCCCGTTCCCGGGGAGAACACCGCTACGGGCAGCAGCAACACCACCGACAGCAACGCAAGGCCTACCCGTGGCAGCAGGGCAGCCAGCACCGCGGCTGCGGCGGCCAGCGGGATGGTCCACCCCTCCGGGTAGAGGGCAGCGTGGGAGGCCACGGCCCAGGCGGCCGGCGCCGCCAGGGCGGCGCCGGCCGCCCTGGGAGCCACAAAAGAGAGCCGGTCGGCCACTTCGCTGTAAAGCGAAGGGTGAACGGCGTCAGAACGTCTCAGTACAGCCGTCGCCTGTTCTCCATCGGTGAACAGGGGCAGGAGTCCCTCGATGCCGGAGGCCAGCGAAGCCAGGTCCAGGCGCGTTATGGGGTCCGGGTCCATCGCCTCCCCGACCAGCCGGGAAAGCTCTTCGGGGAGGTCGGGGCGGACACGGTCCAGTGGCAGGACGCCCGCCTGGATCCTGCCCACGGTCTCGGCGGCCGTGGAGGCGCGGAAGGGGTTGGAACCGGAAAGGCATTCGTAAAGGGTGAGTGCGGCGGACCAGGTGTCGGTGGAATCGTCGACGGTGCGGCCATCGGCCTGTTCGGGCGACATGTAGGCAAGAGTCCCCAGGATGTCGCCCTGCCTGGTTATGCGCTGCGTGTTCTCCAGCTGGGCGATGCCGAAATCCATCACCTTGGCCTGGGGCGGGTCCGAATCCGTGATCATGATGTTGTCCGGTTTGATGTCCCGGTGGATCACGCCCCGCTGATGGGCGTGCTGCAGGGCTTCCAGCACCTGGAGGATGATCTCCAGACAGTCATGGTCGGACAGCGAAAGAGATGAGATATGGTGTGAGAGGGTCCTGCCCTCCACCAGCTCCGACACCAGGTAGACGTTGTCCTCGTCCTCGGCCAGTTCGAACACGGTGACGATGTGGGGGTGGCTGAGCAGGGCCGCCGCCCGGGCCTCACGCGCCGCGCGGTCCGAGAGCTCCTCGGTGCGCTGCACGGCCTTGACCGCTACCAGGCGGCCCATCTTGTGATCCCGCGCCCGGTAGACCGTGGAGAAGCCGCCGCGGCCGATGCGCTCCAGCAGTTCGTAACGGTTGAGTATGAGGGCCCGGGGCCCGCCTTTTCTCATGGTGGATGTTTCCATCAGCGTAGCCTTCCGGCGGTAGCGGATGATGACCTCTTCTTCGCCGCAGGTTTGAATCCTCCAGCGGCCACCGCCGGAAGCCGACTGGTTGGCATCCGCTTCTCCCATCAGCTAATCTTACCGAAATCCAGCGCTGCACGTACCGCGGGTGGCGTGAAAAAGGGCGTGTCCCCGCCCAAGGGGACAGCGCCGAATGGGAGGAACATGAGGGGCAGGGTGTTGATCCTGTTGCTGGTCCTGGCGGCCGCCGCCGGTGCCGTTGCGGGTTGCGGCCCGGACACGGGTGCGGCCAACGAGCTGGTTCGCAGCGCCGGCGACCTCGCCACCAGCGCCCAGGAAAAGATGGACCAGGTCAGCAGCCTGCTGGAACAGGCGTCCTATCAGCTGACCAAGGGCCAGACCGACCTGGAGGTGAAGAGCCTCGACCAGGCCCAGGGCCTGATCGAGGAGGCGGCGGGCCTGCTGGAAGAGGCCGGGGCCAAGGTGGACGAGGCCGCAGCGCTCGATATCAGCGAGGCGTTCCACGACTACCTGGAGGCCAAGAGCAGGGTCATCCAGGGGAACGTCGACATGATGAACGCCAGTCATAAGCTCACGGAGACGCTGCTGGCGGATCCGCAGCTGTCGCAGAGCGAGACGCTGACGCGGGTGACGGAACTGCAGCAGCAGGTGCTGGATATCGACAGACAGGTCCAGGACGCCGAGATGGAGGCGCAGCGCATCGCAGACGAGCATCAGGATGAGATAGAATCGGGCTGAGGCCCGCCCTCCTCCTTGCTTTGACGACTTTTGCCTGTGATATAATATCAGGCGCTTTGAAAGAGGCGGCTTGGATACTTTGCATAAGGCGGGCCGCCTTTTCTTCCGCCTGTCATCCCGGGCGAGTGGTGGAACTGGTAGACACGCTAGGTTCAGGGTCTAGTGCTCTTACGAGCATGGGGGTTCAACTCCCCCCTCGCCCACCAGGATATGAGGGACCAGGCAACCGCGAGAAGGGAGAACCAGGTGTCTTTCTTCGAAGACGAGGAAGAACAGCAGCTTGAGGAAGTGACCGAAGGCAGGAGCCGTACCCGCCGCGGCGGTCCCTCCGGCCAGTCGCCGCTGGTTCGCGTGCTGGTGATCCTTGTGGCGGTCATCGTGCTGGTCCTGATCACGAGCCTTGGCATCAAGAGCTGTCTCAACAAGAAGAAAGTCAACGAATTCCGCGACTATTTCAACCAGGTGAGCTCGGTGACCGGGGAGTCGGACGCCATCGGCAAGGAGCTCTCCGACATGATGCAGAAACCCGATGAAAGCGTGCGCCAGGCCCTGGAGGGCAAACTGGCGGAGTTCCAGCAGAAGCAGGACCAGCTGGTGGAACAGGCCAAGGCCGTCAAGCCTCCTGACCAGTTCAAGCAGGAGAACGAGTGGTTCGTCGCCAGCATGCAGGTCCGTTCCCGCGGCCTCAACGGTCTGCAGCCCGCCATGCTCAACGCTATCGAGGCATCGGACAACCAGGCCGGCGCGGCGCAGGTTTCCCACGAGATGTTGATACTGCTCACCAGCGACGTCATCTATGACGAGTTCTTCTACCAGCCCTGCCAGCAGATCCTCAAGGATGAGGATATCACCGATATCAAGGTACCCCAGTCCAAGTTCCTGGCGGACCCGGCCCTGGCCAGCCAGCAGACGGCGGTCACCATCCTCGAGCGCCTCAAGGGCGGCACCGAGCAGGTCTCGGGCCTGCATGGCGTCGCCCTCAGCAGCGTCAAGGCGATGCCCAGCGGCATAGCGCTGGCGGGCGACAGCGAGAACAACCTCAAGGCCTCCGAGTCCCTCACCTTCCAGGTGGAGATAGAGAACCAGGGCGAGGCCACCGAGAGCGATGTGCTGGTGAGCCTCAGCCTCACATCCCCGGGCCAGCCGACCCCCCAGAAGGTCGACGGCTACGTGGATACCATAGCTCCGGGCGAGTTCAAGACCATCGAACTGACAGGGTTGGCGGCTGAGGCCAGCGATCAGCCGGCGCTGCTCCGCGTTGAAGCGGGCCCGGTGCCGGGCGAAGCAAACACGCAGAACAACACGGGCGAGTTCAGGATTATTTTCAGCTAGCTTCAGCTAGCCTGGCGCCGGAGGCGGCCGATTAACGCTCTTCTCGACAACCACCAGGCAACCGCCTGGGTGATCGCTATCGTTCCAGGTGTACTGTCGCTGCTGCTCGGGCTCTACCTGTTGAGGATCCTCAGGCGTTATCGCCGTGATCAGAGGATAGTGCTCGGCGGCGGCCGGCAGCGTGACGTTATCGCTCACGCCAGGGCGTTGCAGCAGAGGCTGGACGGGTTGAGCGGCGACCTGGATAACCTGGACAAGGGGTTGGCGGACACGGATCGCCGGCTGGGGGCGTGCCTCACCTTCCGCAGCGTCATCCGCTATGACGCCTACCGTGACCTCAGCGGCATGCAGAGCACCTCCGTAGCACTGCTGGACGCCCGCTTCTCCGGCGTGATCATCAGCGCCATCCAGTCACGTGACCATGCCCGGATATACGTCAAGGAGGTACGGCACGGTGAAAGCCGGGAGAAGCTCTCACCCGAGGAGATACAGGTGTTGAAGGACGCCATGGGTGTAGGCTCGGGCGCCCGGAGCAGGGAAGCGTTGGAGGGAGGCGCCGGTGCCTGAGACCAGGACCATCGGCTTCCTCGGTCCGGCGGGGACATGGGCGGAAGAGGCGCTTCTGGCCAATGTCTCCCTGGCCTCGGCGACGACCCGATCCTACCCTTCCGTGTTCGATGTGCTGGACGCCGTATCCCGGGGAGAGGTGACGGAAGGTATCGTGCCCATCGAGAACTCCCTGGAGGGGTCGGTGAGCGTCACCCTGGACGCGCTCGCCTTCGAGATAGACAACATCCAGATAGTCAGGGAACTGGTCCACCCCGTGCGCCACTGCCTCATCACCCGTAGCCCCATGTCCCTCGCTGAGATAGAGAAGGTCATCAGCCATCCCCATGCCCATGCCCAGTGCCGCCGCTTCGTGCGGGAGAAGTTGCCCCAGGCGGAGACCGAAGCGGCGAACAGCACGGCGGAGGCGGTGAGGATGGTCAGTGAATCAAAGGAGAAGTGGGCTGCCATCGGTAGCGGGCTGGCTGCGGAGAAATATGGCTGCGTCGTCCTCAGCGACCAGATCGAGGATCACGCAGACAACCAGACCCGCTTCGTGATGCTGTCTCGGGAGCCCGCGCCCCAGGACCTGGACATGCCCTACAAGACCTCCATCGTCTGCGCCATAGCCCACGACCAGCCGGGAAGCCTGCTGCAGATCCTCCAGGAGTTCGCTTACCGCGACGTGAACCTCACCAAGCTGGAGTCGCGCCCCTCCAAAAAGGGTCTGGGAGACTACATCTTCTTCATAGACATGGAGGGCAGGCAGGACGATCAGGCTGTCGCCGGCGCCCTGGAATGCCTGCGGTGCAAGCTGGCGTCGGTGAAGATGCTGGGCTCCTATCCCCAGGGCTGACCCGCGTTTTACGCGGTCGCGTCCCACCCTCCCGCCTGATCGAATGCCTGATTAAACAAATGCAGCGCCATGCCGATTAGTGCCTTAGAGCATCCTGAGATCCGGCAGGGACGATAGAACTGCAGCCGGTCCTTCCCCATGGGCGGGGGAGCCGAAGGGACGAGAGGGCGAATGGGCAGACTCTGGGGCAACCCCCTTTTCAGCAAGATCAGCACCAAGATGGTGGCCGGCTTTGTGGCGGTGGTCGCCATATTCTCGATCATGGGGGTCTTCATATCCCATGAGGCGGCGGGCCTGAGGGTCGCCTCGGACGAGGCGCTGGACCGCGCCGGAGCGGTGCAGCACCTTCAGCAGTCGGAACTGGCTCTCGGCGACCAGGTGCAGGCACAGTACGAACTGCTGGTGGAACAGGACCCGGCCAAGGTGGACGAGTTCCTCGCGGCCCGCGCCCGGCGGCAGACCGCACTCTCTGAAGCATCCTCGCATACGGAGACGGCGCAGGAACAGGACCTGCTCGCCCGGATGGTAGCGGCCGCCAACCAGTTCGATGAGATCTTCTTAAGCGGCGTCGCCCCGGCCGCTGGGGCCGGCGACTACGATGCCGCCCTGGAGCAGGAGAAACATTCGGACGACCTGCAGAAGGCCATCAGCAACTACAACGCGCTGCTGGCCGCCAGCTTCAACAGCCGAAATGAGTTGGCCCAGGCGGAGGTAGACAGGGCCTCATCCGATCTTCGCAGCTATTTCCTGGTCACAGCTCTGGTAGGGCTGGCCCTCAGCCTTCTCATCACCGTCACCGCCGCCCGCAGGTTGTCGCGGCCGGTGCAGGAGCTGAAGGACGCGGCGGCGGCCATGGTGGCCGGCGACCTTGACCGGCGGGTCCAGGTCAGCACCAATGACGAGATAGCGGAGCTGGGCCGCTCCTTCAACCGGATGGCCGATTCCGTCCAGCACGAGATAGAACAGCTGGGCAGCCTGTCCGATATCGCCCTGGCCATAAGCTCCGAACTCGACTGGGAACAGGTGATAGACATCGTCATGGAGAAGGGGATGACGCTGACCGGCTCACAGGCCGCCGCGGTCGTCATGTACGACGAGAAGCGCCAGGTGTTCACCGACACATTCACCAGGGGTCTGAGCGAGAAGTTCGTCAGCAGGATGCAGTTCCGCAAGGGCGGCCTGGCGGACGAATGCCTGTTCGGCGACTCGGCGGTCTTCAGCGACGACGTCGCAGCGGAGCACCGCCTCAGCCGGCTGGCGCGGGAAGAGGGCATCAGCGCTTTCATCTGTCTGCCGCTGAAGGTGCGGCAGCAGCGCCTGGGTGTGTTCTATATTTACAGCAGGGAGGTCGATGCCTATGGCCGCGATGAGCTGTCGGTACTGACCATACTCTCCAACCAGGCGGCCATCGCCATCCAGAACGCCCAGGCGCTGGAGCGGAGCCAGGAGGAAGCCGTCACCGATGGTCTCACCGGACTCTACAACCAGCGTTACTTCTACAAACGCCTGGAGGAAGAACTGGAGCGGTCGGCCCGCACCGGCAAGCCCGTATCCGTGATCTTCTCCGACCTTGACCGCTTCAAGAGCTTCAACGACACCAACGGCCACGCCCTGGGGGACGTGGCGCTGAGGGAGGTGGCGCGCATGGTGTCCGAGTCCAAGCGCGCCATCGATATCGCCGCCCGCTACGGCGGCGAGGAGTTCGCCCTGGTGCTGCCGGAGACCGACAGCTCCGGCGCCCAGATAATCGCCCACAGGATCAGGCGGCGCATCGCCGGCTTCTCCTTCGAGGCCCGGGCCCAGGCAAGCTCGATGCTGACAGCCAGCGTCGGCGTGGCCAGCTATCCAGCCGACGGGCGTCAGGCCGGCGAGCTGGTGGAGAAAGCGGACTGGGCCATGTATTTCAGCAAGAGGCAGGGAGGCAACCGCGTCACACTCTTTCACGAGGAGTCGGACAGTTATGAGAACACGACGCTGGAGGATCTGGTGCGGGAAGAGCTGCACCTGGCAGCGGTCCAGGCCATGGCGGCCTCCATAGACCAGAGCGCCACCCATGGTCCCCAGCACGCCGAGTCGGTGGCGAGGCTGGCCGCCAGCATCGCCGCCAGCTTGAACATGGATGATGAGGATGTCCACCGCGTGCGTGTCGCCGGGCTGCTGCATGACGTAGGCCTGGTGGGCGTTCCCGAGGAGATCATCAACAAGCGCGGCAGCCTGACGATAGAAGAATGGCGGCGCATCAAGGAACACCCGGAAGTGAGCGAAGCCATCCTCAGGCACATCGCCAGCCTGGAGAGCTTCCTGCCGGTGGTGCGGCACCACCACGAGCACTACGACGGTGCCGGTTATCCAGACGGCCTGTCTGGAAACAGCATCCCCCTGGGAGCGCGGATCATCGCCGTGGCCGATGCCTTCCAGGCCATGACCACGGACAGGCCTTATCGCAAGGCGATGACCGTGGAGCAGGCGCTGGCCGAGCTGCAGATGGGCGCCGGAACCCAGTTCGACCCCGACGTGGTGACAAAGTTCGTCGCCGTGCTCAAGCCGCCTCAGGAGCCACAGGCCAAGGCGTCCTGAAAAGGGCGGCCTACTCACCCTCCTTCAGGGTAAGGCTGGCCAGCGAGACCAGCAGCAGGCCGAAGGCGATCAGGGCGATGAAGGAGACGGCCGCGTCCCTGAAGCTCCCGCCTTTCACCAGCACTTCGCGCAACACGTCAGCCGCGTACCTCAGGGGCACGAGATAGCTCAGCCACTGGAGCGCCCGCGGCAGGTCATCGATGGGTATGGCGATGCCCGAGAGGAAGGCGGCGGGTACGGCCACCAGGGGGATGAAGGGGAACACCTGTCCCTCGTTGCGGGCGAAGTTGGAGATGAACAGGCCCAGGCCCACGGAGACGACGGCCAGGGAGAGCATGGTCAGCAGCACTGTCGCGATGTCATCGATCAGGTCCACGTTGAAGAAATAATGCGTCAGCAGGAGCACCTCCACCGTCTGTACCGAGGCGATGGTGGAGTATCCGCCGATATAGCCCGTGACCACCTCCCGGCGGCGGTAGCCACAGACGAACATGCGGCTGAGGGTGCCGATGACCCGGTCGCGCACCAGGACGATGGTGGAGAGCACGTAGGCGATGAAGAAGACCAGGTAGGCGGCGATCATGATGGCGTAGTCGGAGATATGCACGCCCAGCCGCACCAGTCCCGGCAGGGAATCGAAGATGTACTTCATCAGCAGCATCAGCAGGAAGGGCACCATCAGCGACAGTCCCAGGAATCGCCGGTCGCGCAGGAACTGGCGGTTGATGCGGGCGGCGATCATCAGGCTGCGGCGGATCATGCCCCGTCTCCTTCCCCGGTGTGTTCGCTGCCGCCGGGGGCTATCATCTCCAGGATGACATCCTCCAGGGTCTCGCGGCTGATGCTGATACCCTCTACCTCCGGCGCCAGTCCGTACTCCTCCAGCAGGCGCGGCAGTTCGCTGACGTAGTCTGAGAGTTCCTCACTGCGGCTGCCGCCGGACAGCTTCAGGGTCACCCTGGTCCTGCCGCGGCTGCGGATGGCCTGCGGCGTCTCAGCTATCAGGACGGCGCCTCTCATGATCACGGCGACCCGATGGCAGCGCATGGCCTCATCCATCATGTTGGTGCTGAGGAATATGGTGCGCCCCCGGTCGCACAGGTCGTGGAAATGATCCCAGAAGTCCTGTTTCAGCGCGGGGTCGACGCCGGCGGTAGGTTCGTCGAGTATCAGCAGCGGCGGGTCATGGAGCAGGGCGCAGGCCAGCGAGACCCGCTGCTTCATGCCTCCGGAGAAGGTGTGCACCGGGTCGTTACGCCGCTGCCAGAGCTGCACCAGCTCCAGGGTCTCCCGGACCTGCCGCCTGGTCTCGCCCGAGTCATGGGCGCCTCCGAAGAAGCGGAGGTTCTCCAGAGGGCTGAGATCCTCATAGAGCGATGGGGTCTGGGGCATATATCCCAGCCGTCGCCGGACGGCGAAACGGTCGCGGACGGCATCCATGCCCAACACCCGCACGTGGCCCGCATCCGGCCTCAGTACGCCGCAGATGGCCTTGATCAGGGTCGACTTGCCCGAGCCGTTGGGGCCGACCAGTCCGTATACCACACCTTCGGGAACCTCCAGACTGGCCCCGTCCAGAGCCTTTATCGGACCGTAGTTCTTTTCCAGTCCCACGGCGCTGATGGCCGCTTCCCTTTTCATGCCAGTTCCTCTCTCAGGCGCCTGGCTGCCGCCAGGGCCTCGTCCCTGGTGGAGATGTTGCCGAGCTGCTGTTCCTCGCCTACCCGCTCCAGCAGCCGGCCGACCAGGGGTCCTTGTTCGATACCCAGTTCACGCATCAGCTCGTTGCCGGTGATGATGGGCGGCGCCGGCAGCGCCTCTTCACTGTCGAAGGCCAGCCGCATCATCTCACGCGCAAGCCGCATGTGGTTCTCCACATCGCCTGCGGAGACCGGCTCGCCCCGGACCGAGAGGCGGTCGGCCACCGAGAGCATCACCAGCTCCTGGCAAAAGGGCTCCGTCGCCCGCAGGTAGCGCAGGCGGGCGCGCCGGGACGCCCCGGATTGTATCAGGTTCTCGAAGCGCATATGTCCGGCCACCAGGGTGGAGACGGTATTCCTCGTGGCCCTCTCCGCCCTGAGGCGGGAAAGGACCGCGCGCACCATCTCCGCGCCGCGGAGCTCGTGCCGGAGGAACCGTATCTGCCCTTCCGTGTCGGTGAAGGCGCAGCCGGGCTTGGCGATGTCGTGCATAAGCGAAGCGAAGCCCATGATGAAGTCCCAGGGGGCGGCGCCGGCGGCGCGCCGCCGGCGCCGCCCCATAATCCTCTCCACGTCACCCGGGAACACCGACTCCGGGTCCTCCACCAGCCGCCCCAGTGCTTCCGCGTGAGCCAGGGTGTGTTCATAGGCGTCGAGATGGTGATACCGGTTCTGCTCTACGCCCTTGAGAGCGGCAAGCTCCGGAAGCAGGGGCTCGAGCAGCCCCAGCCGGTCCAGGCGCCGGGCGGCGGCCGCCGTGCCGGGAAGCTCCAGCAGGAGCGCCAGCTCGTTGTAGACACGCTCAGCCGCGGGGAGGGAGGCCATGGCCGCGTCACGCCTGACCAGTTCCTCCAGAGCGCCGTTCGGCGAGAAGCCTTCTTTCAGCTCCAGGCGCACGGCCCGGAGCAGCCGCAGGGGGTCTTCGCGGAATATTCCATCGCTGACGGCGGCGAGGCGGCGCTGCTCCAGGTCCTCCCTGCCGCCGAAGGGATCCAGCAGCGACGAGCCGGGGAAGAGCTCCAGGGCCATGGCGTTGACCGTGAAGTCACGCTGCCCCAGGTCGGCGTCCATGCCGCCGCCGCGCATGGCGGTGAAATCGTACAGCCTGCCGCCGGCGGCGACCCGGCAGGTGTGGAACTTCTCAGAGAGCAGGACGAAGCTGCCACCGGTGCGGTCGGCGAAGCGCCTGGCCGGCCCCTGCGGGTCCCCCTCGGTGACGATATCCAGGTCAGCGGGCTCCCGGCCGAGCAACAGGCTCCGGACGCTGCCTCCCACCAGCCAGGCGCGCCCGCCTTCCGCCTCGAGGAAGCCGCGGACGCCTGCCACTGCGGGACTTTCCGCCGCGGGGCCTATCCCTCGTACCTCCTCTCGACACGCCGGGAGATATCACAGGTGACCTCGTAGTTGATGGTGTCGAGCAGCCCGGCCACCTCCTCGGCGCTTATCCGCTCCTCTCCCTGGGCGCCGATAAGCGTCACCTCGTCTCCCGGCCGCGTGCCCGAGCCCAGGCCCAGGTCGGCGGTGAGCAGGTCCATGGAGACCCTGCCCACTATCGGCCGGCGCCTGCCGCCGATCAGCACCTCCCCCCGGTTGGAGAGCAGGCGGCTCACACCGTCGCCATAGCCGATGGGCACCAGGGCTATCTCCGTCCCGGAGGTTGCGCTCCAGGAACGGCCGTAGCCCACGCTGTCCCCCTCCGCCAGGCGCTTGACCCCGGCGACGGTCGAGGTAAGCCTCAGCGCCGGCCTCAGCCCGTCGGCGGCGGCGCTGCCCTGGGTGGGAGAGAGGCCGTAGATGGCGATGCCGCAGCGAACCGCGTCGAAATGCGATTCGGGAAAGCGGATGGTGGCGGCGCTGTTGGCGCAGTGGTTCATCACTCTGACGCCGGTGCGCAGAAGCACCTGTACCGCGTCCTCGAAACCCCTGAGCTGGAAGCGGAAGAAATCCTCGTCCTCTTCGTCCGCCGTGGCGAAGTGTGACATCAGCCCCGCCAGCTCGACCTCGGGCGCCATCTCGATTGCGTCCAGCATCCCGGGCAGGTGGCGGGGGTACAGACCCAGCCGCCGCATGCCCGTGTCCACCTTCACGTGGACCCGCGACGGCCGCCTGCCGCCGTAGCCGGCGTTGATGAGCTCCTTCAGGAAGGGAAGGGACCAGATGACCACATCGGTGTCCAGCTCCAGGGCCTGAGGCGCCTCGTCGCCGGAGAGCGGGCCCATGACCAGGACGGGGCCGGAGATGCCCGCCTGTCTCAGTTCCCGCGCCTCGCCCATGGTCGCTACCGCCAGCGCCGCGGCGCCGGCCTCCAGGCAGGCGCGGGCGACGGGCACGGCCCCGTGTCCGTAGCCATCGGCCTTGACCACGGCGGAGAGCGAACATCCTTCCGCCAGCCGCTGCCTCAGCGACCGGATGTTGTGGCGCACGCACTCCAGGTCCACGGTGGCGAGAGCCCGGGGCACGGCTTTAGCTCCTTGCCATCGCCTTCACCAGGTCCGCCCTGGTGACTATGCCCACCAGCACATCACCGTCCACCACCGGCAGGCGGTTGATGCCCTTGTCGGTCATCAGCGTCGCCGCCTCCTCGATGGATGTGTTCTTCTGCACCGTCTCCACGTCCGTGGTCATGATCTGTCCCACTTCGGCCGCGGCGGCCTTGCGCAGCCGTTCGTCGAACTTCTTCATGCTCTCCAGGAAGATGACGCTGTCGAGGAACTGGATGTAGTGGGGGAAATGTATGTCCGCGTCCAGCGCCACCAGGTCTCCCTCGGAGACCACTCCCACTACCCGGTTCTCATCGTCGACGACGGGTACGCCGCTGATCTTCTTCCTGGCCAGCAGCTCAGCCAGCTCCTGGACGGAGGCGTCGCTTCTGACGGTCACCACGTTCGTCTGCATTATGTCTGCGGCGGTCAGTTCGTCCACTTGGTTCCTTTCGTTCCGGGTTCTCCTGTTTCAGTCGCCGGTCTCTTCCAGGACGGCGAACGCCGACGGCAGGAATTCCAGCAGGTCCGATGCAATCAGGTTGTCCATTCCTGTCTCTCCGGCGGCCATGTCGGCGGCTGTCCCGTGGATCAGCGCTCCAGCGGCGGCGGCGGCCAGGGGGTCCAGTCCCTTTGCCACCAGCGCCGCGGTGACGCCGGTGAGCACATCGCCGGAGCCGGCGGTGGCCAGACCAGGGTTGCCTGCCGGGTTTATCAGTACCGTGTGTCCGTCGGTGGCGATGCTGTGTGAACCCTTCAGCAGGACGACGGCCCCGGAGCGGCGGGCGGCGGTGCGGGCATGGGCCAGGCCGCTCTCCGCCACCTCTGCCGCCGGTACACCAAGCAGTCGCCCCAGCTCTCCGGCGTGGGGAGTGAGGATGGTGCCGGCGCTGCGCTTCTTCAGGGCTCCCGGCTTGCCGGCCAGGGCGTTGAGGCCATCAGCGTCAAGCACCACCGGTGTGCTGGTGGCGGCAAGCAGTTTACGCGCCAGCGACGCTGCTCCGGGACTGCGGCCCAGACCCGGGCCCAAAGCCAGGCAATCCGCCGCCTCCGCCGCCTCCAGGGCGCGCTCCAGGGCACCGGGGGAGAGGGAGCCGCCGCTGTCCTCCAGCGGCAGGGTCATCACTTCCAGCAGCTTCTCCTCGAAGACGGGGTTGAGGCTGGCGGGGACGCCTGCGGTCACGACGCCCGCGCCGGAGCGCAGGGCCGCCCGCGCGGTGAGACAGGCAGCGCCGGTAAGCCCGGTAGAGCCGCCGATCACCACCACCCGGCCGCAACTGAACTTGTTGTCGAAATCCATCTTGGGCGGTATCATGGCCGCCACCTGGTCCGCCGCGGTGAGGAAATGGTCCGCTTCGGCGGCGGCTGCGAGAGGTATACCGATATCGGCCAGAACCACGTCACCGCTGTAATAACCTCCCGGAGCCACGAAGTGTCCTACCTTGGGTGCGTGGAAGGTGACGGTGACATCGGCGGGTAGGGTGCGGGCGGCGGCGGCGCCGGTGGAGGCGTCGACACCGGAGGCGATATCCACGGCGACCACAGGGTTGCCGTGCCTGTCGGCAGCCCGGGCGGCCGTCTCGATGAAACGGGCGGCGGTGCCCCGGGGTTCGCCGGAGAAACCGGTGCCGAAGATTGCGTCGATGATGATGCAGTCGCCGGAAAGGGCCCGCCTGAGAGCGGCGGCGCCGGTGGCGTGGGAGACCTTGAGCCCCATCTTGCCCAGTATCTTCAGGTTGGTCAGGGCGTCGCCCCGGTATTCGCCGGCGCGGGCGACGGCATGCACGCCGACGTCCATGCCCGCCTCGGCCAGGTGCCTGGCGACGACGAAGCCATCACCGCCGTTGTTCCCCTTGCCCGCCAGCACGATGAAGCAATGGTGTTCGCAGAAGTGCTCCAGCAGGTACTCACTGACCGCCATGCCCGCGCGTTCCATCAGCACTACGCCGGGGACGCCGAGCTTGCGGATGGCATTGCCGTCGATGCGCCGCATCTGCTCTGCGGTATAGAGCGGCAGATTGTGGTTGGATGTGTGCTGGTGGCTGGCCATGCTCCCCTCCCCGGGTCTCAGTCGTCGCCCGGCCCGGAGGCCGGCTCGGCGACGGCCACGGCTACGGAGACCAGGTCGCCATGGCTGATGGAAACGGAAAGGCGGGTCGCCCCCAGCCCACCGGCGGCGGCTGCGGCGCCGCCGGTGACGGTGACCTCGGGACGGCCGCCGCCGCTTATCTCTATATCCCTCCAGCAGCGGACCCCGGTCCCCAGGGCCTTGCCCACTGCCTCCTTGGCGGCGAAGCGGGCGGCGAAATGGCGCGCCGGGTCGGGACGGGAACGGCAGTACTCCCGCTCACTGCTGGTGAAGACGCGCTCCAGCAGGCGTGGGTGCCGCTCCATCGCCCGGGCGAACCGGGGATTCTCGATGATGTCGATACCTATCAGCATGATGCCGGGCTCACTCCACGGTAACGGTCTTGGCCAGGTTCCGCGGCTGGTCAACGTTCAGGCCCTTCAGCCGGGCGATGTGATAGGCCAGCAGCTGCAGCGGCACTACAGACAGCAGCGGCGACAGCATCTCCCGGACCCTGGGCACGTACATCACATCGTCGCTATAGGCGCGGATGGCGTCGTTGCCCTCCGATGCGACGGCAATGACCGAGGCGTCGCGGGCCCGCACCTCCTCGATATTGGATATGACCTTGTCGTATATATGCCCATCGGTGGCGATTACTACCACCGGAGACCCCTTCTCCAGCAAGGCGATGGGCCCGTGTTTCATCTCCCCGGCGGCATAGGCTTCCGTGGGGATGTACGAGATCTCCTTCAGCTTCAGCGCGCCCTCGAGACAGACCGGCAGGCCGATGCCCCGCCCCAGATAGAGGAAGAAGGGCTGGCGGTAATGGCGCCGGGCTATCTCGTAACTGGCAGACTCGGACCTGAGATACTCATCCAGCAGGCCGGGTATGGACCGCATCTCCCCAGTGATCGCGTCCACGTCCGCCGCTGCCAGCGTCCCCCTGGCCTGGGCCAGCCGGAGCGCCACCATCTGCACGGCGGCGATCTGGGCCAGGTGGGTCTTGGTGGCGGCTACGCCGATCTCCAGGCCGGCCCGCGTATAGAGGACACCGTCGGCGTCACGGGTGATCTGGCTGCCCATGATATTGGTGATGGCCAGCACCCTGGCTCCGTTCTCCCGCGCCTGGCGCATGGCGGCGAGAGTGTCGGCGGTCTCCCCGGACTGGGAGATTCCCACCACCAGCGTGGATGGGGTGATCACCGGGTCACGGTAACGGAATTCGGAAGCGATATCAAGCTCCACCGGCACCCTGGCCCAGCGCTCGGCGACATACCTGCCTACCAGGCCCGCGTGGTATGAGGTGCCGCAGGCCAGGATGTAGATCTTGTCGATTTTCGCCAGTTCGGTCTCAGGGATGTCCATCTCGTCGATCTGCACGCCGCCGCTCTCGGGCAGGCGGCCCGCCATGGTGTCGGCCAGCGCCGCGGGCTGCTCGAAGATCTCCTTGCGCATGAACGTCTCATAACCGGCCTTCTCAGCGGCGTCCTCATCCCAGCTGACCCGGGTCACCTCCCTCCCGAGGTTCCGCATCTCCAGGTCGAAGACCTCTACGCCCGATGACGTCGCAGCGAAGAGCTCCCCGTCGTTGAGGGCGATGACATCACGGGTCTGGGAGAGGAAGGCGGGGATGGCCGAGGCCACGAAGTTCTCATCCTTTCCCACACCCAGCAGAAGCGGGCACTCCTTGCGCGCCCCGGCTATCAGGTCGGGATGGGAGCTGTGGATGGCGCAGAAGGCGAAATGTCCCTGCAGGTCCCGGTAGGTCCCGCGCACCGCCTCCATCAGATCGCCGGCGTAATGCTCCTCGATAAGATGGGACACGACCTCCGCGTCGGTCTCGGAGGTGAACTCGTGCCCCCGGGAGATGAGCTCTCCCCTCAACAGTGCGTAGTTCTCGATGATGCCGTTGAGGACGATGGAGATGCTGCCGCTGCAGTCCGAGTGGGGGTGTGCATTCTCTACCGTGGGCCGTCCGTGGGTGGCCCAGCGCGTGTGGCCCAGCCCCAGGCGGCCGCCGGGTCCGGAACCGCCGTCGCGCGCCAGTTCCTTCTCCAGGCTGTCAAGGTTGCCGACGGCGCGGATGGTCTCCAGGCCGTCGTCATCGAGCACCGAGATGCCGGCGGAATCGTAACCGCGGTATTCCAGCTTCCTCAGCCCGTCGTACAACAGGTCACGGCAGGGGCGCGCACCCACGTAGGCGACTATGCCGCACATGCCGGTGCGCTCCATGGCGTCAGATTGTCAGGTTCCCGATGAAGCACGATCGATGCCTTTCAGGTCGATTTCGGATGTCAGTCAAGGCGGAACGGGCGGGCGGTTGCAACTTCTGCAGGGGTATCAACCCAGGGTCTTCTTCACCACCGCCACGATGCTGTCACAGACATCATGACAGCGCTCGGCCGTGGGCGCCTCGACCATGACCCGCACCACCGGCTCCGTGCCGGATGGGCGCACCAGGATGCGACCCTCGTCGTCCAGGAGGGCGGACTGTTCCTCCACCGTGTCCCAGACCGCGTCAGCATCTTCCAGCGCATCCTTGTCTGCCACCTTCACATTCACCAGTTTCTGCGGCAGGCGCCGCATCACCTTCAAAAGTTCATCCAGACGGGCGCCGCTGTCACCGACGGCCTTGAGCAACAGCAGCGAGGTCGCCAGCCCGTCACCGGTGGACCCGGTATCCAGGTTGATGATATGTCCCGACTGTTCGCCTCCGAGGACGAAGCCCCCGGCCCGCATCTCCTCCAGCACATAGCGGTCTCCCACGTCGGTGGTCCTGACTGCGATTCCCAGCTCCCTCATCGCCAGGTGGAAGCCCAGGTTGGTCATTACGGTCGTGACGATTGTGTCATGCGGCAGCATGCCCTTTTCCCTGAGATAGCCGGCGCAGATGGCCATGATGAAGTCTCCATCGACAATGGCGCCGGCGGGGTCTACGGCTATGACCCTGTCGCCGTCCCCGTCGAAGGCGAACCCCAGGTCGAACCCTCCTTCCGTCACCGCTTCCTGCAGCCGGGCCGTGTCGTTGGAACCGCAGTCGCGGTTTATGTTGAAGCCGTCCGGCTGGTCGCAGATAACCGTGACATCGGCTCCCAGGCGCCTGAAAGCCATGGGTGAGGTCCGGTAGGTGGCGCCGTTTGCGCAGTCCAGCATTATGCGCATGCCGGACAGATCCAGGTCGAAGTCCGCCAGCAGGGTGTCGACGTATGTCCCGGGTGCGTCCGTCAGGGATGATACGGCGCCCGGATCGGTCTGCTCCAGGCCCCGTGCGTGCTCATCCTCCATCAGTCGCTCTATCTCCGCTTCCTGCCGGTCGGTGAGCTTGAAGCCGTCGGATCCGAAGAACTTGATGCCGTTATCGCGATAGGGGTTGTGGGAAGCGGAGATGACGGCGCCGGCGTCAGCCCCCTCGCCGAGCACCAGGCTGGCTACAGCCGGCGTGGGTACGACCCCCGCCAACTCGGCGGCGCCCCCGGCGGAGCTGATGCCGGCTACCAGGGCGGCTTCGAGCATGGGGCCGGAGATGCGCGTATCCCTGCCGATGATTATGCGTGGGGAGGGGCTCGGCAGCACCGCCGCTATCGCCCTGCCGGCGGCGAGCGCGAGCTCGGCGGTCAGGAACTCGTTGGCAACGCCCCGGATGCCGTCTGTGCCGAAGAATCTCCGCGTCATTCTGGCTCCAGCGCCTCGATGCGTAAAGGGTTGTGTTCCTATATTCACGGGTAAAGATTATAAATCCTTTGGCGCCGGGGGCAAAGCGGCGCCTCCCGGAGGCGGCCCGGCCGGTATATATGTTTGGACAGCATGACCGGGGTGGTATCAGGATAGGTGAAAAGTCCTGGAGGAGGAGGCATGAAAGCAACCTGGAACGGCGCAGTCCTGGCCGAGAGCGACGAGACCATCGAGGTGGAGGGGAACCAGTACTTCCCACCCGGCTCCGTGAACCATGATTACCTGAGGGAGAGCGACCACCATACGACCTGTCCCTGGAAAGGCGAGGCCAGCTATTACAGCATCGATGTCGACGGCAAGACCAACCCGGACGCCGCCTGGTACTACCCCCATCCCAAGGAGGCCGCCCGGCGGATCGCCGGATACGTGGCCTTCTGGAAGGGCGTCGAGGTCGCGCCCTAGGCTTCGATGTACCGCCTCTCGATGAAGGGAGAGGTCATGGCGGCCAGGAGAGAATAGTAGGTCGGGAGGAATGACAGGCGGCCGCCGGCGCGTACGCGCCGGCGGCCGCCATCGCTCTCCAGCGCAACGGTCGTGTAATCGCTGGTGACCGTTCTCACCATGATTCCTTCCCGGCGGGGGATCACCTCGCCCGCGCCGGTGTCCTGGCGGCCGAAATCCAGCAGCGCCTGCGCGCAGCCGTCTTTCTCGAACACCTCCAGCACCTGTCCCTCCAGCACGAAGGCGTCACGGACGGCGCCGGGAAGGAAGGGGTCTGAAGCGGGGCCGCCCGGCACCCGGCCCAGGAGCAATGCCTCACCGCAACGGAGTTCGCTGAGGCCCGGCAGGGCGGAAAGGCCGTCGGCGACGGAGGCGCCGGCGGCCGTCCCTTCGGCGTCTGCACGCAGTAGACGGAGTATGCCGGAGCCGCCGACAGAGAGGAGGAGGTCATCGCCGCCTCCGCCGGGACGGAGGCGCTCGATTATGTCGGCTACGACCTCGGAGAAGAGTTCCAGGGAAGGGATGACCGCCGCGCCGGGCCGGGCGCAGGCGGCGTTGGTCGCAAGGCCGGCGAGGACGGCGCCGGGTAGCGTTTGTATGGCCGAAGCCTCCCTCAGCGCCTGTTCCACCGGCACGCCTTCACGTCCGTCGCCGCTCTCGATCATCAGGACGAAGCGCACAGGCCGTCCCTGTTCGCGTTCTCCCGGCAGGGCAGTGAGCAGCGACCGGGCCTGGCCGGAGCCGGAGACGAAGAAGAGGTCGGCGCCCGGGGCGGAGGTATCGAGGGCGGCGCCGGCGCCCGGCGGGCGCAGCAGCTCCAGCTCCGTGTCGGGGAAGCGGCGCCTGAGTCTCTCCAGGTTCTCCGGCCGCGAATCGGCCAGGGCGCCGGCGCCGCCCGCCAGCACGGCCGCGGCTACCCGCGGGTCGCCCAGGCATGCCTTTGTCACTCCCGTCAGCCTGGCGCCAGTGGGCGCGATCAGACGCCTGACCAGGCGGGTATTATGCTCGATTCCCCTGGTATCGATGTTCAGGACAGCCAATGTGGTAGTCCAGAAGGAGAGAAGGTTGTGAGGGCCCGGCGTGGCGTGCGGCCGCGGCGCCTGTAGCTCAGCGCTTGGAGAACTGGGGCCGCTTGCGCGCGCCCTTGAGGCCGGCCTTCTTGCGCTCGGTGATGCGCGAGTCCCTGGTGAGAAAGCCGCCCACGCGCAGCTCCTTGCGCAGGGAATCATCCGCCTTCAACAGGGCCCGGGCGATGCCGTGCCTCAGTGCTCCCGCCTGCCCGCCGATGCCGCCGCCGACGATGTTTGCGAACACGTCATAACGGTCGTCGGTGCCTGTCGCCTTCAACGGCATCATCACCTCGGTGCGCAGGCGCTCGCGGCTGAAGTAATCCTCCAGCGGCCGGTTGTTGACAGTGACCCTGCCGTCACCCGGCTTGAGGGTCACGCGGGCTATGGCCGTCTTGCGCTTGCCGGTTGCCTTGTAATCAACCAAGCTTGAACTCCTTGGGTTGCTGGGCTTCATGGGGATGGTCCGGGCCGGAGTAGATCTTCAGTTTCTTCATCTGGGCGCGAGCCAGGCGGTTGTGCGGCATCATGCCCCTGACCGCCTTCCTCAGCACCTCTTCAGGCTTCTTCTCCAGCATCTGCGACAGGGTCCTCTGCCTGAGGCCGCCGGGATAACCCGTATGCCGGTAGTATATCTTGTCCTGCATCTTGTTGCCGGTCACCGCTATCCGCTCCGCGTTGACAACCACTACGAAATCGCCCGTGTCCACGTGTGGCGTATATTCGGGCTTGTCCTTTCCCCGCAGAGTGTCGGCGATACGCGTCGCCAGCCGGCCCAGGCGCTGTCCGCTGGCGTCGACTACGTACCAGTCCCGTTCTATGTTCGATGGTTTTGCCGAAAAAGTCTTCATGGGCCAGCGCCCCGCTTCGATCGAGGCGTAAGAAGGAATACTAGAGCAAAAAAAAACGATAGTCAAACAGGTCCGCACGCCGCCGGCGCCTGATTTCCGCCGCTCCGGCCCCCGGCCCTTCAATCCGGCGCCGGATGTGCGTAAACTTCATTTAATGGAAGCCATCAGTCACAAGCTGCCCCCGGACCGCAAGCGCGTGCTGGTCGTGGAGTCGGGAGAACTGGAAGACGAGGCCGCCGCAGCGGTCAGCGAGGCGTACCGGCTGGCCGAGGCCATGTCACGAGACCATGATGTCATCCTGGCCGTACCCGCGGTGAGCAGCGTCTCCAACCCCGGATTCGCCATCGTCTATTACAACCAGCGCAACCTGGCTCTGCTGGCACGGGATTCGGATGTGGTCCTGCTCCGGCCTGCCCTGGCGGATGAGTATGACTTCTTCCGGGAATCCGGCAAGCTTTTTGAGTCTGATTGGGGTACGATTATCGCTGGTGTCCTGCCCGGCGGGATGCCGCCGATGGCCGGGAAAGGCGGGACTGCGGAAGGCAGCCGCAGGTTCCTGGCCTGGGAGCCGCCGGCTGTCGGGAAGGGGCCGGCATATTACCTCCACCGCCTGCGTTATCATCTTCAGGCGGGCGGCTGGCATCAGGCGGCCAGACGGGCATGGTTCCTCGTCAGGCGGAAGCTGCCGGGCCGCAGGAAAACGTGACGCGGCTGCGGACGAGCCCGCTGTCCGGAGCTCTGGACCTACAGGCCTCGATGATGAAAGGGGACAGGATGAGGAGATGGAGACTGTTGCTGGCGCTAATCGCCGGCGCCGTGATAGTATCGGCAATCCCGGCTCTGGGCGGTTGCGGCGGCGGCAGCCCCGCCGGCACCGTGGAGGATTTCGTCAACGCCCTGAACGACCGCGATTTCGGTGCCGTCTACGACATCTCTTCCTCGGCCACGCGGGGAGACATCTCCCGGGAGGAGTTCACCGGCGCCCTTGAAGCCAACTGGATCGAAGGTTCACGCATGGAGGACCTGGAGATAATCAGTGAAGATATAGACGGCGACAACGCGACGGTGAGATTCCGGGTGAGGGTGACCGGCCCGGCCGCCGGGGAGGGCGGCGAGGTGAGCGAACAGGAGACTGATCTGGTGCGGGAAGACGGCCAGTGGAAACTGAAATGAAAGGGGAGACCATGAAAGGGAAGACTATCATAGCCGTAGCGGCGTCCCTGCTGTTGCTGCTGCTGGGCCTGGCAATGACGGGATGCGGGGACGAGGGACCATCCAGGGCGGCGGAGGACTTCGTCAGGGCTTCAGCGGAGCTTGATTGCGAGAACCTGGTCGGGCTCCTTGCCAACGACAGCATCCAGCTCTTCGGCGAGGACCGGGACAAGGCGGTCGAGGCCTGCAACCAGGAGCTGGAAGCAATGGGCGACCAGGCCCCCAAACTGGAGCTGACCAGCTTCGAGATAACCGAAGAGAACGTCGATGGCGACACGGCGGACGTCAAGTTCAAGGCCAGCGCCAAAATAGAGGGCCAGGAAGAGGAGCAGACCGAGGAAGACACGGTCCATCTGGTCAAGGAGGACGGCCAGTGGAAAGTCAGCGTGATGTAGGAGGAGAGATGGCGGACTCAGTCAACCCGCAGATATTCCGCGAGTACGACGTCCGGGGGCTGGTGGACGAGGACCTGAGCGAGGGGACCGTCGAGCTCCTGGGCAGGAGCTATGGCACCTATATCAGGTCCTTCGGCCTGGACCAGGCCCTGGTAGGACGGGACAACCGGCCCAGCTCCGCCCCCTTCCGCGACGCCCTGGCCAGGGGCATGCTCTCCACCGGCTGCGATATCATCGACGTGGGCGAACTGCCCACCCCGGTCTTCTACTTCTCGCTGAAGCAGTACGGCAAGGAAGCGGGCGTGATGATAACCGGCAGCCACAACCCGCCCCAGTACAACGGTTTCAAGCTCTGCCGCGGCCACGGCACCATATATGGTGACGAGATCCAGAAGCTGAAGGACATCATCGACGCCGGCGGCTTCGCCGCCGGCGAGGGCAGCGCCACCAGCGCCGACCCGGTCCCCGCCTACATGGACCGCATCGCGGCGGATATCAGCATCGAGCGGCCGCTGAAGGTGGTGGTCGACGCGGGCAACGGAGTAGGCGGTGCCGTGGGGCCGGAACTGATCCGCCGCCTCGGCTGCGAGGTGGTCGAGCTCTACTGCGAGCAGGATGGCAGCTTCCCCAACCATTTCCCCGATCCCACCGTACCCGCCAACCTGGAAGACCTGCAGGCGAAGGTGGCGGAGGAGAACGCCGACGCGGGTATCGCTTTCGACGGCGACGCCGACCGCATCGGCGCCATCGCCGACGACGGCTCCATCATCTGGGGCGACCAGCTGATGATCCTCTTCTCCCGTGACATCCTGGAGCGCAACCCCGGCGGCACCATCATCTTCGAGGTGAAGTGCTCCCAGGCCCTGGTGGAGGACATCGAGGCCCATGGCGGCGTCCCCCTGATGTGGAAGACGGGGCACTCGCTGATCGAGGCCAAGATCCGCGAGGAGAAGGCCCTGCTGGCGGGGGAGATGAGCGGGCACATCTACTTCGCCGACCGGTATTACGGCTATGATGACGCCATCTACGCCGCCTGCCGGCTGCTGGAGTTCGTCTCGCGCAAGGGCAGCTCCCTCTCGAACCTCATGTCGGACATCCCCCGCTACTACGCCACCCCGGAGATGCGCATCGAGTCCTCTGAAGAGGAGAAGTTCCAGATCGTGGACGCGGTGAGGGAGGAGTTCGCGCGGGAGCACGAGGTCATCGATATCGATGGCGCGCGGGTGCTGTTCGGCGACGGCTGGGGCCTGGTGCGCGCTTCCAACACCTCGCCGGTGATCGTGGTGCGCTGCGAGGCCAGGACGCCTGAGCGGCGGGACGAGATACAGCAGCTGATCATGTCCAAACTGGAACGCTTCCCGTCGGTGGCGGCCAACCTGGGGTGAGCCCGTGACCGCCGGCGGACCGGAAACCCCACCAGCCTCCCTGGATGACCAGGGGCGGATCGAGGCCCTGGACCCACAGGACCATTTCAGTATGGCGGCAGGCCTGCCCGGGCAGCTGGAGCAGGCCTACAGCGCCGGCGCCGGCGTGATCGAGGAGGCGGGCGGCGAGGTCGGCGGCATAGCCGTGGCGGGGATGGGCGGCTCCGCCATCGGCAGCGACCTGGTGGCCAACGCCTACGACGTATCACTGCCCAGCCCGCTGGTGACGGTGCGCGGCTACCATCTGCCCCACTGGACCAGTAGCCGCAGCCTGGTGTTCGCCGTGAGCTATTCGGGCAACACGGAGGAGTCCCTTTCCTGTCTGGCTGACGCCCTGGAGAAGGGCTGCCGCACCATCTGTATCAGTTCCGGCGGCAGCATGAGCGCCATCGCCCGGGAGAAAGGCCTGCCGCTGATAGAGGTCCCGGCGGGGATGCAGCCCCGCGCCGCCATCGGTTGGCTCTCGGTGCCCATAGCCGCATGCCTGGAGAGCCTGGGGCTGGTGGAGCGGCTGGAAGACGACCTGAGGGAGGCGACCGGCCTGTTGCGCCGACTGGTGGAGCTTTACGGTCCCTCGAGCCCGGAGGAAACCAACCCGGCCAAGCAGCTCGCCCGGAAGCTCCATGGCTCCATCCCCGTGATATACGGGTGTGAGCTCACCGATGTGGCGGCGCGCCGCTGGAAATGCCAGATCAATGAGAACGCCAAGACCGCGGCCTTCGCCAACGAGTTCCCCGAACTGGACCATAACGAGATCGTCGGCTGGGAGAACCCGGAGGCGGCGCTGGGGTCTTTCCGCCAGGTATATCTGGAGGACCGTCATCTCCACCCGCAGAACCGCAGGCGCATGGAGATCACCGCCGGGGTGCTGGAAGAGCGGATGGGCCCGCCCATCCGTCTGGAGACGGCCGGCGAGAGCCGCCTGGCCAGGATATTCTCCAGCATCTGCCTGGGCGACCATGTCTCCTTGTACATGGCCATCCTCGCCGGCATGGATCCGTCGCCCGTCGAAAGGATCGAGGAGCTCAAGCGCAGGCTCGCCTGACCGGATGTTCGCGCCGTCACACCTTCAACGGTTCGCGTCTTCTGTCCTCCCATGCGAGCATTTAGTATACTTAACCGCGCCCGCCGCCACGGCGGGCACCGGGCCGTGCCCGGCTCAAGGCAGAACGGCGGCGGCCCCTTCGGGGGCGCCGGCTGCAAACAACCCCTAAGGAGCAGAACGTGACCCAGGCAGTAGCAAGCGACGTGAAAGACCTGGCCCTGGCCCAGCAGGGCAAGCTGAAGATAGAGCTGATCGACAAACGCATGGCGGTGCTCGCCTCCATCCGGCGGCGCTTCGAGCGGGAGAAGCCGCTGGCCGGCAAGCGCGTCTCCGCCTGCCTGCACGTGACAACGGAGACCGCCAACCTGGTCCGCACCCTCAAGGCCGGCGGCGCCGACGTGGCCCTCTGCGCCTCCAATCCCCTCAGCACCCAGGACGATGTGGCCGCGGCCCTGGTGGCGGAGTACGGCATCAGCACCTACGCCATAAAGGGTGAGGACAACGATACCTATTACAAGCACATCACCGCCGCCGTGGACCATCATCCCCAGATAACCATGGACGACGGCGCCGACGTCATCGGCGTTCTCCACTCTGAGCGTCCGGAACAGACGGAGGAGGTTCTGGCGGGCACGGAAGAGACCACCACCGGCGTCATCCGCCTGCGGGCGCTGGAGGCCGACGGGGCGCTCAGGTTCCCGGTGGTGGCGGTGAACGAGGCCAACACCAAGCATCTTTTCGACAACCGTTACGGTACGGGTCAGTCCACCATCGACGGCGTCATCCGCGCCACCAACATGCTGCTGGCGGGCCTCGATGTGGTGGTGGGCGGCTACGGCTGGTGCGGCCGCGGCGTGGCCATGCGGGCAAAGGGCATGGGCGCCAAGGTGACCGTGGTGGAGGTCAACCCCCTGCGGGCGCTGGAAGCGGTGATGGACGGCTTCCAGGTCAGGCCCATCGCCGAGGCGGCCACCTACGGCGACCTCTTCATCACCGCCACCGGCGACAAGCACGTCATCCGCGGTGAGCACATGGAGCTGATGAAGGACGGCGCCATCATCGCCAACACCGGCCACTTCAACGTGGAGATCGAGATACCGGCGCTAGAGAAGATGGCTACCTCCCGGCGCATGGTGCGCGACTTCATGGAGGAGTTCACACTGGCCGACGGCCGCGTGCTCTACCTGCTGGCCGAGGGCAGGCTGGTGAACCTCTCGGCGGCCGAAGGCCACCCGGCCCAGGTGATGGACATGAGCTTCGCCAACCAGGCGCTGGCGGCGGAATTCATAGTCAAGAACCACGACTCCCTGGAGAACAGGGTCTACTCGGTGCCGAAGGATATCGACGACCATATCGCCGCCCTGAAGCTGGAGACCATGGGCGTGAAGATAGACCGGCTGACGGCGGAACAGGAGAAATACCTGGCATCCTGGGACGAGGGGACCTGATAGAGGCTGCTGCGGCCGGAAAGCCCGGCGCAAGGGAAAACGGGATCTGGAGACAACCGGCGGGAGCGGGTGATGACGGAAGGCGATTACAAGGTCAAGACCATAGAGTGGCAGGGCGATGAGGTAGTGATGATCGATCAGCGCATCCTGCCGCTGCACGAGAAATACATCCATCACAGGACCTGGCAGGAGGTGGCCGATTCCATCCGGACCATGGTCATCCGGGGCGCCCCGGCCATCGGTGTGGCCACAGCCATGGGCATGGCCCTGGCGGCCATGCAGTCGCCGGCGGAGAGCTACGAGGACCTGCGCCGCGACCTGGACGAGGCGGCGGCGGGGCTGTTCGAGACCCGGCCCACCGCCTACAACCTGGGCTGGGCCCTGGAGGAACAGAAGAAAGTCTACGGCGAGCCGGGGGACCCGGACGAGATCCGCCGGCGCCTGAAGGAGCGCTCCCAGGAGATACTGGACGAAGACGTCGCCATGTGCGTCGCCATGGGCGAGCACGCGGCGCCGCTCTTCCCCGAAAGGGCGCGCATCCTCACCCACTGCAATGCGGGGGCCCTGGCCACCGCCGGTTACGGTACGGCGCTGGGGGTGATCAGGTCCGTGTTCAGGCGGGACCCCTCCATCCATGTCTTCGTCGACGAGACCCGCCCGTTCCTGCAGGGCGCCAGGCTGACCGCCTGGGAGCTGAAACAGGAGGGCATCCCCTGCTCGCTGATAACCGACAGCATGTCCGGCTACTTCTTCCGGAACGGCGATATCGACGCTGTGGTGGTCGGCTCGGACCGCATCGCCGCCAATGGCGACGTGGCCAACAAGATCGGCACCTATACGGTTTCAGTGCTGGCAAAGGTGCATGACATACCCTTCTATGTGGCGGCGCCGACCTCGACCGTCGACCTTGGCGTGCCAGACGGCGACGCAATCCCCATCGAACAGCGCGACGCGGACGAGGTGACCCATTTCGGCGGCAGCCGCTGCGCCCCTGACGATATCGGTGTCTGCAACCCGGCTTTCGACGTCACGCCTCATGAGAACGTCACCGCCATCATCACCGAGAAGGGTGTGCACCGGGAGCCTTACAGTGAGAGCCTGGCCGCCGCCAAGAAGGAGAGCTAGGGTGAAGGCGATGGTACTGGCAGCGGGGCTGGGCACCCGCCTGAGGCCGCTCACCGGCGCCATCTCCAAACCGATGGCCCCCATCGTCAACCGGCCGGTGATGTACCACATCCTCAGACTGCTCAAGCGCCACGGCATCAACGAGGCCGTAGCGAACCTCCATTACCACCCTCACGCCATCACCAACTATTTCGGCAAGGGGCAGAAGCTGGACATAGACCTGCGCTACTCGCTGGAAGCGGAGCTGCTGGGAACGGCGGGCGGCGTCAAAAAGGTACAGAAGTTCATCGGCGACGGCACCTTCATCGTCATCAGCGGCGACGCACTCACCGATATCGACCTGGGCGGGCTTCTGGAAAAGCACCGTGCGGCGGGAGGCATCGCCACCCTGGCGCTGAAGAAGGTGGACGATGCCAGCAAGTTCGGAGTGGTCATCCTCGACAGGGACGACCGGATACTCGGCTTCCAGGAGAAGCCGGAGCCGGGAGAGGAACTGAGCCACCTCTGCAACTGTGGCATCTACATCTTCGAGCCGGCCATCTTCGACCACATACCCAAGGACACCTTCTACGACTTCGGCAAACAGGTCTTCCCCGACCTGGTCTCGCGCAACATACCTTTCCACGGTTTCGAGATAGACGGCTACTGGAACGACGTCGGCAGCCTGGACCAGTACCGCATCGGCAACTTCGACGCCCTCACCGGCAAGGTGGACGTGGAGGTCCCGGGAGAGGAGGTCGAACCGGGCATTTTTGTGGGTGAAGGTACGGAGATAGCCGGTTCGGCCGTATTGAAACCTCCCATATTGCTGGGTTCAGGCTGTGTCGTCGGAGAGGACGTCAATCTCACCGGCCCACTGGTCGTCGGCGACAAGAGCGTCATCGAGCAGGGGGCGACCCTGGAGGGCGTGATCAAGTGGGAGGCGGCCCAGACCGGCTCCGGCGCCAAGGTCCTGGGCGGGATCATCGGCAGCTGCGCCAACATCAAGGACGATGTGCGGATACAGGACCGGGTGGTGGTGGGCGACCGCTGTGTCATCGGCACCGGCAGCGTGCTGGCGCCGGACGTGAGGCTCGAGCCCTTCACCGTCATCGACGCCGATACGCATGTGAAGGAATAAGCATTAAGGGCAGATGCTCCCCGCAAGGAGCTCAGACGTGTTCGAGTGCGACCAGCTCCGTTTTATCGTTCCCGCCTTTGGTCATCTCTTCGAAGACCACACCAGTCCCGGGGCAATACACCTTGTTCTCCTCGATGGCCGGTTCAAGGGGTGTCCAGTCCCTGGTCCTGACGCATCCCTGATACGATCCGGCGGGTACGGATATGGTCTCACCAAGTGCGATGACCTCACCCATGTCCTCGGCCTCACCCTTCAGGTATTCCTGGCGCCACGAATCACCGACTTTTGGGACCGCCTTCATGATGTATCCGGGCTGGGCGCCATCCATACCTGCTTCCCAGGATCCTTCCGTGCTCACAACCTTGCCGTTTTCGTATGTTTTCGAATCCTCGCCCATGTACCAGACGTTGCCTTCCTTGTCCTGTGCATACCAGTCATAGGTCTCCTCGACAAGGTTTCCATCAAGCCACACCCTGTCGTGGACTACCGTGCAATCGATACCCAGCACCTTCTTTTTGTCACCGGTCACGGCGACCTCGTTCCGCTCCTTACCGTTCCCGGTGTCTGATTCATAGACATATATCGTTCCCGGTGTCAGTGGGTAATATCTACTGTCGATTTTGTCAACGAAATCAGTCGCATCGATCCGTGGGTTGTAGTCGACCGCAGAGTTATCCGTCGCGGTACTTTTGGACCCACTGCCGCAGCCAGCGCTGAAAAGTGCCATGGCGGCGCCAAGCAACATCAGAAATGCCGGGTATCTTGTACCGGGTTTAGTCACTGACGGACCTACCACCCTGTCTCTCTCGAAACGTTTGTGATTCAGACAAGCAGCATGGACAGGCAGCACGATATAGGGTCAAAATGAACAAAAAATGAAGATTCTCGGAAAAAGATCGGCTTGAGATTTTCATCCCAGTTTCATCTTCGGGGGCTATATTACTTTCGAAGCCGGCTGATAGCCGGAGAGATCTGAGAAGGAAGGAGTGTGAAAAAGATGAGGCGCAAGAAACTCATCATCCTGCTGCTTGCGGTTCTCGTGGCGGCAACTGGTTTGACGGTTGTTGCTGTAGCGGCCGCGCAGAACGGGCTTCCCGGCGGTAGTGAAGAGCAGGAGGCTCCGGTTGCGGCGCCGGTGGGAGCGATCAGCCCGGACCAGGCTGCGCAGGCGGCAGCAGACGCGACCGGGCAGACCGCTTCAGGCGTAGAGCTGGATGACGAGAACGGGACCATCGTCTACGAGGTCCAGGCCGGCGGCAGCGAAGTCGCCGTCGAAGCAGGTACCGGAAAGGTGCTCAAGGTCGAGACTGAGGGTGCTGAAGGCGTGAACGATGATAACAGCACGGCTGACCATCAGAGTTCAGATGAAGTCGACAGCGACAACGAAGGAGCCCACGACGGTGGTGCCGGACAGCGATAATCCGTGGTCTGGACCGGTGGTGGACCGGCGGAGATGTCTTCCGGATAAACCGGGCCAGACAGTGCGGAGGATCGAGGCGAGGCGGCCCGCGGGGCCGCCTCGCCTGTCCTGTCTGTCGTCCGGCACCGATGGACAGAACAGAGGCCCTGCCCTGTTATTCATTGCCGTTTTAAGGTAAAAAAACAGTCATGAGGATGCTGCTTGTCGAGGATGTGAAGAGGCTTGCCGCCTATATCAGAAAGGGGCTCTCCGCTGAGGGTTTCCTGGTCGATTGCGCTTATGACGGCGAAGCAGCGGAGGAGATGGCGCTGACCGGCGTCTACGACCTGGTCGTCCTCGATCTGATGCTGCCGAAGAAGGACGGCCTGTCGGTATGCCGTTCGTTACGCGAGCACGGCATAAAGACACCCATCCTGATGCTTACGGCAAAAGGGGAGGTAGGGGACCGGGTAAACGGTTTGAATACCGGCGCCGACGATTACCTGGTGAAACCGTTTGATTTCGATGAGCTGGTAGCCAGGGTGAACGCACTTCTCAGGCGTCCCAGAGAACGGCTGCCCGAGGTCATGCACCTGCGTGATCTTTCCATCGATTGCTCGCGCCGGACCGTTACGAGAGGCGATGAGCGGATCAAACTGAGCCCTAAGGAGTTTGCTCTGCTCGAGTACCTGCTCAGGAACAGGAACATTGTATTGAGCCGCGAGCAGATCATCAGCAATTGTTGGGGCTGGGCTTCCGATTCCTATAGCAATGTGGTTGACGTTTACGTGAAGAAACTGCGCAGGAAGCTGGCAGCTGCGGACAGCGATGACAAAGCTTCCTGCATCCAGACTGTCCGGGGAGTGGGGTACACGATTGAGGAATGATATCTTCCGGCGGGCAAGACTCAAACTGACCGTTTTCTATGGCCTCAGTGTGTTCCTGATCGTAATCGTCTTCAGTCTCGGTATCTATATGTTCTTCGGTGCTGATATCGTCGGTGACTTCGAATACGAAGGCGGGGGCGGCGCCAACGAACAGGCCCTGGAACAGGAGTTTGTGAAGGTGGCGCAGCGGCGGCTGATATCGACCCTGATCGCAGTCGACCTGGGCGCCGCGCTGCTGGCGCTTGCGGCGGGCTGGATACTGGCAGGCAGGACCCTTTCACCCATACGGGAATCTCTGGAGCAACATAAACGGTTCGTCTCCGATGCCGCCCATGAGCTGCGCACACCCCTTTCGGTGATGAAGGCCGGTCTGGAGACCATAGACTCGGGAACCGAACCGGTGCTGGAGGATTATCAGGAGTTGAGCGCCGACCTCAGGGAGGAGATAGGGAGAGTCGTGGATCTGACAAACGACCTGCTTTTCCTGGCGCGGGGAGACCAGGGTGCTCTTGCCGCGGCGATGAGCAAGGTCGATCTCTCGCGAATCTGTGCCCGGCAGGCGAAGCTGCTGGAGCCTTACGCCGGGGAAAAGGGCGTGAGCCTGGAAACGGATATCACCCCCGGTCTTGCTGTCATGGGTGATGAGGGGCAGATCAGCCGGTTGGTGCTCAATCTGCTCAAGAATGCCATCGACTATAACCGAAGAGGGGGTGACGTCCATCTATCCCTGAGCTGCGAAGACAATAAGGCTGATATGACAGTAACTGATACAGGCATGGGCATCGGCCGCGAGGACCTGAGGCGGGTCTTCGAGCGTTTCTACAAGGCGGACGCAGCCCGGGAGCGGTCAGAAGGTGGGGCGGGACTGGGCTTGTCCATCTCCTGGGAGATCGTCAGGGCGCACAGCGGAGAGATAAGGATAGACAGCAGCGCCGGTGAAGGGACCAGCGTTACGGTATTATTTGATTTACCGGACAGCGGCGGCTAGACTTCAGGTCTGTCTGTTCACTCAGCGGAAGCGGGGGCCGCGGACATGGCCCAGGCAGGAAGACAACTGGCATCGGCGTTCCTTTCCCTCCTCTTCCCCCTGCGCTGTGTCCATTGCGGCAGGCCGGGAGAGTTGCTCTGCCCTGTCTGCAGGGCCGGGTTGACGCCCATCGGCCCGCGCCCGTGCCGCCGCTGCGGCAGCCCCGGGAGGGGCGGCATGTCCCGATGCGACGAGTGCCGCGGCCGCAGACTGCCGTTCATCTCCGCCCGGGCGGCCTACGAATATGCCGGTCCGGCCCGCAGTCTGGTGCGGGCATTGAAGTACTCGGGGCAACGGCGCCTGGCCGGGATGATGTGTGACCTCACCTGCGGCGACACCGAGTTGACTGCTATGAGCAAAGGGGCTACGCTGACATTCGTACCGATGCACCGCTCCAGACAGTTCGACCGCGGCTATAACCAGGCGGAACTCTACGCAAGGGCGCTTGCCCGCCGCTTGGGCCTGCCATGCCGGGAGCTGCTCCTGAAACGGTCTCCCACCGGGCCCCAGAACCGTCTTGACTCCTGGCAGCGGAAGCACAATCTGGCGGGAAACTTCTCCGCGGCTCGCGTTGACTGCGGCATCAGCGGACGTGTCGTGCTGGTGGATGACGTCTACACCACCGGCTCGACCGCCGCAGAGGCCACGAGAGTGCTCAGCGGCGACCTGGGCCTGGAGGTCGATGTTTGGACTTTCGCCAGAACGGTGAGACGCTAGAGAAAGAGGATAAAAAACCGATGGGTACTGAGGGAATCAACAACAGCGGGGAAGGATGGATATGAACTTCAATGTGAAGGGCCGGAACATAACCGTTACCGACGCGCTCCATTCCTACGCGGAGGAGAAGCTGGTAAAACTGGGGAAGAACCTCAACAGCGCCAGCCGGATGGAACTGGAGCTTTTTTGTGAGAAGAACCCCAGGATAGAGGACAACCAGGTGGCCGAGGCGACCATCTTCACCAAGGGTCCCGTACTGAGGGCCAAGGGCGCTTCCGGGGACATGTACGCCTCCATCGACCTGGTGGCTGACAAGCTGGACCGCCAGGTGAAGAAGTACCGGGGAAAGCTGGTAAGCCACAACGCCCACGTGCGCGGCAGCCTGCCGCCGGACAGCGGCCTCGATTACTACGAGGAGGAGGCCGGCGAGGACGGGCCGCAGATAGTCAAGACCAAGCAGTTCTCCATCAAGCCCATGTCGGCGGAGGAGGCGGCGCTGCAGATGGAGCTGATCGGACACGACTTTTTTGTTTTCCGTAACGCGGAGACCAATGAGACCAACGTCATCTACCGCCGCCGCGACGGCGACTACGGTCTGATAGAACCCATCTGAACCCCCTCTCGGGGACGTTCCTTAACGAATTAACAAACTCCGGCCGAGGCGGCGCTGCTTGGTGCGGTCTGCCTACGGCCGGGCCCAAAGGTGTATACTATTTGTTCAGTTTGTTAATTCGTTAAGGAACGTCCCTGCCTATGGCCAACATCCTGCAAAAAGCCCTGCGCATGGGCGAGGGCAAGAAACTTAAGAAACTCCAGGAGCAGGTCAATGGGGTCAACGCCTTCGAAGAGGAGATGCGTGCTCTCAGCGACGACCAGCTGAAGGCCAAGACCCCGGAGTTCAAGCAGCGCCTGGAGCGGGGCGAGAGTCTCGACGAGATGATGCTCGAGGCCTTCGCCGTGGCGCGCGAGGCGTCGCGGCGGACCCTGGGCATGCGACACTTCGATGTCCAGATAATGGGCGGCATCGTCCTGCATCAGGGCAAGATCGCCGAGATGAAGACCGGTGAGGGCAAGACCCTGGTGGCGACGCTGCCGGTGTATCTCAACGCCCTGTCCGGCAAGGGCGTGCACCTGGTGACCGTAAACGACTATCTGGCCGGGCGCGACGCCGAATGGATGGAGCCCCTCTACAGCTTCCTCGGCCTGAGGGTAGGCGCCCTGCGCAACATGATGCCCAGCGACGAGCGGCGCGAGGTCTATGCCTGCGACTGTATCTACGGCACCAACTCCGAGTTCGGTTTCGACTACCTGCGCGACAACATGGCGCACCACGCCTCGCAGCGGGTCCAGCCCGACCACGCCTTCGCCATCGTCGACGAGGTGGACAGCATCCTCATCGATGAGGCCCGTACGCCGCTGATCATCTCGGGGTCACCGGAGGAAGCGGCGGCCACCTACTACAAGTTCGCCTCGATCGTACCCCTGCTGCGGCCCGAGGAGGACTATGAGGTGGACGAGAAGCATCGCACCGTGTCGCCCACCGAATCGGGCGTGGCCAAGGTGGAGAAGCAGCTGGGCATCGAGAACCTTTACGAGTCGAAGAACGGTCAGCTGGTCAACCACCTGATCCAGGCGCTTCGTGCCCACGCTCTCTTCCAGAAGGATGTGGAGTACGTGGTGAAGGACGGTGAGGTGCTCATCGTCGACGAGTTCACCGGCCGCATCATGGAGGGCCGCCGCTACTCCGAGGGCCTGCACCAGGCCATAGAGGCCAAGGAGAAGGTGCGTATCCGCGAGGAGAACCAGACCCTGGCCACCATCACCCTCCAGAATTATTTCCGGATGTACGACAAGCTGGCGGGCATGACCGGCACCGCCGCCACCGAGGCCGACGAGTTCATGCATATCTACAAGCTGGAGGTCGTCTCCATCCCGCCCAACAGACCCATGATCAGGGACGACCGTAACGACTTCATCTACCAGACCAAGAAGGCCAAGTTCCGGGCGGTGGTGGAGGATATCGTCGAATGCAACAAAAGGGGACAGCCGGTGCTGGTGGGCACCGTCGACATCGAGACCAGCGAGCACCTGAGCGATATGCTCAGGCGCCGCGGTGTCGAGCATAACGTGCTCAACGCCAAACACCACGAGAAAGAAGCGGAGATCATCAAGGACGCCGGCGAGCGGGGCGCCGTCACCATCGCCACCAACATGGCCGGCCGCGGCGTTGACATCAAGCTGGGCGATGGGGTGAAGGAGCTGGGCGGCCTCTACGTTCTGGGAACGGAGCGTCACGAGAGCCGCCGTATCGACAACCAGCTGCGGGGCCGCAGCGGCCGCCAGGGCGATCCGGGTGTATCCCGTTTCTACCTCTCCGCCGAGGACGACATCATCCGACTCTTCGCCGGCGACCGCATCTACAACATCCTCGAGCGGCTGGGCCCATCCGAAGATGCGCCCATCGAACACAAGATGCTGACCAAGACCGTGGAGAACGCCCAGCGCAAGGTGGAGCAGCAGAACTTCCAGATCCGCAAGCGGGTGCTGGAGTACGACGATGTGATGAACAAGCAGCGCGAGGTGATCTACAGCGAGCGGGACAAGATCCTCGACGGCGACGATATCAGCGAGGAGGCTGAGGGCATCATCGAGGATGTGCTCACCGCCCAGGTGATGGAGTACACCGACGCGGGCGCCTACCCGGAGGATTGGGACTGGGACGGGCTCTTCGCCTCGCTGAGGGCCCTGTACGACGTCACCTTCGGCCCGGAGGACCTGGACATCGAGGGCACCACCCAGGACGAGCTGCTGGACAGGGTTCTTGAAGATGCCCGTGCGGTCTACGCCCGCAAGGAGGAGGAATTCACCTCCGACCACATGCGCCAGCTGGAGCGGCTGGTGATGCTGGGTGTTATCGATAACCGCTGGCGCGAGCATCTCTATGACATGGACTACCTGCGGGAGGGCATCCACTGGCGCGGACTCTCCCAGAAGGACCCGCTGGCGGAGTACAAGACCGAGGGATTCAACATGTTCCAGGAGCTGCTGGATACCATCAAGGAGGACTTCACCCGCACCATCTTCCATATGAGCCGGGTACCGGCAGAGGAAAGGGCAGCGCAACCGGAGAAGGACCTGGAATACTCCTACGACGACGGCACCGAGTCGAAGCTGCCGCCCCAGGCCCCGGCGGGAGTGGCGGCGCCGGGGGCGCCGCAGCAGCAGACCGCCGCCTCGGGCGGCGGCGCCGAAGACAAGCCGGCGGTCACCCAGCGCGTCTCCGACAAGGTGGGTCGCAACGAGCCCTGTCCCTGCGGCTCGGGCAAGAAGTACAAGAAGTGCTGCGGCGCCTGAGCACAGGGACGTACTTGAACTTGTGAAACTTGTCGGGCGCCGGCGGGCTGCGCTCGGCCTGCGGCGGCAATCCATCCCATAAACCTGCTATCATATTCCCGCCATGACGGACAAGGACACACAGACACTCACCCTGGACGAGCTGGAGGGCCTGCTGGACCAGGCCCGCGAGAAGCTCAAATGGCTTGGTGATTACCTTTGACCCCTCTTCCCTCGAAAAAAAGGCTGCCGAGCTGGAGAAGCGGATGCAGCAGCCGGACTTCTGGTCCGACCAGGCCGCTGCCGCCAGGGTAAGCTCCGAGCACCGCCGCGCCAAGCGGCGGCTGGAGCGTTTCCATTCCATCCAGACCGAAGTCGACGATGGCGGCGCTCTGCTGGAGATGATCCGCGAGGCTGTGGCCGAAGGCGATAGCGAGACTGAAGCCGAGCTGATGGCGGAAGCAGGCGAGACGCTCCCCGCCACCCTGTCCCGCCTGGAGCACCTGGAGGAGGAGCGCCTCTTCCGCGGTGATTACGACGAGGGTGACGCTGTGCTCACCATCCACCCCGGCGCCGGTGGCACCGAGTCCCAGGACTGGGCGGAGATGCTGCTGCGGATGTACCTGCGCTGGGCTGCCGGCCGCGGCTTCGAGACCCAGATCAACGAGGCCACCGCCGGCGACGAGGCGGGCCTCAAAAGCGCCACGGTCACCGTCCATGGCGAGAACGCTTACGGGCTGCTCTCGGCGGAGCGCGGAGTGCACCGGCTGGTGCGCATCTCCCCCTATGACGCCGCCAGGCGCCGCCACACCAGTTTCACCGCGGTCGAGGTCAGCCCCCTGGCGGAGGACGATACCGCCGACATCGACATCGACGAGAAGGACCTGAAGATAGACACCTACCGCGCCAGCGGCGCCGGCGGCCAGCACGTCAACAAGACCGATTCGGCGGTGCGCATCACCCACATCCCCACGGGCACCGTGGTCCAGTGTCAGAACGAGCGTTCCCAGCTCTCCAATCGCAACACCGCCATGAAGCTGCTGAAGGGCAGACTGCTGGAACTGGAAGAGCGCCGGCGCGCCGAGGAGATGGAGAAGGAGCGCGGCGAGCTCAGCGAGATCGCCTGGGGCAGCCAGATACGCTCCTATGTACTGGCCCCCTACCAGATGGTCAAGGACCACCGCACCGGTCACGAGACCGGCAACACCGCCGCCGTACTGGACGGCGCCATCGACGGCTTCATCCGCGAGTACCTGCTGGCCAGGGCGGGGAAGGAGTAGCGACATGGATGCTATTGACAATATGCCAATATCGCAATATATTAGTCGTCCAAAACTAAATAAGTTCTGAAACTTTGCTTTGGTGAACAGGGCATGGCAGCGGCGGGAGGTGTGCGAAGCTTCCACCGGCAAGGTTTTGGGGGGGACATGTCAAGTCGTACCGAGGTACGCCGTTTGTCGTTCAAGGGGGCCCTGCCAGGGCGGCGGGCGACACTGAAGGGCGACACTGAAGGGGCACAACCGGGGAAGGGGATGAGGGGAATGAAGGCCGCTTACGGGAGACCATTCGTTGTGGGGATGACAGCGCTGGCGGTGCTGTCCTCCTTTCTTTTGTTCATGCTGGCGGCGCAGCCCACGCAGGCGGCGCCGCTCACAACCACCAAGGTGATCGCC
>CAZCCR010000004.1:0-80017 GCA_964497425.1 uncultured Gaiellales bacterium
CGCCTGGATCCACCATGCTTGTGGGGTTGTTCCTGCACCAGGCGTAGAGATTGGAACCGATGGCGTCCCTCCCTTCTCTTTTTTTCAAGCACACTTTACGTTAGCTGGAAAGATTGAACGATTTTATCAAGTAATGGTTTTGAAAAATCATACCAGTCGGAATCGGTTCTGATATATACTCCATACCCAACAGTTTTCTGGTTTGTTTCATCAGGGACATTCACGATCCAGGCGGTCATGACAACCTCGCGCCCTTGCAGTGTGATATCCTTACCCATCGCATTCATCCGCATCGCAGACTGGCCGGCAATTGTTGTCTCTGTTGGTGTCCCAGCCATTTTCAGGCCCTGCATTTCAGCGGCCGGTTCAAAGCCTTGAGCTATCTCCTCCTTCGCTTCAGACCATGGCAACACACCATCCATTTCAACGGTTCGCACATCAATGTAGATTGGATATTCAGGGCTTTCCATGCCGCTAATACGGCCTTCCTCCGTTTGTTCTTCCTTGAAATTGCTTTTTTTCCACGACTCTGGAACCTGAATCTTCCATTCCCCCAAAGGGTCCGACCATTCTTTTGTCCTTTCAGAAACCAGCGCCTGTTGAGCGCTGTCGTATGCATGGGGAAGAGAAAAAGCAGTTTCAACGACTGCGGCGGCAAACAACAGGATAGCGACCAGGGGAATAACAGGGAGTGCCTTGCGATAACGTTTTTTTATCGTTTCCCATCTTGAGATATCTTGGTCAGGCTTAAATACTGAGAAACCGATCCACAATGAAACAGCGGTGATCAGAATACTAGAAAATAGTTCGAGAGTCGCATGTCCCGCATAAGCCATTACCCCATCGACAGCGGAAGTCCCCGGATATTTCGTAAACCAGGCGACCGAGTTGCCAAGAAACAGATATTGCAGGTAACCCGAAACAAGTGGCACCAATCCGAGATGCAGAAGGCTTGAGCCGATAAAAAGCAGTTCAAAGAGCAAGTTATGTGCAAAAATACTTATCAACAGATGCGGCGCTGCCAGATTGCCTGATTGCACTATGTTCGGAAGAGGATCAAAGAATATACCGTTATTCGAATAAAGAGATCCTCTTAGGCCGGCCAACAAACCCCAGATAAAAGCCGTGATCTGAAATGCGAAGGCGAAGAGCATATACCAGCGCAGACGCTTGATCAGCCTGATTAGATCAGTTATGATGGCTTGCCCCTTGGGCCTGGTGTAACTGGACTGGTCCGTGAATACCGGTACATATCAAGGTTTATTCACCTTCTATCGCGTATAGATTTCCGTTAAGGCTTCCTACGTATATGACACCGTTTGCAATGACAATGGGTGTCGGCGTTGCCCATGCAGGCTTAAAAGACTCCTGGAATCCATAAACCCCTCTGCTGTCACCGTTATCAATTGCGAATGCACGGATGTTGGCTGCCGTATCAATAAAATAAACCGAGTTGCCGGCTATTGAGGGCGGGATTCCGGTACAGCCGGTCGAATATGAAAGCTTTTGCCATTTCTCTTCACCAGTATTCATGTCAAGAGCGTAATAGCCCCTTTGATCACATGTAAAGACCGTTTCGCCCTTTATTGCAACACCTTCGCTACCGATCTTCTTCTCCCAGCTTACTTCGCCTGTTTCATTGTCGTATGCCGCAAGGGAATCGACGTTGCTCAGAAGAACGACATTATTGCTGACGGATGGGGTTCCTCCAAGAGCGTTTTCAGTATCTCTTTCCCATGCGAGTTCCCCCGATTCAGTATTTAACGCGTATAGCTTTCCCGGACCGGTAAAATATATGTAGCCGTTATGATATGCAGGGGACCCGGTGATCTCTGATGAAGTCTCGTACTCCCAAAGCTTTTTACCACTATCTCTCTCTAAAGCGTACAACTTCTTCCCTATACTCCCGAAATATACGATTCCATCGACAACGATGGGGGATAGGTTCTCACCGAAGCCCACGAGACTTTCACTTTCCGTAGCGTCGTTTGCGGTGGATGTTTCAAAACTCCAAAGTTCATTGCCCGATTCGCAATCAAGAGCATAGAAATTGCCATCCCAGCTACCAAAAAAGACAGCACCATTATCTACAGCCGGCGCCGAAGTTATCGACGCCCCTGTTTCGAAGTTCCATTTCACATCGCCGCTTTCAGCATCAAGAGCATAGAGATGGCGGTCGAGGCTTCCGAAAAAAACCATTCTGTTAGCGTAGGCGGGTGCCGACCAGATCCCTTTCTCCGTATTGAAGAATTTCCATTTTTCCACAGCAGGAAATTCCACTTCACCGTTTCCGTAATTGCCCGTATGCTCCTGATCCCCTCTGTATGTTGCTGAACTGATTACCGCCTTTTCTGCGGGAGCCGTAACCTCTGTCTGAATATCACCAGAGTCACAGCCAATAACAGGCAGAATCAGGGCAAGCAGCAGAAAGAACATTATTCTTCTTTTCATGATATTCCGTAGAATGAGTTTTGCCTTTGCCTGGTCCATTATTCAATATGCGCGCTTCTGGCGAGGTGGTGGCCGGCCATGGCGTCGTAACCGAAACGGGAGATGATCTCACCGTTTCGTTCATTCACTATTTCAACGTCACCAGTGAACGGCTGAACCCGGTCAGGGGAGAGCCACCCTTCTTTTCCCCGATCATCACCGTGTCCTCGATGCGGACGCCGGTGCGGCCGGTGTAGATGCCGGGTTCGATGGTCACGACCATCCCCGGCTCCAGGGTGTCCTTCGAAGCGGGGGCGAGCACCGGGCCTTCGTGGGGCTCCAGGCCCACGCCGTGGCCGAGGGAATGGCCGAAGGCTTCTCCAAAACCCGCTGCCGCAATATGGTCCCGGGCCGCCCTGTCCACTTCCGAACAGGCGACCCCCGGTTTCGCCGCCGCCAGCGCCAGCGCCTGCGCCTCTTTTACCGTCCGGTATATGCGTTCCTGCCTGGCCGACAGGGCGCCGGTGGCGAAGGTCCTGGTGATGTCGCAGCAGTAGCCGTCCACGGAGGCCCCCATGTCGATGACCACCAGCTCCCCCTCCCCTATCACCCTGTCTACCGCCACACCGTGGGGCATGGCCGAGCGGGGACCGGAGGCGACGATGATATCGAAGGGCATGGGCCCTGAACCAGCCTGGCGCATGAAGCTCTCCAGCAGCCAGGCCACCTGCCGCTCGCTCATGCCGGTGACCTTCCTGCGCATGAGCCGCTTCAGGGCGGCGTCGGCGATGGCGGAGGCCTTCCTGAGCTTCGCCGTCTCCGCGCGGCTCTTTATCCGGCGCCGCGCCTCGACTACGCCGCCGGCGTCGGCCAACCTGACGCCTGTCCCTTTCAGCCCTTTTTTCAACGACAGGAATGAGCTGTGACTCAGCCGCCGGTAATCGACGCCCAACCTCTCCATCTTCAGCCGGCGGGACCTGATGAAGCGGCAGACCGACGGCAACAGGCCTCCTTTGACCATATCCACCTCGAATCCCTTCACCTCTTTCGCCGCCTGGTCACGGTAGCGGAAATCGGTGAAGAAATATCGCCGACGCCTGGTGATGAGCGCACAGCCGGAGCTGCCGGTAAAACCGGTCAGGTACCGCACGTTGGGCATGTGGATGACAAGGAGCGCGTCCAGTCCGGCGGGAGGCAGCTTTTCCACGGGGGACGGCATCAGGACTTTTCCCGTTCGTCCTCTTCCCGGAAGCGGTTGACCAGCCAGGTAAGCGCTTCCTTGTAGCCGTCCACGCCCTTGCCGGAGATGGTCAGGTCGCAGACGTCGCTGATGACGGAGTGATGGCGCCACTCCTCCTTGCGGCCGGCGATGTCGGAGAGATGGACCTCCACCACCGGCGCCTCCACCAATTCAAGAGCGTCGTGCAGCGCGTAGCTGTAGTGGGTCCAGGCGCCGGGGTTTATCACCATGCCGTCGACGCGCTTCCGCAGCTCCTGGATCTTCTCCACCAGATCGCCCTCATGGTTGGTCTGGAAGGTGGTGCAGACTATGCCGCAGCGCCGGGCGGCGTTGACGAACTCGCACTCCAGGTCCCCCAGCTTCTTGTTGCCGTAATGCTCCGGGTCACGGTCACCAAGCAGGTTGAGGTTGCAGCCGTGCAGCAGTACGATGTTGCGGCCTTTCCTGATCACCGCCCCTTGTCCTCCATCAACATCTCCACGGCATGCTCCAGTTGCCGGGCGCTGACGTCGCAGTTGATCACCGGCTCGCCCAGATCTTTCAGCAGCACCATGTTGGCAGAGATATCATCGGCCTTCTTGTCGCTGGCCATGGCCATAAGCACGTCCTCGGCCGCAACCCCCTCCAGCCGCACCGGCAGCTCCAGTGACTGAAGCAGCACCTGCAGCCGGTCGCCGTAGCGGCTGTCCAGCTGCAGTACCTCATGGGAAAGCTCCATGGCGGCCAGCAGCCCCAGGGCGACCGCCTGACCGTGGGAATGGGTCCGGTAGCTGCCGGCGGCCTCAATGCCGTGCCCCACCGAGTGGCCCAGGTTAAGCACCGCCCGGCGGCCGCGGTCGCGCTCGTCCTCGGAGACCACCGCCAGCTTGTATTCGATGCAGCGGCGGATGACCGGCTCGACGAAGGCCATGTCCAGCCCCTGGAACTTCTCGTAGCTTCCCTCCATGGCCGAGAAGAAGTCCTCGCCGGAGAGCAGGGAGTACTTGACCACCTCCGCCAGGCCCTCGGCCAGCTGCTCCGGCGGCAGGGTCCGAAGAAGATGCGGATCGGTGACGACCATGTCCGGCTGGTAGAAGGAGCCCACGTAGTTCTTGGCCTCGGCGATATTGATACCCACCTTGCCGCCGATGCTGCTGTCCACCTGGGCGAGAAGGGTGGTGGGCACCTGTATCAGTCCCACCCCCCGCATGTAGGTGCTGGCGACGAACCCGGCCAGGTCGCCCACGACGCCGCCGCCCAGCGCGCAGATGGTGTCCGAACGGCGCAGGTTCATCTGGAAAAGTTCCGAATACAGCCTTGAGGCCTGCTCGAGGCTCTTGGCCTCCTCCCCGGCTTCCACGACAACGACGCCGGTCCTGACCCCGGACCCGGCGAAGGACAGCTCGATCCGCTCCAGACAGAGATCCGCGACGTTGCTGTCGGTGATGATGACCACCTTGCCGCCCCGCCCCATGGCCTTCCAGAGGCTACCGGTCTGCTCGATGCCGCCTCCGCTCAGGTAGATGGGGTATTCCTTGCTCCTGGTGCTGGCCAACAGCTGTATCAATGGTTTTCCTCTCCCCTTATGCCTGTCTCTGTCCTGATAACGGCCTCAGCCTCCCGCACCACCTCAGCCAGACCCTTGCCGCTGGTCTCTATCACAAAGCCGGCAGCCTCGCGGTAGAGGTAGCTCCTCTCCTCATACAGGGCCCTGAACCCTTCGCGGTCACGCGCAAGGGGCCTGTTCCCACCACCAGCCCGCTTGAACGCTGTTTCCACGTCCTCATCCAGCAGCAACACCAGCGGCTCCGCCTTCAGGCGTTCCCTCACCGCCGGGATGGTCACGGCGCCGCCACCGAGGGAGAGCACTGTTCCCCTTTCCGACTCTCCCGCTTCGTCGATAAGCCGCAGCACCACCTCCTGCTCCGCGTCGCGGAAAAACTGCTCACCCTCCCCGCTGAAAGCCTCGGGGATGGACATTCCCATGCTCTTCTCCACCTCGTCGTCGGCGTCGGTGAAATCCCAGCCCAGGGAACGGGCCAGTCTCCTGCCCACCGCCGATTTCCCCGCACCCATGAAACCGATGAGGATTACGGTCGGGGCCAACTCCCCTCCAGCCTCTGCCGATAAGCCTGGACGGACGCTTGCATGTCCTGAAGGGAGTCACCGCCGAACTTTTCCTGCATTGCTCGGGCAATCTCGATGGCGACCATGGCCTCCCCCACCACCGCCGCCGCCGGCACGGCACATACGTCGCTACGCTCCTTGTGCGCCGGCACCGCTTTACCGGTCAGCGTATCCACGGACGCCAGCGGACTGGTCAGTGTGGGTATTGGTTTCATCACCGCACGAGCCACCAGCGTCTCGCCGTTGGTCATCCCGCCTTCCAGCCCGCCGGCATGATTGGTCTTTCGGTAGAAGCCTTTACCTTCCTCGAAGAAGATCTCGTCATGGGCCCTGGAGCCGGGAACACCGGCCAGGCTGAAGCCGTCGCCGATCTCCGCGCCCTTGATGGCGGGGATGCTCATCAACGCTCCTCCTATGCGCCCGCCCAGCCGCTCCGGCCCGGAAGAGAAGGAACCGAGACCGGGCAAAAGTCCATAAGCCCTCACCTCGAAGACACCGCCGAGAGACTCGCCTCCCTTGCGGGCTTCGTCGATCGCTGCCTTCATCTCTTCGGCAGCCTTTTCGTCCAGACACCGCACCGGTGAATCGTCAACGCCGCTGAATCCCCCCGGGACCGAAGCAGAAGAGACTTCCGCCTTCGCTTCGCCGATGCTCAATACATGACTGACCACCGACACGCCGAACTCCGCCAGAAGCTTCCTGGCGATGGCTCCCACAGCCACTCTCGCTGCGGTCTCGCGGGCACTGGCCCGTTCCAGCACGTTGCGGATATCCATGTGCCCGAATTTCTGCATCCCTGCCAGGTCTGCGTGACCGGGCCTGGGAACTGTAACCGCCTCGCCCAGTGAGTTGTCACTGCCCTTGCCGCTGTCACCATCATTACCGCCTCCGGGGTCCATGACCTCACGCCAGTTCTGCCAGTCCCTGTTCTCGATGCGCAGACCGATGGGCGAACCCAGAGTCAGCCCGTGCCTGACGCCGCACGAGATTATCGCCCTGTCGCTTTCAATCTTCATCCGGCCGCCACGTCCGTAGCCCAGCTGCCGACGGGCCAGGTCCGCATCCAGGTCGGCAGCCTCCAGCCGCAGGCCTGCCGGCACCCCCGCGACTACTGCCAGCAACTCCGGCCCATGAGACTCACCAGCTGTGTTGTAAGTTAGGTACAAACCGCCTCCGCAAGACGTGGGATTGCATCATCCACCCGTATTCTATAAAGATTCGTTCCGGAATGACCGGCGAAGAACGTAAAGGGACAGTAAACGCCGCGGGAGCGACTATTTCGAAGGCACAGGCGTAGTCCCCCCACCTGTCGTCCCCCCGCTAGTGGTGCCACCGGTAGTGCCACCGGTAGTGCCACCGGTAGTGCCGCCCGTAGTCCCTCCCGTGGTCCCACCCGTCGTGCCGCCTGACGGGAATGTGCCGGGAGATGTGGAGCCCGAAGAGGGTGTGACACCAGTCGATGTCCTGAACGCTCCGATGCCGGGCTGCTCGATGAAAGGATCCTTTCGGTTGAAAACCCTCTTCCACATGGTCGATGAGCTGGTCGGGCTGGCCTGTGCCTGTTGTGATTTCTTCCGGGAACTCGATGAAGCAGATTCCTTCTCTGCCTGCGTAGCCGCTTTCGTCCTGCTCTGCGTCTCCGTTTTCGCCTTGGTGACCGGCGGCGGCGCTTCCTCCTCGCCACAGGAGATCGCGAGTCCGATAGCGAGCACGACGAGAACCACAGCGGCTATAGCCGCCAGCACGGGCGAACCCTTGAACTCGTCTATCTTCTGTAGATATCCTTTCATCTCCGCAAGAGCCCCCGCTTACTGTCCCTGCGCCGCACCGGCGGCCTGCTCGTTTTGTTTCGCTCCCTCGTCGGCAGCCCGCCCGGCTGTCTTGGACGGCGGCGCCGGCGCCGTGATATAGGTGTTTATCCCCAGTTTGCAGGTGACATAATTGGTCCTCTCCTGCAGGTCTCCCAGTTCTATCAGCACGGTGACCACACTGATGAAACGGCCGCTTACGTTCACGTCGGAACCTTCCAGTCGCGCGTAGTTCTCGACGCGGTAGAGGAAATCGTTGACATCGAAGAACCTGCCCTCGAAGGCGAGGTCCATGGGTACCACCGTGTTGCCGCTTACCTCAACCGGATCCTTGGGGGCTATCTTGACGAAATCGATCCCGGCCCGGTGCGCGCTCTGGTTCAGTTCGATTATCATCGACGGTACCTGTTCATCCACCGGTATCAGCTTGTTGATCTTCAGCAGGTCTTCCTGGGCCTGCAGAGCCGCGCGCCGCTCTTCCGGCAGCCGCTCCAGCCTGGCTTTATCCGTCTCGAACTGACGCTTCTCCGCATCCCGTTTCTGCTGCACGTCGGCAAGGTCGCTGCGCTTGGGGCTGATCATCAGGAAATACCACGCGACAATCAATACCACAACACCCAGGCCTATGAGGATATATATGTCTCTTCGTCTCATTACACTCCCGGGTTATCCGGCACCCGTGGTCGTGCCGCCGGTGCCGGCGCCGGTGCTCGTGCCGTTGGTCCCTGTGGTACCCGTGGTTCCTGTATTCGTCGTACCGGTTCCGGTGGTAGCAGCCGCCGACGGCCCTTCCTCTCCGGTAGTGGGCGCCACCGCCGGCTTGGTGGTATCCTGGTCAGAGGCCAGGTCCGCCCCCACCTCGAAGTTGATGGCGAGTCCACCGCTGGCTATCTGCTCCCTTTCCGCGCTGACGAGATGGACGTCCGTCAGTCCCGGTATCAGCGCCATGCGCACCATCAGTATGGCGACCGTGTCCATATCCCTGGTGAAACCCTTGACGGTGAAATCGTACTTCTTCTGCTCGTTCGCCTTGGTTTTCTTCTCCGTGATGACCAGGCCGGGGACAGTGCCGCTGATCGTATCCAACCATATCTCTTCCGGTATGACAAAAGAGAGGTCATCCATGATCCGTGACCAGCGCACCCTTTGGGAATAGAGGCTGACGACGGTATCGAGCCTCCCCTGCTTGTCGTCCTGGATACTCTCGTATTCCGCCAGCTCCTTGACCTGCGGCGCCTGGGCGGCGTTGCTGCGCTGGTAGTCCTCATACTCCTGCTGCGTGTTGCTGACCTGCCTGTCTATGGCGTAATAGGTGCTGCCCATCGCTATCAGGAGTATCGCTGCGCCCGCCACCGGCACGATATAGAAGCGGCGGCGGAACTCCTTGCGCTGTTCTTCTATTGGTACAAGATTGACTCGTGGCACGGCTACTCCTCGTCCTCAAGGGCAAGGCCGATGGCGATAGCCAGCCTCGGGGCCAGCGCCTTCAGGTCCTCGTCGCTCAGGTCCGATTTATTGCCTGCTATCCTCACCAGCGGATCGCCCAGCTCCACCGGGAAGGTGAACAGGTGAGAAAGTTGCCGGTCCAGGTTGGGCAGGAGCGCCCCACCGCCGCTCAGCAGGAGACGGCCGATAGGCAGGGACTCTTCCTGGGAAAGATAATAATCGAGGGAACGCCTCAGCTCATCGGCGAAGCTGTCCGCCGTGAGTTCCAGGGCCCTTTGTACCGTCTCCTTCAATTCCTTTTCTTCATCCACTGCCTCATCGCCTGCTTCCGGCCATGACAGTTCGGACCCGGAATCAGGCCCAGCCCCCGTCGCTTCCTCTTCCGGCCGCTCCGGCTGCTCCGGCCGCCCGTCGCCTTCCCTTCCGCCTTCATCACCGCCGGACGAAACCTGCTCTTCTGATGGTCCCGGCCCCTGCGGTGACGCGGGCCCTTCCAGGAAATCGCCTCCCTGCGGAGGTACTTCATTTGCAGAGTCATCGTCTCCGGCACTACGGTCTTCTCCATCCTGGTCGTCCGTGGGCGTGCCGCCGTCTGTCTTCGGGTTGCCGGTTTCCGCATCAGGTCCCGGCCCGGCAGTCTCCGCCCCCGGCGCCGGCAGCCCTGTCTGTGCCTTGAGTGTCTCGGCCTCGATGAACGGTACTCCTGTCTGTTCCTGGACGGCGCGGGTGAAATCATCTCCACCGAATGAGATGATCCTGGTGAACTGTGGCTCCCCGTTCGCCTCTACCACCATGTTGGTGACATCGGAGGCGATATTGACGATGGCCAAAGCCTGGCCTGTCTTGGTCCCTTCGTCCAGGAAGCTGCGCGTGGAGAAGGACCTGAGCATGGCGAACGCCTGCAGATCGATGCCATCGATGGTGAGCCTGGCTTTCTTCACGGCGTCTATGTAATTCATTACCATGGCCTTCTGAGCCGCTACCACCAGAACCTTCTGTTTCTCGACACCGTCCTCATCGGTGAAACGCCGAATGACGTGGAAGTCGAACACCGCGTCCTCTATGGGTATGGGGATGTAGTCCTGGGCCTGGAATTCGATTGCCTGCCGCAGCTCCTTCTTTGCCAGAGCCGGGAAGTCCAGCGTCCTGACCACTATCTTCTGGCTGGCCAGGCCCAGGGCGACCTTTCTCCCCCGGATCTTGTAGGATTTCCAGAAGTTCTTCAGGGCGTTGCCCAGCGCATCCACATCGATGACCTCGCCCTCGCTGATGATGCCCTCGGGCAACTGGTCGATTGCCGCCGAGATGACCACTGAGCCTTCAGTCTGATGTTTCAGCCTGGCGGCGGAGATCGACGACCTCCCCAGGTCGAGGCCGACGGGGCTGTACTTGGAACCGCCGAAGGTCTTCTTTTTCTTGCTGCCCGAATCCTCAATTTTAAGCTTTGCGGGCTTTTTGGGCTTTCGCGCAAACAGCCCTTTCTTCTTCGGTCCCTTCCCTTCTCCGGCCGGTTCGCCCGCAGCTGAGGGAGCCTTTCCCTGAGGCGGTAGCTTCGCCTCATCCCCCGGCTCCCCCTCCCCGGCTTTCTTCTTCTTGCCGAACGCGAACAGCGGCTTCTTCTCCCTGGGCTTCTTATCTTTGGGCTTCTTATCTTTGGGCTTCTTATCTTTTGGTTTTTTCTCTTTTGGTTTCCTGTCTTCAGGCTTTTTCCCGAAGGAGAACAGCGGCTTTTTCTGCTTTTTCTGCTTTTTCTGCTTCTTCGGTTTCTCCTGGGCGTTTTCAGTCGAACCGCTCCCGGCGGCGCCTGACCCCCCCGGTGAGGGTTGCTTCACGTCATCTGCGGGCTGCTTTGGTTTCTTTTTAAAAAATCCGGCCATTAATTCATGCAAACACCATCGGTCCTGAAACGGACTGGACTGGGGATTAGCTTCGACGATGCGTCAGGTTTTCCTTTATTGCTCAAAAGCTTATCGGCACTCCACGCCGTTTGCTGAGAGCCCTTTATTCAAGGCAACAACCCGGAGATCGCTTCCCCCGGGACCGTGCTCCTCATCAGCGCCTCGCCGACGAGCACAGCGTCCACGCCGGCCTGCCTGAGAGCAAGCACATCGTCGGAGCTATGGATGCCGCTCTCACTCACAACCACCGCCCCCTCGGAGACAAACTCTATCAGATTCAGCGTCGTCTCCAAATCCACCTCGAAACTGTGCAGGTTCCGGTTGTTGATACCTATTATGGCCGGCTCGACGGCCAGAGCTCGCTCCATCTCTCCCCGGTCGTGCACTTCCACCAGACACTCCAGTCCCAGGGAGTGAGCGTCGGCGTACAGGCCGGCGAGAGACTCATCGTCGAGAGCCGCCACGATCAGCAGCACGGCGTCAGCGCCCGCGCCGGCGGCCTCGAGCAGCTGGTATTCGTCGATGATGAAATCCTTCCTCAGCAGCGGCAGGCTGCAGGCCGAGCGCGCCTGCCCCAGGTCCTCCAGGCTGCCCCGGAAATAGTGCTCTTCGGTGAGTACTGAGACCGCAGCCGCCCCACCCGCCTCGTAGGAGGCGGCTATCTCCGCCACATCCAGATCCGGCCGTATCGGCCCCCTGGAGGGCGAAGCCCTCTTTATCTCGGCGATCACTGATATCTCCGGCCCCGCCAGGGCATCCCGGAACACCCGGCCTCCCGGCCGGAAGGCGCCCGTTTTCAGCTCCGTCGCCGAAAGGCGCCGCTTTCGCGACTCCAGGTCGGCGCGGGTGGAGTCCAGTATCTCCTCAAGGAACCCGGCCAAGTCAGTCCCGGCCTCCACTCCTGGTCCTGGCGATGAAACGGTCCAGCTTCTCCAGAGCGGCGCCGGAGTCGATGCTGCCGCCGGCCTGTTCCACACCGGCATCGATGCTTTCGGCGGCGCCTACCGTGTAAAGGGCGGCGGCGGCGTTCAGCAACACGATGTCACGCCTGACGCCGGTCTCCCCTTCCAGGATGTTCCTGAGGATACGGGCGTTCTCGGCAGCGTCGCCGCCGGCGAGCATCTCGTTGTCCTCCGCCGTCTCCAGCCCGAACTGTCCCGGCTCGATGGTATAGACTTCCACGCCATCCTCTCCCTTGACCTCCGCCACGTCCGTGGGGCCGGAGATGGATATCTCGTCCAGGCCGTCATGCCCGTGCACCACCATGCCCCGGCGGCACCCCAGCCGCCCCAGCGCCTCGGCTAGCACCTCCAGGTATGCCCTGGCGGAGACCCCGATCAGCTGGTACTCGGCCCCGGCCGGGTTGGTCAGGGGGCCGAGGAAGTTGAAGATGGTGCGCACGCCCAGCTCCTTGCGCACCGGCACCACATGCTTCATCGCCTGGTGGTGCACCGGGGCGAACATGAAGCCTATGCCCACCTCTTCTATGCAGGACGCCACATCCCCGGCGGAAAGGTCCAGGTTCGCCCCCAGGGCTTCCAGCACATCGGCGCTGCCGCACTGGCTGGTGGCGCTGCGGTTGCCGTGCTTGGCCACGCGTCCCTCCGCCCCCGCCACCACGAAGGCGGCGGTGGTGGAGATGTTGAAGGTGCCGGCGCGGTCGCCGCCGGTGCCGCAGGTATCCACCAGGCGCAGTCCGGGGACATCCACCGCCATCGAGAAGCGGCGCATGGTCCGCGCGAGGCCGGTTATCTCTTCCACTGTCTCACCTTTGGTCCTCAGGGCCACGAGGAAGCCGGCGGTCTGGGCTTCGCCGGAGTTGCCCGACATTATCTGCTCCAGCACGGCCTCCGTTTCCGCGCCGGTCAGATCGCCGCCGTCCGCCAGACGGTCGATGGCCGCGGTGAGAATATCGTTAGGCATGTTCATCCCCTCCCGTTCCCATGTTGAGAAAGTTGCCCAGTATCTTCCTGCCGCTGCCGGTAAGGATGCTCTCCGGGTGGAACTGCACCCCTTCCAGCGCCGGCAGGGTCAGGTGGCGCACCCCCATCACCACGTCGTCTTCCGTCCAGGCGGTAAGCTCCAGTTCGTCAGGAAGAGGGCTCTCGGCCACCAGCGAGTGGTAACGCGTGGCTGTCAGCGGGCTCTCCACACCGCTGAAGATGGTGCGTCCGTCATGGAAGACACGGGAGGTCTTTCCGTGGACAGGCTCGCGGCCACGGGCGATGGAGCCACCGAACACCTGGCAGATGGACTGGTGCCCCAGGCAAACGCCCAGGATGGGAAACTTGCCGCCCAGCTGCCGCACCACATCCATGGATATGCCAGCCTCGTTGGGAGTGCAGGGCCCCGGCGATATCACCACATGGCTGGGCCCCCGCTCGGCTATCTCCGCCGGGGTGATGCTATCGTTGCGGAACACCTCTATACGAGCGCCCAGCTCGCCCAGGAACTGGACCAGGTTGTAGGTGAAAGAGTCGTAATTGTCCACTATCAGGACCCTGGCCGCCATCTATTCCCACTCCTCCTGGGCCTGGGCCAGCTCTATCGCCTTGAACATGGCGCGGGCCTTGTTGCAGGTCTCCTCGAACTCGCTGGCGGGGACCGAGTCGGCCACCACCCCGCCGCCGGCTTGCACGCAGGCGGTGCCGTCCTTGACGATGATGGTGCGGATACAGATACATGTATCCAGCTCGCCGTTATAGCTGAGGTAGCCGACGGCGCCGGCATACGGCCCCCGTTTCACCGGCTCCAGCTCGTCGATTATCTCCATGGAGCGTATCTTGGGGGCGCCGGAGACGGTGCCGGCGGGGAAGGCGGCTCTGAGCGCGTCCGTAGCCTTGAGTCCTTCCTTGAGCTTTCCCATCACCACGGAGACGATATGCATCACGTGGGAATAGTACTCTATGCGCATCAGGTCCACCACTTCCACCGTCCCCGGCTGACAGACCCGGCCCAGGTCGTTTCGCCCCAGATCCACCAGCATGATGTGCTCCGCCCTCTCCTTCTCGTCCGCCAGCAGATCGTCCGCCAGGCGCTTGTCCTCGTCTGGAGTGGCGCCACGGGGACGGGTACCGGCGATGGGCCTGGTCTCCACCCAGCCGCGGTTCACCTTGATCAGGGGCTCCGGTGAAGAGCCTACCAGGGCATAGTCCCCGAAACTGATGAAGTACATATACGGAGACGGGTTCACCGTCCTCAGGCCTCGGTAGATACCGAAGGGTGAGATATCCACATCCAGGCTGAACCGCTGTGACGGCACCGTCTGGAACGTGTCTCCGGCGACTATGTATTCCTTCACCCGCTCCACTGCCGCCTCGAAATCCCGCCGTCGAAAATTGGAGCTCGGTTCCGCCAACGGAGCCCGCTGGTGGGCGACAGGCCGGTGGAGAGGTTCGGAAAGCTTCTCCTTCAGCGAGCGGACCCGCTCGCAGGCCGCCTGGTAGGACTGCTCCAGATCCGCGCCCTCCTCGATGAAGACATTGGCCAGCAGCACTATGGTGTGCTTGAGATGGTCGAAGATGACTATGGAATCGGAGACCATGAACGCCATGTCCGGCAGGCCCAAGCCGTCCGGGTTGGGCGGGGGCAGCTCCTCCACCCAGCGCACCAGGTCGTAGCCGAAGAAGCCTACGGCGCCGCCGATGAAGGGCGGCAGCTCCTCCAGCTCCGGCGCGCGGTAGCGGGAGAGATAGCTCTCGATGGCTCCGAAGGGGTCGTCGCTGGTAGCGACGGAGGTGGAATCGCCCTCGCGGATAGTGAGTTCACCGTCGCTGAAGGTGACGAGAGCCCTGGGGTCGCAGCCAAGGAAGGAATAGCGGCCGATGCGCTCCCCCTGTTCGGCGCTCTCCAGCAGGAACGCTTCCTGACGCGGCCCCAGCTTGAGGAATGCGGAGACAGGCGTCTCCAGGTCGGATATGAAACTATGGTAGACCGGGATGAGGTTATATCCCTGGCGGCCCAGTTCCTCAACCTCCTGAAGGCCGGGATGGACCTCGATGCCCGGGGTGCCGGCAGCGGCCCCGTTCATTTCCATCGCTTGAGCAGCTCCTCCCTCACTTCGTCGATGGCGACGCCGGCGCCGGCCAGCAGCACGGTGAGATGATACATGAGGTCGGCGGCCTCGCGGACCACTTCTTCCCGGCCGCCGCTCCGGGCCGCCTCCGTGAGTTCCGACGACTCCTCGCTTACTTTCGCGAGGACGGCCTCCGGCCCCTTCCGGAACAGTTCAGTGGTGTAGGAACCGGGGGGCATTATTTGTTTCCTCTGCCTCACCAGCTCGTAAAGCCGCGTCAGCACTTCGAAAGCGGCAGGCTTCAGCTCCTCCCCATCCAGTGAGCGGTGGAAGCAGGTGTGCTCGCCGGTGTGGCAGGCCGGACCCCTCTGCTCCACCAGGAGCAGGAGGCAGTCCAGGTCACAGTCGTAGCGGATGCTCCTGACGAACTGGAAGTGGCCGCTGGTCTCGCCCTTGTTCCACAGCTGCCGGCGCGAACGGCTCCAGAACCAGGTGCGTCCGGTCCTGATGGTGTTCTCCAGCGATTCACTGTTCATGTAGGCCTGCATCAGGACCTCACCCGTGCTCCAGTCCTGGACGATGGCCGGCAGCAGGCCGCGGTCATCGAACGTCAGATCACTGATGGCTATCGCTTCTGCCATGGCGCCAGGCCCCGGGGCGAGCCCCTAGACCTCCTTGTCCTGGGAGAATTCTTCCATGATGGTGACCGCGTGGCTGGTGCCCAGCCTGGCGGAGCCGGCGTTTATCATGGTCTCGGCGTCCTCGGCGGTGACGATGCCGCCCGCCGCCTTCACGCCCAGGCTCTCGGAGAGCTCGTCCCGCAAGAGCTCCACATCGGGCACCGTGGCCCCGGCCGGGCCGAACCCCGTCGAGGTCTTGACGAAATCGGCGCCGGCATCCTCCACCATCCGTGCCACCAGCCGCAGCAGCTTGGGTTCGAAATAGCAGGCCTCCACTATCACCTTCACCAGTACCAGGCCCTTGCCGACGTTCACGCTCTTCATGCGCACGGCGCGCACCACGGAAGCGACCTCGTCACGCACCAGCTTGAAGTTGCCCGAGAGCATGGCGCCGATGTTTATGACGAACTCCACCTCGTCCGCTCCCACTCCCACCGCGTTCTCCGCCGCCCTCACCTTGGTGCGGGTCGTGTCGGCGCCGAAGGGGAAGGACACAACGGTGCAGACCTTGGAGTCCTTTCCCTTCAGAAGGGTGGCTGCCAGCGGCACCCAGGCGGGGAAGATGCAGACTGTGGCGAAATGATGCTCCACCGCCTCCTCACAGAGCTGCTCGATGTCCGCACGCGTGGCGTCGGGCCTAAGCAGGGTGTGATCGATGGTCTTGGCCAGCTCTTCGATTCTCAGCGCCATCGGCAGCCTCCGTTTCCGTTTCCTGTGCCGGTGAACAGGGACTTTCCCGGCTAGGGCTATAGTATCACAGCGGTCAAGGAGCTCTCCCTCAGAGCCCCAGGTCATCGAGGCGGCGCGAATCATCGCGCCACCGCTTCTTCACCCTCACTACCAGTTCGAGGTAGACCCGTGAGCCGAGAAGCTTCTCTATCTCCTTCCTGGCACGGGTGCCTATCTCCCTGATCATCCTTCCCCTCCTGCCGACCATTATGCCTTTCTGCGATTCCCGTTCGACGATAACGGCGGCGGCTATGTCGATTATGCCTCCCCCCTCTCGTTCGTCCATCGCCGTCACATCCACGGCGACGGCGTGAGGCACCTCCTCACGTGTCAGCCTGATGGCCTGCTCCCTGATGAGCTCGGCTACCAGCATCCTTTCCGGTTGGTCCGTGACCGCGTCTTCAGGAAAGTACCTAGGGCCGGGAGCCAGGGCCGCCATCATGGCAGAGACCAGCTCACCGACACGGTCCCCCCTCAGGGCGCTGACGGGGAAGAGCTCGCGGCTGTCGCCCAACGCTGCGGCCTGCTGCAGGGCCGGCAATAACTGTGCCTCTTCGGCTATATCCGTCTTGTTCACGGCAATGAACACCGGCGTGCCGGAGTCGAACGATGCGCTTGCCACCAGACGGTCTCCCGCACCCACCGGCTCCACGGCGCTTGTCACCATCAGGATCATGTCCACCTCAGCCAGCGTGGTCTCTACTGCTTGCTGCATACGTTCGGTGAGCAGGTCACGCGGCTTCTGAAAGCCCGGCAGGTCGAGCAGCACCAGTTGACCTTCGGGGCGGTTCACTATGCCGGCTATGCGGTTGCGGGTGGTCTGGGGCCGGGGGGAGGTTATGGCCACCTTCTCGCCCACCATGCGGTTGACCAGCGTGGACTTGCCGACGTTGGGCCGGCCGGCGACGGCTGCGAAGCCCGAGTGGGGAATGATATCGCCGCAGCTCACGCCCCGCCTCCCCGCCTGAGCGGCGCAGCCAGCAGCAGCCGTCGCCGGCCGGCCCCGTAGAACTCTCCCAGTTCCTCCAGCTCTTCGAAGCCTGTCGCGCGGTAGAGCGCCATGGCTGCCTCGTTGCCCGGGTCCGCCGTCACCAGCAGCCTGCTGTACCCCTCCCGGCCCAGCCGGTCCATGACCTGCCCCAGCAGCTCCCTGCCCAGACCCCGGCGGCGTCTTTCCGGGACCACGTAGAAGGCGTCCATGTAGAGGTCGCCGCTTTCGCGGCAGGCGAACACCTGCGCCGAGGCTATGATGTCCTCCCCCTCCTCGGCCACGAACAGGAACCCGAAGGCCGCTATCACCGGCAGCAACCATTCACCGGGCGCCGCCGGGCCCAGGGACCTTCGCCCGCAATCGGCCAGCCTTGACAGTAGCCCGGGCTTAAGGGAGATCACCAGCCTCATCCCGGTTTTTTCCTCATCCCCGCTCAAGATCGATCAGGCCTGACAGGGACTCTCCGCCCGCATGACAGCCGCCGCCTCATCCCCAAAGCTGGAAGAAGAAGATGGTTATGACGATGCCCAGCACGGCCCCGGCCACCACCTCGTAAAAGGAGTGGATGCCCGATTCCACCCGGCTCTGGGCCACCAGCACCGCCATCATGAAAGCCAGCAGGGAGATGAGGATGCCGTGGGTGAGTGAGGCAGAGGTGAAGGTGATGGCGGTCCAGCCCGCAAAGGCGATGGCGCTGTGTCCCGACGGCATGCCCCCGTGAAAAGGCGTCCCCCGGTGGAAGAGAGACTTGACCACTATCACCAGCAGAAGCACCATCACCAAAGCGATGACGGAGAGATGGGTAGGTGACTGTCTCACCCGCGTCACCAGCGTGCGCGTCGGCTCTTCCAGCCGGTCGAAAAAGATGAGGTAGCCAACGGCCAGGGCGTTGAGCGCAGCGATGAGCACCGCCCCGGCCGCCACGTCCTTGGCTATCTTGGCCATGGGGTCGAAGGCGGTGCCGAAGGTGTCGATGGCGGCCTCAACGGCGGTGTTTATCATCTCCGTGATGAGGACGAAGCTTACCGTTATCAGCAAGGCCGCCAGCTCCGCCCGGGAGAGCTCGAAGAAGAGGCTGCCGCCGATGACGGCGAGGGCCACGGTGAAATGGATCTTCATGTTGCGCTGGGTGCGCAGGACATGGACTATGCCCTCGAAAGCCCAGGTGAAGCTCTTTAGTGTGCTGCGTCGAAACATCTCGGTAGCCTCGGACGACCTGCCTGCCGACAGGAGTTTTTCAGAAGCACAACCGGTTGAACAACCGGTTCTGCAGGGAGTCCATCTCACCGGAATCCTTCTCATGGTCGGAGCCGGCGATGTGCAGTATGCCGTGAATGAGCAGCAGGCACATCTCCTCCTCGAAGGTGGTGCCCTCGCTCTCCGCCTGCGCCTGGGCCACCTCCGGGCTGATGACCACGTCTCCCAGTAGCAGCGGCACCCCTTCCTCCCCCTGCCGCTCTTCACCGGCGTCGATGGGGAAGGCCAGTACATCCGTGGGGCTGTCCCTGCCCATCTTCTCGCGGTTCAGCTCCCGCATCTCCTCGTGACCGACGAAGGTCAGGCCCAGCTCACCCCTGCCTATCCCCAGGGATTCCAGCACCCGCCGCGCCAGGGATTCGATCCGTTGCCGGTCCACCTCGATGGACGAACGGCTGTCTATCTGGATCTCCACCCCCGGCATCAGGCACTTCCCCGCTGTCGGCGCCGCCGCGCCAGGTCGTCCGCCGCCGGCAGCCTGTCGACTTCACCCTGCTCCTTGCCGTCCGGGTACGGGATGCGCCTGGCACCATAGCCCTGCATGTTCTTCTCGAAGACCCGGCGCACCGTTTCCAGTTCGCCGAAGGTCATGCGACTCTCGCTGAACTGGCCGTCCCTCAGACGCTGGTCGAATATCTCGCGGATGACAGCATTGATTCCGCGGACCGTCGGGTTCTTCATGGAACGCACCGCCGCTTCCACCGAGTCGGCCATCATCACGATGGCCGCTTCGCGCGAACGGGGCTTCTTGCCGTCATAACGGAAGGTCTCCTCATCGACGTTGCCGCCTGTCTCCCTGGCCTTGTGATAGAAATATGAGAGGACTGTGGTGCCATGATGTTCCTCGATGATGTCGATTATCTCCGGCGGCAGCCCCTCCCTCACCGCCAGACGCACCCCGTCGCGCACGTGCGCCTTGATCGCCAGCCGGGAGAGGCTGGGAGTCAGCCGGTCATGGGGATTCTGCACATGGAACTGGTTCTCGATGAAGTATTCGGGACGGTCGAGCTTGCCGATGTCATGGTAATAGGCCCCCACGCGCGCCAGCAGTACGTTGGCGCCGATGGCCTCTGCTGCCGACTCCGCCAGGTTCCCCATAAGGATGCTGTGGTTGTAGGTCCCCGGCGCCTTCATCATCAGCTCCTTGAGGATGTGGCGGGTCGGGTCCCCCAGCTCCAGCAGACGCAGTGGAGTGGCCAGGTTGAAGGCCATCTCGTAGACGGAAAGCAGGCCCATGGCGACGATGATGGAAAGCGCCCCGTTCGCCGCCCCCCACACCACGCTCTCGACCAGCTGCGACCATGAGTTCTCGCTCAGCTGACCGGCGGCGGCGGCGGTAGCTGTCACTATCGCTCCCGCCACCAGGCCGGCGCTGAGGATATCGCCACGCTTGGTGACGTTGGTGACAAGGAACGTGGCGGAGATACCCCCGATGAGGGCGATGACCACATACTGGGCCTCCGACCCTCCCACCACCGCGACGTTGACGCTGGCGAACACCACCAGCACCATGGCCAGGCGCGTGCGCAGGAAGATGGTGCCCATTATCCCCAGCGCGGCCATCGGCACCAGCATGGGCGTCAGGGGCTCTATGGTGGATACCCTTCCCAACACAGCGAACAGTATCAGGAACGAAGCGGTGATGAACTGCAGTGAGCGCGATTCACGCACCCGCTTCTCGAACTGGGCTATGAATGCTGTAGCCAGCAACACCTCGATCAGCACCAGCAGGCCGATACCGGCGATAGTGCCGAGCTTCTCCTGCTGCCGGGTGAGGCCCAGGGCGTCCAGAGTAGCCATATCGTCGGCAGTCACCACCTGGCCGCGGGAGAGGATGGTCTCACCGTTGCGCACGGTCACGATAACCGGCTGCACCTTGGAGGCCGCTTCCTCCTTGGCCTGCTGCGTCTTCTCCCTGTCCACCTTGTAGTCGGGCTCCAGGTAGGTGCTTCCTATCTCGGCGGCGGCGCTTTCCTGCCCTGGGCTCATCGCCCTGGTCAACAGCAGCGCCTCCAGCCGGTCCCTGTCGGTTGCCAGCGTCTCTTCGGTGACGTTCCCCTGCAGGATGGCCTGGGCGCCATCCAGGACCGCTTTGCGCATATCGCTCAGCTGCGCCGGCTCCATAGACGCCAGGGTGGTCAGGGTCTCGTCACTAAGCTTCGGCAGGTTATCGAGCCTGCGGATGCGGTCCAGCGCCTTCCGGGGGTCGAAGGGTTGGGAGGCGGCCTGGGCGGCGGTCCTCTCCTCGACCACGACCTTTCCCACTTCATCGAAGAAGGTTGATATATTGCCCGTGACCCGCGGCAGCACCTCCGGGTCGTAGGCATAGACATCGCTTACCTCATCGGCCGCCGTCTGCTGTCGCCGCTCCGTCTCCGCCTTGTTCTCATAAGTCAGGGTACGGGGCGCCGTGATCTCCTCGGGTGAGACGTCTCCCTCGGAAAGGTCGTAGCGCGCAGGCAGGTAGGCGCTGGCCAGGATGGCCCAGACAAGCAGGAAGGTCATCACCGCCATCGCCGCCGAGAACAGCCGGAGGTCGATGTGATTCACGCCATTCCTCGCCGAGGCGGCAGCGTGCTCCATGGGGGCGGGCAGCTTCATTTTCGCCCCGAGAATCTCTTGTAGGCGGCCACTATCTTCTGCACCAGCTTGTGTCGTACCACGTCCTTGCTCTCGAAATCGATGAAAGCTATGTCACCGACATCGCCGAGGATGTCCACCACGCTCACCAGGCCGGAGAACCTGGCATCGGGAAGGTCCACCTGGGTGACATCGCCGGTGACCACCATGCGCGAACCGAAACCCAGCCTGGTCAGGAACATCTTCATCTGCTCCGGACTGGTGTTCTGCGCCTCGTCCAGGATGATGAAGGAGTCGTTGAGGGTGCGCCCCCGCATGAACGCCAGCGGCGCCACCTCGATTCCGCCCCGCTCCATCAGCGCCGTCAGCCGGTCCGGCTCCACCATGTCGTAGAGGGCGTCGAACAGGGGTCTCAGGTAGGGGTCGACCTTCTCCAGCATGGTGCCGGGCAGAAAGCCGATCTTCTCCCCGGCCTCCACCGCCGGCCGGGTGAGGATGATGCGGTTCACCTTCCTGGTCATCAGCTCACTGACGGCCAGGGCCAGGGCCAGATAGGTCTTGCCCGTTCCGGCGGGGCCGATGGCGAAGGTGATGCTGTGGCTGCGCATGGCATCCACATATCTCTTCTGATTGATGGTCTTGGGGACTATCCTGCGTCCCCGGTATTCCCAGACCACGTCACCGTAGACCTCGGAGGGCTTGCCCGAGGCCTCTCCCAGCATGGAGCCTACGGAAGCCACCGTCTCCGCGTCCACCACGTGGCCGGCGTCGATCAGTTCCACCAGCTCCTCCACCACGGCCCGGCCGCGCTCGACCTCTTCCCTGCTGCCCTCGAAGGAGACCTGGTTGCCCCTGACGCCTATCTCACAGTCGAGGCGGCGCTCCAGCTCCCTGAGGGTGGCGTCGTGCTCCCCCGCCAGCTCCGCCATGATGTCGTTATCGATCTCCAGTACCTTTTTCATCTCCGCCGCCTAGGAGGTGAGGGCCGACCTCACCATCTCGCTGACCACCTTGCCGTCGGCCCGGCCCGCTATCCTGGCCATGGCCGCCTTCATCACCTGGCCCATGGCAGACATATCCTCCGCTCCCGTCTCGCTGACGGCTTCCGCCACGATGGCCCTTATCTCTTCCTCGCTCAGGCCCCGGGGCAGATAAGCCTCTATCATTTCCATCTCAGACTCCTCCGCCACGGCCCTGTCTTCCCTTCCACCCCGGCGGAACGCCTCCGCCGCCTGGGAGCGCTTCTTCCTCTCAGACTTGAGAACAGCCAGCTCCTCCTCCTCACTCAGCTCGCCGCCGGACTCCTTGGCCGCCAGCTGAAGCCTGCTGAGCAGCATGCGCAGGGCGGTTACGCGCCGCCGGTCACGCTGCTTCATGGCCGAGGCCATGTCCTCCTGGATCTTTCCCGTGATATTCAAATCCCTTCTCCCAGTTCGAAGCCGACGGACCTCCCCGCCAGCAGATGCCAATGAATATGGAAGATGATCTGGCCGCCGCCGGAACCTACATTGGTTATCACCCGGTAGCCGCGGTCCCTCACCCTCAGCTTCTCGGCGGTCCGTACCACGAACTCCAGCATGCGCTTGCAGAAATCACCGTCCGCTTCGCCGATGTCGTTCAGCGAGGACATATGCCGCCTGGGTATGACCAGGGCATGCACCGGCGCCTTCGGATACCTGTCCCATATGGCCATGAATTCCTCATCCTCCAGGATGGTCACAGCGTCCTCCCGGCCATCAATGATACGGCAAAAGAGGCATTCACTGTTACCCATGCCCTGTAACCTTTCCCCTCACGGCCTCGCCGATAACACTGTCACCGCGTACGGACATCAGTTTCCCACAAGCACCGCCTTCCACCAGGTAGCGCGTGTAGTCGGGGCTGTACCCTGAGAAGACCCCGGGCTCCACCTCCGACTCCAGGAGGATTTCGTCCACCAGGCCCAGTTTCCTTCGACGATGGGCGTCGCCGAGGATGTCCGACAGCTCCCTCAGCCTGCGGGCCCGCCTCCGCCTCTCCGGGGAGGGCACCTCGCCCGGCATCCCCACCGCCCGGGTGCCCGGACGCGCCGAGAAGGGGAAGACATGTACCCTGGTGAACCCAGCCTGCCGCACCAGCGACATGGTGTTCTCGAAAGCCGGACCGTCCTCACCAGGGAAACCGGCGATCACGTCGGTTGTCAGGTTGACATCCTCCAGCAGCGACCGGGCCAGCTCCATCCGCTCCAGGAAAGCTTTCGGTCCGTAGCGCCGGCCCATGGCCGAGAGCACGCCGGCGTCTCCGCTCTGAAGCGGTATATGCAGGTGGGGACAGACAGCGTGGCTTGATGCCATTGCTTCCAGCAGCTCACGGTCCACATGTACCGCCTCGATGGAACTGAGCCTGACCCGCCTGATACCTTCGACTGCGGTGATCATTTCGATCAGCTGCGGTAGCCTGACACCCTGGTCACGGTACGCTCCCAGGTTTATGCCGCTCAAAACCACCTCGGCGAAGCCCTGCCCGGCACGGGCGCGCGCCTCGGCCAGCACGTCTGCGGCGCTGCGGCTGCGGGGCTTTCCCCTCACCTGCGGGATGACACAATAGGCGCAGCGGTTGGCGCAGCCGTCCTGGACCTTGATGAGGGCGCGCGTGCGCCCGCCGGCGGGCGCACGCGCGCCCGTCTCTCCCCGCGCCGCCTCCCCCTTTATCTCCTCCGCCACCTCTCCGGGCTCACCCGTCACGACGGTCACATTACCGCCCAGGGCACTGAATGGCTCCGGGTCCAGCCGGACGGCGCAGCCGGTGACGAAGACCTTTCCGCCCGTCCCCACCCGCTTCAGGGAACGGCGCACCTCCTTGCGCGACTGCTTAACTGCCTCAGCGGTAACGCAGCAGGTGGAGACAAGGGCGAGAGGCTCTTCCGCCGACTGCGGCAGCAGTCCCAGTATCCGCTCCGAATCCGCCCGGTTCACCTTGCATCCCAGTACATGAGCCTGGATCCTTTCGATCCTTTCCTTCATCCCAGCGCTCCCATACGATGAAGGGCGATGGTCGCCGAGACGATGGCCGCGGTCTCGCTCCGCAGCAGCCGGCCGCCCAGGGTGGCGATGACAGCGCCCCTTTCCCTCAGCCGGCGCAGCTCACCGCCGCTGAAGCCCGCCTCCGGACCAACCAGCAGGGTGAGACTGCCGACCTCCTCTTCCATCAGCTCTCCCAACGGCTCCCCGCCGGTCTCGGTGGCAAGGGCTACCAGCCTGCCTTCGCTTCGGGCCGGCAGGTCATCGATGGATAACGGCTCAAAGACTTCCATCACATAGTTGCGCCGCGACTGCCCGGAAGCCGCCCGGGCCACCCGCCGCCAGCGCTGAAGCCGGCGCGGACTCAGCCGCCCCTCAGCCACCACGGAGTTCTCGCTGTATACCGGCACGAGCGAGGCGACACCCAGCTCCGACAGTTTCTCGATTATCAGGTCCATCCTGCCGGCGCGGGGGATGGACTGGGCAACGGTCAACTCTCCGCGAGACGGCTCAGGAATGAGCATCTCGCCGGCTCTCGCCTCCACCCTGCCGTCGACAGCGGTGATGGAGGCGGAATAAACCCGGCCGGCTGCGTCGGCCAGTTCCACCATGTCACCGGCAGCGAGCCTGAGGACCCTCGACACGTGAAAAGCATCGTCACCCTCCAGGGCCACGACCTCTCCCCGGGAGAGTTCGGTGGTTACGAAGAAGCGGTGGATGTGTGCCAATGTCTCGACCCCCGTCCGAAAGCGGCCCGCTCCGCTCTAGCTGAAGGCCGCCCTTATCTTGTCCAGGATACCCTCGTCGCGGTTGTAGTTCCTGTCGCTGGTGGTCTGCTCGAACCGGCTCAGCAGCTCCTTCTGCTCGGCGTTGAGGTTCCGCGGGACGATGACATCCATGATTATCCGCATGTCACCACGGCTCCGTCCCCGCAGCTGCGGCATCCCCCTGCCCTTGAGCCTGACCACTTCGCCGAACTGGGTGCCGGGCTTGATCTCGATCTCCTCCTCGCCGTCGAGGGTGGGGACGGTCACTTTCGTCCCTACGGCGGCTTCCACCATCGTCAGACGCTGGTGGTAGACCAGGTCGTCGCCGTCACGCACCAGGTCCTCTTCCTCCCTCACCGCCACCTGCACGTAGAGGTCGCCGGAGGGGCCGCCCATGCCGCCCACGCCGCCGCGGCCCGACAGGCGGATGCTCTGTCCGTCGGCGATGCCCGCCGGGATATCGACCTCCATGCTCCGTTCGGCAATCACCGTCCCGTTGCCGTCGCAATCGGCGCAGGGGGCCTCGACCACGCTGCCGGACCCGCCACACCTGCCACAGACGCCGGTTCGCATGAACTGGCCGAAGGCGGTCCGGCTGACGCTGCGTACCTGTCCCGTGCCGTTGCAGGCCGCACAGGCCTTCCGCCCGGTCCCCGGCGCCGCCCCCGAGCCCTCACAGGTCTGGCAGGCCGATACCGCCTCATACCTCACTTCCCGCTTGGCACCCGTCGCGGCCTCGGCCAGGGATATCTCCACGGCCACGCCCACGTCAGCCCCCCGCGTTGCCGCTGAGGACCTGCCACCGCCGAAGATATCCTCGCCGAAGAAGCTGTCGCCGAAAAAGGAACGGAAGATATCCTCGAAGGAGAACTGGGAGAAGTCCTGGAAGCCGCCGCGCCGCACGCCCTCGAAGCCGAAACGGTCATAGGCGGCGCGGGTCTCGGGGTTGGAAAGGCACTCGTATGCCTCGGCAGCTTCCTTGAACTTGGCCTCTGCTTCCGGATCGCTCCTGTTGACATCGGGATGTATCTCCCGGGCCAGCCTGCGGAATGCCTTCTTTATCTCCGCTTCGCCGGCGGAGCGGGAGACGCCCAGCACCTCGTAATAATCGCGCTTCATGCCCTGATCCTCACGTTCATCGCCCTCATCATCTGCCGCCCTCGTACCTTTCGCCTCCGAATCAATATATCTCCTCGATGTACCGGCTGAGACAGAAAGCCGCCTGCTCCACACTGCCGATGACAGCCGGATAATCCATCCTGGTGGGTCCCAGCACCCCCACGGTCCCCAGGTTGCGGTAGGCCAGGCCGTAGTTGGCCGCCACCAGGCTGCAGCCCCGCATGGCCCTGGTGGAGAGTTCTCTGCCTATGCGCAGATACACCCTGTATTCGCTCATGGCGGAGCGCAGCATCTCTATCATCAGGTTATGGTTCTCGAGGATTCCGATCAGTTCCCGCGCCGAGAACGCCTCGTCATCCTCCAGGAGGGAAAGCAGCCGCGGCGCCCCCTCCATCACCAGCTCCCTTCCTCCCGCGTCCACCGTCTCCAGCAGCGCCGGCGAGATGATCTCCAGAAAACTGCTTTCCGCCGGGCTCAGGTCGGCCTCGGCCAGCCTGATGCGCAGCAGGCGGCTGCCCTGGTCGAGTCCGCGCACAGCCTCGTTGAGATAGCCGTGGGCCCATTTCACCAGACCCGGATCCAGAGGCTGGTCGAAGACGAAGAGCTTGCGCGTGACGCCGCCGGCGGCGTTGATGACCACCACCGTCACCAGTTCCGGCTGCAGCTGCAGGACCTCCACATGCCTTATCGCCCGGTCGCCCTGCTCCGGTGAGGATATCATCGCCAGCAACCCCGTGGCCCTGGCCAACATCCCCGCAGCCTCCCGGATAGCCTGGTCCAGCTCTCCTTCCAGCTCGCCGCCCATCAGCCCGGCGCCTTTCCGGCTGCCCGGTGAACGGCGCTCGGCATGGTCGACGAAGAAACGGTAGCCGCGGTCCGTGGGCACGCGACCCGCTGAGGTATGGGGGTGATCAAGGTACCCCATGCCTTCCAGCCGCGCCAGCTCGGCGCGCATGGTCGAGGGGGATATCTCGAAACCCCCGTTACGGCAGAGGAACTTGGAGCCGACCGGTCTGCCGGTGTCGATATACCGCTCTGCCACGGCTGAGAGGATCTCTGCCTGTCTCGGCGTCAGTTCTTCCATATCAGGGGATATTCGAAGGCCGGGCGCAGGGCCCGCCTCTATCCTTCACACGACGTGTAAAAAGCAGCCGGCCAGCGGCCGGCAACAGCGCGTCAGGGATATTCTACCACTATCGATGGCGTGGTATTTACTGGATAGCCATCTCTTTGCCGGGATGAGGCTTGCGGGCCTCGACTATCTGATTCATGCCGCACTGGAAGTAACTGTGCCTGATGTCGTCGAACCCCGTTTCCTCGAGGATGCCGATCAGCTCATCCTTGGAAAAATAGTGCTTGTGGTCCCTGATCTGTTCCTCGCTCACCAGCTTCAGCCTGTAGGACAGGAACTCCAGCACGGGTCTGGATACCCGTGTGGGGGTAGTGAGGATAAGGTCCCCACCTTCGATAAGGGCATCGTAAATACCGGAAAGGATGGGCCGCGCATGGTAGACGTGCTCGATGACGGCCAGCATGAAGACCTGGTCCATCTTCCTGCCGTTGGGCAGAGGGAAGCTCACCGCGGACTCGCTGTCGAAATCGAAGTTGACCAACTCGACCTTGGGCCTGGTGTAGACCCTTGAGCCGTTTCCCGGGTCGACCCTCTTGTCGATGCCGTACCCCTTCTCCATCTCGTCTTCGATCAGACCAAGGAAAAGAGGCTCCTCTCCACATCCCACGTCCATCACCACGGCGCCCTTCCTCACGTTCTTCAGAACCTTGCCGTAGCGCCATTTCCTCATCCACCAATGGATATTCACCGAACCGGCTCCTACCGTATCTGGTTGAACTTCAAATATTCAGCATAAACCATATTTAACAATACCTGAACGGTATTATTTTACCACCTGCACCATCATTCAGGCTATAACAGGAAGCCCATCCCTGTTCCATGGGTTTATCCATGTATGGCGCCGTGCGGTTTCTCACCGCAGGATACTCGCGCACAGTTCGTTGGCGACGAAGCGCCCCTTCCGCGTCAACAGCACCCTGCCATCCAGGATGGACAGGTGCCCGCTTCGCTTTAGCCTTTCCAGCGCCGGCATATCCAGGTGTTCCTCTACCCTCTCAAGAGCCACGCCCTCGTCGGTCCTCAGGCCCAGGATCAGCAGTTCCACGGCTTTCTGGCGGCCGGACAGCACCTCCATGCCGATTCTTCCATCCACTCCCCCCGCCTGATGGATATAGCGCCGGATGTCCTCCTGGTTCCGCCATCGTTCCTTTCCGACCGTGCTCCAGGCGCCCGCTCCCAGGCCGATGTAGTCATGGCCGCGCCAGTAGGCAAGGTTATGTCGGCACCGCCGTCCCGGAAGGGCGTAGTTGCTCGTCTCGTACCAGCGGTACCCCGCTCCCTCCAGCGTATCCACTGCTGTCCGGTAGAACCGGTGACCCTGGCCCTGCAGCGCCTCCAATCCGGAGCGCCAGCGCTTCCAGTAGCGGCTCCCCTCACCGACGGTGAGCTCGTAACAGGAGATATGTGCGGGGGAAAGGTCCAGGGCCGCATCCAGGTCGGCGGCCAGGTCGCCGGGTTCCTGTCCGGGGATGCCGAAAATCAGGTCGATGCCCACATTGTCGATGCCCGCCGACCTCAGGTCGGACACAGCTTCACCGATAGCCTCGATCCGGCCGCTTCGGCCCAGGTTCCGCCGCAGGCTCTCCTGGAAGCTCTGGGCCCCCAGGGATACCCTGTTGACGCCCGCAGCCGCCATCGCGCGCGCCTTGCCGGCGTCCACCGTCTCCGGGTTGGCTTCCATGGTGACCTCCGCGGCAGGTCCCGCCTCCTCAACCAGTGGACGCAGCAGCCTGTCCAGCAGACCCGCATCAAGCAGCGTGGGCGTACCGCCGCCGAAGTAGAGCGTCTCCAGCCGGCCGATGCGGCCGCCATGGCTGTCGGCCTCGGCGATGACCGCATCCACGTAGTCCGGCGCGAGCCCCAGGCTGGCCGTGGTGGAGAAGAAGTCACAGTAATCGCACCGGGTGCGGCAGAAGGGCACATGCACATACAGATGGCTCACGCCGCCGGCCCGAGCGCCTCCGCTGTTTTCTTCCCGCACCTGAGTCATGTCATCCCACATCCCGTCCATGTCATGTCATTCCGCACCCGTCTGTCCCCGCCGCCGCCCTCCTGTGTTATTATGCCAATAACTTGACCTTTTTTATCAACAAACAGCTATCGGCGCCATGACCTCCGGTCCCGGTCCTGAGACCATCCGCAAGCTGGTGGACCTGGGCAGCGTGACACCGGCAGAGACCGTCACGGCGGATTACGACGTTCACGGGGTCAGCACCCGTGTCGTCACCAACTCCCGCGCCATAGCGGCCGCCATCGAGCGTTTCCTCCAGCCATTCAAGGCGGAAGCGGCGGTGGCGGAGTCCTCCTCCGGCCCGGACATCAGCGTGCACCTCTTCGCTGTGGACGCACTCTCCCCGGAGATGTCCCCTCGTGACGGCGACGCTGAAATGCTCTATAACTGGGGAACGCTCAAGGTATATCATGACGGGCCCCGCCGCTACGCAGAAGTGGATACACGCGCGAGGATGACGGCTGATGTGGATGCCTGCGCCGCCGCCGGGTTCACCCGCGAGGCGTTGCTGGAATCGGACTGGCTCATCACCAACCTCTTCTTTTATCCCCTCTGGGCGCAGATGCTCAAGGTGAAGGGGCTTTTCCCCCTCCATGCCGCCGGGCTCTGCCGCGGGGACCGCTCCGCTCTTTTCCTGGGCAGGAGCGGCAGCGGCAAATCCACCCTTTCCATCAGCCTGGTCAAGGGCGGTTACGGCATACTAAGCGACGACACCGTCTTCCTCAGGGAAAAAGGCGGCAGACTCGAAGCGCTCGCCTTTCCCGAAGAGATCAACGTCCGTGAGGAGACCATCAGGTTATTGCCGGATCTTTCCCGGGTAAGGAATTTCAACATGAACGAGCTCAGACAGAAATCATCCTTCTCCATCGAGGAGCTTTATCCCGGCAGCATCGCCGAATCGTCGCAGCCGGTGGTAATGGCTTTCACGCAAGTTGCCGACAGTGAGACAACGACCGCCGAGCCCATGTCGGGCACGGAGGCCCTGTCCCAGTCCCTGCGCTACGGGTTCTTCTTCCTTGACCCATCGACGAACGAGCGACATTTTTATATCATGTCCATGTTGGCGCGGCAGGCGCGATGCTTCCGCCTCCGTACCGGCAGAGACCAGGACGGGCTGGTGCGAGTGGTAGATGGGCTGCTGGCCGAAGCCGGACAAGGCGATGTATCATCTGAAGAGGGGAAAGGATAATGGAAACAACGCATTACCTGATCAAGAACGACGAAGTCCTGTTCACCTCCATGGGTGAAGACGCTGTGCTGCTCCATGTCAACCGGGGCGACTATTACAGCCTCAACAAGGTGGGAGCGCGCCTCTGGATCCTCAGCGACGGCAGCAGGAGCATCTCCGACCTTGCCTCACTGATCACGGAGGAGTTCGAGATAACCAAGGAGGAGGCGGAAAAAGATATCCTGGAGCTGGCGGAGCAGCTCGTGAGCGAGGGGCTGGTGAAAGTTGCCGAAACTCCTGAGGACGATAAATCGGCTGAAGGATCCGCGTGACCTCTGGCTCTTCCTGCGCATCCTGGCGATGCTCATCCGCCTCCCCAGCCTCATTGAAAAGGAAAGTCTCCCCGACCTGCTGAACCGGCTCGACCCGGGGGTGTCGCCGGGACCCCGCGACCGGGAGATGCTGGACAAGACCGCCGGTTTCGTGGACTCCCTCCTCAAGTACCGCTTTTTCCAGCGCTATGGCAGATGCCTGATGCGCTCCCTCACCCTATTCCACTTCCTGCGGCGGCAGGGCTGGCCGGTAGGCATCCGTTTCGGGGTGAGGAAGACCGGCGGCGAGACTGAGGATGCGGGCGGGGAGGGCAGCGGCGGCGCTGAAGCGTCCAGCCGGGAGAGAGGCGTCAGCGCAGACGTCCATCGTCCGAAAGCGGATACAGTGCCGGCCGCCGGCGCCGTCTCCATCACCGGCCACAGCTGGCTGGTGCTGGAGGGAGAACCGTTCCTGGAGAGGGAACCGATCGAAAGCTACGCCGTCACATTCTCCTACCCGTGAGGCCATCCGGCATTTGAGCATCTTGAACGATAACCGATACCCAGGATTTCTTGCAGTTGCCTTCACCGGAGGCGCAACAGGGCTGATGTCCGGCTACGTCTTCCTGCAGTCTGACATATCAGGCAACGCCCTGATGATGGTCGTCTTCTGTGTGACCGGTGCATTATTGCTGGGTCTGGCATGGGCCGCCGTCTCGAAGGGTGTCTCCATCGCAACGGACACAGACCCGGCTTCAGTGCGCCACCGCGCCCTCTGGCCTTTCCTTACCTTCATCATCCTGCCGTTGCTCTATCTCCCGTATTTCTATTACCGTAATCACGGAAAGCAGTACATCCCCGGGATATCGCCTCTCGACCCGTCCTGGCAGATGTTGTTCGTCCTCCTGCTCTCCGCCGGCCTGGTGTTCGCGTTCCTGGCATACAGGTTCCCTTTCCTCAGGCGCGGCCCCATCGATGCGGCAACCAGGAGACCGGCCATCTCGTTGGCGATAATGATTACCATCTGGTCGATAGCCGTCGTCATCCTGAACCTGCTGCAGGTCAATTACCTCAACCAGCCCGGCAACAACTCAGCCATCTTCTCCGATATGCTGGATAACGCCTTCTCCGACAGGGGCCTGCTATTCAGTGAACTGGCGCAGGCGGAAGGCTCCAGTATATTGGGCGTTCACGCGCAACTGATCTGGTTTATCGTCTATCCCTTTTACCTCATCTGGCCCAGCTATCAGTGGCTGCTGATATTGTCCGATGTCGCTCTCGCGCTTGCGGCAGTGCCACTGTACCTTTTGTCGCGCCGTTTCTTCAATCCCGGCGTCAGTCTGCTCATTGCGGCTGTTTTCCTTTTCAACCGGATCATCCTGGCGCAGCCCGCGGTCGGCGACCTGTCCGAAGAACGCTTCCTGCCCATGTTGCTGCTGTCGGCCTTCTACTTCTGGCAGACGAAGAAATACAAGCGCTATCTGCTGTTCACCTTCTTGATGCTGCTGGTGCGGGAAGACACCGGGCTCGTGCTTGTCATGTTCGGCCTTGTCTCCGCCCTCAACCGCCGGAGCCTGAAGTGGACCATGGTCCCGATCATCGCAGGCCTGAGCTGGGTGGGGACGATGATGCTCTGGCTGATACCTCACATGAACCCCACCGGCAGCGCCACCAAACCGGTTGTCCTGTACAGCTCTCTCGGCGAGAACAGCCGTGAGATCCTGAAGACCATCATCTTCAAGCCGTGGGTCGTCATCAGGACAGCTTTCTCCTCCGTCAGCCGGTTCGGCGTGATGTACGGTCTATGGCAATCCTTCGCTTTCGGGGCCCCCCTGATTTCGGCATCGGTGCTGATAGCCCTGCCGGCGACAGCCGAGAGCTTCCTGGCCTCCACCCCGATCGGCCTGAACCACTTCAACATGCTGGCGCCTGCCGCCGCCCTCTTCCCTTCGCTGGTCCTGGGGATGGACCGGGCCGAGAGGATAGCGAGGAACAGATGGAACATCCCGATCTCGACAGGACTGGCGGTCATCACCCTGTTTGCGACACTGGCACTGTCATATACTTGGTTCAGCCCTGGATACTACAAGCCCAGTCAGAATTACGAAGCCGCCGTGAGCATGATTGAAATGATCCCATCCGACGCTTCCGTGATGATGCCGAAATACATGATGGTCAAGGCTCAGGGCTCACAAAGGGTGAAAGGCTATTACCAGGCCGAATATGAATACGCGCAAAAGGGAGATATCAACCTGGTACAGGATTACATAATCATCGACAGCTCGGAAGTACCGGAATCCTGGAAAAGCGATGTCCAGGAGTTCCGCGGCAGGGAAAGGGTCATCGACTCATTGGACTCCTCCCCTGACTATATACTGGTCTTTTCAGAAGACAACCTGAAGATGTTTCAACGAACGGAAACCCGATAACCGATGGATCATCACATACATGAGAAGGAGCTGCTGCTTGCGAGCGCTTCCTACCCGCTGAGAACGTCTGATACGCCTGATATCTCAGAACTGGTCAGACAGCCGCTTGACTGGGAATACATCACCCTTTCTTCCGGACGCCATGGTCTGGCTTCCCTGCTGTTCAGGATGCTGTCAGAGCATGAGTCCGCCGACCTCGTGCCTGCCGAAGTGATGGAAAGACTGAAGAAAGGCTATCTCGCCACCCTGATGAGAAACCGTCTTTTTTATCATGTGATCGAACCTCTGCTCTCTTCATTCGCGGAGAACTCTGTGCCGGTTATCCTCCTGAAGGGGGCCGCGCTATGCATGACCATCTACGACGACATCGCCCTGAGACCGCTTGGCGATATGGACATCATGGTCCATCGTGAACATGTCACCCTCTGCCGTGAGCTGATGGAGGATGCCGGCTTCCATCTTATAGAGAACAACTATTTCCCCATCCCGGATGATAGAAATGACGAGCTCGGTTGCGAGTGGTCATATCATATCCAGAACAATGTGGTGGAGCTGCATTGGGACCTGGTAACCAGGCTGGCTCCGTTCCAGGTGGAGATATCACGTTTTTGGGCGGATGCGGTCGATGTCGAACCGAAAGGCGGACCAGCACTGATAATGGAGCCCGGGAACCAGCTTCTGCATCTGTGCCTGCACCAGTTCAAACATCACTGGATGCATTTCAGGGACCTGGTGGACGTGGCGCTGTTGCTCGAGAAATACGGAGACATCATCGACTGGGACAGGTTCACACGTGACGCGCAGGAGCAGGGTCTGGGCCGATGCGCCTACTACACCATCAAACTGACGAACCAAACCTTGGGCACACCGGTCGGATATATACCCCTTGCAGGGATACTGGGCCGCCCAAAGCCCAATATCCTGGCAGACAGCATGAAAGACCTCATCGCCAGCAACATACTGGAAAGTCATATGCCCAGACGCTTCTGGGAACTGTTGCTGGTCGATGGCGCCGCCAACAAGACCACCGTGATAAGAAACACCCTTGCCCATCCGTTCCCACGCAAGTTGACCCGGGGGCAGTTACCGCAGGATTCCAGACAGGGCGTCATCCACAGAACCCGGGCAGCCATAAGATCGGTGTTCTTCTACCGCAGGTTGTTCATCGAGTTCCCGCGCCATATATGGCGAATCATCAGGAAGCGGGCGAGCTGAGGTTGCGCCGGTTCAGGCGGACGGGACTTTGGGGAAGTAATACTGTTGACCATCCGCGTCGTCAGCCCGCTGGTGAATGACCGTCGAGAACGATGTCAGATCCGGCGGGACATGATACATGACATCGAAGTCCACGTGCCCACCTGAGGCGACAGGACCCAGGTCTGTGACAGTCGGTGTCGCCTCAACCCCGGAGCTTGCGGATACAGACAGGATGCTGGTGCTGACGGCATCGCCGATACCCACGTTCGTCGTCCTGAAACGGACTTTGAGGTCGCCGTTCAGATAGTCCGCGTAGCTTGGCCATTCCGAGTTCACCAGACTGACGATCAGATAAACACCGTCCATGCTTGTCGTGGTGAACGATCCGCTGCTGGCCGCCTCGCCCGAACCATCGGAGGATATCACCTCGTACTGGTAAGTCGTAGCCGGCATGAGATTGGTCAGCATGATCCGGTGCTCCGGTGACCATGCCGTCTCCACGGCCTCGGCGGGCTGGGACCCATCGGCCCAGTACCGGACTCTGGCATCCGTCGCAAGATTGGTCGACCATTCCAGGGCGGCGGTCGTCGGTTCGATATCGGTGACGGCGACGTTCCCGGAAACCTGGGGCACCGGGGCTGTGGTCTGGGGGACAAGCTCGATCCAGAACGTATCACTCCAACGGGTACCCTGTGTGACGAGCTTGTGCCTCTCGGACGGCGGCGGGGACCCTCCCCACCAGGCTGTGTAACGAACCGTATGCCCGTTTGCCTGTTGTGAATAGCTCGAGAACTCGACGTTCTCTGCGGATGTGTCGCCGAACATGCTTTGGCCGAGCGCGAACAACCCCCCGCCTTCGAAACCGTTGCCGTTGTTATCCATCTTGATCCTTACGGAAGAACCGTTCCCCGGTTTTGTCAGGTTGAAATGCTCCGAATGCCTGATCTGATAATCATGGTCATGGCCGGTGTCGAGGCCCGTGATCAGCATCGTCTCGTTATTCGGATTCTCTATCCCATTGGAACCCGCGCCTCCACATCGCCATTCCCCGCCATGCCTCACTGCTTCGGCCTCCTGCCAGCCATACTGCCGGCTGAAGGAGAAGTCGTAGGCAGGTTCCGCCGCGAAGAAGGAGCGCAGGAACTCCATGCTTATCTCCAGATGGATCTGCCCGCCTGGATAGACGGTCCATCTCTTGTCGACGCGGTAGTCGTCCGGGTTGGCGTCCTGAAGGTCGAAGTCGTTGTCTTTGACTATGAAGCTTGCTTCAAAAACGGCATTGCCGTCGCTGTCGATGTAATGGTTCCTCGACAGAAGCCGGGCCCATCTCCCTACATCGGATGTTGCCGGCGCATTGGGGTCCAGAGACCATACATGCGTTGCCCCCAGGCCCCCGATACCCGGCATGTTGGGACTGGTGCTCCCGCCACCGCCATCGACCACCGCGACGATATTCCTCTCAAGTCCCGGGTCCGTTCTCTTGTCGTAGAGCTCGTAGATGCTGCCTCCGCCCCGGTTGGAGTATTCGCTGGCGAGCGTCCTGTAATGCCAGACCACTCTGACGACGTCGTTGTCCAAAGTCAGTTTACCCTGGACCGGGTCGTCGGTGAATGTGAATGTGGACACGGTTGCCGATGTGGACAGGTCGATCGCCTGACCGGCGTACATGTCATCCGTGCCCGGTACAAGAAACATCATTGACACCAGTATGCCAATGACAAAAGTCGCTGCTATGAGGATTTTCAACACCGTACTCGCTCCTCGGCAGCCGGGCCGTCTCATTGAGACCCCTGGCTTTGCGTCCCCGCCTTGCGGCGGGTTTGCCTTTTCGGAAGCTAGTGCGAGTGGTAAACCAGTGTTGCTCCCTCCCCCATCAAGCACACATCCCTCTCGTGTGCACCGCCTCGGTTTAGCCTTCAATTAATTTTTCGGCAGTAGTACTCCCATGTTTAGCCTGTCCGTTTGCGAAGGGGCGACCAATGGGATTGCGGCTTCCTGCCGCCCAGCGTCCCTGTCGTTGATGGTCCAATTGCAGCCTCATGCCCCTACAGCTATACTGGATTCAGGACAGCATCTCCCCTTCTTTTCCTGGATTCGTGAAAACAAGGAAGTTGACAGACTACACCAGCCTCCAGCAGCTGGCCTCACGCCAGTTCGTGATGCTGCGCGGTTTGAACCCCAGGAAGATGGCCAATGCGGCCGGCATCTATTACGAGTACCGCAGAAAGAAGGTCGTGCTCAAACATAAACCTCTGCTGCTGAAGATCGAACCATCCAATCACTGCAACCTGCGGTGCCCCACCTGCCATCCGGACGGCAATACTTCCGGCGGCACGATGGACGAGGAGACATTCCGCACTATTCTTGAGAAAGCTCCCATGGACTACTTCCTCAAGAGCACGCTCTACATGTTCGGGGAACCGTTGCTCAACAAGCGCATATACAGCATGATCTCGCAGGTATCCAGATACGGCATACCCACTTCCATCAGTACCAATTTCCATGTCTTCGACGAGAAACGCGCCGAGGAGATGCTTGCCTCGGGCCTCACCTGGATACTTGTCTGTATCGACGGCGCCAGCCAGGAGACCTACGAGATATACCGCGTCGGCGGTGACCTTGAGAAGGTGAAGGAGAATATCAGGATACTGGTGGCCGAGAAACAGCGTCAGGGCTCCAAATATCCTGTCATCGAGGTGCAGTCGGTCATCTTCGACCACAACCGTCACGAGATGGACGAGATAGAGCGTATGGTCCTCTCCCTCGGCGCAGACCGTTTCACCACCAAGGAAGACGTCTTCACCCAGCTCGACTATGGCGATAAAGAGCTTGTCCCCGAAGAAGGGAAACCGAAGAAGGGCCGCTCGTGCTTCTTCCTCTATGGAACGTTCATGGTGGATTACGACGGCGTGGTCCTGCCCTGTTGCCTCGGCCGCTCCAGATTCGGCGATCTCAAAGAGTCCTCATTCGAGGAGATCTGGAATAACGAGAAGTTCACAGCGGCGCGACGCTGGTTCTCCAGCGGTTTCACCGACAGGGACGACGATCTGGACCTGCCGTGCTATAACTGTCCCCTCTTCATGTAATCAAGCCTTTTGGTGAGATGCCGGGCCTGCGCAACCCCGCTCCTACAGATAGCCCAGGTCCTTCAACCGCTGCTCAATGACTTCCGAATCCTCCTCGGAATAGACGTCCTCCTGCTCGGCTTCACCGGCTGTCTCGACACCGTATCTGGGCTTGTTGGCCTCAAGGTGTTCCCTTTTGAATATCCGCTCAAGGACCCTGCCGTCGAAGTCTCCGGGGATCTCCTCCCCGAAGTGGTAGAGGACCGTCGGCGCGACATCGACTATACCGGCGCCTTCCAGCCTCTTGCCCTGCCTTATCGCCGGTCCGGTGGCGATGAATATGCCGTTCAGCTGGTGTCCGCCGGTGGGATTTCCCAGGGGCCAGTCCCAATCGACAGGTTCCACCGACTCGGACGAACTCCTCGTCCTTATACCGTTGATAACCGCATCGGTGCGCCAGCGGACACTGATATCAGCGGCCTTTTCAACCTGTCGGCCCTGGTAGGCATCCTCTCTGCGGAAGACCTCGTCGACGATGGGTTTCCCCGTTGCCGCGTCCCTGGCGTCCGCCAGTTCAGAACATATGCTTTCACAAAGACCGTCATACTCGGATTGAGGGACGATACCCATGGGGTCACGCCCGGCCAGGTTTATCCAGATATCATCCATGGCTCCATCACAGAAGGCCTTGGTCCGTCGCCAGTCGATCCCGCCCAGTTTCATCGCCGACTCTACAGCGCCGAGCATGCCAGGGAAACGGCGCGCCAGTTTCAACTTGGTCGTCGAGGAAAGATACCTGTTGGCCAGTCGGTAACCGGCCCCTCCCACGGCGCCGAACGCGCGCCTGGCGACCTTGCGCGGGTCTGACCATGACTGACCTTCCATCCTCATCAGGCCCAGATCGGTGAGCCAATCCCCCAGCAGCTGGGCGCCGCGAGGATTCACCGCTCCACCATGGTCAGATACTATCATCACCGTAGCGTCAGGGTTCCTCTCGAGCAGACGCCCGATGATGTCATCCATCCGCTGGTAGACCTTGAGGATGGTGTCGCCGTAGCGTTCCGCTTCGGCCGGATCATAGGCTGGATGGGATGGGTCGAAGAACTTCCAGTAGAAATGGTGAACGTTGTCGGTCTCGCCGAAGACCACCGTGAAAAGGTCCCAGTCATATCTGTCCATCAGATAGGAAGTGTGACGATAGCGGATCTCCATACTGTCGAGAAGGCGCTCTGCACCCTCCTTCCAGCGGCCCTCCGACCTGAGCACATGGGTGAGATTGGCGGTGATGCGATACTCACCGTTCTCGGCTATCATCTCCTCGAGCAGGTTCCGGGGATGACACACCTTTTCGCTGTCAACGCCCGGTGCATCCAGCCCGGCGATCATGCACCCGTTTATCTCCTGTACCGGATAGCTCATGGGCACGTTCACCACGCATCCCGTCCTCTCACCACAGAGGATCTCCCAGAATGTCCGGGCGCACCGGTGGGCCCCGTTTACGTATCCAAAACCGTAACTGTCGAAATGCCGCTCGGTAAAGCCGAATATGCCATGCTTGCCGGGATTCTTGCCGGTGCTGAACGATGTCCAGGCCGGCGGGCTGCTCATGGTGGGAACTGAGCGCAAAGGCCCGTACACGCCCCCCTCCATCAGCTTGCCGACGGTCGGGAGCTTGCCCTCACCGACCCATTTTTCCAGCAGGTCGGGGCTGGTGCCGTCAAACCCCAGTATCAACAACCTGTTTCTCCTACCGTTCTCCAAGCCACACTCCAGGAACTTCCATTCGGTCACATAAAAAAACAGCCCGGGTCGCGCCCCTCGCTGCCTGAGATAATATTACACTCCACGAACATCACCCGCAACGGCGGGCACTCCCCGGGATCGGCCCCGGTCCCGCATCAACCGCTCCGCTGCCTTTTCCGCCCATATCGGCGGCAAAGCCCCTCATACAGGTCCGTGACACGTTCCCAGCTGTATTCCTTCCTCACCCTCTCACGGGCTCTCTCCCCGAGCTCCCTGGCCCTTTCCGGCGATGCTATCAGCGCCTTGATCTTTTCGCGCAGGTCCGCCGCCCCCTTCTTCCCGGAGAAGCTGACACCCGCGTCCCCGATACTCTCCAGGTTGGGCGGATGGTCGTTCACGACCACGCACGCGCCTGCAGCCATGGCGTCGAGGATCACCGGATGAGTGCCACCGACTTCCGTGGGTATGGCGAAGATGAAGCAATGGAAGCTCAACTCCCTGAAGGCGCCACCGAACTGGTATCCGGTGAAAATCACCCGCTCGTCGTCGGTCGACTTGAGCCGGTCTATGTATTCTTCAGCGTAAGGTGCATCACCGACGATGACCAGTTTCATGTCCGTCTCCAGTTCGCTGAAGGCCTCTATCAGGACATGGGCGCAGTTCTCCGGGACCAGGCGTCCTACGAAGAGGATGTACTTTCCCGGTTCAAGCCCGAACCGCTCCAGGGTCGCGGTGCCTGCGTCCTCGACGACATCCGACCCGTAGGGGATGAAGTCACTGTCCTGGCCGAACCGCTCCAGGTAATAATCCTGTATCACACGGGAATCGGATATGGTGCGCGTAGCCGCTTTCGGCGCGAACCATTCAGCGAAGCGTATGTACTTCTTCGCCAGCCGGTTCCATTTCTTGCGATGGGAATCAAGGCCGTCCACGTTGATCAACGACGGTATACCGAACACTCGCGAGAGCAGGGCGAAGGGACTGTTGCCAGCGATGAAGTACAGGGCCACGTCGGCGCGATCGAACAGGCCCATATGCACCGTGCTGATGAAAGTGTGCACGAAAGTATCAAGGAACTTGTTCCTCACCGTCGGCAGCCTCTTCAGGCGTACGCCCTCGTAATGATCACCCTCGTAATCCATCATGTGCGGCCGGCAATAGACAGTCACTTCATGGCCCCTCTGCGCAAGCCTGATGCTGATGGCCTCGACGGCCGTCTCGAAACCGCTGTAGCGCCCGGGGATGCCTCTTGTGCCCAGCATGGATATCTTCAACTGGCGCCCGCCTCTCTCAATACGTCCTCGTATACCGCAAGTGTCCTGCGGGCGCATTCGCGCCAGCTGAAACAGCGCGCCCTCTCGAGGCCCGCCCTGCTGAATGCGGCGTTGACGGCAGGCTCCAGCAACAGGGATGCGGTCGCGGCGGCGATGCCGTCCACGTCGAAGGGGTCGACCTTGACGCCCGCGTCCCCCACCACCTCAGGCAGTGAGGCCCGGTCCGAGACCACCACCGGCGTACCACAGGCCATCGCCTCCAGCGGAGGCAACCCGAACCCTTCATATATCGACGGATAGACGAAAACATCCGCGCCGGAGTAGAGCGCGGGCAGGTCCTCGTCCGGGACATAACCCGTCAGCACGATATCGTCAGACCAGCGTGACTCTTCGATAAGTGACAGGACGGGGTCGTGGCGCCAGGCTTTCTTGCCTACCAGGACTAGGCGATGCCTGATATCCGGCCTGACCGACCTCATGCGTGAATAGGCCCTGATCAGCCGGGGGATGTTCTTCCGCGGCTGGAGATTCCCCACGGCCAGTACATAAGGCCCGCCGACCCCGTACCGGGACCTCACCGACTCCAGGCGGTCCCTGTCTTCAACAGGGGCGAAATCATCGCCGGCAGCGAGGTATGTCACCGTCACTTTCTCTTCCGGCAGCCCGTATATCTCCACCAGATCCCGTTTGGAGTGCTCGGAAATGGTCAGGACCCTGGCGGCCAGCCTGGCCGAAAGAGGGAAGGTGGCCCTGAACTGCAACCGTTCCCTGGCGGAGAAGAACCGGGGATAAGTCTCGAATGATATGTCATGTATCACCGTGACCAGCGGAGCAGTCATCACCGGTGGTCCCACATACTGGACGTGGAGAAGGTCAAGACCCAGCTTCCAGACCAGCCATGGCGTGACAAAAGGTATTCGCACCAGAGGGTTGGCAGGCAAAGCCATCACCGGGCGTGCCTCGGGGAACCTGCCGCCCGCTTCCTCCGCGGCCCGCTCGTCCGTGAACAGCAGCGTGAAACGATGGCCACTGTCAAGTCCGATGAGTCCGTCTATGAGATTGGTGACATAGGTCTCGTTGCCGGTAAGGCGCCCCCCTATCGCATGAGCATCGATACCGATCTCAGCCATTTACGGCAACCCGACTTCCGTTTTGTTCCTCATCGGCCTCTGAGAGCGTCGCTTTGGATAAAGCCACGAGGATGCCGAGATAGATCCAGGGAAAGCCCAGCCAGAAGAAGGATGATGCCTGTGACGCCACTATCATCACGATGGCCCCCAACGCCATCCCGTAGAGGTTCGCCTTGCGTATCGAGCTGCGGGCTTTCCCCGCCGCCCTGAATGCATAGACGATCGGGACGACGTGGATCCAGAGCATGAGGAACGCTCCCACGAGCCCGGTGTCGTGGAGGCTCTGGATCATGGAGCTGAAAAGCCATCCACGATTGGAGAAATTCTTCTCTCCGATGGACAGGAGCCCGTTTCCCAGGAAGGGGTGACTGCGCCATTCCTCTATCCCCTGGGTCTGGACATCGGTCCGGCCCGCCGCCGAACTGCTTTGAAAGTTCAACAGGTTCTGCACCCTGCCCAGAAAAGCATTATTCGTTCCTGAAGATTCCGAGAAGACATAATTCACCAGCGGGAAGGAAACGGCGAAGATCATGAGCATGGCCAGGATGAATGCTATCGACCTGGGATTTATCACGTTTCTCACCGGCCTCGAGTAGAAAGGCAGATAAACCATCACTATTATCACGCCGACCCAGGCGGCGCGCGTCAGTGATGTCATCGTAGCTATGAACAGGAGTATCAGTCCGAGCCAGAGAAACCTCTCACTGGCAATCTTTTCCTTGCCGTAAGTCACCAGATGAGTGGTGAACAGTATCAGCATGATCGCAACATAGGCGCCCAGGAGGTTCGCTTCCTGGAACAGGCCGCTGGTCGACGGGAGCTTCAATGTTATCAGGTGGGAAAAGGATATACCGCCTATGTTTATCCCGAGGAAATGCGAGATGAAGGCGGTCAGGGAGTAGAGCGCGTGAATCGCAGCCATGAGCATCATGAGCTTCACCGTCAGATCCAGCCGTGATCTGTGCTCCAACAGCACATAGACCGTATAGAAGTACATGCTCATGTAGACTATCTGCAGGAACAGTCCCTGATAGCTGTAAGACGGATCCGGTGAAAACAGGTATGAGGAGACAAAGGCCGTGACAATGAGACCGATGATAGGGATATCGAGAACAGTGGCCGAGATCCTTGCTTTCCCGCTCAGGAAATAAGTCAGCCAGACAAGGGCGACGATGACCAGGATAACCTGTTCCGGCCTGAATGTGAAAGGGCCCAGGTCATAACGGAAGATATTCAGCTGCGCAGCGATCAACAGCAGTATCAGGCCTCGCCAGGGATTGGTGGCGATCGCTGCAACTGCAACGAAAGCGAGAAGCAGCAACGGGATGACCGGATCGACCATGATCAGGCCGGCGGTGATCAAGCCCGCCGTGACCGCCAAAGCCAGTCCCGATACCACCAGCCAGCGGGCGGCAGGGTCTAACCTGTACTTTTCCACCAGCTGGTTCATGTTGCCCGTTCTTTTTCAGCTTTGTCACCGGCCGGCCGCGCGCGGCATTTCTCTTCCAGCCTGGAACTGTATTCCATCGCATACCCGGGGCCGTGCAGACCCAGCCTGAGGGATGTCACCGCATACAAGCGCATGTCTTCATTGCGTGCAACCTCATCATCCATCATGTGACCGGTGAGAGGTATCAGTCTCGCCAGTGTGACGAGGAGATATCTGATGAAATACGCCATCGACATCAGCAGCCCGAAGATATTGAATCTGGGGAAGCCCAACTGCCCTGCGGCGACGCGGAACAGGCCGCCCATCCAGAGAAGCCGTGCTTCCGGACTGCCGGTACTGCTGGCTCCCCCGTAATGGACCACCCTTATCCACGGCAACAGGTGCAGCTTCCATCCGGCCTGACGCATCCTCACCCCGTATTCGACGTCTTCCGCATACATGAAATGCTCATCGTCCAACATGCCCACTTCGTCAATAACACTACGCCTTGTCACCATGCAGGCGCCGCCTATCCAGTCTACCGGCATCGGTTTCCGCGTACTCCGCGAACGCACGAACATGCCCCTTGAGCGTCCTCCCAACACCGCCTGCAACCCGGATAACTGGCTGAAGGCGGATGCTGGTGAAGGCGCATAGCCGCCGCTGTATTGCAGATGGCCGGAGCGTCCCACCAGTTGTGGTCCGACCGCGGCTACTCCGGGGGAATTCTCCAGATACCGCACGAAGTGGGCCAGGGAGCCCGGCGGCGTCATGATATCCGAATTCACCAGGGCGATATACTCACCCGAGCTCTCGCGGATACCCTGATTGGTCGCCGCTGCGAAGCCGGTGTTCTCATCATTCTCGATGACCCTGGCCCCGGGGAACTCCTCACGCACCATCCGCGCGCTGCCATCACTCGAACCGTTATCAATGACGATCGTCTCAAATGCCAAACCTTCCGCGGCAGCCGGGATCCTCTCCAGGCATTCTCTTAATATCTCGCGGGTATTCCAGCTTACTATGATCACAGAGAGGCCGATACCTGAGGATGGAGTCTCTGCGGCTAGAGGGCCATTCATTTCCGACAAACCATTCCGTACACGGTCCCGGCCGCACCTGCTTTGACTCAGGACCGCCCCTCCTCGTGTCTCAGGGATTTCCTGACGGAATCCGTGGCGAAACCAAGCGCCGTCCCCACAACAGCACCAACCAGCAGCGCTATCAGGGTGTTCCGCAACGGCCTTGTAGCTTCGGTGGTGGCGGAAGTAGCGCCGCTGACTATCGTCAGCCTGTTTGCGCTTGAACTCTCCAGGTTGAGCTCCTCGTATTGCCTGAGCAGCGACTGCCTTGCGCCTTCCAGCGCCTGGATACGACCTGCATCCCCGTTCGGGTCAGCGCGGAGCCGGGAGAGATCGTTTTCCACATCGGTCAGCTTCTGCAGCAACATCTGCTGGTCTGAAGCGATGTTCTGTTTCTTGAGGTCATCGACATATGCCACCAGCCCCTGCGCGACAGCATTGACCCTGTCGATCGCTCCCAGGGCTGTCGTGTCCCTGGCGATAAGTTTCAGGTAAGGGCTGTCTTTGGCGGTTTCCGTAGCGACACCCCTGAATTCAGAGGCATCGCTGCCGTTCCCGGCCAACTCCGCCGTCTTTTCCAGTACCTCGTTCGTGCCGACCAGCTGGCCATAACTGAACGCCAGTTCATCTTCGCGGCCGGGAAGCGAGGTAGAGCTGAAGTTCCCGACCACCAGCATGGATTCGGCCTCGTACGTCTTCTGCCTGGTGAACGAATCGTATGCCACCACCGAACCCGCCACAACCGCTGTTATCAGGATTATCCACTTGCTGCGCCACAAGACGGCTAGCAACTCTACCAGATCCAACGCGCCACCCTTTCTCTACATCCTGTTGACAGATAACCCGGACAGACAACCCGCCTGCCCGATCCCTTTGAAAGAACTTGTCTCTGCGTTACCCGTCTGTTCTCTTTCGGAACATTCACGGTTTTCCTTCATATTCATCATGCATTTTTTATTATACCTCTTGTCGTTCATGCAGGAACCCTTCGCCCCGCCGACCCGGACCTGCCGGTTCGATCTGTTTCCTTGACACGCAATACGTTCCCATGCATGATGCCCGCGGCAACCCAGAACATGGAAAAGATCGACCATATCATCATGGCGTCGAAGGTCATGGCGTTGAGGGAGATACCGATCACGCTCACCAGGCCCGCGACTATCCAGGAAACACGCCAATTCTTCCGTGATACCGTCCGCACGCCTTCATATATCAAGACACCCAGCAGCCAGATCCAGAGCAGGAACCCGACCAGTCCCTGTTCCAGGAAGGTGTTGATGTAGTTGTTGTCCACGGGCTTGTAGCGGCCCTTATATATGAGAAACCCGCGGCAGTCCTCGCAGTAGGGGATGATCTCCCTGCGGCCCATCCTCAAACCGACCCCCAGCACCGGATGGTCTTTTATCACCTCAAACGACGCCTGCCAACCGGTAAGCCTGAAACTCACGCTTTTTTCAGAACGTTCAGAGGTCTCATGCGCGAGTTTATCCCAGAATATGCCTGTTACCGCCAGTACGACGATCATCAACAGCATCAACGGCAAAGCCAGTCTTCGCTGCTCCCGCAGGAAGAAGAGGACAAGCGCCCCCGTTAGAATGACTCCCGCAGCCGCCCAGCTGCCCTTGGTGAAAGTGAATATCAGGGCCAGGACGACGAGAAACGAGACGGCGCCGCCCAGGTACCTGCCGAAACGGGAACCACCCCTCAGCCAGAACAGCACACAGAACGGCAGTGCCTGCACCAGGAACGCGCCAAAAGCCACCGGGTGGGCCAGGAATGAACCACTGCGGTGGAGCAGCGTGCCCTCCGCCACGGGAACAGACTCCACCAGATAGCGGCCCAGGATAACGTTGGAGCCATAGAAATACTCAAACAGACCATAAACGGATGTGACGCCGGCAAGAATCACGATAAGCATGCCTATCCATTCCATCCGCTTCTCATCGTTGGCTACAAGCACCGCCAGATAGAAGAGGCTGACCGCCAACAAGGCATACTTCACCGAAGCGCCACCGGACTCGCCACTGATGTTCCTGAGAACGAAATAGGAATAATAGGTCACGAGGGAGATGTCCGCCATGCCCAGAGACAGCCTCCTTCGATTCCGCCAGAGAAGAGCCACGGCCCCGATCGCCGCCAACGGCATAAGCAAGGTAAGCGGCAGGATATGCTGCGTTCCCGCCATTATCACGTCGGGCATATAGGTCTCTGGATAAAGGACCGCAGTAGTGATCACAACCGTGAGAAGGATGGCAGCTGCGACCGTACCCCTGAGATGAGGCGAAGGACCCTCCCGGATTCCGGTTGTACCCTTGTGATCCATCCCGCTCGGACTAAGACAGCAGACCCGTGATCACCTCAGCCACCTGACGTATGCTGGTGACTTCAGCGGCTGCGTCATCTTCTCTGGCGGCGAGCCAGAAGGCGTCGTTGAATGTGTGCATACCGGACAGGTGGGTCCTGCCCATTACGTCGGGCCGGCCGATAGCGCCCTTGAGGTCATAACCATCGTATGGCATCGCGACCAGGTCGGGAGCCTGCTCCAGGCACGGACCGTGATAGAGTTCGTCACGTTTATATACATGCTGGATGATCTCCCTGCCGGTCTCCGGGTCCCTCAGGGAAGCTACCGCTTCTGCCAGTTCCTCAACCGCAGCGTCATAGTCGCCGGCGCTGACGATCCCCCCCGGTTCCCTTCCCGCCAGATTGACATAAAGCCGGCCGGGGTCCATGCAATAGGCGCGAGTCGCTGAAGGTTCGATATCAGCGATGGTGACCGGGCGGTCGCCCCGCAACTCCAGAAACCCCGCCTGCTGGAGGAAGCGGTTCAGGTATACCTCCTTGTCGATGGAGCAGAAACCGTGATCCGAGAGCATGAATACCGCGGTATCTTCAGGGATCCCGGCCAGGAACTCACCGATGATCTCGTCGACACGCCGGTAATAGCGGATGAACTCCGACGCATAGGTACTGTCTTTCTCCTGATAATGACGCCAGAGGAAATGATGCAGGCGGTCCGTACCCGTGAAGACGTTCATGAAGAAGTCCCAGGAACGGGATTCCCAGAAATGAAGCATGGCCTCCCGCCTCTTCTCCAGGGTCTCGTGGAGGTCTTCCAGCAGCAGGTCGAGGGATTCACGGCCCTTCGATGCGTCCACATCGATCCTGTAACCGCTCTGTCGCAGGTACTCGTATGCTTCGACGGGATACGTCGCCCGCTCCAGGTTCGGCGCAACGAAACCGGAGACTAGGATGCCGTTCAGGGGACGGGCGGGATAGGTGGATGGGACGTTCAGTATGCAGCAGCTCCTGCCTTCCCCGCTCAACAGATCCCAGAAAGGCTCCGCCTTGAGGTGACTGTAGTTGGGGAAATACAGCTCGTAGGAGCCGGGCTTCCGGCCGGTGAACCCGTATATTCCGTGCTCTCCGGGGTTCTTCCCGGTCATGAACGAGGCCCAGGCCACCGAAGAGATGGTGGGAATCTCCGATTCCATCCTGGAGAAGACCCCTCCGGAAGCCAGGGCGGCTATGTTGGGCAGGTTCCCGGACTCGATCTCATCATTGAGAAAGCTGAACGGAGTGCCGTCCAGACCGACCACGACTACGCGATTTCCGTTGCGATTGTTTTTGATCGCTACCTACCGCCTGTTTCACTCGGTGCGAAAGAACACACCTGAGCCCACTGATACAAGAAACCTTTTATCTGGAACACTACATCAACATGGGTACATCGATATGATTTTACCAGCAATGGAGTTTGATTGGATAACCCTAAAGATAGCCAAGGTCCTGCAAGCGCTTGCGCACCTCTTCTTCATCCTCTTCGGTCAATACCTCCTCAGCCTGCTCCGGCTCAGACTCTCCAACGGCCCTTTCATACGAATCTCCGGCTATAGGCCTGGGGGCCCCTCCGGTCATGGCGCTAGCCAGTATCTCCCCATCCCAACCTTCGGGTACGGCCAGCCCGAGAAGGTTCAGGGCGGTGGGCGCCACATCGATGATCCGCACCTCCCCCAGGTCGGAACCCTGTATATCCGGACCTCCCATGACGAGGATCCCTTCGAGCCTGTGGTTGCCGGTATGTGCAAGCTCCCTGCGTTCCGGGTAGACGGACCGCACCAGCCCCGTCCCCGAGAGCTCTGAATAGGTGCTGTAGACCCCCCTGTATGCGTGATTACGCATGGATATGACCATGTCGGGCATCTCCGGCTCCAGTGGCCCCTGGAATAGGTCCTCCTTCATGTTGAACTCGGTGATGAGCGGCTCTTCGTCTGCAGGGTTCCTGAACCGGGACAGCGCTTCTTTCGCCCGGGACAGCACTTGTCGCCGTTCCTCTTCGCCGTCGACTATACCCATGGGCTCACGGCCCTTCAGATTGACGTACATGCACCCGAACTGAGCCAGGGAATAGATCTGTGTATCACTCCAGTCGATATCGGCGACAAGGGCGTCTACATAGAGTACTACCGCCCTTCCGGTCTCGTAGTCCTTGCGCAGATAGCGCTTCATACGCCAGCGGGCCGCGGGCGGGATCAACGGTGTGACCCTGTTGTAGACGAATTCCTTTACCCGGCGCCTGGCTCCTTTCTGCCTGAACCTCAGAAGCCCCGCCTCGGCGAGGATGCGGTTGAGACAGACCTCGCCTTCAAGCCGCCCGAAACCATGATCCGACATGAAGATAAGGTTGCGGTCCCTGGCCCAGCCGGACCAGCGCTCGCCCAGCTCCCTGTCGAGACGTTCATAGCAGGCAAAGATGGCCTCCGCTCTCCTCCTCTCCTTCGCCGATGCTTTCCCGCCGTCGCTGATGACGTTCTCAGCCGATCGCCAGAAAACGTGCTGGAGGATGTCGATGGAACGGATCACCGCGATAAAGAGGTCCCAGTCCTCATGATCCATCAGGAAGCGGATGGTCTTCAGTTCCGTCTCCATATAAGCACGAAGCCTGGCTATGTACTCATCAACCGGATCGTTGCTGTTCTTTATCAGATACTTGATATCGACCCGGGGCTCGATGGAGAAGCCGGGGACAGCCCTTTGCAGCTCCCGCTGGAACTCGAGGGGATATACGGCCTTTTCATCAAGACGGGGAGAGTCCATGCCCGATATCATGATGCCGTTGACCGGCGCGGCGGGATAAGTCATGGGTACGTTGTAGACACATACGCGCTTGCCCTGGTTGCCTGCTATCTTCCATAGCGGTTCGCCCTTTACCCGGGTGGCGTTCACCGGCGCGAGCTTGTAGGTGCCGGGGATGCGGGTGAAAAAATCCACGACCCCGTGCTTGCCCGGGTTCGTGCCGGTGTAGAAGGACGCCCATGCCGCCGGGGTCAAGGGCGGTATGGTCGAGCGCAAGGTAGCCCTGCCACCTCGCTCGAGCAGTGCTCCCATGTTGGGCATCCTCCCCTGTCCCACAAGATGATCGATTATCCGGAAGGTCCCGCCATCGATACCGATTATCGCTACTTTCGACAAATCCCTCTTCACGTTCCTTTCATTTGCACCATCATGCCCTGCCGGGAAGCAGACGGGACTTGAACATGCGGATCACCGCCCTGTCCTCCTCGTTCATGCCCAGGAGGAACACGGCTGGTGTATAGACCGTCACGAACAACAGAGCCGACAGCACAACCATGGCCCAGCTGTCTCCGCCGAATATCCAGATGACCATGACGGCGGCCGCGGCGCCGGTGGCGCCGGCGAACAGGGGCACCAGATAGTTCCTGTCGTAGGCGTTCATATGCATGATAACCCAAACTTCGATGGCCCGCATGAGGTTGATCACCGCGACCGCGGACATATTGGCGATGGCGGCGCCGGTGATACCGTAGTCCGGTATCAGCAGGAAACACAGGGATACGTTGACCACTAGCGAGGTCAGCACGTTATAGAGCTCCATATGCGACCTGCCGGACATGATCACCATCATCCCCACCAGGCCGGTGCCTGCGTTCATCATCTGCCCCAGCGCCAGGAGAAGCAGCGCGTTCCTGCCTTCGGAGAAACCGGAGCCGAATATACCCATGATCGTCCCGGAGAAGATTATCAGCAGCAGCAGCAGCGGGTAGCTGCAGATAAAGATCCAGCGCGTCACCGTCTTGAACAGGACCCGCAGTTCGCCTATCTTCCTCTTGTCGTACAAATCCGAGATGACCGGAGCGAAGACGGTACGAAAGGCCGTCAGGATGGCTACGCTGCCGGTCACCCCCACCCGGAGAGCCGCGCCATAATACCCTGCGTCCGTCGACGTCCCCAGGTAGCCGACCAGCAGCATATCCGAATACAGCAGGATGATACCGAAGACGTTTGAGAATGCCAGCGGTAAGGAATAGCGGAAAAGGCCACTCCGGACCTTCGCCAGGCCTTCATCATCTCCACCAGCGACACGTGGCATGATCATCGCCGCGAACAGCATGGAAAGCGCCGCCGCCGACATCAGCGCCGCCACGTTAGCCCAGACCACACCCACCAGCCCGGCGCCGAAGGCAAGGACTATCAGGGACAGTATCACCTTCGATGACTGTTCACCGAAGTCACGGCTGTATACCTGGTAGCGCATGCGATGCATCGCCTGTGTCACGGAGTTGGAGAGTTTGGCTATGGCCCAGAAGGGTACGGCGATGGCGAATATCCGCATCGCCCTCACCGCGTTCTCGCTGCCGTCGAACAGCGGATCTGCCAGTACGGGGGCGATGAAGAAGAGCGCTACGGCTATGGCAGCGCCGAGTGACACACCGACCATCAGCGCCGCATTGACGACATGCCTGGTTTTGCGAAAATCGCCTCTGCCGGTGAAGATGGAAACATAGTGCACCACACCCAGGTCAAGACCTGCGACCGATACCAGCCCGAGGATATTGATGATGGTGAACATGAGGAAGTACTGGCCCAGTTCGGACGCCGGCAGCAGCCATGCCAGCAGGAGAGTGTACCCGTATAACAAGACCATGCGGACGATGGCGCCCGAGAAGTTTATGGTGGCGCCTTTGGCTACATGGGGCAGATAGGAACGCCGGCCTGTGGCACCATCCGGCGAGATCGACCCCGTTTTATTACCAGTCAATTACCACTCCGCTATGTCCTCTTGACCACAACACCTAAAAAGAAGCCCTGACCAGGGCTTTCCCAATCGCGCCTGTACCTGATTGTTTTCCCTCCCGGCCGAATAATCCTCTTGCCGCCAAGGCCGACAGCAGGCCCTTTCTCAGTACGCCCCCCGCTTGCGCAGGATAGCGATAAACGTCCTGATTATTATCTTCAGGTCCCACCTCAGTGTCCAGTTGGTGACGTATATATAGTCCAGCTGCACCATCTCCTCGAAGGGGATGTCGCTGCGGCCCAGTATCTGCCAGAGGCCGGTGATACCCGGCTGCACCATGTGGCGCATGTCGGCGGTACCGGTGCAGGACTCCGCCTCCGCCACCGGCAGCGGCCGCGGCCCCACCAGGCTCATCTCGCCGCGGAAGACGTTGATCAGCTGGGGCAGTTCATCGATGCTGGTGCGGCGGATGAAACGGCCGACACGTGTGACCCGTGGGTCCTCCTTCATCTTGAAGATGGGACCGCTGGCGTCGCTCATCTCCTCCAGCTCACCCTTCCGTTCCTCCGCGTCCGCATGCATGGAACGGAACTTGTACATCATGAAACGTCTGTGGCCCTTGCCCATGCGCTCCTGTCTGAAGAATATGGGGCCGGGAGAGTCCAGCCTGATGAGGATCCCCACCAGGATGAGCAGCGGTGACAGCAGTAGCGTCGCCAGCGAGGCGCCCAGCAGGTCCAGGGTCCGCTTCGTCGCCCTCATCATGCGGCCATGCCGGGCGTAACGGGGCAGGCTGGCCATGGTCAGACCTTCCACCTCCTCGATCTCGACCCTCTCGGACAGGGCCTCGAAGAAACGTGGCACCACGCTCACATCGACCTTCATCTCCTGGCATTCGTGGATCACCTCGAGGATACGGTCATAGGGAGCCCGGGAAAAGGCGACCAGCACCCGGCTGATGCCGTACCTGTCCACGATTTCCCGCAACTCCGACGGCCTGCCCAGAATCTGCACGTCACCTGCTTCCTCACCTTCCTCCTCAGTGATGGAGTCCAGGAAGCCCACCACCCTCAGACCGTATTCCTTGTGGCGGTTGAGCCGCCCGATCAGGCTGCGGCCCACTTCACCGGCGCCGACGACCAGGGCGCTGGTGCGGAAAGGGTTATGGAAGGCCGTGGTCATGCGAAAGGAGGCACGGGCCAGCGGTAACAGGAACAGCAGCATGAACCAGGTGCAGGCCACGAAGAGCCATACAGCCTTGAAGGAGATGTAATCAGGCGCCGCGATGAGCAGGATGGAGACACTGAGCCACGCCGCCACCGCCAGAGCTCCGACGGACTGGGGCCACTCATCGAAGGTGGAGACGCACATCCGCGTTATCTCGCGCTTGTAGACACCGAAAGTGAGGAACACCAGAAGCCAGACCGGGATGGTCGCGAAACTGAGCAACAGGAGCGAACTGTCGATCCTGCCCACATTGGCTCCCAGCCAACCGCCGAAGAGGCCGTGATTCAGCCAGGCGTCGGCGATGAAGTAGGCGGCCACCATCGCCAGCGATATGGTGACGGTATCGATAAAGGGGATGGCTGAGGCATGGACCGCCCTCAGCAGCTGCAACTCACGCCGCGGCACCTCCCGCTCGGTCTCGTATGGCAGGAAGCTCCATTGCCGGGATGCGCCGTCTTTTTGCGCAGCCGGATCCGATTCAGGTCTTCGTTCCAAATGTATCCTTTGTCCCTGGTGGCACTGTTTGCAACAATCGGGGCGGCTGGGGAGTGAACTGAATCCGGGAGTCGAATCGCACCATGCTCATGCGCCAGGTCTCATGCCGTAGATATTATATACTCCTGGGGAAGCTAAAAGTCAACATTATTGACCTTATTGGTCAAGTTTATTCTCCCCCGCCTCCTGTCAGACCTTCTCGACCCTGACGGCGCATACCTTTAATTCCGGGATCTTGCAGACCGGGTCACGGGCGGTGTTGGTAAGAAGGTTGGCGGCGGCTTCAGCGTAATGGAAAGGCAGGAATACACTCCCGGCGGCAGTTCTCGTCTCCACCGAGGCGCGCGCCTCGAGCGTGCCCCGGCGGCTGATGACCCGGATGAGGTCGCCGGAATCTATGCCCAGCCTGTCCGCGTCGGCGGGATTCATGTCCACGCGGGCATCCGGTTTCAGCTGGTCCAGACCGCGTGAACGCCGGGTCATGCTTCCCGTATGGAAATGCATCAGGTCGCGTCCGGTGTTCAGGACCAGCGGGTATTCCTCGTCCGGCAGCTCTGCGGCCTCGATGAAGTCCACCGCCGCCAGCTTGCCGCGGCCGCAGATGAACTCCTCCGCGTGAAGGATGGCCGTCCCCGGGTGGGACTCGGCGGGACAGGGCCACTGCACCCCGCCGCGCTCCAGCCTCGCGTAGCGGATGCCCCCGTACTGGGGCACAAGGCCGCGGGCCTCGTTGAGAACGTCCTTGGGAGAGGCGTAGTCCCATGCCGCCCCCATGGTATTGGCTACGTCGCGCACGATACGCCAGTCGGGGCGCGCGTCTCCCAACGGCTCGATGGCCTTCCGCACCCGCTGCACCCGCCGCTCCGTATTGGTGAAGGTGCCGTTCTTCTCGGCGAATGTGGTCCCCGGCAGCACCACGTCCGCCAGCGCCGCCGTCTCGGTGAGGAAGATATCCTGCACCACCAGGAATTCCAGGTTCCTGAGGCCGCTTTCCACATGAGAGGCATCCGGGTCCGACATCATGGGGTTCTCCCCCATGACGTACATGGCCCTGAGTTCTCCGGCGCCGGCGGCGTCGATCATCTCCGTGACGCTCAGGCCCGGGTCGTCGTTCAGCTCACAGCCCCAGGCCTCGCCGAAGCGGGCTCGGGCTGCCTGGTCCGTGACCTTCCGGTAGCCGGGCAGCAGGTTGTGCAGCCCTCCCATGTCGCAGCAGCCCTGGACGTTGTTGGCGCCGCGAAGGGGATTGACACCGGTCCCCGGCAGGCCGATGTTGCCGGTGATCATGGCCAGGTTGGCGATGCTGCGGACGTTGTCGGTGCCGGTAGCATGCTGGGTCACGCCAAGGCAGTAGGCGATGGAGCTGCGCCCCTCGCCGGCGTAGAGACGGGCGGCGGCGGCGATATCGCCGGCGTCAACCCCGCACACGGCCGCCGCCTGCTCCAGGGTCAACTCCTCCAGACTGTCCAGCAGCTCCTGATAACCCTCTGTGCGCAGCTCGATAAATGAATCGTTCTGAAGCCCTTCGTCCACGATGACCCGCATCATGCCCTTCAGGAGCGCTACGTCGGTGCCGGGGTTGATCTGCAGATGGATGTGGGCGCGCCGCGCCAGCCTGGTCGCCCGCGGGTCCACGACTATCAGTTTCATGCCCCGCCTCAGCGCCCGGTTCAGCTGCATGGCGATGACGGGATGGGCGGTGGTGGTGTTGGAGCCTATGAGCAGCATCACGTCCGCCAGCCCCATATCGCTGATGGAGTTGGTCATCGCCCCGCTGCCGAACGCTGTCGCCAGACCGGCGACGGAAGGAGCGTGTCATAAACGGGCACAGTGGTCCACGTTGTTGCTGCCGATCACGCTGCGTATGAACTTCTGCAGCAGATAGTTGTCCTCGTTGGTGCAGCGGCCTGACGCCAGTGCTCCCACCGCCCTGCCGCCGTGCTCGTCGCGGATGCGCTCCAGATTGGCCCTCACCTCCTCGAGCGCCTCTTCCCATGAAGCCGGCGTCAACTCGCCTTGACGCCTTATCAGCGGCGTGGTCAGCCGGTCAGGATGCTGGATGAAATCGAAACCATATCGGCCCTTGACGCAGAGGCTGGAGCCGTTGACCGAATAGGGGTCGTCGGCGGTCACCTCGATGATCCTGCCGTGATCCACGTGCAGGTTGATGGAGCATCCCACGCCACAGTAGCAGCAGGTGGTGTTGACCTCCTCAACCTCCTCCGGCTTGCCCCTGAGAGGTAGCGGTCTCAACTCCCGGCTCATGCGGTTGTCCAGGGCGCCGGTGGGACAGGCGGACACGCACTGGCCGCAGAAGACGCAGTCGGTCTCCTTCAGCTCCCCCTCGAAAGCGCAGGCGATATGGGTTTCCATGCCCGTGCCCGCCAGCTCCACCGCCTGTGCCGCCACAACCTGGTCGCAGATCCTGGCGCAGGCGCCGCAGGCGATGCACTTCTGGTAATCGCGGCTGATGACCGGGTTTCCGTCATCCAGCGCCGGCACCCGGCGCATGGCCCCGCGGAAACGATTGGAGGTGATGCCGTACTCCACGCCCAGTCGCCTGAGTTCGCAGAACTCCTCAGCCTGGCATACGCACTGCATGCATCGCGCCGCTTCCATGCGCGCCTGCTTCTCGTCATAGCCAAGCTCAACTTCGGAGAAGTCGGAGCAGCAGTTCTCCGGACAGATGGTGGGCATGGGCTGGCGGGGAGTATCCACGGCCGGTTCCTGCCTTATATCCAGGTAGACCGGCTCCGCTTCGGTGAACTGGCGGGAGGCTTCCACCACGCTCTCGCCCCGCAGATAGGCATCGATGTTGGCCGCCGCCTTCCGGCCCGCCGCCACCGCCTGGATGACCGTGGCCGGGCCGCTCACCACGTCGCCGCCAGCGAAGACCTCGGGCCGGGCCGTCTGCATCGTCACCCGGTTCACTACGATGGTGCCCCATTCGGAAGTCCTCACACCTTCCTTCTCCGGCAGGAAGAGCACCTGCTTGCCATCGGTCTCGTGATAGAGTTTGGGCTTCTGGCCGATGGCGACGATGATGGTATCGGCTATCATGTCGAATTCAGAGCCGGGGATAGCCATCGGGCGCATACGGCCACCCCTCCGTGTCTCCACCAGCTGCGTCTGCATGCAGCGCAGGCCGGTGGCGCGGCCGTCTTGGGTCTCGATCAATTCGGGGATGGCCATCAGCTGGAAGGTCACCCCTTCCGTCTCAGCCTCTTCCACCTCCGATTCATGGGCCGGCATCTCCGCCCTCCCGCGGCGGTATACAATGGTGGACTGCTCCGCCCCCAGCCTGATGGCGGTCCTGGCCGCGTCGATGGCGGTGAAGCCCCCTCCCACCACCACTACCCGCTTGCCGATCTGGACGCTCTCGCCCGCGCGCACGCGCCTGAGGAAGTCCACCGAAGAGATGACGCCTTCGGCCTCCTCGCCGGGGATCATCATCTGATGGTCGCCATGGGCGCCCAGGGCCAGATAGATGGAATCGAAACCATCCGCCAGCAGGCTGTCGATGTCGAAGTCCCGTCCCATGGCGGTACCGGTCTCGAGCTCCACTCCCAGGGACCAGAGCTGTTCCAGCTCCTGTTCCAGCACCTCCGTGGGCAGCCGGTACTCGGGGATGGCGTAGCGCATCATACCCCCCGGTTCCGGAAGCGCCTCGAAGATGGTGACCTGGTGGCCCTTGAGGGCCAGGTAATAGGCGCAGGTGAGACCGGAGGGGCCGGCTCCCACCACGGCCACCCGTTTGCCTGTAGGCTCCTCACGGGGGAAGGGCAGATCGTCGAACCCCTGTCCGGCAGTCTCGTCACCGGCAAAACGCTTTATGGTGCAGATGGAGACCGGCTCGTCGTTCTCGCCCCGGCGGCAGACCGACTCGCAGGGCCGGGGGCAGACGCGTCCCAGCGAGCGGGGAAAGGGCAAGCGCTGCTTGATTATCCGAACCGCCTCCCGCGGGTCGCCCCAGGCCACCGCCTTCACGTAGCCGGGGATATCCAGCTGGTCGGGACAGCCGTTCTGGCAGGGAGGCAGACAGTAGGCGTTATGGTCGGAAAGGATCAGCTCCAGTATCAGGCGACGGTGTTCACGCAGCTTCTCGCTGTCCGTTGTCACCCTCATGCCCTCCTCCACCGATGTGGTGCAGGCGGTCCTGATATCCTTCTCCGTGTTGACGTGGACGACGCACATGCGGCAGGCGGCGACCGGTTCCATGCGGCCATCGCTGCAGAGATTGGGGATGCGGATATCGGCGCCGGCGGCCGCTTCGAAGATGGTCCGGCCCGCGAGCGCCTCCACCTCCCTGCCGTCGATCGTCAGCCTGACGACGTCGCCTCCTTCAGTCATAATGTCCTGCCCTTGCCTGTCACGACCGGAACCGGCCCTATTTGGCCGCGGCGCCCTCCGCCGCCGTCTCCGCGTCGGTTTCCGGCTTCAGCGGCAGTCCCTGCAGATAACGGTCGATGGAACGGGACGCCACCTTGCCCGCGCCCATGGCGAGGATGACGGTGGCGGCGCCGGTGACGATGTCGCCGCCGGCGAAGACACCTTCCTTGCTGGTGGCGAGCGTATCGGGGTCGGCCACGATGTTGCCCCACTTGTTGAGTTCCATGTCGGGAGTGGCCTGGGTCAGCACCGGGTTGGAGCGGGTACCCACGGCCATGATCACCACGTCGATGGGTATACGGCTCTCCGAGCCCTCCACCGGTACGGGGCGGCGCCTGCCGGAGTCGTCCGGCTCTCCCAGCTCCATCTGGATGACCTCGATCTCCTCGACCCAGCCCTCGTTATCGCCGACTATCTGCACCGGGTTGGTGAGCATGTGGAACTGGATGCCCTCTTCCTCAGCGTGGTGGATCTCCTCATTGCGCGCCGGCATCTCCTCCATGGAGCGCCGGTAGATCAGATGCACGTCGGCGCCGAGCCTCAGCGCCGTGCGGGCGGCGTCCATGGCCACGTTGCCGCCGCCGACCACTGCCACCTTCTTGCCCACCTTGATGGGCGTGTCGTATTCGGGGAACCTGAAGGCCTTCATCAGGTTGGCGCGGGTGAGGAACTCGTTGGCGGAGAAGACCCCGTTCAGGTTCTCACCCGGGATGTTCATGAAGATGGGCAGACCGGCGCCGTTGGCGACGAAGACCGCGTCATGGCCGTTCTGAAGCATGTCGTCGATGGTCATGGTCTTGCCTATCACGTAATCGAGCTTTATCTCCACGCCCAGACTCTCCACGTACTCGCACTCGCGGTAGACGATGTCCTTGGGCAGACGGAACTCGGGGATACCGTAGGAGAGCACCCCGCCCGGCTTGTGCAGGGCCTCGTAGATGACCACATCATAGCCCATCTTGGCCAGTTCGCCGGCGCAGGTAAGGCCAGCGGGGCCTGAGCCGACCACGCCCACTTTCTTGCCCTTCTGCTCCGCGATTCCGGGCTTGGCAGCCGCACCCTGGGCGGCTTCCCAGTCGGCGGCGTAACGCTCCAACCGGCCGATGGCCACCGGGTCATGCTTCTTGCCCATGATACAGAGTTTCTCGCACTGCTCTTCCTGGGGACAGACGCGGCCGCAGACCGCCGGGAAGCTGGTGGTCTCCTTCAGCTTGGCGATGGCCGCCGCCGGATCCTCGTGGGCGATGGCGTTAATGAAGGCGGGGATGTCGATGCCCACGGGACAGCCCTCTACACACTTGGGCTTCTTGCACTGCAGGCAGCGTGTGGCCTCCGTCAGGGCCTGCTCGTCGGAGTAGCCCAGGGCCACCTCGTCGAAATTGGTCGCCCGCTCCCCGGCGTCCTGCTCGGGTATGGGCGTCCTCGGTATGGCCATGCGCTCCTTCTTGGAGAGCTCGCCCCTGCCCTGGTTATCCTTGTTCTTTACGTCAGACATGCTTTATCACCCCGGCATTCCAGATAATAATCGTATGCTATCTTCTCCTGCTCCAGGTACTGGCGCTGGCGGGACATCAGCAGGTCGAAATCCACCTGATGGCCGTCGAACTCCGGCCCCTCCACACAGACGAAGCGGGTCTCGCCGCCGACATTGACGCGGCAGGCGCCGCACATGCCGGTGCCGTCCACCATGATGGAGTTGAGACTGACGATGGTCTTGACGCCGAAGGGCTCCGTGGTCTTGCAGCAGAACTTCATCATGATCGCCGGCCCGATGGCGTACACCAGGTCGATGCCTCCGGCCTCGCATAGTTCCTTGATCGGCTCGGTCACCAGGCATTCCCGCCCGCAGGAACCATCATCGGTGGTCACTATCACCTCGTCGCTGACCTCTTTCATCCTGTCCTCCCAGAGCAGGAGTGACTTGGTGCGGGCCGCAACGATGGAGATCACCTTGTTGCCCGCCGCCTTCAGCTCCCGCGCGATGGGGAAGACAGGCGCCACGCCGACGCCGCCGCCGGCGCAGATGACCGTGCCGAAGTCCTCGATCTCGCTGGGCAGTCCCAAGGGCCCGATCACGTTGGCCAGGCTGTCGCCGGCGCCGTAGGTCTGGAGTTCGCGCGTGGTCTTGCCGATGGCCTGGACCACGATGGTCACCGTTCCCCGGTCGCGATCGAAATCGGCGATGGTGAGCGGGATACGCTCCCCCTCCTCGTGCAGCTTCACGATGAGGAACTGTCCCGCCTGGGCGGCTTTTGCCACCGCCGGGGCTTCGATGACCTGCATGTATGTGTCATCCGAATAGTCCTCTTTTTCCAGTATCTTGTACATGGCCTCCTCTTGCGTTATGGGTTATAAGATACGTTTCAGCGCCGACCTTATCATGCCCGCCGCCCCCCTGCCCACCGGGCAGAGGGCCGTCACGACCAGCGTGTCTGCAAGCTCCCCCAGCGAAACCATGTCGGGAGGGAACTCCGCTATCATCTCCGCCATGCGCACCGAACCGATACGGCAGGGGACGCAATGTCCGCACAGATGCCCGGCGTTATAGGCGGCCATCTCCTGGGCGTTGGGATAGATATCCCTGCGGTCCCTCAGCATGTGCACCGTGCGCCAGCGGGGATTGTCCGCCGGTTTCAGGTCGGACATGCGCTGATCCAGCTGACCCTCGGTGAGGAACACCCCGCACATGCCCCCCACCAGCGCCTGGGCGCCGGCATGGGTCCCCGCCCTGATGGCCAGGTCCCTGACGGTCACCGAGGCGTCGGCCTCGATGATGCCCGGGCTGTCCACGGCCCCCGATACACGGTAGAGCCTGGTATCGGAGGACTTGCCACCGGCGAGCACCGCGGTCACGTTGGCGAAGAGTTCACCGCTGTCGACTACCGACACCCGCCCGTGGACCCTGGAGCCGTCGCCTGACGCCGACGGTACAGGCCTGAGTCCGTTGATCACCGCCCTGGCGACCGAATCCTCCGAGCCGACCAGGCTGTCAGACCCCTGCACCAGTTCGACGGTGAAACCGTCACCTGCCGCCGCACCTGTCTGCTCGATTGCATCTTTCAGCCGACCGGCCCTGTCTTCCTCCAAAGGAGCCGTATAGATGAAACCTCCGCTCGCCCCCAGAGCGGCCGCGGCGCAATGCATACCTTCGATCACTGACCAGGGGTCACGGGCGAGCAGAGACGTGGCCTGACCGGCGATAGGATCGCCTTCATGACAGTTGGCTACTATCACCGGGCCTTCCGCCACCGCCGCCGCCTGCCATTCCTCACCTTTGCGCGTGAGCCTGCCCAGGACGACCTCCGCCAGCACCTGTTCCGGCTTCATATCCCCCCGGGTGCGGGACAGGGCCTGCATGCCCCCGCGCTGGCGGTAATCATCCAGGCTCTCCGGCGGCCGGTCGAACCTTGCCGTCAACGGGCCTGCCTCTACCAACTCCGCCTCTCCTGCCCGGATGATGCGGCTGAAGAACTCAGGCTCCTCTGTGGGCGGACTATGGAGCCGTCTGCCTTCTGTCTCTTCCTCGAATGAGAACTCCGGATAGGAGGCGGCGACCCCGTAGATCCTGGAGAGCGATACGGCATGGCGGCCGGCAAGCTCAGTGAGCCCGGCCCGGGGCAGAAGCCCGTGCTCCCTCTGCAGATCCCTCAGGGATTCAACCAGCAGCCCTGCGGCCGGTTCTTTGTCTTTTGCCCGGTCTGCCGTGACCATGGATCCCGTGCCTTTCCTCCCTTCGCGGCCTCCGCCGGCGACCTCTACTTGAGCTCCGCGTCGGAGATGGAATAGAGCGATTCGTTCTTCAGCGCCTTCACCAGCCGGATCGTCCGCATCATCTCCGGGTCCTTGGCGTTGACGATGGCCGACGTCATGCCGCAGGCCGCCAGCATCGGCAGGAAAGCGCGGTCGATGGCGCTCCTCAGCTCATCCGGAGCGCCGTTGGAGGTGTTGGAAAGGCCACAGGTGGTCTGGACGTTGGGCTCGAAGACCTCCGGCAGCATCCTCAGGACTTCCTGGACGGCGACGGCGTGGGCCTGGCCCACCTCCACGCCGATGGGCAGGATGATGGGGTCTATCCAGATACGCTCGTTTGGCACTCCCGCTTCGTTGGCCGCGGCTACGATCTCCGCAGCGATGGCGATGCGCTCGTTGGCGTCTATGGGGATATGGGTCGACATGGTCAGCCCGATTATCTCGCACTCGTACTTGGCCGCCAGGGGCAGGATATTCTCCATCTTGTCCGGCTGGGCGCTGAAGGAGTTGAGCAGAGGCTTCTTCTTGCAGGCCTGGATGCCCGCTTCCATGGCCTCGTGGTTGCTGGTGTCCAGACACAGCTGCAGATCGGTGACTTCCTGCACCGTGTTCACCACCCACTCCATCATCTCCGGTCCGCCCTTCCGCGCCGGGCCCAGGTTGATGTCCAGCAGGTCGGCGCCGGCCGCGGTGCAGTCCTTCGCCATCTGCTGGATGGGCTCGGCCTGGCGGTCCTTCATGGCGGCGCCGATGCTTTTCGACATCACGTTGATGTTCTCTGCGATTGCCTTCATTCAGCCTCCTTAAAGCTGCTTTTTATCCTATAACGACAGGGAGCCGGGTTTCAGCCCGGCGCGTGATGTTATCTCCGGTACCGCCTCTTCCCACTCGACGGCCATGATATGCACCCCGGCCACGCCCTCCACCTCACGCACCCGGTTTATCACGTCGACGCAGATGTTCATCCCCTCGTCCTGGGCGTCCTCCGCCGCCGACATACGCTCTACCACCTCATCGGGCACGTCCATGCCGGCAACCCGGCTCTTCATGTATTTGGCCATGCCGGCGCTCTTCAGCGGCGCCACGCCGGCGAGGATGCGGCAACGCTCCGTCACCCCCAGCTCGCGGCACTGGGCCATGAACTGCTCGAACTTGTCCACGTTGTAGATGATCTGTGTCTGCACGAAATCGATGCCCGCATCCACCTTCTTGGCCAGGCGGATGGCGCGGAAGGGGAAGGGATCGGCGTAAGGGTTGGCGGCGGCGCCGATCAGGAGTTCCGGCGCCTTGGTGATCTCCTCGCCGCACTGGAAGGCGGGGACGTCCCGCATCTCCTTCACCATCTTTATCAGGGTAACCGAGTCCAGGTCATAGACGCCCTTGGACTTGGGGTGATTACCGAAGCTCTGGTGGTCGCCGGTGAGGCAGAGCAGGTTCCTCACCCCCAGGGACGCCGCGCCGAGGATGTCCGCCTGCATCGCCAGGCGGTTGCGGTCGCGGCAGGTCATCTGCATGATGGGCTCCAGGCCCTGTTCGATGACGAGCTTTGCCGCCGCCATGCTGCTCATGCGGGCGATGGCCGTCTGGTTGTCGGTGATATTGACGGCATCGGCATGGCCCTTGAGGATGCCGGCCTTGTCTATGATCACCTGCGGATCGGCGCCCTTGGGGGGCCCCAGCTCGGCAGTGACAGCGAAGGCTCCGGCCTCAAGCACCTTTTCCAGTGTCGACCCGGACTTCATGGCTTGAATCCTTCCTTCCTGAATGTCCGAGGGCCGCCATGCTTGGACCAGGACCAGTTCCTGGGTCCGAGTATCTTCGTGAGCTCGTCCTCCATGCCCAGGCGGGTGAGCCGGTCGTGGATGGACTGCCAGATGCACTCGACGTCAGGCGATATCTCGCAGCGGCCGTCCTGGGAGCCGCCACAGGGGCCGTTGAGCAGCTCCTTGGCGCAGCGGGCGATGGGACAGAGGCCGCCGGTATACTGGATGACGCAGTCGCCGCAGGCGACGCAGTACTCGCTCCAGGTCTGATGTTCCTTTACCATGCCCAGCATGTTGGTGTTCATGCCGGGCACCACGCGCACGTCCTGGTAGCGCTCCGCCAGCGCCTGGGGACCGATGCTGCAGGCGGTGGAGAGGATGAGGTCGCGCCCCTCCACCTGCTCTTTTATCTCTTCGATATACTCTTTCTCGCACTGCCTCAGCACCGTCACCGTCTCCACCGTGCCGCCCAGACCCTGGTGGCGGCGATACAGCCTGAGTTTAGCGGCCAGCTGTTCCGCTTCCTTCTCGCCGCCGGTGAGGCAGACCGCCACACAGGTGTTGCAGCCCACCACCAGGATGTTCTGGTAAGGATCGGTGAACTGTTTGATCTTTCGGAAAGGTTTTGGTTTGGCGACGATCATGAGGCGACGCCTTTCAGGCATCTCTTCTCGGCCACTACCGTGAGTTCTATCAGATCGGGGTCCATACCGATATCCTCCAGGGCGGCCCGGGCTTCATCCACCGCCGCCCGGGTCTGCCGGTGGCCGTGGATGAAATGGCCGTCGTCGTCATCGCTGCAGACGGCCACGTATACCTTCTCCGCTCCCGCTTCCAGCGCCCTCAGCAGCATGTTGACGCTGAGCCTGCCGGTGCAGGGCAGCATCACCGCCCTGGCTTCAGGCGCCACCCGCGTCTGTGGATACCAGCATCCGAACTCCAGGGAGCCGCCCTCGGCCATGGCGGCGTCTATCCGCGTCATGATCTCCTCCTCGGAGAGCACGGCCAGGTCGATAGCCTTGGCCGGGCACTGGCTGAAGCAGATGCCGCAGGCCTGGCATGCGTCCGGATCGATACCCATCATGCCGTCCTTGTCGGCGGCGGGCGCCCCGTAGGGGCAGACGCGGACACAGGTGAGGCAGGAGACGCACTTGAGCTGGGAGTAACGGGCGCCGCTACCGCAAAGCAGGCAGCGGGATGCCTCACAGCGGGCATCGACCTCATCCAGGCCGGTCTCCACCTCACCGAAATCGGCGATACGCTTCTCCGCGGCCCGGGCGGGCATCTGCCGCCGCGGCGCCTTCTTTATCTTCTCGTCACGGACGCCGGCGGGAAGTTCGCCTATCTCCCGGGGCTCGGGGTAATCCGCCGCTTCGATGCCCAGGAAGCGGGCGATGGCGATGGCGGCCCGCTTGCCGCTGGCCAGGGCGCTTACCGCCGCCCCCGGCCCGGTGACGACCTCACCGCTGGCGAAGACACCCGGACTGGTGGTAGCCTGACGCCTGGGATCGAAAACCAGCAGTCCCCGCTGGTCCAGCTCCGGTCCGCTGTCGGGTACGAAGGAGAGGTCCGACATCTGGCCGATGGCGATGATGACCGTGTCGCCGGGGATAGTGGAAAGCTCCGTCTCGCAGAAAGTGGGCGCGAAGCGGCCGCTCTCGTCGAAGACCGACTCGCACTTCTTCACCTCCAGCCCTTCGACCCTGCCGTCACCGACGATGGCATTGGGGCCCTGGCTGCAGACTATCTCGATACCCTCATCGCGGGCGTCCCTGATCTCCCAGTCATGGGCCGGCATCTCGTAGTCCGCCTCCAGGCAGACCATGGTGACTTTGCCGCCCGAGACCCGCCGCGCCGAGCGCGCCACATCGATGGCCACATTGCCGCCGCCGATGACGATGATCTCCTCGCCCAGGTCCACTTCGCGTCCGGCGTTCACGTCCTCGAGGAACGGCACCGCCAGGTAGACTCGGGGCATGTCCGCCCCGGGCAGTGGTATGGAACGGCTCCGGGAGAGGCCTACGGCGATGAGGACGGCGTCGAACTCCTCATCCAGCTGCTGAAAGGTCACATCGCCGCCTATGGCTACGCCGGTCCTGATCTCCACTCCCATATCTTCGATATAACGGATGTCCTGGTCGAGGATGTCCCTGGGCAGACGGTAGTTGAGGATACCCGTCCGCAGGAACCCCCCCGCTTCCGGCTGCCGCTCGAAGATGACCGGCTTCACGCCCATCAGCGCCAGGTCGTGGGCTGCGGCCAGCCCCGAAGGCCCGGAACCGATGATGGCCACCTGCCTGCCGCTCTTGAACTCCGGCCGTGGCGGCGCCGGCGCCTCTGCCGCGGCGGCGGCCCCGTCGCCCGCCGCCCGTTTGAGATTGCAGATGGCGATGGGTTCGTCAACCTGCCCGCGCCGACACTCGTCCTCACAGGGATGGGCGCATATCCTGCCTATCACCTGGGGCAGCGGGTTGGTCTCCCTTACCACCGCCAGCGCATCGGCATAACGGCCCTCAGCCACCAGCTGTACGTATCGCTGTACATCGGTGTGGATGGGACAGGCGACCTCGCAGGGAGGACGCAGCCCCGTATCGGCCGGTACCGGCCGCGAGAAAGATCGATTCTGGGTTCGGCTCAACGTCATGGCAGGGCTGATCCAGGTCGTTTACATTAACGTGCACGGAAGCGCCGGGCGGCCGGCCCAACGGCCGTCCGCAGTTCAGTTATCGCTCAGTTGCCGCAGGTACTTGGGGATGTCCGCCGCCTCACGCACTCCCACCTGCACCTCCCAGCCTTCACCCAGCTCCTCTTCCAGCTCGCCGGAGATCTGGGCCACATAGCCGGGGATGGTCACCTTCTTATGAGGCGCTTTCTCATCGATGCCGCTCTTCTTCAGGAAGGGCGCAATGGCGTCGGCGACGAACTTGCCCGCCGCCCAGGCGGTCAGCACCGACTGTCCTTCCACATCCATGATACACAGCCAGGCAGGCACCTTGCTGGCCTCCACCTCGGAAGAGACGGTGAAATATGTCAGCGAGAAGTTGGTGGTTACCAGGATGGGTGAGCTTTCATCCGGATCGTTGATGGGATAGACCCCCTGGTCCATCTGCATGGGACGCTGCGGGTCGGTGTAGATGTTCTGGCTCAGGTAGAGCAGGGGCATCACCCGGGCCGGGTCCAGGTCGGAGAGGATGATGATGCCGGCGTATTTGGCTACGAAAGTCGAGGCGAATACCGCCTCCTGCAGCTTGTCGTCGGTCATGTCGCAGGGGAAGCCGATGGTGGGGAAACCGAAGGGCCGGAAGGTCTGCTTCACCGCTGCGCGGCGGATGAGCGTCTGGTCCATCAGCACGTCGCCCAGGGACGCCGACGACGGGTCCAGCACGACCTCCTTGAAATCGCCGTCCACACATCTCTGTCCCAGGTCGGCCAGTTTCTCCAGGGAGTCGGCCTTGATGGCGAAGGGTACGTCCAGCTCCTTTGCCACGGCGGCGACATCATCGAAGTTGGACTCGGTGGCCGCGTACAGCAGCGGTTTCTTCTCCTTCAGGGGTTCGGCGGCGGCCTTCAGCGCCGCGGCGTCCTCATTCATCAGAACCAGGGCGGCCCCGGCCTTCTCGTCGGCCCTGGCCGCCAGCTCCGCCAGCCTGGCGCCGTCGTCAGCCTTTATCGCCGCCATCCTCGGGCGCAGGGTCTGTCCCACGTAGTTGAACTCCTGCTGTGCCAGCTGCCCGAGGATGGAATCGACTTCGCCGTCGTCCATGTCGGCAGTGATCAGCACTCCCAGTCCCGGCATGTGCTCGAAACGCTTCTCATGCCGGTAAAGAACGGTCTCCTCGCCGATGGTCACAGCCAGATCGCCGGCGCCGATGGTGACCTTCCGCACCGGCGGCGCGGAGGCCTCACCCAGCTCGGCCTTCGCCTCGTCGGAGACATAAGGGCACCCATCCAGCTCTGCCTTCCCCGCCGCCAGCTGCATGGCGAATGCCATACAGGTGGCCTGGCCGCATTCCTTGCAGTTGGTCTTGGGAAGCAGTTTGAATATTTGCAGACCGCTCAGAGCCACTGACTACACTCCCTTCATCGCTTTACGGGACACTTATCACGTGGATACCATGCCTGTTTCGCCTCGCGTGTAGGACAGATACCGTCTCACATCCCGCGGAACAGGCCAGGCGTCCCCCTGTTCATATCAGAACAGCGGGTCCATCTCCAGCGCCGGATGACCGACCCTGGTCAGATATTCCAGAACCTCTTCTTCCTCCACCGCGTCCTCCTCGGTGGCTATCTTGTCGATCAGGTCGGGGACGCCTTCGCGCTCACCGGCCTTTTCCAGGATGTCGCGCATCTCCTCTTTCAGCTCCTTGGGCATCCAGACCAGACGCTTGATGCCACCGTCGGCGGCGATGAATTTGGGCGAGCCCATGTAGAAACGTGAGTGCCCCAGAAAGCCCGGGGTCTGGACACCGCCGCCCACGGAGCCGGCCAGGGTGGAGAATTTCATGCCCGAGGGCGTCTCCCCCTTGAACTCGCGGTTGACGGTCATGATGCCGTTGCACATGGGCAGCACGCAGCTGATCACCTCGAAGCAGCCGCAGGAGGTCATGGGGTTCTCCATCATCGAGTAGGTGTTGAAGGCCTCCACCTGACCTTGTGAGTTCTCCTTGACGTACTCGTTGACGCCGGTCCACTGGCCGCGGGCGTCGTCGATGGTCTCGCCCTTGGGCACCGGCTGATTGCCGCCGGTGGGGTTCATCTCGTAGGCGGCCTTTCCGTCCAGCCAGTTGTAGGAGCCGCAGAGGCCGGGCCTCTCCGGCGTTATCACGCAGACATGGGTCGGCGCGAAGCTCTGGCAGAGGATGCAGGAGTAGAACGTGTCCACACTCTCGTCCGTGAGGCTGCCCAGGCGCTCGTCACGCTCGTGATAGGCCTGACGCGCGCGCTCCAGCAAGTTCTCCACGTCCTCCTGTTTGGTGTAGATGGTCACCTGCACCTTGTCCACCACCTCGCCGAAGTCGGCGTGGTAGCGGGCGTGGATTATCTTGCCCAGGTGTTCGAAGGTGAAGCCGGCGTCCTTGGCGCGCTTGCTGATGCGCATCCAGATAGTGTCGCGCTGGCCCATGTGCAGCACACCTTCGGCTTCGTTGTAGAAGGTATGTCCCTGACGCTCGAGGATGGGCTCGAAGTCCTTCTGCATCTTGCGCCCCGAGACCTCCACATGGATGGCGAAGGGAATGGTGGACTCCTCCTCCACCTCGTCGATCTCGGGACCTACGACCTCAACCTTGCCATCCTCCACGTCCTCGGCTATCTCGGTGAACTCGCAGCCGGCGGACTTGGGGCCCGCCAGCTCCACCCAGTACTCGCCCTTGCGGATGCGCTCACCCTCGAAAGCGGGGCTGTAGGCCACCGGCACCGGCACCTCGCTGACCACCACCTTGAGGCCGCGCACCTCGATGGCGCGGGCTACCATCTCGTCGTGGGGCACTTCGCTGACCACGTGTTCGTAGGTGCAGACGCCCGTGGGGAGTATCTCCGGGATGGGCGTATCGGCGATGGCCGGGAAACCGTAGGAGATGGCCCCGGCGGCGGTGGCGTATTTCTTGTCCGTCACTTCGCCGAATGCCATGACGAAGGCGAAGATTCGGTCCTTGTTGTAACGGAGCACCCGGCGATAGTCTCCGGCTTCGACACCGCCGAAAGCAAGCGCCGCGCGGGTGGCGAAGCCCAGAGAGAAGATGTGACCGTAGATGGAGGGGCTGAAGGGGACCAGGCGCGTGTTCCAGCCCAGTTCCACGCCGCCCTCCACAAGCTGTTCGGCGAAGCTGACCCCCTGGTCCTTGCCGGCGATGAAGACATACAGCATCTTCTGCTTCAGTTCCTGGGCGATATTCACAGCCGTCTCCACGTCCGGGGCGGCGCCGGTGATTGCGGCGAAGCCGGGGGCGGTGCCGTCTACGAACTCGACGCCGCGCTCGCGCATGATGACGTCGTCAGCGGCGCCCAGCCAGAGGTTGTCCTCCGTGGGCGCGTCCGTGGCGGTATATGTCCCGGGCTCGAGCAGGTACTTGAGGCTCTCGATGATCTCCTCGCAGAACAGCGTGGCGATACCGGCGTCGAGAGTGGTGCCCAGATAAGGCGTCCAGAGCCGGTCCGAGGGCTCGTCGGGCAGCAGCTCGCGCGCGTGCCCCAGCACCTGCTCCATGTCCCCCACCTTCTCCACGCGGATGCCGGTCAGTCCGTAGATGACCGGCAGGTAGTAGCCGGTGTTTGGAAGCTCGACGACAGCATCGGCGCCGACGCTGTCCATGGCCTTCTGGAAGGATTCCTCGGCCTCGTTGAATATCTGGTGAGCCCCGGCGATTGCGGATGTTGCGATTATTTTACTCATATCCCTGTGTTCCTTTCAGTCCCGGAGCCCGGCTCAGTGGGCCTTGAGCTCTCGCCTGGCCGCCATGTCCATCAGCACCCGCTCCTTCTCCTCCTGGATGCCCAGCGCTTCACGCTTCTCCTGGATGCGGTTCCAGACCATCTCCAGCAGCTTGTCATAATCTGGTTCGAACACCAGCTGTCCTCCCACCTTCTGTTCCCAGCCGCTGGACATCAGCTCGACTACCTCCTTGCAGTCCGCGACCGGGTTGCGCACACCGAAAGCGACATAAACGCCGGACGCTGCACAGTACGTGCCGATGGCCAGAGCCTTCTCGCAGTAGTATTCGGGGCAGATGCCGGCGACGGGCAGGTCGGATATGTCCTCGCCCAGGCCGCCCTCCGCCACCACATGGCTGAGGATGGTGAGGATGCGCGAGTTGTCCACGCAGCTGCCCAGATGCAGCACCGGCGGCATACCCACCGCCTCGCAGACCTCCCGCAGGCCCTCGCCTGCCTCCTCCAGCATCTCCGGCTGCAGCAGGCCGTGCTTGGCCGAAGCGTGGGCGGCACAGCCGGTCTGTACCACCAGCACGTTGCGCTTGATCAACTCGCGGGTGAGATGGATGATGCCCGCGTCCTGGGTCACCCTTGCGTTGTTGCATCCGACGATGGCCACCGCTCCCTGGATACGGCCGTTTATGATGTTGTCGTTCAGCGGCCGGAAGGAAGCGCGGTAGCGCCCGCCCAGCATGTAGTTGATGTATTCGTGGGAGAAGCCGGCCACCTGCTCGCCCTTGTATGAGGGGATGGCGGTCTCGCCGCGGTTCTCGTAGTTGTCGATGCCCATGCGCACAATCTCCTTGGCCATGTCCAGGGCACGCTCCTCGTCGAACTCCACGTGGATGGCGCCGGTGATCTTGGCCTTGGGCGAAGTGGTGATCAGCTTGGTGTGGAACTTCTCCGCCAGGGGCGCCAGCGCCTGCATCACGCACTGGACGTCCACGATCATGGCGTCCACGGAGCCGGTGATGAGCGCCAGCTCCTGGTGCAGGAAGTTGCCCGCCGGCGGGATGCCGTGGCGCATCAGCACCTCGTTGGCGGTGCAGCATATGCCCGCCAGGTTGACGCCCTTGGCGCCCTTGCTCTTGGCGTATTCGATGATCTCCGGGTCCTGGGCCGCCGCTACGATCATGTCGGAGAGCGTCGGCTCGTGGCCATGGACGATGATGTTCACCTCGTCATCCTTGAGCACGCCCAGGTTGGCCTCCGCCACCAGCGGTTTGGGTGTGCCGAAAAGCACGTCCGAGAGGTCCGTGGCCAGCATGGCGCCGCCCCAGCCGTCGGCCAGGGAGTTACGCATGGCCTGGTCCAGCAGGTGCTCAGCGTCCTGGTCCACACCCACGTGGGTGCGGTGCATGCTCTCCACCACCTCGCGGTCGACGCCGCGGGGGATAAGACCCAGCTTGCGCCATAGCTCCTGCCGCTTCCCGGGAGCCCGGCTGACGTAGCTCAACTCGTCGCCGGCGGTGCCGCTGAAGTTGGCCAACGCTTTCTCGGCCACCTCACCGGCCAGCTCCAGGATCTCCTTGCCCTCATGCTCGATGCCCAGCAGCTCCGCCACCTTCTTCAGCTTCTCCGGATCCCGGATGCTGTATCCCTGGGCCTCGCCCCGGGAGACCGCCAGAAGTGCCCGGGCGATGTCACGCCCGTGGTCCGAATGGGCGGCTACGCCGCCGGCAACAGACCTGACGATATAGCGGGCGCCGATAGTGCCGTGGTTGGCTCCGCAGATGCCGGTCTTCTCGTCGGCGTCCTTGCCCACCAGGCGGCAGGGACCCATGGCGCAGAGAGAGCAGCAGGAGCCGGCGGCGCCTATGGGACAGGCCTTCATCTCGTCGACGCGGGAGAAGACCGTCGAATGTCCGGCCTTGCCGGCGATGTCTATCATCTCCAGCGCCGCCGGATCGATGCTCTTCGGCAAGCTTTCCTTCTTTTTCTTTGCCTTTTTCTCTTCGGGATCACTCATGATGCGATTTTCTCCTTGGATTGGGCCTGGAGTCCCTCAACCGCCGTCCGCACCAGCTCCACGGCGCGCGGATGACGCATCGCCAGGATGTTGGTGCCTGACAGAAGAAGGGTGGTAGCGGTGATAGCCTCCCAGAGGATGCCCCTGGTCTCTACATCTCCGTAGGTGGGTTCTTCTTCTTCGCTGACCCTGGATTCCTTGGCTTTCCAGGTTTCAGGAGCCAGGTTGTTGAAGATCGGCATCTGCATCTTGTCGTCGCCCTGAACCAGGCCGGCCAGCCGATCCCTTTCCATTATAGAATAGCAATATTCAAGGCCGTATCCCAATGCCCCGGTGGTGGGGTCGATGATGATCTTGTCCTCGGGGACACCCAGCTGCACCAGCAGCACGTTCAGCTGTTTGGCCAGGTTGACGTCCATGGAAGTAAAGGCCACCACCGGCTTCTTGTAGCCCATGGCGGCGGCGCCCACCAGACGGTGGTTGGCGTCATCCACCGGCCCCAGGGGGATGTTCTCGTCAGGCAGGGTCTCAGCTATCTTCTTCAGCACCTCGGCGTCCTTGTCGGGAGAACCGGTGCCGTAGACAAGCACAGGGATATCAACCGCTTCCGACACCTTCTTCACGGTGGCGGCGGCATCTTCGGGAGACGCGTCGGTGCCGTTGGGGTCGGTGCTCCTCAGCTGCAGACAGATGGCGTCCGCCCTGAACTCGTCCTGGCATTTTTTCGCCCAGGCCACGGGGTCATCCATCACATCCTCGTATACCTTGCGCACCGTCTCCGGCCAGTCAGGCTGCGGCTCGTCATAGACCTCCATGGCTATCATGGGCGGGTTGGGCATCTCCCCTTCCCACTGATGGAAGGGAAAGGTACTCTCTCCGCCGACCTTGCCCTCGGCGCCAATGGCCACTTCTTTGATGCTGCCCTTGCATTTCTCAATCTGTGGTGTGAACGACAAGGTTTCTCCTTCGTCCGGATTTGGAGACACGCGGCTGCGTCGGTTTCGGAGTCCGCCCAGCCCTAAAAATAAAGGTTCGAGGCGCCGGGGTCTGTGCTGATCAACCCGCAGCGTACTCGGACCTGGTTAAGATGCCACCGTTTTCCTGTGCTTCTTCCGCGGCGGCGCCTTGCGATTGCCCGTTCCGCCAGGTCGCCGTAAGGCGCCTGTGTTATGTTTCACAAGCATGCCGTAAGTGGAGATATTAACACCGCATGACGGCGCAGGTCAATAAGTAATGCAGATGCACTATATTAGAGGCGGTTGAGGGCTGAGCGGCCCTTCCAGCCGCCTTTCAGGCGCCTCGCAGGCGACGCCGGCGCGCCACCCGGGCCGGTGAAGATGCTTAACATCGGCCCCGGAGGGGGATGATAGTGCCAGAGGGAAGCAGTACGCCGCGCAAGTGGCGAATGCCGCTTATTGTCAGCTGAAAAAGGAGGAAGAGGATGGGCTATACGCAGGTCGGTCTGGAAGACAAGCTCTTTGAACTCTACCCGGAGATCAGGGCAAACCATATCGCCCTGGCCCTCTCCTTCGACGAGGAAAGGGACGCCTGGGTGGTCACGTTCAGCCGGGAGGGGCACAGCCGCCACGCTTTCCTGGACAAGAAGGACGCGGATGAATGCATGGACGGGTTAAAATGTTTCTATCTCGGTACGCTGATCGAGCAGTACATCAAGGACCTGGAGGAGGAACTGGGGGTTGAATGAACCGGCACTTGCCACCGGTCACGCCGGCGGGAGGGAAGACGCTCCTTTTCCCTGCCAACGGTGAAAACCAGGGTCGGCAGCATTACTGCCGGCTGGAATATCGCATTGGAGGCGCAAAATGGCTGTTCTGGAATATGAAGGGACATCAGTGGAGATCGACGAGGACGGTTATCTTCAGGACCCGGAGCATTGGAACGACACAATCGCCAACGCCCTGGCGCAGCAGGAGGGGCTTAGCCCTCTCACCTACGACCAGCTGGACATCCTGATGTTCATGCGCCAGTTCTACGAGAAACACAGCTTCTTCCCCATAGTCACATCGGTATGCAAGTATGTCCACCAGCCGGATGGCTGCGTCAGTGACGAGTTCATGGACCCGGTGACGGCATGGAAGATAGCCGGGCTGCCCAAGCCGGATGACGAGGTTATCGGTTACCTGAAACGCTGAGTCCGGGCGGACTCGGCTGATGACGGTGATCCGGCGTATGATGGGGCGGCCCGGAGGGCCGCCCCATCTCTTTGCACTTTTTTCTCCCGCGGCGCTGTTTCCGCAACCCCGCTATATCCGCAACCCTCTAAGCGAGCATGAGCAGCCCGGTCCTATCCACGCCTGCGTGTGAAGATGAATCCGGCGCCCGCCGCCAGCAACCCCGCCGCCGGCAGCAGGAAGGCGCCGGTGCTGGGAAGGGTGGTCACGGGCTGGGTGTAGGCGTCCTGCTGGACACTACCGGTCACGACAAATTCCTGGGGACAGTTGACCGATGCTTCATACTCATCCGTACCGGAAAAGACAATGAAATGATCGCCTTCGGAAGCATCAGCCGGTATTGTGACCGTGGCGCTGAAGCCGCCGTTGCCATCAGCGGTACCGCTGTACAGCAAGGTTCCCGTCGGTGAATCCCAGTAAAGGCTGAAAGGGAAGTTCGCCATGGCGCCGCTGCCGCTGACAGTAACACCGGTGCCCGCCGGCCCCGAGGACGGTGTCAGGCTGAAACTGACCTGGCCACAGTTCGCCGGCCAGGCAGCCAGGGCCGCCGGAGCCAGCAACAGGCCGGCAGCCAATGTCAATACTGTGATTACCAATAACCGCTTCATGTCTCCTCCATCCTGTTTATTGAACACCCATTCTTCATCTTCCATGCCCCTTGCCTTAGCCTTCTTCTTCCTTTCATGCACATCCTGACCACCGATGCTGTCGTATCCATATGTCCCATACCGCCATGTCACAAACATCCTGCCCTCATTCCAGATCCGGATATCCGGTGGTTCCGCCGTTCTACCGCGATACTGGGATATATTTCATGACCAGGCGACGTAGAACCACATCACCCCACACCAGATAAACACGAACATGCGCCCTGGCGACTCCGGCAAGGCTCAGCCCGTGACCGTCAGCTCCGCCGCCCTCAGCGTGTTCTTCATCAGCATGGCGATGGTCATGGGACCGACACCGCCGGGGACGGGAGTGATGGCCCGCGCCCGCTCGCCGGCGGCGGCGAACTCCACGTCACCCACCAGGCCGTCCTCGGTGCGGTTTATGCCTACGTCTATTACCGTTGCGCCCTCTTTTATCCAGTCGCCCTTGATCATCTCCGGCACGCCCACCGCCGCCACCAGCACGTCCGCCTCGCGGCAGACAGCCGCCAGGTCCCTGGTGCGGGAATGGCATATGGTCACGGTACAGTTCTCCTCCAGCAGCAGCAGCGCCACCGGCTTTCCCACTATGTTGCTGCGGCCCACCACCACGGCGTTGGCTCCTTCCATTTCCGTGCCGCTGCGCTTGAGCAGCTCGATGACCCCGGCGGGGGTACAGGAGACGAACACCGGCGCCCCCACGGCCAGCCTGCCCACGTTCATGGGATGGAAACCGTCCACGTCCTTGTCCGGGTCGATGTTTAGCAGCACCCGCTCCTCGTCGATCTGGTCCGGCAGCGGCAGCTGCACCAGGATGCCGTGCACGTCATCCCTGCCGTTGAGCTCGTCCACCAGTCTCATCAGGTCGTCCTCGCCGGTGTCCGCCGGCAGTTCATGCTTGATGGAGTTGAAGCCCACCTCCTGGCAGGCCTTCTCCTTGTTGCTTACGTACACCTGGGAGGCCGGGTCCTCACCCACAAGCACCACCGCCAGTCCCGGCGTGACACCGTGCTCTTCCTGCATCTTCTTTACATCCAGCGCCACCTCCGCGCGGATATCGGAGGAGATCTTCTTGCCGTCGATTATCTGTGCAGTCATCTTCATCCCTTCTGTTTGACGATTGGAGATTGATGTTGCCGCATTTTGGATGGCCGGTCGGTTACCAGGTCAGAAATGAATCGCTCCCCCTGTATGGCATCCCCTCGTTGAAAGGCAAAAAGGAAACAACGTCCCTATTGGAAAATCTTATCAAAGAGAGGCGTGGCGGCGTCAACTGCCGGCGAGTCGTCCGGCAGCTCCATCAGCGAGCGGCCCGCCACCTCCGCCTCGAAAAGAGAGGGATCGTCGGGGATGACCGCCGCCAGCGGCAGCTCCAGGCGCTCAATCTCGGGCAGCAGCGCCTCCCGCGCGGAGTCACTGGCACGGTTGAGCACGAACATACTCTCCCCCACCTCCAGGTCCATCTCCTCGGCCAGGTCCAGCACGTTGCGGGCGGCGCCCACGCCGCGGATGCCGGCGTCGGACACCACCAGCAGGAAGTCGGTCCTGCGAGTGGTGCGCCGGGACAGGTGTTCCAGTCCCGCCTCGTTGTCCATGATCACATGCCGGTAATCGCCGGCCAGCTCGTCCATGTAGCGGCGGATGATGTTGTTGGCGAAACAGTAGCACCCCGCCCCCTCGGGGCGTCCCATGGTCAGCAGGTCGAAACCCTCGGACTCGGCCAACGCCTCCTGTATCTTGTACTGGACGAAGTCGTCCTTGGTCATGCCCGAGGGCAGCTCGCGGTCGCCGGCGAACCCCTGCTCGCGCGCCGAGCCCACGGTGATGCCCACCTCTACGCCCAGGGTCTGGCCCAGGTTGGAGTTGGGGTCGGCGTCGACGCAGAGCACCGGCGTCTCGCCCCTGCTGATCAGGTATCGTACCGCCAGGGCGCAGAGCGTGGTCTTGCCGGTGCCGCCCTTGCCTGCTACGGCTATGGTGCTCACGCGTCCACCCCCCTGCCACGTGCCGGGCGCCTGGACCGCGGGTCTGGCGGCGGGAGCGTCATTTCAGCTTCTCCAGTATCTTTCCCATGCGCGGGAACCATTTCAGGTCCGTATGTGGCAGGAACAGCGCCGCCATGTATTCGTCCATGAACTGCTGGTTGTCGGAAAGCTCGATGTTGGTCATCATCCGCGCCACGTTCTCCGCCGCCGCCAGCATCTCGCGGGAGAAGGACACCAGCCGCGCCCCCAGCAGCGAGCCGTTGCCGACGAAGGTGAACATCTCCGGCTCCATCTCCGGGAAGAGGCCGATGGCCGCCGCCCGGTCCAGCTGCAGGTACTTGCCGAAACCGCCGGCCACGTATACCTGCTCCACGGCGGACATGTCCATGCCGACACTGTCCAGCAGGGTGCTGATGCCGGCGAAGATAGCTCCCTTGGCCCTCATCAGGTTGTCGATGTCGGGCTCGGTGATGACGATGTCGCCGCGTTCGGCGGCCGTATACTCCTCGCGCACCAGTACGTATTCCCACTGGCCATCTTTGTTCTTCCTGAGCCACTCGCCTTCAGCCTCCTGATTGAACTTGCCGTTCTGCTCCAGGATGCCCGCCTCCAGCAGCTCGGCCACGGCGTCGATGATGCCGGAGCCGCAGATGCCCAGGGGCTTCTTCCCTCCGATGGTGAGGATGTGGGGCTCGCCGGTGGAGGGCTCCACCTGCACCGCCTCGATGGCGCCGCGGGTGGCGCGCATGCCATGGCGTATGCCGCCCCCCTCGAAGGCGGGGCCGGCGCTGCAGGAGGTGGCCACCAGCCATTCGCGGTTGCCCACCACCGCCTCGCCGTTGGTGCCGATATCCACGTAGAGCGTCACCTTGTCCGTCTGGAAGACCCCCGAGCCGATGATGCCGCTGACGATGTCTCCGCCCACGTAGCTGGAGACGCAGGGAAAGGTATAGAGATGCACGTGGGCGCAAGCCTCGATGCCGAGGCCGGCCGCCCTCACCGGTGGCAGGAAAACCGCCGCCGGCACGTAAGGGGCTATGCGGATATGGGCCGGGTCGACGCCGGTGAGCAGATGGGTCATGGTGGTGTTGCCGGCCGCCACCATGTGGGACACCTGGCAGGCGTCGATACCGGTCTTCTCGAGCACCTTGCCGATAACGCCGTTGATGGTGGCCACGACGGCTTCCTGCAGCTGCTTCCTGCCTTCCGCTTTTCGCGCGTGGACTATGCGGGTGATGACGTCCTCGCCGTAGCTGATCTGGCCGTTGTAGTCGGAGGCCTGTGCCAGGGTCTCGCCGCTGCCCAGGTCCAGCAGCTGGGCGTAGATGCTGGTGGTGCCGATGTCCAGCACGATGGAATAGTCGTCGCCGGTCTCGTCGCCCGGGACCACCTGTATCACCTTGGGGCCGCGGGATGTGTCCACCACCGTCGCCGTCGCCTGCCAGTTTTCGGCCCTGAGCGCCGTTGGCAGGTCGCGGATGACATCGAAATCGACGGAGACGTCCTCGATGCCGTGCTGGCTTTTCAGCCCCAGCTTCAGCCTGTCCAGGTCGTTGATGTTGTTGGCCGCCTCCGGCTCTTCCAGGGTCAGCAGGAACTTGCGCACGACCGGATCGACGCTCCAGCCTTCCACCAGCTGCTCCAGGTCCTGGGCGGTCAGCACCCGTCCCGGGCCGGGACGGCGCTCATGGGTGAGCGCCACGGCGTCGCCCATGCGGGATTCCTCGGGCACGGTGACGGTAAGGTCCCCCAGCACCTTGATGCGGCAGGCGAGCCTGAGACCCGACTGGAAATCCTCATCGGAGAGCTTGGCGCCGCTGCCACCCTCGTACTCGCCGGCATCGATCACCACCCGGCATTTGCCGCAACCGCCGGTGCCGCCGCAGGAAGCGTTGATGTGCACCCCCTCCAGCAGCGCCACCCTCAGCAGGTTGGCCCCGTGGGGCACACCCTCACAGACGATGTCCCCGGGCTGGAAGATGATAGTGTGCGTTGCTGGTTCACTCATGGCGCATATTATATCCGACTCCCGGTTGAAGGAAACAAAAAGGAGGCGCAGCTCGGCTGCGCCTCCTTTCGGATAACTTTTGTCCTGCCTCTAGAACAGGCCCTTGATCTGTCCCGTCTCCACGTCGATGTCCACGTCCACCGCCGCCGGCCGTTCCGGCAGGCCGGGCATGGTCGACATGGTTCCCAGCAGCGGGTAGAGGAAGCCGGCGCCGACGCTGGGCCGGATGTCGCGGATGGGCACCCGGAAGCCGGTGGGCCGGTTCTTCAGCATGGGATCGTGGGACAGGGACAGGTGTGTCTTGGCCATGCAGATGGGGAGTTTGTCCCAACCGGCCCTGGTGAAGGCCTCTATCTTCTGTTCCGCCTCCGGCATGTAGTCGACGCCGTCGGCGCCGTACATCTTCGTGGCGATCGTCTCTATCTTCTCCTTGATAGGAGCGTCGTCCGGATAGAGGAAGTGGAAATCGCTGTCGCGGTCACAGGCCTCTACCACCGCATTGGCGGCGTCGATACCGCCGTCGCCGCCGTCGCGGTGCACGGTGATGGGGTTGCAGGCCTCGGCGCCGAACTCGATGGCCTTCTTCTGTACCAGCTCCACCTCGGCGTCGGTGTCGGCGGCGAAGCGGTTCACCGTCACCACCACGGGGATGCCGAACTGCTTCATGTTCTCTATCTGCTTGGCCAGGTTCTGGCAGCCCTCCTCTAACTTCTCCAGGTTCTCCTGTTCCAGCTCCTCCTGGGTGCAGTTGCGGCCGAAGCCGTGCATTTTCAGGGCGCGGATGGTGGAGGTGATGTTGACGCAGCTGGCGGAGAAACCACCGGCGCGGCAGGTGATGTCCATGAACTTCTCCGCCCCCAGGTCGGCGCCGAAGCCGGACTCGGTTATGACGTAGTCCGCCAGCTTGAGCGCCACCTTGGTGGCCAGCACCGAGTTGTTGCCGTGGGCGATGTTGGCGAAGGGGCCGGCGTGCATGAAGACGGGGCCATGCTCCAGCGTCTGGATCAGGTTGGGCTTGAGCGCCTCCTTCATCAACGCCGTCATGGCGCCGGCGGCGCCGATGTCCTCGGCGGTGAGCGGGTTTCCGTCACGGTCGTAAGCGAAGACGATACGGCCCATGCGCTGGCGCAGGTCCCTCAGGTCGGTGGCCAGGGCCAGGATGGCCATCACTTCCGATGCCACCGAGATGTCGAAACCGGTCTCGCGCGGCGTGCCGTTGAGGTAGCCGCCCAGCCCGGCGACGATATGCCGGAGCGCCCGGTCGTTCATGTCCACCACCCGGCGCCAGCTCACGGTGAGCGGATTGATGTTCAGTTTGTTTCGTCCCTCCATCAGGTGGGTATCGATCATCGCCGCCAGCAGGTTGTTGGCGACGCTGACGGCGTGGATGTCGCCGGTGAAATGCAGGTTGAGGTCCTCCATGGGGATCGCCTGGGCGTAGCCGCCGCCGGCGGCGCCGCCCTTGATGCCGAACACCGGCCCCAGGGAGGGCTCGCGCAGGCAGAGGAAGACTTTCTTGCCGATCTTCTTCAAGGCCTGGGCCAGACCCAGAGAGGTGACTGTCTTGCCCTCGCCCCAGGGGGTCGGGGTGATGGCGGTGACGTCGATGAGCTTGCCGTCGGGCTCGTCCTTCAATCGCTCCAGGATCTTCATGTAGTCGACCTTGGCCTTGTAATTGCCGTAAAGCTCCAGCTCATCCTCGAGGATGCCGGCTTCTGCCGCTATCTCGGTGATGGGCTTCATCTCCGCCGCCTGGGCGATATCTATGTCTGGAGGTGTCTTGGTTTCAGGCACCGTTACGCTCCTTTCAGATCGGGATTTGTGAAATTGGGAACTAACAGGTTGTAGGGATGGAATTATATTAGCTGGAGCGCTTTTTCGTCAATTCAGGCGCCAGGAAGACTTACAGGATAATCGATCGCTCGTCCGGAGGGACAAATTAGTTTGCTGTTCAGGGGAACTTTAGCGTTGCTGGTGACACCCGGAGGCATTGTAGGAGAAGGCGGTGGTCTCGCCCTCGGGGTCCACTGTCTCGGTGTCGCTGACGATGCAATAATGACCCACTAGTGACGATTCAAAATTGACCCGCCT
>CAZCCR010000005.1:0-66089 GCA_964497425.1 uncultured Gaiellales bacterium
ACTCGACCTCGCCACGACCAACGTCTACTGGGCCAGCATGGCGGACTACACCGCCGGCATCCTGTCAGTGGACTTCAGTCTCAGCAACAACGGTGGAACCACCGCTTACAGCGTGGGCATCATCGGTGAGACGGCCACCAATGGCGTGACCCCGATCGGCGTTTCCATCGGCCTGGGAGACATTGCCCCCGCAGGCAGTGCTCCGTTCACTATCCAGTACAACGTTCCCACCGGCGTAACGGCCTTCCAGACGACCATCTCTGCTGAAGGTTACGACCAGTGTGGAAACCACTACCTCTGGCCATAGAAGCACGACTGCCGAGCAGTACGAACAGTAAACCTGTTCAGGGATGACAACCTGACGGGTGAGAGACGAAAGGGGCGCGGCGCCGAAGGCGCCGCGCCCCTTTTCTGAATAGGGACGTTCCTTAACGAATTAAGTTATTTTCCCGAAATCGATGCCGATGCTCTCATTACAGTCAAATTTGTTAATTCGTTAAGGAACGTCCCCGAATATCTTGGTCGGGACGGCCGGACTTGAACCGGCGACCCCTTGACCCCCAGTCAAGTGCGCTACCAGACTGCGCCACGTCCCGAATGCAGGTGTGAATTATATCACAGAGCCCCCACCCTGGACCCCGCTGCTGCCGAAGCCGCCCTCACCACGGCCGCTGTCCGGCAACTCGTCCACTTCCTCGAACTGCACCTGCTCCACCGGCATGACCACCAGCTGGGCGATGCGGTCTCCCACCCTGATTTCGAAATCCGCATGACCCGTGTTCTGCATGATGACCTTTATCTCTCCACGATAGTTGCTGTCGATCAGGCCAGGTGAATTGGTGAGTGTTATACCATGCCTGGCCGCCAGACCCGAGCGTGGCTGGACAAAGCCGCCGAAGCCCTGGGGGATGGCCACGGCGATGCCCGTGGGAACCAGCGCCCGTTCCCCTTCCCTCAGTGTCAGCTCCTCGACACTGGCGAGGTCAACCCCTGCGTCGCCGTCATCATAGGCATGCTCCGGGATGATCGCCGCTGGGTGCAGTTTTTTTATCGTTATGCGCACGGCGCCAGTTTATCAGAACACAACTGCGCTTTGGCCGTAATCGACCGAATATCTTTCCACTCAGCCCCTCTTTCCACCATGCACAGACCTGTGCCTTTGTATCTTCCCCCAGGGTATGATGCTCAGCCCCGGAGGAGCGTCCTCAGTAGCCCAACCGAGCAGATCCACGTAGAACTTCCTGGCCGCATCCACGTTTCCGGACATGAGTTCGTTCCGGCTGAACGTGCCATGCGGTATGATCCTCCATGGCCGCTCCGCCCATCGTTCGTCCCTGCGTGACCGATATTAAATCCGCGATGAAGCAAACATCGAACGATAGATATGACCCTCCGGTTTATTTTTGAACCGGAGAGAACCACGAGTGGTGGCGTCGAGTGATGACGTCCGACCGTTTGTTAATTCGTTAAGGAACGTCCCCGTCGTTGAGGACCTCCACCACGGCGGGACCGTCATGCCTGAGCGCCTCCCTGATAGCGCGGCGCAGGTCTCCTTTCTTCCGCACCCGCACGCCGAAGGCGCCGCAGGCCTTGGCATAGCGTGAGAAGTCAGGGTTCTTCAGGTCCGTCTCCCACGCCTCCTGCCAGCCAGCCTCACGTTGCTCTTTGGAGATCAGTCCCAGTTCACCGTTGTTCAGCACCAGGCAGGTGATATTCATGCCGTACTTGACCGCGGTGGTCAGCTCAGCCAGATACTGGCCGAAGCCCCCATCCCCCACCACAGCGATGATGGGCCGGTGGGGCCGTGCCGCCCAGGCGCCCATGGCCGCCGGGAAACCGAAGCCGATGGAACCCAGGTAGCCCGACATAAGGGTCACCTGGTTGTTCCTGCTCTCCAGGTACCGCCCGAAGGAATAGGTGTTGTCGCCTACGTCCACGGTGAAGATGGTGTCATCGGGAGCCACCTTCTCCAGGGCGGCGAACACCGCCGCCGAACTGATGCCCTTGCCCCTGTCCATCCGGGCCCTCTTCCGCTTCTCGCGGCGCCAGAGACGCCAGCGCTCAGCTATCTCCTCCCGCTGGTCCTCGGCCGCCGGGCCCGCTTCTCCACCCCCTTCTTTGCCACCCGTCTCAAGCCCGTCACAGATGAGCCCGGCAGTGACGCCGGCGTCACCCCACACGGGCACCGTCACCTGGTGAAAGCGCCCCAGGGGCATGCGTTCGAAGTCCACCTGGATGATCGGCTTATTGGGGTCTATGCCCGTATGCTCGGAGAAGGACGCACCGAAAACCAGCAACAGGTCCGCCCGGTTCATGAACCAGCTGGAGACCGGCGTTCCGCTCCGCCCCAGCACACCGGTTGCAAGGGGATGACTGTCCGCCAGCAACCCCTTGGCCTTGAAGGTGGTCATCACCGGCGCCCGCAGCCGCTCGGCCAGCCGCATCACCTGCGCCATCCCGCCACGGGCACCATGGCCTACGATTATCACCGGCCGCCCGGCTTCCCGCACCCGTATCACCGCCTCACGCAGCTGCTCCGCCGGGGGCGCGATGGCGGTAGGCCCTATACGCCCGCGCGGCTGGGAAGGAAGCTCCGTCGCTGCCGCTTCGAGTTCCTGAACAGAGTCGGGGAATATCAGGTGGGCGACATTGCGCTCGACCAGCGCCTGCTTGCACGCCAGCGTCATCAGTTCCGCGTGGTTGCTGTCCCTCAGCACCGGCTGGCTGAAGTCCGCCACTTCATTGAAAGCGCCGGCCAGGTCTATCTCCTGGAAGGTCCCCGGGCCCAGCACCTGAACCTTCACCTGTCCCGTCAGCGCCAGCAACGGCGCCCGGTCGGTGCGGGCGTCCCACAGGCCGGTGAGCAGGTTGGTGGCGCCGGGTCCGGCGATGGTCATGCAGGCCGCCGGGTAGCCGGTGAGCTTGGCGAAGGCTGAGCAGGCGAAGGCCGCGGCCCCCTCGTGCCTGATGCCGATATAGGCAAGGTTGCCCCTCTCCACCTGCCGCCGCACCGCATCCGCCATCCCCAGGATGGAAAAGCCCACCATGCCGAAAACATGGCTGATGCCCCAGTTGATCATGGTCTGCACCATGACATCGCTGACGGTGCGCCCGGTGGAGGTCACCACCTCCATCTGGACATAGACGCCGTCATCCCGCTCCTCAACGGGATATGTTTCCACAGGTTCGTGCACACCCCGGGGGTCCCGGCCGCTGAACGGGTCATAGCCCCATCCATGCCAGGGACAGACGAGCACGCCGTCCTCCAGCGACCCTTCCCCCAGGGGACCCCCCATATGGGCGCAGCGACCGTCCAGGGCTGCATATCTACCCCTGAGCCTGACCAGCGCCAGCTCCCTGCCGGCCGCCTCCACCTTCCTTACCTGCCCTTCCCTCAACTCGCCCTTGCCGCCGACACGGAGCCAGCGCAGCTCCTTCCCGGCGACGGTAGTCTTTTCCCTGTCGTCCTGGAAACCGACATGCCAGTGGCTGCCGTCGCAGAAAGGTTTGTTCTTCGACGCACCGCACCGGCAGAGCGTGTAGTGCTCCCGGGAGGCCCCACGGCCCCAACGCTCCCGGCTCTCCAGCATTATCCCGCCACGCACGCGGTATGGACCGTTTTTCGAAACGACTATCTCAGGCGCGTTGTCGCGGTCGCGATACTCCTTGCCCTCAAATCTGTAGCTGAGCGCGCCAGAAGGACATTTTTCGATCACTTCGATTATTTTCTTTACCGGCGACCCGTCCGGGTCTATCCAGGGCTCCACCCCCGTCTTCCATACCCTGGGGCCGCAGCTCGTACAGTAGCCGGCATGCGAACATATGCCGCGGTTGTCGTGTATGGTTATCCTGCCGTCTTTCGACTTGTAGTCCATCCTCCTGTCCAGTGAACCGTCGGTGATCCTTGCCGAGATGAAACCGTTCTTGTCATGTGTGCCGTCACAGAACGGTTTGTTGTGCGAGCCGCCGCACCTGCAGAGGAAGAGGTCGTCCCGCGTCTCTTCCTGCTCCCCTTCCGCATCCGTGAGCCTCTTCAGGCCCTTAACGTGATAGGGTCCGTTGCGAAGCGGCTCGATGGCGGGCTTTTTCTTACTGCCCTTCTTCTTTCGTGCCATCACATATCACTTCCCCTGGTGATTCCGCGTCTTGCCCTCAGATGATATCGGAATCATATTACTCGAATCATCTTTTCCCGGGATATCCGTTTTGATACCAGGGTCTTAGTTTATTCCGGGATGATTGTTTTATCCGGGCTGATTGTTTATTCCGGTGTCATTTTTTCCGGTGTCATCCTACTACCTGGCTCCGTTATCTTGTCCCGGGGGTAATTGGTTCTATTCCTGGGTCATCTTTTTCCTTGCGTCATTCTTGCCCACCAGCCATTTCTATTTCCTGGATCTTTCTTTTTGGCGTCGCCTGCCTCCTGCGGGGTTGACGCCGGCACCGCACTTGAGCCTGACGCCGCTGGAACGAGTGTGGATTCAGGGAGGGTCTCAGGCTGCTCCCGGAGCCAATTCATTATCATGGCGTTATTGTCCTTTCCCGGAGCCATTGTCTCACCCGTGATCTGTTTTCCCGGGATCTTTTTCCCTGAGTTTTTCCCGGTAACTTCTTTCGAGGTCTTTTTCCCTTGATATCATCTGCCTTGACCTTGTTTATCATAAGTAATAACATGTTTATATCTTTTATATTATTTCTGGCTAATTATCCCAACTTCATTACTTTTGGTGTCTTTACATAATGTGATTAATAATGATACATATAGGAGATGTTATCAATTAATCTCTTTTTATCCTTTCTCCAGGATCAGGCGGGCGATGTCCTCCCTGCCGCTCTCCCTGGCAAGATAGAGCGCATCGGCGTAGGGGATCACCTCATCCCCCCGTTCACTCTGTATCACGCAGAGTGAAGGGTCGGCGCCGCTTTCCAGCAGCAGCTCCACGCACTCCCTGCTGCCCGCCGCCACCGCAACGTGCAACGGCGTCCCTTTCAGGCCATGCCTGATGATGATGTCCTCCAGTCCCCGGTATGGAGCATAGGTGTCGATATCCTCCCGCTTCCCGGAAAGAGCGCGCGACAGGGCGCGGTGATCCCCTTCCGCAGCCAGGCGATGTAGTACAGGCCCGGTCTTCGACATGACGCTCAGGGGGAGAACCACCCGGTCAGCGTCGCCTCATCCAGGATATGGCCGCCATATTCCTCCCGGAAGGAGCTACGGGTCACCGCCAGCCCAGCCGGCAGAGACGGCAGTTGCGCGTCGAGGGCGAAAACCGTGATGCTGTAGGTGTGCCTCGAGGGCGGACATGGACCGGCGTATCCCTGCTTGCCGTCGTAGGCCATCCCGATGGTCACGCCTTCGATGACGTCGGGATCGACGCCTGCATCCAGGGTTGTGACCGCGGCGGGGATGTTGAACAGGGCCCAATGGCGGCAGGCGTCCGCCCCGGTGCCGCAAGGCGGGTCCTCGTCATCCATCACCACGGCGTACCCAGCCGTCCCCTCCGGCGCTCCGTTCCATGAGAGCTGGGGAGAACGGTTGTCTCCGCCCAGCCTCCCACATGCGATGGCGCGGGCGATCTCCCCCCCACTGCCAACGTCGTCGCTGGTGAGCGACATGCCGGCGGCGGATGTGTCCATGGTTCTCAGGCCCGGCGCCGGCGTTGTGGCATCATGGTTCCCGACGCCGCCCCCCTTCTCACCCTCTGCCTCGCCGCAGGCCGAAACAAGCAGCGTCATCAGAACCAATGCCGTCAATGCAACCGTCTTGAACACGCGACGAACGGAAACAGCGTGCATCCGGCCTCCTGGATTTGTCCCTTGTCTTTCGCCGCCAACCGCGAGAGTCCGGGACGGCGGCATCCGGCCTCTTGCCTATAGTCAATGATATCCTCAAGCCGCCGGGTCAAAACCCTGTGTTGGAGGGCCTGTCCCGGTTCTGTGACCAGTATCGCCTGAGCACATCCAGGCAGTCGCTTTCCTCGACCCGGTCATGGTTCTGCGGGTCGGCGCCGTGAAGCAGGTTGAAATCGTCGTTATAATAGCCGTCAAGGAAGGCGGGGCTCCATTCCCAGACGGCGGTGCCGACGCCCAGACGGTCGAATTGGGCCAGCTGGTCCGACATGAAACGTTCCGCCCCCGGCTCGTAGCGTATCAGGCCGGTCTCGGTGACGGCCAGGGTCATGCCGTCTTCCTCCTGGAACCTGCGCATGCCGCCATAGATGGTTTCCGTGATGAAAGCGGTATCGAACGAGTCCTCCTCGCCGTCGCCGTCCAGGTCCATCGTCCCTGGATACCGAATATCGAGAGGCGGTTCCTGGTGGGTGTAATCCAGTGGTTCATACTGATGCACCGAGTAGATCACCAGCGGGTCGGTTGAAAGGGTCAGCTCGGACAGCCAGCTGAGACTGCTGTAGGACATGGGGCTGACCAGGATCGGGGTGCGGTCGTCGACCTCCCTGATGGCCTGGACCATGGTCGGATATATGTTGTTCCAGTCGGATACCTCCCCCGCATGCTCCCGGTAGTAGCTTTCCGCGTCCCACTGGTCGTAGAGGACCTCGTTGGCGTTGGGTTCCACCATCAGCTCATAGCCAGCCACCACCGGGTTTTCGCGGTAACGTTCGGCGGTATGACGCCACATGCGGGCCCATGCCGCCTGCGCCTCCCTGTCCTGCCAGACACGGTCGTTGTAATCGCTGCGGTGGAACCAGCCCACTTCATCTCCGGCTTCCTCAAGGGACTCTCCGTAATTGAATGTGAACTCGGCCCTGCCGGGACCGGTGCGAAAGGCGATGACGGCGAACATGTCGGCGTTGGCGATCATTTCAAGCAGGCGGTCCAGGTTCGCCTGGGCATCCTCATCCAGCCCATAGGGCGGATCCTCTGAGAACAGGCCGGGGTGGGAGATGTTGACATAGTTGGCCCCCAGGGCCGACAGGCGGTTGAAATCCTCCTGGGTGAAAGGTGGACCGACAGGCGAGCTCCCGTATACCCCCTCGTAGACAGAGTGGTCCACATGGGCCTGCCAGATGTTCGCGCCCCTGAGCCTGGCCCCTCCCCGCCACAGGTCGATCTTCGCCCCGGCCGGTAACGTCTCGCTGCCGTCCGCTGTGGGCGCCGGCGAGGACGACGCCGCCCGATCGTCAGCAGGCGTGCGGGCGCCGGTACCGGCCGCTTCATCACTGCCGCCGCAGGAGACCGCCCACGACGCCAGAACCATGAGCGAAAAAAGGAGGAGCAGGAGCAGGCCCGTCGCCGGTGCCTTCCCTGCAGTTCCCGGGTCATCGCCAGCGAGCGGCGGCGGCATCATCCATCATCCCTGTACCTGAAGCGTGAGTAACGCCCGGCCTCTTCCCGGGGGATTCTCGCCCTGATGATTACCCCTTCCTGGGTGCTGTCAATCTCCACATCCGCACCGATCCGATACACCTCGCCGATAGCCTTGCCGTCGCCATAGGGGAACAGCAGGCTGACCCGCACAAGGCGTTCATTGAAATGGTCCCTGACTTCCTCACGCAGCCCTTCCAGCCCCTCGCCGGTCAGAGCTGATACCAGCACCGCTTCCGGGTAGCGGCGCCTGAGGAATGACTCTTCATCAGCATCCAGCAGGTCTGCCTTGTTCAGCACCAGCAGGCGCGGTATGGAGGCCGCCTCGATCTCCTCCAGCACCATCTCCACAGAACTTATTGCGTCCTCGAGTTCAGATTCAGGGATCGACGCATCCGCGACATGGAGTATCAGGTGCGCCACGAGGGTCTCTTCCAGCGTGGAATGGAAAGACTCGACGAGTTGATGAGGCAGCTTGCGGATGAAACCCACCGTGTCCGTCAACAGGAAGGTCTGACCGGAGAACTCATAGGCGCGGGTTGTAGGGTCGAGGGTCTCAAAAAGGCGGTCCCTGACGGAGACGTTGCTGCTGGTGAGCGCGTTCAGCAGTGTGGATTTTCCCGTGTTGGTATAACCAGCCAGAGCGATGAGAGGCAGGCGGGAAGCAAGCCTGGAGCGCCTCATCACATCCCGTGACGCCGACACCTCCCTCAGCCGCTTCCTTACCTTGCCTATGCGCTTGTGGGCGACACGGCGGTCCACCTCCAGCTGTGTCTCACCCGGACCCCTGGTACCGATACCGCCACCGAGCCTTGACAGCTCTATGCCCTTGCCGGTCATACGGCTGAGATTGAACTCCAGTTGGGCCAGTTCCACCTGCAGCTTCCCTTCGGCGGTGTGGGCATGTTGGGCGAAGATGTCCAGGATGAGAGCGGTCCTGTCAATGACTCTCAGCCCCAGCCGGTCCTCCAGATTACGCTGTTGGTTGGGGGTAAGCTCGTCCTCAGCGACGATCAGGTCCGGCTCGAGTCGCCCCAGCTCGTTCTGTAGTTCCCGGAGCTTCCCTTTCCCGAAGTAGGTACGGGGATCCGGCCGTTCCCGGCGCTGTATCATCTGGCCCACAGGCTCCGCCCCGGCTGTTGCCAGTAGCTCCTTGAGCTCTGCCAGCTCGTCCACATCCTCGGCGGGGACCGGCCCAGGCAGGACCGCGATCAGATATGCGCTTTCAGGTGTTTGTCCGTTTCTTCTGTCCAGATCCGGCTCATTCCGCCTTTATGAGTACTCAGTATGTGAACCGGTCGACTTGTCTTGTCATCGATATACGAACCGGTTCGACTTTCCACGTCATCGGGTGCTGCTGGCCGGCAACGTCCCTGGTAAAGTTTGTTAATTCGTTAAAGAACGTCCCTAAAGGTTTTGTTTTATGCGATCCAGCGCCTCGGCGATGCGATCGTCCGGGGCCGTCAGCGATATGCGTACGAAGCCCTCGCCGCTGGGACCGTAGCCCGAACCGGGCGGCACCACCACGCCGCATTTCTCCAGCACCATGTCGGCGAAGGAACCGGAAGTGAAGCCGTCAGGCACCCTGATCCAGATATAGATGGTCCCCCGGGGCGGGGTGACCTCGATGCCGATCTCCCTGAGCGTCCCCACCACCAGGTCGCGCCGTCGCCGGTAGATCCCGCACATGTCCTTGACGCATTGCTGTGACTGGGTGAGAGCATAGGCGGCCGTCTTCTGCAGCGCCGCGAACATGCCCGAGTCCATGTTGCTCTTCAGCGTCCAGTACTTGGCGATGATATCGGCGTTGCCCACGGCGGCGCCGATGCGCCAGCCGGTCATGTTATAGGTCTTGGAGAGGGAGAAGAGCTCGATGCCCGCATCCCGGGCGCCGTCAGCCTCCAGATAACTGGGCGCCACATAACCGTCGAAGGTTATCTCCGAATAGGCGTTGTCATGGATGATGGCGATATCGTGCTCCCGGCCGAAGGCGGCCAGCCGCTGGAAGAAGTCGTCTCCCGGCTCCAGTACGGCTCCGGTGGGGTTGTTGGGATAGTTGACGAACAGCATCCTGGAGCGTTCCAGGACGTCCGCCGGTATCGCGTCCAGGTCCGGTTTGAACCCCAGTTCCGGCACCAGGGGGATGGGATAGGGCTCTCCCCCGGCCAGGATGGGACCACTGGTGTAGACCGGATAGCCCGGATCGGCGCTGAGACAGAGATCGCCCTGGTCGAGGAAGTTGAAACAGATATGGGCGATGGCCTCTTTGGCGCCGAGCAGGGGGAAGACCTCGGTCTCCGGGTCGAGACTGACTCCGAAACGGTCGCTGTAGAAACCCGCGACCGCCTGGCGGAACTCGTCGGTGCCGCGGTTGGTCGGGTACTGGTGGTTGGCCGCATCAGCCACCTGGCGCTGCATCTCTTCGACTATGTGGGGCGGTGTCGGCGTATCGGGGTCGCCGATGCCGAGACTGATCACGTCCACACCCTGTTTGCGCTTCTCGGCGATCCTGCGTTCGATCTCCGCGAAAAGGTACGGAGGCAGTCCATCCATGCGCCGCGAGTATCTCATCTTCACAGCTCCTTCATCCTCTTGATAAAAGCTCCGGACATGGCCCCGCTGAATATCTCCTCGGCCGGACCGGTCATGACCACATCGAGGTCATCGTCAACCTCGATCTCCAGGTCGCCGCCGGGGAGATGTACCACCACGGGACTCTCCGCCCGGCCGTTGCTGCATGCCGCCACGGCCACGGCGCAGGCGCCGGTACCGCAGGCGCGCGTCTCCCCCACGCCCCGCTCCCATACTTTCATCGTCAGTTCAGCCGGTCCATCGCTGCGGACGAACTCCACGTTGGTGCGGTTGGGGAAGAACTCATGGTTCTCGATGGGTGGTCCCTCCGCCGCCAGGTCCACCGAATCCAGGTCCGCAACCATGATCACACAATGGGGGTTTCCCATGTCCACGAAGGTGAAGGTATATCCGACTCCACCGGCGTCGAGCTTCTCCAGCACCGCTTCGCCCTTCCCCTTGCTGCCGTCGAACCCCTTTATGGCCGGTCCCCCCAGCCTGGCGCGTCCCATCTCCACCCGCACCATCCCGTCAGCCTGCACCGTCGGCGTGATGATGCCCGCGTCCGTATCGATGCTGAAGGTGTCGCTGCCGGCAAGGCCCCCCTGGTGAAGATGCCGGGCCAGCATGCGGATGCCGTTGCCGCACATCTCCGCCCGGCTGCCGTCCGGGTTGTATATATCGAGCCGGAACTCGGCTATGGAGGATTCACTCCAGGCCAGGATACCGTCCGAACCGATGCCGAAATGACGGTCACATATCGCCGTCACCCTTTCGGGCGTGAGTTCGAAGGGCAGGTCTGAGGATGCGACTATGACATAGTCGTTGCCGATACCCTGCCACTTGGAAAACTCTGCCATTCAACCCTCGGTGCGGATACGCTCGATGATGGTTCCGGCGGCCGCCGCCACGTCGCCTGCAGACAGGTCGATTCTAGCAATATCAGGCATCTTTCGCATCCAGGTAAGCTGGCGCTTGGCGTAGCGGCGGCTGCGCTGCCTGATGGCGGCGATGGCATCCTCCAGGCTTGCATTGCCGTCCAGGTAGTCGCAGATATCCCGAAAGCCGATAGCCTGGGCCGCGGTCCTTGAGACGCCGCCCCGGCGCGTCCGGCGCACCTCTTCCACCGCCCCGCGCTCAAACATCTCCCCTACGCGCGCGTCGATCCGTCGGTAAAGCTCGCCCCGGTCCATCTCCAGCCCGAAGGAGAACGCTTTATAGGGAGAATCCGGCGACCACATGCGCTCCCTTTCCAGCATTGCCCCGCTGCGGCTTTCCAGGGCCGCCTTGGCCGCCTCCAGCGCCCGCGCCAGCCGCCGCGGGTTCTTGCGGTCTACGGCCGCCGCCGCCTCCGCGTCCATCTGCTCAAGCTCTTCCCATGCAGCCTCACAGCCCTCCTCGGCGATGAACCGCTCCCAGCGGCGGCGGCTGCCCTCCTCTCCGGTTCCGGCGAACGAGAAGCCTCCCAGCAGCGCCCGCAGATAGAGGCCGGTGCCGCCGGCGAGCACGGGCACAGCCCCGCGGGAGACGATTCCTTCCAGACACTTTTCCGCGTCCCGTACGAACAGGGCCGCGTTGTACTCCCGGTCCGGGGATATCGAGCCCACCAGGTGATGAGGAACAGCCTTGAGCAAGTCCGGCCCCGGCTGGTCCGTGAGGATGGAGAGGCCCCTGTAGACCTGCATGGAGTCGGCGGAGACGATCTCTCCCTTGCACCGCTTTGCCACCTCGACGGCGACACGGCTCTTTCCCACGGCGGTGGGACCGAAGATGGCGATCATCAGTATTTTATCTCGAACCTGCAGCTGTCACCGCCTGTGGCGATCCCGGAACTGCTCGTCACCCTGGCCTTGCCGAAGATGGCTTCGCTCAACCCCAGGAACATGGAACGATGGATGGAACACACCAGACCACCATGCCGCGTGGACAGTTCACGGAAACAGCAGTTGTATATCAGCAGACGCAGATGACCCTCACCGCGCGATGAGACCTCGGCGAAAAGGCCCTGCTCCCCGGCGATTCTCTCAAAGAGTCCCACCAGTTCCTCGCGTTTCGCGTCATCCCTGTCGAGAGCAGCTTCCGTCAGCGCCGACTCCCCCAGCTCGAAACCGTAGCTCCATGCAATGCTTTCCGGTTTCTTACCGGAGGAGAGGGAATCGAGGGTGATATCAGCCAGCAGCATGTAGTCGCGCGGCGGATATTGAATGGCTACCATGCCTCCTCCGGCGGAATAAAAACGCGCCGGCCGTCCGCCGCCGGCGGACTTGCGATATCCGGACCGGACAAGTCCGGCTCCAGCCAGCTTCTCCAGATGCATCCGCGCCACGTTGGCGTGGACCCCGAACCTGGCGGCCGCGTCGGCAGCGGTCATCCCTTCACCCCGGTTGGAGAGGATCGCCCGGAAAATCTTCAGCCTGGTGGCATCGGCAAGCAGTCTGATCGTGTCTTCGTTGTTCTGTTTCACACATCTCCTCGACTGGGTGGGAACCAACGCCTTTTCCATCCATAAAATATCATATCAGGTAATTACCCTATTGACACTGTGAATATAGTGATATATATTCCCAGGCTACATATGCATGGCTTCCGCCATCGCCGTTGGAACACCTTTTTCCGGGTGTCTGGATCACAAACATGGACATGAAAGGAGCGGCCCGTGGAACAACAGACCGGTACCAGTAAACCAGTGGTGATACAGCCGGTGCGACCGCAGGATGCCCGGCATGGTACACACCGTCCGGGAGGTGCTTTTTCATGAGCAAACGAGCCGCGTTCTGGATATTCATCATCGGCACCGCCTCCTCCCTGGCGATCTTCCTGTTCCTGACCTGGGACACTCACCACCAGGTCGATGTGCTCACCCACGCCGACAGGCTCAGCGAACAGGTGGTTGCGGGAAAGCACGTCTGGGAGAAGAAGAACTGCAACAACTGTCACACCATCCTCGGTTTCGGCGTCTATTACGCCCCCGACCTGACCAACGTATACCAGCGCATCGGCGCCGACGGCATCATCGCCTCCGTGCAACGCCCGGAGGAGGTATATGCCGGCTCCTTCCGCAAGATGCCCAACCTGGGCGTGACAGACCAGGAAGCGCAGGACCTGGTCGCCTTCCTGGAATGGACAGGCAACATCGAGAACAACGACTGGCCGCCACAGGACAGGAACCGGGCGCTCTCGTCGGAGGAGCGGCGGCTGGCAGGCACCGGCCTGTCCCTGGGAGCCATCGCCTTCAAACAGGAATGCATGGGCTGCCATTCCATCGGCGGCGTCGGAGGCGGCACCGGCCCGGCCCTCGACGATATCGGCGACAGGTACGACGCAGTGACCATCGCCAGGTATATCGGCGACCCGACGTCGGTGGACCCCGGCTCGAGAATGCCGGCGCAAAGCTCCGTCAGCGATGACGACCGGACGGAGATCGGAATATTCCTGGCAAAACAGGGAGGTGATCGATAATGGCAGCCAATGAAGCTGTGATCGCGAACAACGCTGCGGATGCTGGTTCCAGAGAGGACGGTTCTGTCCCCTACAGCTCACAGACCGTGGCCTACTGGTACTTCCTCATCGCCTTGGCCCTGTTCGTCCTCCAGATCGTCGTGGGCATCTGGCTGGCGATAAGTTACGCCTTCACCATCCCCCAGAACATAGTCGACGTCCTGCCTTTCGGCATGACCAGGGCCATGCATACCAACCTGCTGGTGCTGTGGCTGTTGCTGGGGTTCATGGGCGGAGCCTACTATCTTGTGCCAGAAGAGACCGAAAGAGAGATATTCAGCGTCAAGCTGGCCTATCTCCAGTTGATCATCCTGGTAGTGACCGGTGTCGCCGCCCTTATCGGGTTCGCCTTCGGCTGGACCCAGGGGCGTCCCATCCTGGAGATACCCACCCTGCTGGATTTCTTCATCGTCATCGGCGCCCTCATCTTCCTGTTCAACGTCGGCATGACGGTCATCAAGGGTAAGAAGAACGCCATCACCGGCATGTTGCTGGGCGGCCTGGTCTTCCTGGCGTTGCTCTATCTGTTCGGCATGCCCTTCTACCGCAACCTCACCATCGACTGGTTCTACTGGTGGTGGGTGGTGCACCTGTGGGTGGAGGGCGCCTGGGAGCTGGTGACCGCCGCCATCCTGGCCTTCGTGCTGTACAAGGTGACCGGTGTCAGGCGACAGGTAGTGGAGAAGTACCTCTACCTGGAGACAGCGCTCTTTCTGTTCACCGGCATCGCCGGCACCGGTCATCACTACTACTGGCTGGGTACGCCCCGGGCCTGGCTCTGGGTCGGCGGCATCTTCAGCGCCATGGAGGTGATCCCCATCATCGCCATGGTGGTGGATACCTTCCTCACCCACCGGCGTGAGGGCACGCAGATCAGGAACAAGGTGGTCTGGACCTTCGCCGTAGGCACGGCCGTGGGACACCTGATCGGCGCCGGCGCCTGGGGCTTCGTCCACACCCTGCCCCAGATCAACTACTACACCCACGGCAGCCAGGTGACTGCCAGTCACGGACATGTAGCCTTCTACGGAGCCTATGTGCTGCTCAATCTGACCATGTTCTGGTATGCCATCCCCCGGCTGCGCGGCAGGATGAACTCCAGTACCGGAGGCGCCTACTGGGGCTTCTGGATCATGGGGCTGTCGGTGATCGGTCTGGGCACCGCCTTCGGCATCGCCGGCGTGCTGCAGACATACATCGAGCGTGTGATGGGGCTGGGCTTCATGACCGCACAGGGCCAGATGCAGTTCTGGTTCAAGGTCGCCATCTTCTTCGGCGCCAGCCTGCTCATCGGCGCTCTGGTCACCTTCTGGAGCATGTTCCTCAGCAGGAGCACGAGTACGGATACGGCAGGCTGAACCACGGGAGAAGGGGGCGGCCCCTGACGGGGCCGCCCCCTATGAACTCCCGCCCCTGCTATCCCGAGCAGGTACGCCGCCGCGGGCGCTTCCATCAGTCCTGTTCTGTATAGCGCCTGACCGTGAACCGCCTGATATTGAAGTCCTCCCCCGCGCCGATGCCCGCCTTCTGGCAGGCGATGGACAGCTGGTCTTCCACCGTGTCCACTCCTTCCAGGTCGGGCAGGAGGACGCCACGGCGATAGCCGCTGCTCACGATCACGCCGTATTCCCTGCAGTCGAGCTGCTCGCGATCGGTCACTTCCTCCGGTTCGCTCAAAACATCGACACTGATGCTCAGCTCGTCCGTCTCCTCCGCCGTCACCGCCGGGAAGCGGGGATCGGCGAAGGCGGCGGACTGGGCGTTGCGGACTATCTCCCCGCCCAGGTCCTCCTCGGCCGGCTCCAGCGTGCCGATGCAGCCGCGCAGGTTGCCATGCTTCTTGATGCTGACGAAGCAGGCGGCGCGACGCCGGTAAAACCCCTCATCGGGAGGCTGTGGCAGCGGCCCGGCACCCGTCGCGGCTTCTATCACCGCGCGGGCGAAGGAGGCGGGATTGGTTCGAGGCGTGTCGTTGCCGCCGGCCAGGTTGTCATCTGTCCCGTTCATGGCGTCACCCTTCCTTCACCTGACGACGATACCGGCGTAACCCACGACCTGGCTGAAGTCACCGGTGACGTCACCCGACGTCTCGTAGCGCACCAGCTCGGCCCCGGAGGCCCCCATCATCCTGCAGGCGTGGAGCATGGCCGCCACGGGCGCAACACCGCACATGGTTATGCCATGCCTTTGTACCGTCTCCAGCAGACCGTCCGCATCCAGGGCCAGGATCATGTCGATAGCCATCCTGTCCTTGCGCCCGGCCTCCTCCTGGCTCTCGTAATGGGTCATGTCCGAGCTGGCCACGATCAGGACATCGTCCTCTGCCTCCCCGGCGGCGACGGCAACGGCCTCCCCGACCTGCCGGCAGTGGCCGGGATCTGCTGTCATCATGCAGACCGGCACAAACTCCATCCCGTCCGCCAGGTACTGAAGGAACGGCAGCTGGACCTCGATGGAATGTTCATGGACGTGGGCCGAAGCATCCTCCGCCAGCACATCGCCGTTGCTGAGGATGGCTTCCGCCAGGTCCGTATCGATATCAGCTTCGCCTGCCGGCGTCAGCCAGCGTCCCCGCGTCATGATGGAAGCGGGCGTACCCAGCCCGGTGTGATTGGGGCCGATGATGACGAACCTTTGCGGCATACGTACGGAGGCGTAAACCGCGCCCGCCACGGCGCCGGAATACATGTAGCCGGCGTGCGGCGCCATCAACCCCAGTGCCGCCCGCGCCGGTCCGTCCCCCAGCTTCTCCCTGATGGTGGCGGCGAGGGTCTCACCGTCGCCGGGATAGAACCGGCCCGCCACCGCCGGCTGGCGTGTTGCGAGCCCGGGAGGTTCCATCGCTGCCTCTCTCCTTCCGCTTTTCTTCCCTGTGCCAGTCCGGAGGCGCATCGCCTTCGGCCTTCTCGCCGAAGAACAGCGTCTTGCATCCTTTGTCAGTCCTGAGGCGCATCGCCTTCGGCCTTCTCGCCAAAGAGCGGCGCCTCGCACCAGGTTTTTTTGCTGATTAATGATTCTACCCGCAACTGGCAGGTTTAATCTTGATATTCCAGCTGTCAGGGACCACCGGCAGCCACCTGGCGCCCCTTCAGCGTCGTGGATGTGACCGATTCTATCAGTACGGATACGAGCGCGCCTTCCACGAGGGATGGTCCCGCACCGTCGGGACGGAAATTCACGATCTTGTTCGAGCGGGTCCTGCCCCTCAACTGGCCACCGGCGAGACGGCTGGGGCCCTCGACCATCACCTCCATCTCCCTTCCCGACAGCGCCTGGTTGTTCTCCAGGGCCTTGGCCTGCGAGAGTTCGACCAGTTCCTTCATCCGCCGTCGTACCGTTCCCCGGGGGACGGTCCCCGGCAGTCTGGCCGCCTCCGTTCCCGGCCGCGGGGAGAAGACGAAAGTGAAGGCCCCGTCGAAGCGACAGCGCTCTACCAGGGTCATGGTGCGATAGAAGTCGTCCTCTCTCTCACCGGGAAAACCCACGATCAGGTCCGTAGTGAGAGCAACGCCACCGACCTCCTGCCGGAGCCGGTCGGCCAGCTCCAGATATCTCTCCCGCGTGTACCTCCTCTTCATACGCTCCAGTATGCGCGTGGAACCGGACTGGGCAGGAAGATGCATATGCTCGCAGACCGACGGAAGGTCCCGCATAGCCTCTATCAGGTCCGGCCCCAGGTCCTTGGGATGGGAGGTAGTGAAGCGGATCCTCTTCAGGCCTGCGATGGCATCCAGACGCTCCAGGAGGGCGGCGAATGACGGCTTCCCCTCACCCGCCAGGTCGTTGCCGTATGCGTTGACGTTCTGGCCAAGGATGGTAATCTCGGTCACCCCGTCATCCACCAACTCCCTCACCTCACCTTCGATGTCGGAGGGGATGCGACTGCGCTCCGGCCCCCGCACCCTGGGGACGATGCAATAGCTGCAACAGTTGGTGCAGCCGGTCATGGCCTGGACCCAGGCACGGGTCCTGCTCCCCCGCCGTGAGGGCAGGCTGGAGACCGGCGCGGCGGTGCCATCGAAAGAGGATGCATGCGCCTCACTGTCCGCTGCTTCCCCGACCAGATCCGGCAGCCGGGCGATATCCGCCGGGCCGAAGGCAATGTCGAGGAAGGGCAGTTGGCGGAAGATTCCGTCCTTCCGGGCCTGAGCGAAACATCCCCCAAGCGCCACCAGCCGTCCGGGTTTTATGGACTTCAGCCTGCGGGCTTCACCAAGCCTGCCCAGAAGTCTGCTCTCCGCACTCTCCCGCACAGCGCAGGTGTTGAAAACCAGCAGGTCGGCTTCATCCGGGGTCTCAGCTTCCTGCCAGCCTTCCGCCTCCAGCACGCCACGGATACGCTCCGAGTCATGCTCGTTCATCTGACAGCCGAATGTGGTGAGATGGTACAACATGGGTTATATGTTCAGTATAACCGACAAACCTGTCATCTTGATAAAGGGGACGGCCGGACCCCGAGACGACAGGCCGATCGGCGGCCGGGGACTTCGACCGAGCACCGGCTCGATCACAGCCGGCCGGGGACTTCGACCGAGCACTATCGGAGCGGATGCGGAGCGAGTGCGAGGGCGAACGTCCCCGGACGGACAAACAGACGCTGACCCCAAAAGGCGGCCGGGGTGCTGGACCGAGCGCTATCGGAGCGCGAGCGGAGCGAGTGCGAGGGCGAACGTCCCCGTTCCGCTCAAAGCACTCCAAATCATCACTTGGCGTATTCCGTCGCCCTGCTCTCGCGGATGACCGTGACCTTGATCTGGCCCGGATAGTCCAGCTGCTTCTCTATCTCCTTGGCTATATCCCGTGAGAGGATGGTCGCCTCGTCGTCATCGACCTCGCCCGGTTTGACCATGACCCTGATCTCCCGGCCGGCCTGCATGACGTAGCACTTCTCCACCCCGTCCTTGCTCACGGCGATGTTCTCCAGCGACTCCAGCCGCTTGATGTAGCTTTCCAGGCTGTCACGCCGTGCTCCAGGCCGGGCGGCGCTCACCGCGTCGGCGGCCTGCACCAGCACCGCCTCCACGGTCTGAGGCTCGATGTCGGAATGATGTGCTTCTATAGCGTGTACGACAGCCTTGGACTCCCTGTTCTTCTTGGCCAGGCTGGCCCCTATCTGCGTATGGGTCCCCTCCACCTGGTGGTCTACGGCCTTGCCGACATCGTGCAACAGGCCGGCGCGCCGGACTATCTTGGTGTTGGCGCCCAGCTCCGCTGCCATGATGCCGGCCAGATGGCTCACCTCCAGGGAGTGAGCCAGCACGTTCTGACCGTAACTGGTGCGATACTTCAGTCGGCCCAGCAGCTTGACCAGGTTGTCGGGCATCCCGTGGACGTTGGCATCCAGCGTGGCCTGTTCCCCGGCCTCCATGATGGTCTTGTCCACTTCGGCCTTGGCCTGCTTGTAGGTCTCCTCGATGCGCGCCGGATGGATGCGCCCGTCAGCCAGAAGCTTTGTCAGGGTCAGCCTCGCCGTCTCCCGCTTCACGCCGTCGAAACCGCTCAGGACCACAGCTTCCGGGGTGTCGTCGATGATGACATCGATGCCGCTGACGTTCTCCAGCACCCTGATGTTGCGGCCCTCGCGACCGATGATACGACCTTTCATCTCATCAGAAGGGAGAGGAACCACCGATACGGTGGTCTCTGCGGAATGGTCCGCCGCCGTCCGCTGGATGCTGAGGGACAGGATGTTGCGCGCCCGGCGGTCCGCCTCCTTGCGGGCCTCCTCTTCCACGGCCCTGAGGGTACGCGCCATGTCGTGCCGGGCCTCCTCTTCCACCTGTTTCAGCAACATGTCTTTGGCCTGGACGCTGGAGATCCCCGAGATATTCTCCAGGTTCTGCCGTTGCTGCACCAATGTCTGCTGCAGCTCATCTTCCATCTTCTGGATGTTGGCCTCCCGGTCCCGCAGGGACTGTTCGCGCCTCTGCGTGTCCTTCTCACGCTCGGTGATGAGCTTGTCCTTCTCGTCCAGGCGCTCCTCGGCTTTCACCACCTCGGACCGGCGCTGCTTCAGCTCCGCCTCCACTTCATTGCGCATCTTGTGGACCTCATCCCTGGCTTCCACCAGAGCTTCACGTCTTACGCTCTCTACCTCCTTCTCCGCTTCCGCTCTGGCCCGTTCCAGTTCCCGTCTCATCTCCTCGACGGTGGCGCCGGACGTCAGTTTCCTCAGGAAGTAACCGGCAGGCAGGGCGATGACAGCGACTATCACCGCGATCAATATTTCCGTCATATCCTCTCCAATCCCCGTTACAGCATCCGCATATGGCGGACGACTGCTCTTAACAACCGCTGCCCGGCTCTTTCCTGAACGTAAAAAAGCCGAGCATCTGCTCGGCACATAGGCTTCTTCGTCAAGCGCCCTTTCCGCGGATATCGCTTTTTTCCCAGCGATTCTGCGCCAGGGTATGGGAATTTAGTGAATTGGCGTTGTTGCTTCTATCGCGTTTGGCCTGTCACTAAGCCCGTATGGCATTTACTTTTCTCACCACTATAGCTTGAAAACAAAGAAACCAGAGGTATCTTGTGTATGAGCAGAAAGCTTACTGTGTCATTCTAGCCCTGGTGCCCGGCCGATGTCAACGGAGCCCGTCGGTGACGGGCTCCGTTCATGATACGCTCACTGTAAACGCCAGATGTTAAAACTATACATTTGCAGGCGTTTCTTCTGTTTCTTCCGTTTCTTCCTCTGCCCCGGAAGGCTCCTCCTCCACAACTTCTATACCGGCCGCATGCAGGACCTCCTTGAGGATGGCCCCGGCGATGACCTCGTTCTCCTTGAGGAAAGCCTTGGCGTTGTTGCGCCCCTGCCCCAGCCTCTCGTCGCCGTAGGAGAAGTAGGCGCCGCTCTTGGAGATGATACCGTGGGCCACGCCCATATCCAGTATGCTGCCCTCGCGGGAGATGCCCTCGCCGTACATCACGTCGAACTCAGCCTGGCGGAAGGGCGGCGCCATCTTGTTCTTGACCACTTTGGCTCGCACGCGGTTGCCGATAGCCTGGGTCCCCTCCTTCAGGGTCTCGATGCGCCGGAGGTCCAGACGCACCGAGGCGTAGAACTTGAGCGCCTTGCCGCCCGGGGTGACCTCCGGGTTGCCGAACATCACTCCTATCTTCTCCCTCAGCTGATTCGTGAATACGGCGACGGTGCCGGTCTTGTTGAGGGTTCCCGCCAGCTTTCTCAGCGCCTGGGACATCAACCTGGCCTGCAGGCCCACGTGTGAATCGCCCATCTCACCCTCGATCTCAGCTTTAGGTGTCAGGGCCGCTACCGAATCGACCGCGACGATGTCCATGGCGCCGCTGCGAATGAGCATTTCCGCAATCTCCAGCGCCTGCTCGCCGTAATCGGGCTGGGAAACCAGCAGCTCGTCCACATTGACCCCGATGCGGCGGGCGTATGCCGGATCCATGGCGTGTTCGGCGTCTATGAAGGCGCAGATGCCGCCCTGTTTCTGTGCTTCGGCGATCAGATGGTAGACCATGGTGGTCTTGCCCGAGGCCTCCGGACCAAAGATCTCGATGATGCGGCCCCGGGGCATGCCCCCGACGCCGAGGGCGATGTCCAGCGCCAGGGAGCCCGTCGGTATGGAGCTCACCTCTATCGCCGAATCATCGCCAAGACGCATTATCGATCCCTTGCCGAACTGACGTTCGATCTGGCCCACTGCAACTTCCAGCGCTTTGTCCTTTTCCACTACTGCCTCCTTCAAGTCAGTCGGACCGATTTGAGGGGCCGGTGCTCGGCCCCGCTTGGCTTGAGGATGCTATTATACAGCGTGACTCGGACAGCTGTAAATTTTACCGGCTCGGGAGTTATCCCGGCGGGTCTCAGGCGTGTACGGCCCCGGCTGCGGGCGATGGTTATATGGGGGAACCAGGGCCTTTTTTCCTTTTTATACAGCCTCTTCGCCGTCAGCCCTGCGGCCAGCTCGTCGTGCAGCTGGCGCGGGCGCTCGCCGGGCTCGCCGAAGGCGGCGGCCACCACCCGGGGGTTATGGCCCTTCGGAAGTCCCACCAGGCGATCCGCGGTCAGCTCGAAGGCACGCCGGTCCTCGATCCGCTCCAGTTGCGCAGCGCACCGCTCCAGGCGGCGCTCGTCCATCTGTCCCAGAAACACCAGCGTGACATGGAGCTGCTCCGCAGGGGTGAGCCTGAGAGTCCGGTCCCCGGCCAGATGCCGCTGCTGCCACTGAAGCAGCTCCGCCACGGCCTCATCGGGGATGTCGATAGCGATGAAGAGCCGGTATGAATGCGGTCTGTCGCTGGGCCTGCCGCTCATGCCACCATGGTATCAGCATCCGGACGCAGGTTCATTCGCCCCGCCGGCGACCCGGGCCGCCGGGACGCTGCCTCAGTCGTAACTGAGCATGCGGGCGTTGACGGCCACTATCACCGTGCTCAGAGACATCAGCGCCGCGCCGATGGCGGGAGAGAGCAGGATGCCCCAGGGGGCGAGGATGCCCGCCGCCAGGGGGATTGCGAAAGCGTTGTAGCCGGTTGCCCAGGCCAGGTTCTGGATCATCTTGCGATAGGTGGCGCGGGTGAGGCCCATCACCGCCTTGATGTCGCTGGGGTTGCTCCTGACCAGGATGATGTCCGCGGTCTCGATGGCCACGTCCGTGCCGGCGCCCACGGCGATGCCCACATCCGCCTGCGCCAGGGCGGGAGCGTCGTTCACCCCGTCGCCGGTCATGGCCACGATCAGCCCACGTGACTGCACTTCCTTTATCCTGTCCGCTTTTTCATGGGGAAGGACGCCGGCGATGTATTCATCCAGGCCGATCTCCTCCGCCACCCAGGCCGCCACCTGCTCGTTGTCGCCGGTAAGCATTATGCAGCGGATCCCCGCCGCCCTGAGTTCGGCGATGGCGCCGGCCGATTCCTCGCGGATGATGTCCGCCAGAGCGATGGCGGCAGCGGCTTCCCCGTCCACCAGCAGGAAGACCACCGTCTTGCCCTGGGCTGAAAGACGCTCGAATCCTTCGGTATCCGGTATCTCAAGACCCTGTTCGCGCAGGTAGCCGGGGCTCACCACCTTGACGTCGTGGCCATCGACTGTACCTTCCGCACCCTTCCCGGGGATGGCCCTGAAGCCGCCGGCTCTCTCAGCGCCGGGGGCTGCCGCCACGATGCCCTGGGCGATGGGGTGCTCGGAGCTGGCTTCCACCGCGGCCGCCAGCTCCAGGACCGCCTGCCGGTCCAGGCCTCCGTCGGTGTCAGCGGTGAGGCCGTCCGCCCCACTGTCGAAGATGAGCACATCGGTGACGCCGAAGCGTCCCTCCGTCAGCGTGCCCGTCTTGTCGAAGACGATGGCCTGGGTGTCGCGGGCGCGTTCGAAGGCGGCGCGGTCGCGGATGAGCAGGCCGTTGCGCGCCGCCAACGCCGTGGAGACCGCCACCACCAGCGGCACCGCCAGCCCCAGGGCGTGGGGACAGGTGATCACCATCACCGTCACCGTACGCTCCAGGGCGAAGACGAAACTCTCCGTCGACAGGGTCAACCACAGGACGAGTGTGATGCCTCCGGCGGCGATGGCGATTATGGTGAGTACACGCGCCGCCCGGTTGGCCAGGTCCTGGGTCCTGGACTTGCTCTCCTGGGCCTCGCGCACCAGGTCGATGACCTGGGCCAGAAAGGAGTCGCTTCCCAGCTTGCTCACTTCCACGGTCACCGAGCCCTCGCCGTTGACGGAGCCGCCGATGACCTCGTCGCCGGCCGTCTTGCTGACCGGCTTCGATTCCCCCGTGAGCATGGCCTCGTTGACGGACGTCTGACCCTCGACCACCTCGCCGTCCACCGGGATCTTCTCACCCGGCTTGACCAGCACCCTGTCCCCCACCGCCAGCACGGAGACCGGCACCTCCTCGGTGCCGCCGCCGGGCAGCAACCGGTGGGCGTCCGACGGCATCAGAGCCGCCAGTTTCTCCAGGGCCATGGAAGCGCCCATCACCGAGCGCATCTCTATCCAGTGGCCCAGCAGCATGATGTCTATAAGGGTCACCAGCTCCCAGAAGAAGATCTTGCCCGAGAGACCGAAGACCACGGCGCTGCTGTAGAAATAAGCCACCGAGATGGCAAGGGCGATCAGCGTCATCATGCCCGGCTGACCCTCCTTCACCTCCTCGTAGATTCCCTTGAGGAAGGGCCAGCCACCCCAGAAGAAGACCGTGGAGGAAAGGGCCCATAGCAGATAGATATCGCCGCTGAAGGCTACCGAGTCGCGGATGCCCAGGAAATCCTGTATGGCCGGCGACAGCAGCAGGATGGGCGCGGTAAACGCCAGCGAGACCCAGAAGCGCCTGCGGAAGTCGGCCACCATGTGGGCGTGGTGGGAGGCGTGGCCGCCGTGACCGCCCCCGTGTGCGCTGTCATCATGGCCTCCACCCATATCGTGGCCTTCGTGACCACCCATCCCGTGTTCATGGTCTTCGACATCGATCCCGCCGGCACTGTCCTGCACATCAGCCATTCATACTCCTTCGAATACAAAAATACGGTTGTCCCCGCCGGCCCTGTAATATTGTACCGGCATCCATGACAACATACGAGAAAGTTATTATTGTAGTATGGTTAATATCCTGCCGGGCTGGTACAAAGATATCACCAAGGGAGGCAATTGAAACACCCTGACCCGATCCTGCTCACCATAAACACCGGCAGCTCATCCGTTCGCCTGGCCCTGTTCCGGTGCGCCGGTGACGGGCCGCAACTGCTGGCCAGGTCTCACCACGACAGCGCAGATGAAATGCAGGCGGCGGTTCTTCGTGATTTTTCCGGGGCATGGACCGACCATGTCGACCTTGTCGTCCATCGCGTCGTCCATGGCGGCAGTCACCTGGGAGAGGCTTGCGTCATCAATGAGGCAGTTGAACATGAGATCGAGAGGATGGTGCCGGTTGCGCCCCTGCACAACCCCATGGCGCTGGACTGGATCCGCGCCGGCAGGACCGCCTTCGGCGCAGACATCAGACAGGTCGCGGTCTTCGATACCTCTTTTTTCACCGGCCTCCCCCTGGTTGCGTCCACCTATGCCCTGCCGCAGGCGTTATGCCGGGAGCTGGATCTGCGCCGGCACGGCTTCCACGGCATCGCCCACAGCTTCATGCTGCGCAGCTGGCAGGCCGCACGCCCTGACCTGCCCGGCGGCGGCAAGGTCATCACCATCCAGCTGGGATCGGGCTGTTCCATGGCGGCCGTCGACGGCGGCAGGGTCATGGATACCTCCATGGGCTTCTCTCCCATGGAAGGCCTGGTGATGGCCACCCGCTGCGGCGACCTCGACCCCGGACTGGTCATTTATCTGCAGCGGCACGCGGGCAGGACCGTCGAGGAGATCGACCGTCTGCTGAACGAGGAGAGCGGCCTTGCCGGCATATCGGAGCAGGGCGGCGACATGCGCCGACTGCTCGAATCAGACACTCCCGGGGCCGAGCTGGCGATAGATATCTACTGTTACCGGGTACGCAAGTATATAGGCGCCTACCTCGCGGTGCTGAACGGACTCGACGGGATAGTGTTCGGAGGCGGCGTGGGTGAGAACAGCCCGGAGATACGGGAGGAGGTCATTGGCGCCATGGATTGGCTGGATACCTCACTGGATGCGAGCCGCAACGAGGACCTTGCGGGCGGCGAGGGTCTTATCAGCGCTGCCGGCGGCAGGGTCGAAGTACGGGTGGTGCACGTGGACGAGAGCACGGAGATGGCGCGTGTTGCTTCAGGGTTGACCGGCATATCGGACAACGGGAGACAATGACAGGGGTGTGATGACAATGGGTGAAACAGTGGGATCCACAGCTTCAGGGCGTACCTTGTCCCCGCGGGAGGTCGACAGGCTGAACGCCTACTGGCGGGCGGCCAACTACCTCTCGGTGGGACAGATCTACCTGCTGGACAACCCGATGCTGAAGGAGCCGCTGAGGCTGGAGCATGTTAAGCCGCGGCTGCTGGGACACTGGGGGACCACGCCCGGTCTGAACTTCATCTACGTCCATCTCAACCGCGTCATCAAGGCGTATGACCTGAACATGATGTACATCACAGGCCCGGGCCACGGCGGCCCGGGCATAGTGGCGAACACCTGGCTGGAAGGCACCTACAGTGAACTCTATCCCCATATCCCGCAGGACACCGAAGGTATGAGAAAGCTTTTCAGACAGTTCTCCTTCCCCGGCGGCATACCGAGCCACGTATCACCGGAGACTCCCGGTTCCATCCACGAAGGCGGCGAACTGGGTTACTCCCTGGCCCACGCCAACGGCGCCGCCTTCGACAACCCCGATCTGATCGTCGCCTGTATCGTGGGCGACGGCGAGGCGGAGACCGGCCCCCTGGCCACCGCCTGGCACTCCAACAAGTTCCTCGATCCCGCCGGCGACGGCGCCGTACTGCCCATCCTGCACCTGAACGGCTACAAGATCGCCAATCCGACCATCCTGGCGCGCATAAGCAACGAGGAGTTGCACAACCTTTTTACCGGTTACGGCTACCAGCCATATATCGTCGAGGGATCAGACCCCGGGCAGATGCATCAGGACATGGCCACCACCATGGATACGGTAGTCGCCGCCATCAGGGATATCCAGCATGAGGCCAGGGTCAAGGGAAACGGCACGCGGCCGCGCTGGCCCATGATCATCCTGCGCAGCCCCAAGGGCTGGACCGGGCCCAGGGAGGTGGACGGGAAGAAGGTTGAGGGCTACTGGCGCTCGCATCAGGTGCCCATCGCCCAGCTGTCGACCCGGCCGGACCATCTCAGGCTGCTTGAGGAATGGATGAAGAGCTACCACGCCGAGGAGCTGTTCGACGAGAACGGCAGGCCGGCGCCGGAGCTGTCGGAGCTGGCGCCGGCCGGCGAGCGGCGGATGAGCGCCAACCCTCACGCCAACGGCGGCGCTCTTCTCCAGGACCTGGTATTGCCTGATTTCCGGGATTACGCGCTGGACGTCCCCCGTCCGGGCCGGACGCTGGGAGAGGCGACCCGCACCATGGGCAGGATGCTGCGCGACGTGATGAGACTGAACATGAAGACACGCAACTTCCGCGTGTTCGGCCCCGACGAGACCGCCTCCAACCGCCTGGACGACCTGTTCGATGTGACCGACCGTTCATGGCAGGCGGAGACCCTTCCGGAAGATGACCATCTCGCCCGGGACGGCCGGGTCATGGAGATCCTCAGTGAGCACACCTGCCAGGGCTGGCTGGAAGGCTACCTGCTTACCGGCCGCCACGGCCTGTTCTCCTGCTATGAGGCCTTCGTCCATATCATCGACTCCATGTTCAACCAGCACGCCAAGTGGCTCAAGGTCGCCAGCGAAGATATACCATGGCGGCGCGATATTGCCTCGCTGAACTACCTGCTGACATCGCATGTCTGGCGCCAGGACCATAACGGCTTCTCCCATCAGGACCCTGGTTTCATCGACCACGTGGTCAACAAGAAGGCAGATGTCATCCGCGTCTACCTGCCGCCGGACGCCAATACCCTGCTCTGCATCACCGATAAATGCCTGCGCTCGAGGAACCTGGTCAACGTCATTGTGGCGGGCAAACAGCCGGAACTGCAGTGGCTGGACATGGACGCGGCCGAAAGCCACTGCGCCGCCGGCATCGGCACCTGGGAATGGGCCGGCAGCGGCCGTGGCGGGAAACCGGATGTGGTGATGGCCTCTGCCGGCGACGTGCCCACACTCGAGATTCTTGCAGCGACGGCTATCCTGCGAAAATACCTGCCCGAGCTTAAAGTGCGGGTAGTCAATGTCGTGGACCTGATGACGCTGCAACCGCCGAGCGAACACCCCCACGGACTGCCGGACGAAGAGTTCGACAAGCTCTTCCCCGATGACACGCAGGTGATTTTCGCCTTTCACGGCTACCCCTGGCTTATCCACCGCCTTACCTACCGCCGGCTGTTCCACCCCCAGCTGCATGTACGCGGGTACAAGGAGGAGGGTACCACCACCACGCCTTTCGACATGGCGGTGCGCAACGACCTGGACCGCTTCCACCTGGTGAACGACGTACTGGAGCGGGTGCCGCAGGCAAGTGCCGACCCGGAGAGGGCGGTACGCGCCCGGGACCACGTCCGCGACAAGCTCGCCGAGCACAAGCGTTACATCGTCGAGCATGGTCAGGACATGCCGGAAGTACGTGACTGGAAATGGCCGGACGCCTGACCTCCATGAGAGCATGCCCTTGCGGAAGCTGACAATATGACATGCAACTGTCCAGTCTTCACGCTCACGCCCCGGGATTATGACGCCGTCCTCTTCGACCTTGACGGCGTCCTTACCCGCACGGCGAGCGTGCATGCCGCAGCCTGGAAGAGACTGTTCGACGCCTTCCTAAGGCAACGCTCCGCTGATACGGGCGCACCCTTCGTGCCCTTCGACATCGAAGCGGATTACCAGCGCTATGTCGATGGCAAGCCACGATACGCCGGCGTGGCCGACTTCCTCAAGTCACGTGGCATCGAGCTGCCACCGGGCACGGACGAGGACGGTCCCGGCACCCAAAGCGTCAGGGAGCTGGGCGACCGCAAGGACCGGTATTTTCTGGAGTACCTTGAGGAGCACGGTGCCGAGCCCTACAGTGAATCACTCTCGCTGGTGCGCAAGTTGCGGCTTCACGGCATCAGGACGGCAGTGGTCTCCTCCAGCAACAACTGCGAGGCGGTGCTTGTGGCTGCGGGCATCGCAGATCTGTTCGACACCCGCGTGGACGGCAGGGATATCACCCGCCTCGGCCTCGAGGGCAAACCGGCACCCGACGCTTTCCTGGAGGCGACGCGCCGCCTGGGGTCCGAACCGGAACGGTCCATAGTCGTTGAGGATGCGGTCGCCGGCGTAGCCGCCGGCAGCGCCGGCGGCTTCGGCTGTGTCATCGGCGTCGACCGCAGCGGGCACGCGCAGCAGTTGCGCCAGGCAGGCGCCGACGTCGTCGTGACCGACCTGTCCCAGGTGCAGGTGACGGAGGAGCCCCCCTCTTCCTGGTCACTGGTCTTCGAGGACTTCGATGCCGAGCGGGAAGGTATCCGTGAGTCCCTGTGTACCCTGGGCAACGGTTATTACGGGACACGTGGCGCTGCGGCCTGGGCGACGGCGGATGGTATCCATTACCCCGGGACCTACCTGGCCTGCGGCTACAACCGGCTGCGCAGCACGGTCGCCGGCCGCGTATTGGAGAACGAGGACCTGGTCAACCTGCCCAACTGGCTGGCGCTCGATTTCCGTATCGACGGAGGCGACTGGTTCGACGTGAACGCCGTGCGTATCATTTCTTATCGCCAGGAGCTCGATATCCGGCGGGGCATGCTGTTGCGGACCATCAGTTTCGAGGACAACCGGGGCAGACGCAGCACGCTGCGCACACGACGACTGGTTTCCATGGGCGATATGCATCTGGGCGCCATGGAACTGTCGCTGACAGCCGAGAACTGGTCCGGAGAGGTCACTGTACGCTCCGCCATCGACGGCCGTGTGGTCAACGCCGGCGCCAGGCTTTACCGCAAATACAACAACCGCCACCTGGAGCAGCTAGCCGCCGAGGCCGTGGGTGGCGAACTCCTTTACCTGCAGGTGCGCACCAGCCAGTCCCACATCCATGTCGCACAGGCCGCACGCACACAGGCTTTTATCGATGGCGGGCTCCTGCAGGCGGAACGCAGCATCATCAATGAGCCTGGTTATATCGCGCAGGAACAGAGGTTCGCGGTCGGGGAGGGCAGGACGCTGGTGGTGGAGAAGCTGGCCTCGTTCTACACTTCGCGGGACCATGCCATCTCGGAGTGCGGACTGGAGGCATGCAAGGCGGCAAGGCGGGCAGGTCGTTTCGACGCCGTCATGGCGGATCATGTCCTGGCCTGGCGGCACCTGTGGCGCCGTTTCGACGTGCAGATCCGGCCGGCGGAACCCGGATTCAGGCTGAATATCCAGATGCTGCTGAGGCTGAACATGTTCCACCTGCTGCAGGTGGTTTCGCCCAATTCCTTCGGACTGGATATCGGCGTGCCCGCGCGGGGCTGGACCGGCGAGGCCTACCAGGGACACATATTCTGGGACGAACTGTTCATCTTCCCCTTTTTCAACCATCGCATGCCGGAGATAACCCGCACACTCCTGATGTACCGCTACCGGCGTCTGGGCGAGGCGCGCGCCAACGCCAGGAGCGCAGGTTTCCGGGGTGCGATGTTCCCGTGGCAGAGCGGCAGTGACGGCCGCGAGGAGACCGGAAAGCTTAACCTCAACCCGCGTTCCGGACGCTGGGTGCCTGACAATACCTACCTGCAGCGTCACGTAGGCAGCGCCATCGCCTACAATGCATGGCAGTACTTTCAGGTCACGCACGACATGGAGTTCATGAATTCCTACGGCGCCGAGCTGATCCTGGATATCGCCCGCTTCTGGTCGAGCATCGCCGTATTCAGCGAAGAGCGGCGGCGTTACGAGATCCGCGGCGTCATGGGACCGGACGAGTTCCACGACAGCTACCCGGACGCGTCAGAGCCGGGCATCGACAACAACGCCTATACCAACATCATGGCCGTATGGGTGATCTGCCGGGCCCTGGAGGTACTCGATATGCTTTCCGATATGCGTCAGGAGGAGCTCAGGGAACTCCTCGGTCTGTCTGCGGAGGAGATCACCCGCTGGGATGACATCAGCCGCAGGATGTATGTGCCCTTCCATGGCGACGGCATCATCAGCCAGTTCGAAGGCTATGAGGACCTGCTGGATTTCGACTGGCAGGATTATGAGACGCGGTATGGCAATATCCAGCGCCTGGACCTCATCCTCGAGGCGGAGAAAGACAGCGTCAACCGCTACAAGGCCTCCAAGCAGGCCGATGTGCTGATGCTTTTCTACCTTTTTTCCTCGGAAGAACTGAGAGAACTTTTCGCGCGGCTGGAATACCCCTTCGAATACGAGACCATCCCCAGGAACATCGCCTACTATGTCGGACGTATATCCCATGGCTCCACATTGTGCCGCGTGGTATTCTCCTGGGTGCTGGCGCGCTCCGACCGGCGGGGTTCGATGAACATGTTCGCCGAGGCGCTGCAGAGCGACATCAAGGATATCCAGCAGGGCACTACGGCCGAGGGCATCCACCTGGGGGCGATGGCCGGCGCCGTCGACCTGGTGCAACGGGTCTGGACCGGGATCGAGGTCAAGGGGGACGTACTGCAGCTGACCCCGGAACTGCCCCGGGAGATCGATAGCCTCGACCTGCGCATCAGTTACCGCGGACACTCCATCGACCTGCGGCTCACGCACGACTCACTCGCTGTCGACGGACACGACACCCCCGCTGCCCCCATCACCCTTTCCGTCGACGACAGCGTCAGTGAATTCGTCAGCGGCACGACCAGCACCTACCGCTTCTCCGGCAAGGCCGCGGAGGAAGACCCTATCGACCGGGGATAGTGTCCTCGCCGATCTTCCATCTGCCGTTCTTCCTGACCAGGCTGGTTGTCACCTCGAGGACCCTGTCCTCCCGCCCGGGATATTGATACCGCGATGACCGGGTGACCCTCGCCCTGTCCCCCTCGATCTCTTCCTTGATTATATCGACGTCCGTGATCTCCGTACCCTGCGGGAACAGCTGTTCTATCTGCTTCAGATAGACATCCTCTGTCGGCGGCAGCACGCCCGACGCATGGAGTTCGTAGAACTCATCGAACTTGCGCTCATTGAGAAGCCTGACATGCTCCCTGATCACTTCCGAGGGCGTATCGACATCATTGCCGCAACCGGCCGGAGGAAACGCAAGGACGAGAACCAGAAAAACCCTCTATCGTTTATCTGAAACGGGGCGGGGATGGGGTATCCGTTAGACAACCATGACCGCAGACGCCGGTCTCGTGCTACCGCTATTATCTCTCTCGCCGCCATCGGCTTCATGCTGCTGCTGCCCGCCACGGCGCTGGGATCGGCCTCCTATACCATCAGTGACGACGCCACCGGCGGCGACTGCGTAGCCATCGGCAGCTGGGACCCCGTCAGCAAGACCTGCACGCTGGCCGGGGACCTCATCGTTCCCGCAGGATATGACGGCATCGGGATTGCCTCGGACGGTATAACGCTGGACGGCGGCGGGCACAGCCTGACAGGTGACATCGCCTCACCGGCGAAGGGGGTCATGCTGCTGTCCCGAAGCGGCGTCACGGTCAGAAACCTGAGGATTCATGATTTCTACCGCAGTATTCTCATCGATGGCTCCGGCAACAATACCCTGACTTTCAACGACATCCAGCCCACCTGGGGCAGCAAGGCCATCGTCCTCGTCTCTTCCAACGGCAACGAGGTTTCCTCCAATCATGCCAGTGGCGATGACAATGGCATCGAGATGAGAAATTCTGATGGTAACAACGTGGTCGGCAACAGCGCATATGGCCAGGGCGACGGCGCGGGCATCTACCTCTACCAGTCGAACAACAACAGTCTTGATGTCAATATGGCTTCCAACGTGGAGGGTGGCGAGGGCATCATGTTGGAGGGATCCGGGGGAAACAGGCTCAGCGGCAACGCTGCGAACGGAGACGGCGAAGGAATACTGTTGTTGATGTCGGGAAACAATCGTCTCTGCTCCAATCATGCCACCGGCATCAACGATACGGGCATATTCCTGAACAGCGCCGGCGGTAACAGACTCACCGGCAATACTGCCGAGGGCAGATGGGTCGGCATCGATCTTAACCAGGCTTCCGACAACACCCTGAGCGGCGGCAGCACCTTCGGGAACAGCCATGGCATCGAGGTCACGGGGTCATCAGGCAACCACCTCGTCGGCATCACCGTGGATGGCAACCCGGAAAACGGCATAGGGCTCTACCAATCGAACGACAACCTCATAACCAACAATGTCTTATCCAACAACGGCTTGTCGGCAACGTGGAGCGGTTGGCCCGCCTTGCTGTTGCATGAGAGCTGGAACAACATCGTCTACGCCAATGCCTTCATCGACAATTATGTCGGCTATACGATCTACCAGGCCGAAATCGACGGCGGCGGCGGCAACTCCTTCAACCTGCCGGCGCCCTGGGGCGGTAACTACTGGAGCAATTTCGATGAACCCTCCGAGGGCTGCTATGACAGCTCCCCCGCCGACGGCTTCTGCGATGCTCCCAAGACCTTTCCCGGCGGCGCCGACAACCTGCCTCTGACAGCGGACCCGACGCCTTCGGGCTACAAACCGGTGCTGAACCTGAGCGCCCCCACGGCCTACTGGTCTTCACTGCGCGACTACGAAGCGGGCAACCTCAGCGTGGACTGGACCATCAACAACGACGGCGGTGAATGCGCCTATGGCTTCGAGCTGACCAGCGTCGTCAACAGCGGCCGCGTGACGGTGAACACACTCTTGCCGGTGTCCGGCGGCGACATCCCCAGCTGTGAAAGCAGCACCATCACCCTCTCCTATCATGTGTCAACAGGTACGAGCAGCTTCGTCAGCGCCCTCCAGGGCCGGGCCCTGAACGGCTCGGGTCAGCGGTATACCTATCCCTGAGTCAGCCTGGGTCAGCTCTCCGCGTGAGGCTTGCCGCAGGGAGGAACCGGCGGTATGGGCCGGCGGCCGTTCCCTGGTCCTGGTGACAGGCATCGAGTCCCGCCTGTGTCGGTTATGCCTGTGCCGGATACGGATACCTCTGGTGAAAGATATCGAGTCTCACCGGTCTCAACCGCTATCAGACAGAAGCTTGCGGTGCAGCATATGCAGCGCGGCCCTGACAGCGGCGGCGCGCACGTCCTCCCGCCCGCCGGGAAAATCGTAGCGCTCGACCACATCCCCCTCTTCCGAGGAGGCGCAGATGAACACCAGGCCCACGGGCTTCTCCGCCGTGCCGCCGGAGGGACCGGCGATACCGGTGACGCCCAGACCGTAATCGGCGCCAGTGAGCGCCCTCACCCCCAGGGCCAGCTGCTGGGCCACCGGCTCGGAGACGGCGCCCACATTGTCCAGCACCTCCCGGCGCACCTTCAGCACGGCGCGCTTCACCTCGTTGTCGTATGCGGTCACTCCTCCCAGGAAGAACCCTGACGAACCGGGGACGCTGGTGATGGCACCCCCCAGGAGACCGCCGGTGCAGGACTCGCCCACCGCCAGGGTCCTCTTGTGCTCCATCAACAAACCGCCAACCACCTCTTCGATGGATTCGCCCGCTGAAAAATACCACTCATCGAGTTCCCGCCGGACAGCCGCCAGAGCGGCTTCCACCTTCTCCTCCGCCTCCACGGCGAACAGGACATCCAGGGTCACCTCACGATACGAAGCGCAGATGCCGACCTCGGCGCCGGTCCCCGCCAGCAGCCGCACCGCCGCTTCGCTCACCGGCGGCTCGCCGCAGCCGTAGAAGCAGAGCATCCGCCTCAGCCTCGGCGCAGCCTTCTCCATCACTGCCCGCACGTCAGGGACGGAAACGGCTTCCTCCCACATGGCCCGCATCTCCCAGGGGACCCCCGGCAGCGCCACTATCACGGCGCCGCCGCCGCTCACCACGAAGCCGGGCGCTGTCCCCGCCGGAGGCAGGGGCACACTGCCCGTGGGCATCTCCGCCTGTTTCCGCTGACAAGGCTCCAGGGAAGCGGCGGAAGCCGGGGACGGTCCGTTCACGCCTTCCCGTTCCAGCGCCGACCCTTTCTGCCTGTCGAGCCAGGCGGCAACCGCAGCCTCCACCATTGTCTCCGCCGCGGCGTTCAGCTCCAGCTCCAGCCCCAGGGCCGATGCCACCGCCGGGGCAGTCACATCGTCTCCGGTAGGACCCAGACCGCCGGTGACGACAACCAGCGACGGCTTGCGTGAGAGAGCAAGGACGAGCGCGTCCTCTATCGCCCCCGCTGAGTCGGGGACGGTCAACGACATCGCCACCGGCACGCCCTCCCTTTCCAGCCGGCTGGCGAGCCAGACACTGTTGGTATCGGTCACGTCACCGCGACACAGTTCGCTGCCCACCGTCAGGAGAACCGCGCTCATCGCCTGTCCGTCTCCAGGTATCGGCGGGCTCGGGAGAAATAATCGACACCCGATACCACCGTTATCAGGGTGGCGACGATGATCAGATACCAGCTGAGCGGTCGTTCCCACAGGTAGGCGAACCCTGGAACGATGAGTGTGACGATGGCCGCCATCTGGCTGGTGGTCTTGATCTTGCCCAGGCCGCTGGCGGGGATGACCACCTTCTCCGCCGCCGCCGCCATCCTGAGGCCGGAGACGGCGAACTCGCGGGCGATGATTATCATCGCTATCCAGGGGGACAACCTGTCCAGCGAGACCAGTCCCACCAGGGCGGCGGATATGAGCAGCTTGTCCGCCAGCGGATCAAGGAACTGGCCGAACACGGTGACGGAATCACGCGAGCGGGCGAAGTAGCCGTCCAGGGTGTCCGTCGCCGACGCCAGCACGAATATGCCCGCCGCCAGCCAGTCGCCATGGGGGAACCGGGCCTGTTCCAACAGGAAGAATAGGAATACCGGGATGAGCAGCACCCGGATGACGCTGAGTCCGTTGGCCAGGTTCACCGCCGTCTTCCGGACCTTCCGGGAAGGTCCCGGGTCTGTCGACGCCTCCGGCTCCATGGCTTTTTCAGCTCCCTCCACCCGTCAGGGCAGCTCGGCTACGCTATCGGGGGTAATGATATAGACTCCGCCATTCAGCCGTTGCGACTGGCCGTTGACCTCCACCAGCAATGTGTTTCCAATGTTGAGGATGAGCTTGTTGGAAGGAAGTTCGGACGGCGTGAAGGTGAAGGTCTTGCTCTCCCCCGCCGCCAGCACGTTCTCCCAGATGATCTCACCGTCCTCGTTGTCCTTGCGGATACGCACCCAGCTGTCCTCCACGTCCGCGGTGAGCACCAGGCTCTCCAGCTGCCGTGGCTGAGTCTGGGTAGGCGTCACCGCTGCAGCGGTCTCCGCCGGGACCGTGGCCGTAGCGACCGTATCGGCGCCCGTTGCCGTGGTGGTGACGAGCGTGGGCTTCTCACTGGTGGAGTTGCCCCAACCCAGATAGGCGAGCACGGCGATGATCAGCACCGCGAATATGGCCACGAACAGGTAGTTGGTCTGCTTGCGGGACTTGCGCTCGGCGCCGGACCTGCCACGCTTGCCCGGTTTGCGCGATTTGCCCGTCTGCACCACCAGGTGCTCCTTGTGGTCCCCGGTGCCGTAACGGTCGTTGTATTCGTCGAGGATGAGCTGATAATCGATTCCCAGGTATTCGGCATAGGTCCTGAGGAAGCCCTTGACGTAGGTGCCGGCGGGCAACACGTCGAAGTCTTCATTCTCCATCGCCTGGATATACTTGACCCTTATCTTGGTGTCGGCTTCCGCTTTCTGCAGCGATATGTCGCGGCGCACGCGGGCGTCACGCAGGGTCGTCCCTATCTCAAACATTCCTGACCATCCATATCAGAGTCCCCGGCCGGCCTGCCGTCCCGATGCAGGCATTCTATCAGCTAAGGATGTGTCCACGGTGGAAAAACTAACACTTTAACAGGGTCATTGACAATATCAGCCAAACTGATAGTATTCAGGCGAAACCGACCTGGAAGGACAAATTGGATTCTTTTTGGGGAGGATACAACAGCGGAGACAGGGCCTGCAACGGGATTCGCATGGCCGTAAGGACCAGGACCGGTGCGTGAAAAGCACCGGTCTTTTTCTTTGCCGTCTCCCCCGGGATGGCTGACAGGAAGGCATCGGTTCCCGGCCGGAGGACAGGAAGACGTCCACCGCTGGAGATGATGATTGCCCCAGGGGCAGGGAAAAGCCCCGGAGCCGTCAAAAATATATGAAACATGACTGGGAAAGGAGCCGCCTATGGCTGCATTCAAACGGCCGGTGTGTTTTTGGAAGAAGCATTGAAAGAGGAGAGCATTATGCACTACAACATCAGCAGACGCGACTTCCTCAAGCTGTGTGGCGGTACAGCGGCGATGCTCGGACTCTCCCAGGCCTGGGTGCCGCAGATCGCCAGGGCACTGGAACAGGCGGCCAAACGTCCGCCGGTGGTCTGGCTGAGTTTCCAGGGCTGCTCCGGCTGCTTTGAATCACTGGCCAAGGCCCAGTACCCGGATGTGGCTTCCATCGTCCTTGACGTCATCAGCCTCAACTACCAGGAAGTAATCATGGCGCCCGCGGGTTCCCTCGCTGAGAAGAACCTTGCGGACACCGTCGCCGCCGGCGGATACGTTACGCTGGTGGAGGGGGCCGTCGCCACCGAAATACCTGAGGCTATGATGGTCGCCGGCAGGACTTCCCAGGAGATAGTCAAGGAAGTGGCTGAAGGCGGCGCGGCTACTATCGCCGTGGGAACCTGTGCGACCTACGGCGGGGTCCAGGCCATGAAGCCCAACCCCACGGGAGCCAAGGGCGTCAGGGACGTCATCAGCACCCCCGTGGTCAACGTCCCCGGCTGCCCGGTGAACCCGGATACACTCGTTTCCACCATCACCTACTACCTGCTGCACAAGCAGGCGCCGCCCATGGACGGTGAAGGCAGGCCCAAGTTCGCCTTCAGCCAGAAGGTGCACGAGAACTGCCAGCGCCGGGCCCATTTCGACGCCGGCGAGTACGTGGAGCAGTACGGCAGCGAGGAAGAGGCCAAACACTATTGTCTGTACAAGATGGGCTGCAAGGGTCCGGAGACCCACTCACCCTGCCCCCTGACACTGTGGAACAGCAAACAGAACTGGTGCGTCGGCTGCGGCAACGGCTGCATCGGCTGCATGGAGCCGGATTTCTGGGACAAGTTCGCCGGCTTCTATGAAAGGCTGCCCAACGTGCCGGTGCCCGGTTTCGTCGGCGTCAAGTCCTCGGCGGACTATATCGGTTCAACCCTGGTGACGGCCACCATGGCCGGTATCGGCATACATGCCATCGCCACCGCCGCCAAGGGCAGGTTCAAGGAAAAGGATGACATATCGGAAGGGAGTGATAACTGATGGCCAGAGTCGTAGTAGACCCGGTGACCAGGCTGGAGGGTCACCTGCGCATCGAGGTCGAAGTGGACAACGGCGTGGTCAAGGACGCCTGGGCCAGCACCACCCTCTTCCGTGGTTTTGAGATCTTCATCAAGGACCGCGACCCGCGGGACGCCTGGCATATCGCCCACCGCATCTGCGGTGTCTGCCCAACCTCTCATGGCATCGCCGCCACCCAGGGGCTGGAGGACTCCTTCGGAGTCACGCCTCCGGACAACGCGGTGCTTGTTAGGAACCTGATGGAGATAGCCCAGTACCTGCATTCCCATGTCCTCTGGTTCTACGGCCTCAACGCCTTCGACTATGTGGATGTGGTCAGCGCCCTGTCGGCCGAAGCTTCCACACCGGCGCTGAAGGCGGTGCAGGAGCGCCTGCAGGCCTTCGTCGACAGCGGCCAGCTGGGCTTTCTCGCCAACGGCTACTGGGGTCATCCGGCGATGCTGCTGCCGCCCGAGGTCAACCTGGAACTGGCCGCCCATTACCTGCAGGCACTGGACATCCAGGCCAAGGCGGCGCGGGCGCTTGCCGTTTTCGGCGGCAAGTTCCCTTACCACATGTCTACGCCTCCGGGCGGTGTCACCACCATCCCCACACTCGAGGATGTCAACAACTACGAGACCATCATGAAAGAGGTGAACGACTTCGTCCTCAACGTGATGGTGCCGGATACGCTGGCGGCGGGTGCCGCCTATATCGACCTGGCCAAGATCGGCTCCGGTGTAGGCAATTTCTTCACCTGGGGCGTACTGGAAGACGCCCAGAGCCGCGATCCCTACCAGCGGGCGCTGCCGCGCGGCGCCATCTTCGGCGGAAAGCTCGCCGTGGAACAGGTCACTCCGGCGGACGCGGTGGAATACGTCAGCCACAGCTGGTACACACCGGACTCCGGCGGCGGCAAGAACCCGGGCGACGAGGACGCCACCACCGAACCTCAGTACACCGGCATGCCTGAGCAACTGACCCCGGATGACAAGTACACCTGGACCAAGACGACGCAGATAAAGGACAACCAGATGGAGGTAGGCACCCTGGCGCGCATGCTCATCGCTTACCTCTCGGACGCGCCCGGCGCCAAGAAGATCGTCGACGACGCCCTGGCTGCGCTGGGAGCCTCCGGCCAGCCGGAGATACTGGTATCGGCCCTTGGCCGCCTGGCGACCAAGCCGCTGGAAGCGGCGCTGATCACCCAGAAGATGGAGAAGGACCTGGCCATGCTCAAGGAGAACATCGTCGCCGGCAAGAGCGAATGGTTCACACCCAACGAGGTCCCCGACAGCGGTGAGGGGGTGGGCGCCTGGGACGCCCCGCGCGGCTCCCTGGCCCACTTCCACCGCATCGAGGACGGCAAGATCGCCAACTACCAGGCGACGCCGGCCTCCAACTGGAACTTCTCCGCCCGTGACGACAGCGGCGCGCGCGGACCGGTGGAGGAAGCGCTGGTCGGCACACCGGTGGCCGACCCGGAGAAACCGCTGGAGATACTGAGGGTTGTTCACACCTTCGACCCATGAATCGCCTGCGCGGTTCACGTGATTGAACCGAAAAGCAACAAGGTCTACAAGTTCCAGGTCCGTTAGGTGGTGGGAGACATGGAAGACCGGGTAAACGTAAAACAGAGACATTGGGTCTACATCCTGCTCCACTGGCTGATAGTCAGCGTCGTCAGCCTGCTTGCCTTCACCGGTCTCTACATACACCGGCCCTTCTTCAGCCTCGGCTCCGCCGGGGAGCCGGTGCTTGTGATGTCGTGGATACGCTGGATCCATTTCATCGCTGCGGCCGTCCTGATAGAGACCGTCGCCATCCGGCTGGAACTGTCCTTCTTCTCGCACTTCGATGCCGACTGGAAGGACGTGGGTCCCAGCAGGAAGAACTTCAGGGCCCTGCCGGAAGCCGTATCCTACTACCTGTTCGCCAGGGATGACCATCGTTACTGGCGGAAGCTGAACCCCATCATGAACACCATACTGATACCGATCGCCCTGCTTTTCTACCTGATCGCGATCCTGACGGGGTTCGCCCTCTTCCAGGGCTCATTCTTCTGGGGCCTGACGACAACCAATACCCTCTTCGGCTGGGTCTATTCGGTCTTCGGAGGCCAGCAGGCGACCAGGAACTGGCACTACTACCTGGTGTGGGTGTTCGCTATATACGCCGCGTTCCATGTATATCTCGCCATATTGCGGGCGACGAGGGAACGGGACAACACCTTCGGCAGCATGCTCAACGGGTGGAGACTGGTTCCGCGCAAGTATGCACCCATCAAGGGTGGTTCGGACAGGGAAGACAAGAGGAAGTGAGGCTCAGAAGGACAGATGTCCAGTATAGATGAACTGGACGCCCCGGGACCAGGTCCCGGGGCGTCCCCCGGCATCGCAACATGTGACCTCCTGGTACTTGGTGTCGGCAACGTCATGATGGGAGACGAAGGCGTCGGCGTGAAGGTCGCCAGAAACCTCATCAAGGACTACGAGTTCCCGCCTGGCGTCGAGGTGGTGGACGGCGGCACCGGCGGACTCGCCCTGTTGTCATTTATCCTCCATGCCCGCGAGGTGCTGGTCATCGACGCAGTGGAAGCCGGAGCCGAGCCCGGGAGCATATTCATCTTTCCCGCCCGCAGCATACAGGAGCGCAAGGGCATCATGACCTCCCTTCACGATATGGGGATCCTCGACGTCCTCAGCACCGCCGGGCTCCTGGGCGGCAACCCCCCCGCCACCGTCATAGGCGTACAACCGGCTAAGATGGACGAATTCGGCGGCGGTCTCTCTCCCCGGGTGGCGAACAAGATACCGCGGGTGACCGAACTCGTGCTTGAGCACCTGGAAAAAGCCGGCCATCCGGCCCGGGCAAAAGGAAGCTAGTACCTTGCACGAGTACGCCGTCACCGAGAGCATCCTGAAGATAGTGCATGAGGAAGCCGGCAAGGCCGGTGGAGAGCGCGTCGAGAGCGTCACCATAGTCATCGGCGAGCTGTCCACCTTCGTGGACCAGTCCATCGAGTTCTATTTTCAGGCTCTTTCACAAGGAACTGTCGCCGAAGGGGCCCGGCTCATCTTCGAGAAGGTGAAGGCAAGGGCCGTCTGCGGTGACTGCGGCAAGGAATTCGAGCCCAGCCGCGTCTGCCTTACCTGCCCCCGATGCCATTCGCCCTTATTCGAGGTAAAGCAGGGCAGGGAGCTTTATATCGACAACCTGGAGATACACTGACACCGGGAAGGGATGACTGAGCATGAGGATCGATGTCAAGAAGAATATCCTGGAGAGCAACGATGCCCTGGCCGCCGCCAACCGCGAGAGATTGAAGCGACATGGCGCCAGCATGCTGAACCTGATGGCCTCCCCCGGCGCCGGCAAGACCAGCGTCATCATCAAGGCCATCGAAGGCGCTGCCGGCGACCCCGCCATTGCCGTCATCGAGGGAGACATCGCTTCCGAGATCGATTCCCTTGCCATCGAGGCCCTGGATATCCCCGCCATCCAGATAAACACGGGTGGGTCGTGCCACCTGACAGCGTCCATGATCGGTGCGGCCCTCGACCATCTGGACCTGGATGCCCTGGATATCATCATCATCGAGAACGTGGGCAACCTGGTCTGTCCCGCCGAGTTCGACCTTGGGGAGGATTTCCGGGTGATGATCTCCAGCATCGCCGAAGGACACGACAAGCCATACAAGTACCCCCTGATGTTCCGTGAAGTGGACGCGGTGCTGGTGAACAAGATCGACCTGGCCCCCTTCTGCGACTTCGACATGGGCCAGTTCCGCCGCGTCGTGGGCGAACTCAACCCCGAGGCGGCCATCATCGAGATGTCATGCACGGAGGGACAGGGCACGGATGAATGGAGCCGCTGGCTCTCGGGGATCTCAGCCACGGTCAGATAGTCGTTTCGAGTCCGGGCGCCAAGGCCCGGGAATACGGGGAAAGGGATGTCAGCCACTGAGCAGTCCACAACCGGGAATGTCCGCTTCGCGGTCTCCGTCACCGGGGTCGTACAGGGGGTCGGTTTCCGTCCCTTCATCCACCAGCTGGCCACGGACAGCGGGCTGGCCGGTTTCGTGCTCAACACGTCCGGAGGCGTGACCATCGAGGTCGAGGGCTTACGGGACCGGATCGACGGTTTCATCACCGGTATCCGCGAGAAGGCTCCTCCCCTGGCCCGCATCACCGATATCAGTGTCGAGCCTGTCAAGGCCAGGGGTGGCGACGGTTTCTCCATCCTGCCATCCACCGCCCAGCCGGGACAGCGCCAGCTGGTGAGCCCCGACAGCTGCACCTGCGACCTCTGCCTGGAGGAGATGCGTGACCCCGGCGACCGCCGCTACCGCTATCCTTTCATCAACTGCACCAACTGCGGTCCCCGTTTCACCATCATCGAGGGTCTCCCCTACGACCGGCCCCTGACGACCATGCGCAAGTTCACCATGTGCCCCCAGTGCCTGTCCGAGTATGAGGACCCCGGCGACCGCCGTTTCCACGCCGAGCCCAACGCCTGTCCCAGCTGCGGGCCCAGCCTCTGGCTGGAGGACGGCTCCGGGACGATGGTGCCTGTCCGGGACGCCATCGAAGAGTCTGCGGCCGCTCTGTCCCGGGGACAGATAGTGGCCATCAAGGGCCTGGGCGGGTTCCAGCTGGCATGCCTGGCAACGGACGAGGAAGCCGTCAGACGCCTGCGGAGGCGCAAGCACCGGCCGCACAAGCCGTTCGCTCTCATGTCCGGCAGTGTGGAGGATGTCTCCCTTTACTGCCGGATGTCCCCTGAAGAGGAAGAACTGCTGGCCTCCCCCCAGCGCCCTATCGTGCTGCTGGAGTCGCTCCCGGACAACGGCATAGCAGCCTCCGTCGCCCCGGCGCTGGACCACCTCGGTTTCATGCTGCCCTGTACCCCCCTGCACTTCCTGTTGACGGACTCGGCGCCGGGTCCACTGGTGATGACCAGCGGTAATATCAGCGATGAACCCATCTGCCGTACCAACACGGAGGCTGTCAGCAGGCTGAGCGGCATCGCCGACCTGTTCCTTCTGCATAACCGGGGGATACGTTCTACCTATGACGACAGTGTCGTGATGGTCGAGCAGGGCAGGACGGTGATGCTCCGGCGGGCAAGGGGTTACGCGCCGCTGCCGGTCAAACTTCCCCATGGGTCGGGAGATACCATCCTCGCCACCGGCGCCGACCTCAAGAGCAGCTTCAGCCTCACGGTGGGTGACGACTGTTTCGTCTCCCAGCACATCGGTGACCTGGACAACGCCGAGACCCTCTTCCATCTGGAATATACCGAATCCCTCTACGAACAGCTCTTTCAGGCCCCGCCATCCCGTTTTGCCTGTGACCGCCATCCCGGTTACCTCTCTTCCGCCTACTGTCTGGAACACTCCCCCTCGCCGCTGAAGATCCAGCATCACCGGGCTCATGTTGCTTCATGCCTTGCCGACAACGGCTGCTCCGGCGACGCGATCGGGGTGGCTATGGACGGCACCGGCTTCGGTGACGACGGCAGCATCTGGGGCGGCGAGTTCTTTACCGGCAGTATCGCCGGCGGATTCGACCGCGCCGCACAGATCCAGGGTTTCCCCCTGCTGGGCGGTGAAGCAGCCATCCACGAACCCTGGCGTACCTCCCTGGCCCTTGTCTGGAAACATTCATCGGAGAACCTCGATCCCATAGCCGAACGTTTCCGCCTGGCCGGTCCAAGGAAGAAGCTACTGCTCAGGCAGCTGGAGGGAGGACTCAACTGCCCCACCACATCCAGCTGCGGCCGGCTGTTCGACGCCGTAGCAGCTCTGGCCCTGGGACGCACCGAGGTGAGTTTCGAGGCGCAGGCCGCCATGGAACTGGAGGTCGCCGCAAGGCGCTGCGCCGCCGCCGAAGGCGGCGGCGCAGCGCCCCCGTCCCTTTCAGAGTCCCTGCCCTACCGTCTCTCCCTGGACCGGCGGCCGGCCGTCTGGCGGCTCTCTCCTTCCCGCCTTGTCGCCCGGTTGATCGATGACCTTTTGTCGGACAAGGACCCCGGTTATATCGCCCTGCAGTTCCATCTTGCCCTCGCTGACGGCATCGTCCGCGTCTGCCGTCACCTGTCGGAGCGGAACGGACTCAATTCCGTCGCCCTTAGCGGTGGCTGCTTTCAAAACAGATTACTGCTGCGCCTGGTATGCGCCGGACTCGAGCAAAACTCGCTTACGCCGCTACTTCACCGCCAGGTGCCTCCCAATGACGGTGGCATCACCCTGGGCCAGGCGGCGATCGCCGCCTGCGCGGACAAGGACCTTTCTTCTGGAAAGTCCTCTCCGAAATGATATATGGTCATAGGAACAACGGAGGCGTCCCATGTGCCTGGCAGTCCCGGCGAGGATAACCAAGATCGACGACCAGATGGCCACCGTCGAGGTGGGCGGGATAACCCGTGATGCTTCTACCGTCCTCCTGCCCGATGCAGGCGTCGGCGACTATGTATTGATACACGCCGGCTTCGCCATCTCCCTCGTTGACGAGGACGAGGCCCTTGAGACCATCAGGCTGTTCGACGAGATGGCCGCCGCCGGCGACACCGATCCGGACTGAGACCATGCCCCTCACCTTTCTCGACGATTTCCGCAGCGCTCCCCACGTCCAGCGCATGCTCCAGGAGCTGGACGGCCACACCGGCCTGGAGCTGAAGATCATGGAGGTCTGTGGCACCCATACCATGGCCATCTCCCGCCATGGCATCCGCCAGGCGGTGCCGGAAGGAATCACCCTCATATCAGGGCCCGGCTGTCCCGTCTGCGTCACCGCCAACGCCGATATCGACCGATTCATCGAGACGGCCCTCATACCCGGCGTCATCGCCGCTTCCTTCGGCGACATGCTGCGGGTGCCCGGAACCAGGATGGGCCTGGCGGAAGCACGCAGCCACGGCGCCGACGTGCGCATCGTCTACTCCCCCCTGGATGCCCTCGCCATGGCGCGCGACAACCCGGGCCGCGACGTGGTCTTCTTCGGCGTCGGCTTCGAGACCACGGCGCCCACGGTAGCCGCCACGGTGATGGCGGCTCGGGAGCAGGGCCTGGACAACTTCTACATCCAGCCGGTACACAAGCTGGTCCCTCCCGCCCTGGAGGCCCTCTGCGCCCTTCCCCGGCTGGCCATCGACGCCTTCCTCTGTCCCGGTCACGTCAGCGCCATCATCGGGCCCGGTGCCTATGAGGCGATCGCGTCGGAACATGAGGTCCCCTGCGTCATCGCCGGCTTCGAACCTGTGGATATACTTCAGGCCCTGTCCATGCTGGCTGTGCAGGTCGAAAGCGGCCGCGCCGATGTCGAGCTGCAATACACACGGGGTGTCAGGGCCGCGGGCAACCCGGAGGCGATGGCGCTCATGTACCAGGTATTCGAGACCGCCGACGCGGAGTGGCGCGGGCTGGGGACCATCCCCGGCAGCGGTCTGGTTCTCAGGGAAGAGTACTCCGGCTTCGACGCCGGCGTGCACTATCAGGTTGATACCAGCTACTCTCGCGAGCCCAGGGGATGCATCTGCGGTGAGATACTGACCGGCCTGAAGACGCCGCGGCAATGCGGCCTGTTCCGCAAGGCTTGCGACCCGGATCACCCGGTTGGGCCGTGCATGGTATCCTCCGAGGGCACCTGCGCCGCCTATTTCCAGTATGAAGACTGACGGGGGTGAAAAGGTCCTGCTGGCTCATGGCAGCGGCGGCCGCCTGACCCAGGAGCTGATCCGGTCCCGCTTCAGCCCCGCTCTGTCCAACCCCATCCTCGACCGCATGGAGGATTCCGCCACCATCGAGGCGCAGGGCAGGCTGGCCTTCACCATCGACAGCCATGTGGTCTCCCCACTCTTCTTCCCCGGCGGTGATATCGGCCGCCTTTCCATCACCGGCACCGTCAACGACCTGGCCATGGCCGGCGCCCGGCCCCTTTACATCTCAGCCGGGTTCATCATCGAGGAGGGCCTGGGCCATAAGGAACTGGCACGCGTCGTCTCATCCATGAGCGGGGCCGCAGCGGAAGCCCGTGTCGATGTCGTCGCCGGTGATACCAAGGTGGTGGAACGCGGCGCTGCGGATGGACTTTTCATCACCACCAGCGGTATCGGCATCATCCCCGACGGCGTCCGCCTCTCCGCCTCAGCCGTCTGCCCGGGAGACGCTGTCATCGTCAGCGGCACCATCGGCGACCACGGCGTCGCCATTCTCAGCCGGCGGCAGGGTATGGATTTCGAGGCGCCGGTAAGCAGTGACTGCGCTCCCCTCAACGACCTGGTGGAAGTGATGTTGGGAGCTTCCGGGAAGATACATGCTCTCAGGGACCCCACCAGGGGAGGCCTGGCGGCAATACTCAACGAGATCGCCACCGCCTCTTCCGTAGCCATCGAGGTGGACGAGGGACTCATACCATACCGCTCAGAGGTCAGGGCCGCCTGCGAGCTGCTGGGACTGGACCCCATGGTTCTGGCCAACGAAGGGAAACTGGTGGCCTTCGTCGCCGAGCAGGACGCCGGCAAGGTGCTGCGCGCGATGAAGGCACATGATCATGGAACAGAGGCGGCCGTTATCGGAAGGGTGGAAAAGGCCGACAGGCCGCGGGTCTATGTGCGCACCCTGCTGGGCAGCCGCCGCGTCCTGGCCATGCCCAGCGGCGAACAATTGCCCCGCATCTGCTGAAGGTACCGCCATACCGGCGGAAGCCCGCATCACCTCCATCCGCTACACGCCCACCTCGAACAGCTGCACCGCCGCAGGATATGGCTCACCATGGGAGCGGTCCTGATAGGTGCGGCCCTTGATTCCCACCAGCACCGGCTCCGTCAGCGCCTTCAGGCCGCTTCTGTCCTCCAGGGGCAGGGTATGTGAATAATAGACCCGCCGCCCGCTGTCGGCATATCCTGTCATCTGCTCCCGCCAGCTGCGCGGCACCACCGACACTATCTCCAGGTCCGGCCTTTGCCCGTCGACCTTCTGGGCGTAGAGCAGCGCCGTGTAGCTCTCCCAGTCCGCCAGGACCACGGCGCCCTCATCCGCCTCCCTCATCACCATGTCCGTATACTCCCTGGTCGTCACGTCGTTGCTGTGGTCTACGAAGTCCCATATGCGCCCCTGGCTGACCCCCAGCACCAGCACGCCCAGGTATATGGCAGCGGCGACCGCCGCTACAGCTGTGCCAAAGCGCGCCAGGTCCATTACCTCCGCCGCACGCAGGATGAGGAACACGGAGAACGCCACCCAGATGGAGAAATACAGGAGCATGGGCATGTAATACTGGGTGAATTGCTGGCTCATGGCAAAGACGAAGAACATGTGCGCCACCATCCCCCCCGCCAGGAACAGCAGCCAGCGCCGAAGCGGCCGGAGCGACCTCAGTACCGGCGGGTAGAGCAGCAGGACGGCCGGACCGAAGACGAGGAAGGCATAGGAGGGGTAATAACCCTTCCGCACCACCTGTGACAGGGCTGCTTTCAACTCGCTCTCTTCCGGGAAGGAGAAGGAGCCGTGGCCCGTGGGCCGCGTGTCACTGACCGAGACGAAATCATAGAAGGACCTGACCGAATCGACCCTGCTGTAGCGGATGGGCGGATCGGCGGCGCTCCTGAGCGGCAGGTAGGCATAAAAGGCGAAGCCCAGGGCGAAGAGAAGGAGCGTCAGCAGCAGGGGCCGGAGCGCCAGCAGCTTCCGCCAGGGCCCCAGCAGGAGCACCCCCGCCAGCAGCACCGGCAGGAAGAGTCCCAGGCTGGGGTGCCAGGTCAGCCCCAGGCCGAAAAGGAACGCCCCGCCGTATACCGGTCCCAGGTCCCCCCTCCTCTGCCAGAGCAGCAGCAGGATCAGCAGCACGGTTATCATCAGCACCACGCCGCTGTAGGGCTGCGCCAGGGATGAATAGGACCACCACTGGGCGGCTACCATCAGGGAGACGGCGCCGATGGCGGCCGGCAACACCTTTCCCAGCAGCATCAGGGCGAACACATAGAATGTGACGACACCGGCGGCTCCGACCAGCACTGAAAGGTAGTTGACCCTCTCCGGGACGCTGCCCAGGGGCACCAGGCTCAGCAGCCAGCCGAGGAAGGTAAAGGAGGGGGAGCCGGGGTTATGGCTCAGCCCCAGCGTCGCCGCCCCTCCCTGCCAGTCGGCGATGTCGTGAGCGAGGATGTCCGGAGCCAGGGTGATGGTATAGAGTACGAGCGCCGTCAGCCCCAGAACTGCGCCGACGATGATCTCCGGCCGTTGCCAGCCCTTTCTGTCAGCACTCGCTTCCATCTCTCAGGCCGCCGGCGGGCGGCACGGCTCACTCATCCCCGTCATCAGCCGGGTGATCACCCATGGGCCCGGCGTCCTCACCGGGACCGTCCTCCTCGAGCCCGTATTCATCAGGCTCCTCGCCACCGTCCGGCCTGAAATCATCCAGAGGGTATTCGTCCTCATCCTCCGGCTCCGTACCGGACGTGCCGGCGTCACTCCCCGGCTGAAGCAGTTGCTCGATGTCGTCCTCGCCCATCAGCACCCGGCGGGGCTTGCTTCCCTCATAACCGCTGATGACGCCACGCTTCTCCAGCATGTCGATCAGCCTGCCGGCACGGGTATATCCGACGCGCAGGCGCCGCTGCAGGAAGGAGACGGAAGCAGTGCCGGTGCCGACCACCAGTTGCATGGCCTCGGGCAGCAGCTCGTCCTCGTCGGCCTGAAGCACCTCCCCGCCCTCTTCCTCCTTGCCGGCCAGTAACTCTTCCCGGAACTCGGGCTTACGCTGCGCCTTGCAGCGGTCCGTCAAGAGTTGTATCTCCTCTTCCGAGATGAAAGCGCCCTGGATCCGCTGGATGCGCGAGGAGCCCAGGGGCCGGAACAGCATGTCTCCCTGTCCCAGCAGGCTCTCGGCGCCCGAGGTATCGAGGATTACCCGCGAATCGATCTGCGAGGAGACGGCGAAGGCTATGCGTGAGGGGACGTTCGCCTTGATCATACCGGTGATCACATCCACCGATGGCCGCTGCGTCGCCAGTACCAGGTGGATGCCCACCGCCCGCGATTTCTGGGCCAGGCGGATGATGGCGTCCTCCACTTCCGTGGGCGCCACCATCATCAGGTCCGCCAGTTCGTCCACAACCAGCAATATATAGGGTAGCGTCTTCTGGCCCCGTCCGGCCCGGACGCGGTTGAGCTCTTCCAGATGCCGCGCCTTGGCCAGCTGCATCTTGCTGTAGCGGGATTCCATCTCTGTGATGAGGTTGGCCAGCACGTTGGCCGCCTCCTTCATCACCGTCACCACCGGCGTCAGCAGGTGGGGGATCCCCTCGAAATGGCTGAGCTCGACACGTTTGGGATCGATAAGGATCATGCGCACCTCATCGGGAGAGCATCTGAGCAGGATGGATGAGACCATGCAGTTGATGCTGCCGCTCTTGCCTGAGCCGGTTGTGCCCGCAACCAGCAGGTGCGGCATCTGCGCCAGGTCCGCATAAACGGGCTTGCCGGCGATATCCTTGCCCAACCACACCATCAGCGGACCGGAACCCTTGGGAAAATCGCGGAAGATATCACCCAGCGTCACCATGTCGGGACGCATGTTGGGCACCTCCACACCCACCGCCGACTTGCCCGGGATGGGGGCGAGGATTCTGATATCGGTAGTGGCCAGGGCATAGGCCAGGTCGTTCTTCAGGTTGCTCACCTTGGACACCTTGATGCCGGGCGCAAGCTGCAGCTCGTAACGCGTGACACGAGGTCCGGAGACAGTGCCGATCACCGCCGCCTCGATGCCGAAGCTGGCGAGGGTCTCCACCAGCACGCGGCTGATACGGTCACGGCCGGCGTCCGATTCCCCCTCCTGTCCACTGCTCTTCTTCAGCACATGCGCGTCGGGGGGGACGTACACATCAGCCTCCGCCTCCCGGTCGCGCGGAAAGAGTTCGGCCTGGTGCGGTTCATCCCCCCTTTCCAGCACCGCCGTCGCCGGCCCGGCCTCTGCCCCGGCCTGACCCTGAGCGCTTTCGTCGCCCTCGTCCACATCGACGGCCTTCTCCGCCCCCCCTTCGGAAGAATAGATATCGGGAAAGTCGCTGGCTCCGTTGAGAAGGACGCCGCCCGCCGCCGGGTCTGCAGTCATGCCGGACGCACCCACCTTGTCCGAACCGGTTTCGACACCATAGGGCGCCGCCGTGGCGTCTATCCCACCGCCGGAAGCGCCTGCCGCGACCGCCCGCCTTTCCGAGATCTGCTGCCCCAGAGTCCGCGTGGTCCTGCCCGCGCTCGCCGCAGCTCGCCTCGCTCCCTTCCCCGACGCAACCAGTACAGCCTTGACCGATGCGCCGGTTATCAGGAAGACGGATGCCATCAGCATGAACACCGCCGCTATTGCGCTTCCCACATCACCTGTCAGCAGGCTGGTGAGCCAGTAAAGACTTTCGCCCACTACACCGCCATGGGCGCTGATATAGTCACCGACGAAGAAGGACACATGGACAGATCCTCCCCCCAGCAGCGAGAAGGTGTCAGCTCCGGCAAAGAGGAAAAGCGAAGCAGCCAGCAGCGCCACGCCCGCCTGCAGCGGCCTGGAGCCGCGGGGGAGTTCGGGGAAGACGAGATAGATTCCCAGGGCGATGAGCGCCGGCGGCGCCAGGTACGCCATCACCCCGAAGAGCAGTCGCAACAGTTGCTCCAGGGCCGAGCCGATGATGCCGCCGGACCAGCCCAGGTAGAACACAAGGGCCATGAAGCATCCGGAAGCGAAGAGCGCCAGACCACCCAGCTCCCGCAGGCGGCGCATGTCGCGCCCGCCGCTGCGCTTTGCCTTGCGGCGCCCCTTCTTTCCCTTTTTGCCGTACCTGGCTGTCTTGCCTGCCATCGACGCTCCTTGGCTTGAACCGCTCCCGCCGGGGGGCGGGGGCAGGAAACTATACTTCGACCACCAGCGCCAGGATCAAAGGGCGTTTCTTGGTCTTCTTGAAGAGGAACTTCGCCAACCGGTTGTGTATATGTTCCTGCAGCAGTTCGGGATCACCGATACCCTTGCCGGCGCTCTCCTTTAATATATTCTCCACCAGGCCGGAAACCTCTTTCATCAGCTGGCGGCGGTTCCCCATGTAGACGAAACCCTTGGCGGTTATGTCCGGCTTCGATACCACCGAACCGTCCTGCTCCCGCACCGGCGCCACCACGATGAAGGTGCCGTCACGCGACAGCTTCTGGCGATCGCGCAGGGTGACGTCTTTCAGATCACCCACCTCCAGGCCGTCGACGAAAGTCATGCCGGCGTCGATGCTGTCGACTATCTTCGCACGCCCCCCGGACAGCTCGATCACGTCGCCGTTGGAGGCAGTGATGATGCGCTTGGGACTCATGCCCAGTTCCCGCGCCAGCTGTGCGTGGAAATGCAGGTGACGGTACTCGCCGTGGATGGGCATGAAATACTCGGGCTGGGTCATGTTTATCAGCATCTTCAGCTCCTCCCGGGCGGCATGGCCGGAGACGTGGACATGGGCCACGGACTCGTATTTCACCGTCACCCCCGCCTTGAACAGCCGGTTGATCACCCGGTGGACGCTGACCTCGTTGCCCGGGACGGGACGCGCCGAGATGATCACCGTGTCCCCCGGTTCCAGCTTCACCTTCTTGTGGTTGCCCGCCGCCATGCGCGATAGCGCCGACAGCGGCTCCCCCTGGCTGCCGCTGGAGAGTATGACGACCTTGGAGGGACGGTAATCGTCTATCTCATTGAGGTTGATCAGCATCTCGTCCGGTATCTTCAGATACCCCAGCTCGCGGGCGATCTGTGAGTTGCGCACCATGGAACGCCCGACGATGGTCAGCTTGCGGCGGTGATGGCGCGCGGTGTCGACCACCTGCTGGATGCGATGGATATGGGAGGCAAAAGAGGCGGCGATGATGCGACCCGGCGCCTGGGTGAAGATCTCGTCCAGGGTCTTGCCCACAGACTTCTCCGGCCCGGTCACGCCCTCGTATTCGGCATTGGTGCTGTCGGAGAGGAGCAGCGACACCCCCTTGCTGCCAAGCTCGCCGAACTTTCCCATATCTGTCCGCCGCTTGTCGATGGGGTTGGGGTCGAGCTTGAAATCACCCGAGTGGATGACTGTGCCGGCGGGTGTGGTCACGGCAACGCCCACTCCGTCGGGGATGCTGTGGGCCACACTGATGAACTCGCAACGGAAGGGCCCGATCTCCTCGACCCTGCCTGCTTCGACCTCACGCAGGTCCGCCTCCGCCGCCAGGCCGTGCTCCTCCAGCTTGTTGGCCACCAGGCCCAGCGTCAGCCTGGTACCGTAGACGGGCACGTTCATCTGCCTGAGCAGGAATGGCAGAGCTCCCACGTGGTCCTCGTGGCCGTGGGTCAGCAGCACCGCCTCCACTTCATCCACCCTCTCCTTGAGGAATGTGAAATCGGGCAGAATCAGGTCTATACCCAGCAATTCGTCCTTTGGGAACATGAGCCCGGCGTCGATGACAAGCAGGCGCCCGTTATACTCGAACACCATCATGTTCTTGCCGATCTCGCCCAGGCCGCCGAGGGGGATTATCCTCATGCTTTTTTTAGTCATTAGGATACTTTCGTGCGGGAAGACGGTATTCCTGCATCACAGCGGTTCTTTGGCGGGGCGGGACCTCACGCCTCCTGAGCCGCCAAGGACATCTGTTCCAGTACCCGGCGCATGTGTTCTTCCTCGGCGGCGTTGGCCCGCACCAGGGGCAGCCTCAGACCACCCACATCATGTCCAAGCATGTTGAGTGCGGTCTTTACCATGATGGGATTGGCGGTGATGAAGAGGCTCTGGTACAGCGGCTTCAGCTCTTCGTCGATAGCGAGGGCGGCTTCCTCCTTTCCGGCCCGGTACAGCTCCACCATCTCCTTCATCCTGGGACCGGCCAGGTGTGAGGCGACGCAGATGCCTCCCCATGCGCCGTACCGGAGCATGGGAAAGAGCATGTCATCGTTGCCTGCGTACAGGCCGATGTCACAGATCTCCGCCAGTCGCTGCGTCTGTTCCATATCCGGGTTCGCCTGCTTGACGGCGACTATGTTCTCGATGGCGTAAAGTTCGGCCAGTGTCTCCGGTTCGATATTGACGGCGCAGCGCCCGGGGATGTTGTAAAGGATGACCGGTTTGTCCGTCGCCTCGGCGACGGCGCTGAAATGTGCGATGATGCCCGCCACCGGCGGCTTGTTGTAATAGGGCGTCACCGCCAGGATCCCGTCCACGCCCAGCGCCGTCGCCTTCTCCGTCAGGTGGACGCTGTGGGCCGTGTCGTTGGAGCCTGTACCGGCGATGACAGCGGCCCTTTCCCCCACCGCGTCGCGGACGGCGCTGAAGAGGCCCAGCTTCTCCTCGTCGCTCAGGGTAGGTGATTCGCCGGTGGTGCCGCTCACCACCAGGCCGTCGGAACCGTTGTCCACCAGGAATCGGGCCAGCTGGGCGGTCCCGTCGTAATCGACGGAGCCGTCCTCGTTGAAAGCCGTGACCATGGCGGTGATTATGTCTCCCAGCGATCTGTCCATGGGCGATAATTATGGCAGATTCAGAAGAGCTTCTCCAGCCCGACCACCATGCCGTCGAGCTTCATCACCTTGTGCAGAGCCAGCAGCACGCCTGGCATGAACGACTGGCGGGAAAGGGAGTCGTGCCTGATAGTCAGGGTCTGCCCCAGGCCGCCGAAGACGACCTCCTCGTGGGCCACCAGCCCCGGCAGCCGGACACTGTGTATGGGAATACCCCGGTGGGTCCTGCCGCGGGAGGGCTCGCCCGCGGGACCCGGCGGATGCCGGGCGTCCCCCCTGGCCTCGGCGATGAGGTCGGCGGTTCTCAACGCCGTCCCCGAGGGCGCATCCAGTTTGCGGTCATGGTGCAGCTCGATGATCTCGCAGGCAGGCATCTGCCGCGCTACCATCCGCGCCGCCTCCATCAGCATCACCGCTCCCACGGCGAAGTTGGGGGCAAGGAAACAGTTTGCGCTGCCTGTCGTCGCCTTCCTCTCTATCTCCTCCAGCTGTTCGTCACTCAGACCCGTGGTGCCTACCACGCAATGGACGCCCCGGTCGAGACAGGCCATCACGTTGCCGAACACCGAATCCGGCGTAGTGAAGTCCACCGCCGCGTCCGGGCCCATCTCCAACCCTGCCTCCAGTGAAGCGTGACATGCCGCGCCCGCCAGCTCCGGCGCTTCCGCCTGCTCCCTCTCGCCGAACGCCGGGTCGACAGCCACATCCAGGCTCAGGCCCTTCTCCGCGGCTACGGCTGCGCAGACGGTTCTTCCCATCCGCCCCGATGCTCCCACCACCATCACGCTTATCATGCTACCTCCCTGTCGAAACCTCTTGTCAAGGCCTATATCCTCCGGTCCACCGTAGCGGCGGCGATCAGCTCCAGGGGAGCTGTGTCGATGCTGCCGGCCGTCTCTGCCAGCGACTCCAGGGCCTTGCCCACATAGGCCTGGGCCTCTCTCCGGGCGCCTTCCAGCGCTCCGCTCGACCGCACCCTGTTTATGACCTCCGACACACGCCTGTCGTCCATCTCTCCCTCCAGAAGCCCGGCCAGGCTTTCGTCAAGTTCCATGGCGAGTATCAGCGGCAGGGTGACGGTACCGTCCCTCAGGTCGACACCGGTGCCTTTCCCGGTCAGCTCCGTCTCCTCCGAGAAATCAAGCATATCATCGGATATCTGGAACGCCAGACCGATGCAGCTTCCGAACGCCGCCATGGCCTCGACAACGTCACTGCTGCAACCCGACAGCACCGCGCCCAGGCGGCAGGAGGTGGCGAACAGGCTTGATGTCTTCATGCGGCAACGCTCCTCATAGGAATCGCGGCCGAGAGAGAAATCACCGGCGGCGGCCATCTGCATCAACTCCCCCCTGCTCAGGTCCTCGCTGGTCTGCGTCAGCAGCGACACACAGCGGGAAGAACCCGTGGACGCCAGCACATCGAAGGCCGAGGCGAAAAGGTAATCCCCGGCCGCTATGCTCACTTCCCGCCCGTAGCGGGACACCACCGTAGGCTGGCCCCGCCTCAACTCGGCTTCATCGAGCACGTCATCGTGTACCAGGGTTGCCATATGCACCATCTCCACAGCCGCCGCCGCAGCGTAGTGCTCATGGGAGAACTCGAAACCGGCGCGGGTCGAGAGGAAAACCAGCAGCGGCCGCAGGCGCTTGCCGCCGGCCTCGAGGGTCATCCCTGAGGACCGGGACAGCTTGCCGCCGGGCATATCTGTTATCTCCGCCATCCTCTGTTCGCTGCGAGCCAGGTGCGGCGCGTAGCGTTCCCAGTAGCGCTCCTTGAACAGCTCCAGGGCATCCCTGCCGCCGGCGACTTCACCCGCCTGCCTGCCGGCGCTGTTCATGCCGTACCCCGGTGCAGGGCGATGATGCTTCCGGCCATCAGGCGGTACGAGACATCGGACAGTCCCGCCTCCGCCATCACCTGCGCCAGCCTGTCCGCCGGCGGGAAACGCCGCACCGAGGCCGGCAGGTAGGAATAGGCGCTCCTGTCCCTGGACACAACCCTGCCCAGAGCCGGGACAACACGGTCGAACCAGATGCCGAAAAAGCGGTTGAACGGCCACCGCGTCGGACTGGTTATCTCCAGGCAGACCACCCTGCCCCCGGGGCGGGTGACCCGCGCCATCTCGGAAAAGGCCTTTCCCAGGTCGGGGATGTTGCGTACGCCGAAGCCGACCGTGACGGCATCGAAACTGCCGTCTTCGAATTCCAGCGCCGTGGCGTCCCCCCAGCGGAAGTCGACCGGCGCCCCCCGTTCGCGGGATTTCTCCCGGGCCACATCGAGCATGGGGCGGCTGAAGTCCACGGCCACCACCCTGCCACCGGGGCCCGTCCTCTTCTCGAGCTCGAAGGCGAAGTCACCGGTGCCGCAACAGACATCAAGGACGCTGTCCCCCGGGAAGACCGCGGCGGCTTCCACTCCCAGACGGCGCCACCTGCGGTGCATGCCCGCCGTCATCAGGCTGTTCATCAGGTCATAGCGGCGGGCGATGGCTCCGAACATGCCGCGGACCCGTTCGGGATCGGGACCGGCCAGCCCCGGCTGCCGGGCGCCCGCGCTCATCCTGTCCCCTGCCAGCGCCGGAAGAGCTCATGGCTGACGCCGATGGAATCCAGCACCTTGCCGGCGACGAAATCAGCCAGGTCTTCGATGGTCCGGGGGTGATGATAATAAGCCGGCATGGCCGGGATCAACAGGGCGCCGGCACGCCTCGCCGCCAGCATGTTCCGCAGGTGGATTTCACTCAGCGGCGTCTCGCGCGGCACCAGCGCCAGCGGCCGCGATTCCTTCAGCATCACATCAGCGACGCGGTGGATGAGGTTTCGGGTAATCCCGTTGGCGACCGAAGCCAGGGAGGACATGGAACAGGGACAGACGACGGCTGCATCCGCCATGGCGCTGCCGCTGGCGAACTCGTTTGCCATATCACCGGGTTCGACCAGGCGTTCCAGGGAGCGGGTAAGGCCGTGGCGTTCACCGAAGCCTTTGATCACGCCGGCACGGTCCATACCGCCTGTCGCGGACAGCTCCTCGGCTCGCATGACATCGACGGCGCCATCGGATATACAGGTGGTGACGTCCAGGTCCGGCCGCTCCAGGGCCCTCAGCAGGCGGCCACCGTAGATCACGCCGCTGGAGCCGGTGATTCCGACAAATATCCTCATCAGACCTTAAAGTCTAGCACAACCGCTCAGGACTGCGGACCGGCCCTGGCAGCTACAACCACCCTCTCCTCGCTCTCCCGGGCCAGCCTCAACGCCTGTTCCGCCTTCTCCATCAATGCCGACGCGTCAGCGGCATGGGATGGGAAGCCGGCTATGCCGATGCGGATGTCTATCGTGGCAGGCTGCCCGCCGTCGCCGGGAATGCCGCCCATGGCATCCCTGACCCTGGCGGCAAGCTTCATGGCGTCCATGCCCTCACCGCCGCCGTCGACGGCCGTCTCCGGCATCAACACCGCGAACTCATCGGAGCTGTACCTGGCGACGATGTCCACCTGGCGCACGGCCGCCTCGAGCCTGGCGGCGACGAGTCTGACGATGTCTTCGTCCCAGACGCCCGTGGCCGTCGCGGCTTCCCCCTCCGGCACCCCCATCTCCGCGATGAGCATGGATACGGGACGCTGGAAACGCTCGCTCCTTGCCACTTCCCGCCTGGTGGCCTCGAAGAAGAAGCGATGGTTGTACAGGCCGCTGGAACTGTCCCTGAGGGCGCCGCTTCTCGCCTGCTGTATCTGGCGGGCGCTGTCGAGCACCACTCCCAGTTGCCTGGTGAGCGGTATGAGCATATCCGCTTCCTCGCGGGTGAACCCGTCCTCGCTGAAGCTGCCCAGGTTCAGCGTCCCCAGCACCTCCCCCCTGGAGACCAGGGGGAAGACGGCATCGGAGCGGATACCCTCCTCCACCAGCAGCTTGTCCGCCGGATATTCCTTGCCGGTGATGCCATCGCGCAGGTGGAAGCGGCGCTCATCCATCACCTTGCCGTAAGGCAGCGCGTCCTTCGGCAGCCTCAGCCCGTCCACCAGCCATGTGCGGGGCGCGCTGGTATCCATGGCCACTATCTCGAACTCTCCCGTCTCCGGATGCCAGATGGCCAGACTGGCCCGGTCGAAATGAAGTATCTTGCCGGCGAGCCTGACGAAGGTGTGGTAGACGCTGACGATGCCTCCCGCGGTGTCCGCCCTCTCCGACAGCTCCGATATCATCTCCACCTGCTCCCGGTCGCGGTCCAGTTCACCCACCAGCGAGGCGTTCTCCACCGCCGCCGCTATGCGGTCAGCGGCTATACAGAGGGTGTTCTTCTCCTCCTCGGTGTAATGATGGGCAACCAGAGAAGCCAGGGTGAGCATCCCTAGCGGACCCTCGACTCCACGCAGGGGAATGGTGATGAGGGTCCTTGTCCCCATCTCACGCAGACAGGGGTTGATGATGCGCCGGTCGCCGGCGACATCTTCAGCCACTGACACCACGTCACCGGCGAAGGACTGGCCGACGATCCCCTCCCCGACCCGAGCGGTCAGCGCCGAGGCCGCCTCCCTCTCCAGGCCGAAGGTCGCCCTCACCACCAGCGACTCGCCGGACCTGTCCGGCAGTGATACGTAGCCCAGGTCGGCGCCGGCGAAGGATGCCACCGATTCCAGAAGGTTCTGCAGCAGGTCGCTCAGCTGGATGGAGGAGACCGCCGCCTCGGACAGGGTGACGAGACCGGCGAGTTTCTCGCTGCGCGCCTGGGAGTTGGCGTAGGCCACTTCCAGTTCCTCCTCCCTCTCGCTGAGGAGGTAGCTCATGGCGTAGAAATTCTCCGTGATCTCCCTTACCGGGTCCCTGGTCGCTTCCCTGTAAACCTCGCAGAGGCGGCAGTCCTGGAGCTTTCTGGCGAACTTGCCCTGCACCTGGCCGCGGCAGAAGGTACCGGCGATGAGCCAGCATCGGGCGTTCTCCATACCGTGGACCGGGCAATCCTCGTAATCGCAGTCGAGCTTTCGCCAACAGGTACCCAGTGATTCGTCCTGGAGGACGGAGCCCCAGCTCTTCCTGGCGGTAGCCGTGAGCATCAGCTGGTTGACGCGGCTGCGCGCCTGGTCCATCCGGTTGCCCCAGCGGTACAGGGCGTTCTCCCTCAGCGCCAGCAGGATGAATCCGGTGATGAAGAGGGGGATGAAAGCGGCGATGATGTAGTTGTGATAGGGGACGCCGAGATATTCCAGCAAAGCGTGCGTCGAGACCAGAACTATCCCGATGACCACCCCGGAAAGGGCATATACCACCACTCGGGACCTGCCGAATCCTAGCTTCAAGACTCTCACCCGCCCCTTTGCATCGGTCCTTTGCCGGTATTTTATCCCGAAAAGAGACGATTAGCAAATATAGATAGCTCTATTAGAAAATTTAATAGAGCAATCTATTGACGATACCTAACGGGGTATGGTATCTTACGAGCCAGGAAGAAAGGTGCCCAAACCTTTCAACCCCCACCCCCCTAGTGGAAAGCCCCAGTGCCGGCTAGCCTGGGGCTTTTTCCTTTCCCTGAAAGGGTTATTTCCTGTCGATGTCCAGTACCGCCAGGAAAGCCTTCTGTGGTATCTCCACGTTACCCACCTGCTTCATCCGCTTCTTGCCCTCCTTCTGTTTCTCTATCAGCTTGCGCTTGCGGGTTATATCTCCGCCGTAACATTTGGCCAGCACGTCCTTGCGCTTGGCGGGGATGGTCTCGCGGGCCACCACCTTCTTGCCGATGGCCGCCTGTACCGCCACCTCGAACAGCTGGCGTGGTATCTCCTTCCTCAGCCTCTCCACCATGCCCCGGCCCTGATGGTATGCCTTGTCACGATGTACTATCAGCGAGAGGGCATCAACCGGTTCGCCGGCTATGAGGATGTCCAGTTTTATCAGGTCGCTCTCCCGGTAGCCGGACATCTCATAATCCAGGGAAGCATAACCGCGGGTGCGCGATTTGAGCAGGTCGAAGAACTCCAGCACTATCTCCGACAGGGGCAGCAGGTAGTGCAGCTGTACCCGGTCCGTTGACAGATACTGCATATCCTCGAACTCGCCCCTGCGGTCCTGGCACACCTCCATCACCGCACCGACGAAATCCCCGGGCACCAGTATGGATGCCCGGACGTAAGGCTCCCGCACGGTCTCGATCGAGCCCGGATCCGGCATCTCCGCCGGACTGCGCACTGTCACCTCCGAGCCGTCGATGAGATTGATGCGGTACTCGACGTTGGGTACGGTCGCCAGCAGATCCAGGCCGTACTCCCGCTCCAGCCGCTCCCTGACTATATCCATATGCAGCAGGCCGAGGAAGCCGGTGCGAAAGCCGAAGCCGAGAGCCCGGGATGTCTCCGGCTCGAAATTGAGCGAGGCATCGTTGAGCTTCAGCTTGTCAAGGGCGTCCCTCAGCACCGGGTAGTCGTCCCCCTCGATTGGAAAGAGGCCGCAGAAGACCATGGGTTTGGCCTCGCGGTAGCCCGGCAGCGCCGCCGCCGCCGGCGAAGCGTCAGAGGTGAGGGTGTCCCCCACCCGCAGGTCGCGCACCGTCTTGATGCCTGTTATCACGTAGCCGACCTCTCCGGCTGAGAGCGAATCCGCGGGCATCATGTCCGGCGAGAAGATCCCCACCTCCTCGATCTCCACCTTGGTTCCCGTAGCCATGGCGCGGATGACCTCACCCTTGCGGAAGGAACCGTCCACCACGCGCACGTAGACTATGACGCCGCGGTACTGGTCGTAGACCGAGTCGAACACCAGCGCCCTGCCCGGAGCCGCCGGGTCTCCCGCCGGCGGTGGAATGCGGCCGACGATGGCCTCCAGGACCTGCCTGACGCCTTCACCGGTCTTGGCGGATACCCTCAACACTTCGGACGGGTCCAGGGCGAAAAGTTCGGAGACTTCTCCGGCGACCCGGTCCGGCTCCGCCGCCGGCAGGTCGATCTTGTTGAGCACCGGCACTATCTCCAGGTCGTTGTCGATTGCCAGGTATGTGTTGGCCAGGGTCTGTGCCTCAATGCCCTGGGCCGCATCCACCACCAGCAGAGCCCCTTCACAGGCCGCCAGGCTGCGTGAGACCTCATAGGAGAAATCCACGTGTCCCGGGGTGTCTATCAGGTGCAGCATGTATTCCCGGCCGTCACCGGCCTGGAACAGCACCCTCGCCGCCTGGGCCTTGATGGTTATCCCCCGCTCCCGCTCCAGGTCCATCGTGTCCAGCATCTGGTCTGTTATCTCCCGGCCGCTGACCGTGTTGGTTATCTCCAGGATGCGGTCTGCCAGTGTCGATTTGCCGTGGTCGATATGGGCGATTATGGAGAAGTTCCTGATCAGGTTCTGGTCAGTCAAGGCCGGCTCTCTTCCGCGCGCTCCCCTGGCGCTTTCAAAATGTCGATATCGGGTATGTGCAGGACCCTGCGACAGCAGTATCTGCACGGACCCTGCGATACCACCTACAATTATAGATTAACAGAAGGCCGGTCGTGGTCGCCGCCGGTTACCCCGCCTCCGGGCTTTTGAGCAGCCGGAACAGCCTCAGCTCCTGCATGCCGGCCAGCCGCGCCAGGGCCAGGAACACCAGCGCCCCGGCCGCCAGCGCCCCGGCCAGCGACGCCAACTGCGGCACCAGAGACCGCCCCAGCAGGCTGTCCAGGACCCGCCAGGCAAGCCAGGAGGCGCCGGCGGCCGGGGCGGCAAGAACGGTCGCCAGGAACACAGTCCTCATCACCTCCCTGCCGTCCAGCCTCCTTACCAGCCGCCTGAGCATGAAGAAAAGCGCCAGGAAGGTGAGGATGGACACCGCCGTAGTGGAGAGCGCGATGCCGCCCAGGTCGAACCAGCCAATGAACAGCCAGTTGAACAGGGCGTTCAGGCCCAGGTTGGCCAGGGCCAGCAGCGTCGGCACCCAGGGACGTTCCAGGGAGAAGAAACCGCGCGTCAGCAGGGTGCTGCCACCGCTGAAGGCGCTGCCGAAAGCGAAGAAGAAGAGTGTGGAGGCAACCAGTCCCGTGTCGGCGGCGCTGAACTCGCCATGCTGGTATACCAGCCTGGTGATCGGTTCGGCCAGCGCCAGGATGAAGGCCGTTACCGGTATCAGGAGGAAGAAGATGACGCGGATGCCGGTGCTGACGGCGCCGCGGAACGCCTGAAGGTCTTCACGGGCCGCCAGCTTCGACAGCGTCGGGAACAGAACGGTGCCCACGGCTATGGCGAACAGTGCCTCGGGCAACTGGTACAGGCGGAAGGCGTAGTTCATCGCCGCCACGCCGCCCCGGCCCAGGTAGGATGCGAACTGCACGTCCACCACGCCGTTGAGATTGATCAGGCCCAGGCTGATGCTCACCGGCAGTATCAGCAGGCCCACCTGGCGCACGTTAGGGTTGCGCCAGGCCAGGCTGAACCCCAGCCTGCCCCCCCTGCCCCTGAGCCATGGCAGCTGGACGGCCAGCTGCACCACCGTGCCCAGCAGCACACCCCAGGCCAGGGCCTCTATCCCCAACCGCCCGCTGGCAAAGACTATGGCCAGGATTATCACCAGGTTCCAGAAGACAGGCGCCAGCGCCGGCATGGTGAAATGTTCATAGGAGTTGAGGACGCTGGTTACGATGCCGGTCAGCGACAGAAGCAGGATGATGGGAAAGAGCATGCGCGACATGTCCACTATGCTTCCCATCATCTCCGGGTCGCCGCGGTAGCCCGGCGCGAAGACGGGCATAATCTGCGGAGCGAAAGCGATGAACACCGCGACGAGGGCGCCCAGCACCAGCGTCACCAGGGTGAACACGGTCCGCGCCACCCTCCAGGCCTCCTCATCCCTGCCCTTCTCCAGTAACCCTGCGAACACCGGTATCAGTGCGGCGCTCAGCGCCGCCTGCGCCACCAGTATCTGGAACGTGGAAGGCACCAGGAAAGCCACATCGAAGGCGCTCTTCTCTGCACCGGCGCCGAAATAGGCGGCGGCGGCTATCTCGCGCACGTAACCGAAGACGCGCGAGACGGCCGTCGCCGCCATGACGGTCACGGCGGCGCCGGCCAGGTACCTGGCCGGCGCCGCCGTCCCTTTACTTTCGTTCATCCCCACATGCGCCATCGCACTCACTTGCCTTTAGGTCCCCGACTCTTTCTCCGGTGCCGCCGCTCTTCCTTTGCCGGATGGGATGATCCCCTGTTTTAGAATCTTCTTGCGGGAGTTATAATATAGGTGAGTCCCAAGAGAGAGAAGGGCTGATAACTCTCACCGGCAGATTGTCCGGGTAAAGTTTGATCGTCAGCAAACCTCACTTGGGGCTCATTGTCTGAAAGGGCGCCGCCACCGGGCCCTGAACGATTCCTCTGCCGCAGAGTCCGTGTATTCGGGGCCGACCGGTTCGGTCCTGAAATGGCGCACCTTCTGATCGATCCCGGCGCCGGGAAATCTGGTTGTATCCCCTGGTAGGGAAAACGCCACAGCTGTCGATATATATATCAGGAGCCCCGAGAGGTTCAAGGTAACGTACGGGCTTCCGGCAAGGTGGAGAAAAGGCGGTGAAGGAAGCCGCCGAGTACGATGAGACCGGCGCCGGGAGACAGTGTGGACCCGATATGTTGCCGGAGATCACCCGGGGCTTTTCTCTGTCTGCATCTGTTGCAGTACCGCCGCCAGCTGGTCCAGCTCGGAACCGTAGGTGGCCCAGTCCCCGTTCTTCTGTGCCTCGATAGCCCTGTTGTAATGGTCCTGGGCCTCCGCCGCCAGCTCCTCCAGGCTCCTGCCGGCGGTAGCAGCCTCCCCGGCCGGAGCGGCCTCACCTGATCCCCCACCTCCCGTTCCGGGACCGGCGGCCGGCGCGCCGCTCACAGGAGCGGCGAATATCCTCTCCAGGGCCCCGGCCAGGTCCTCGTCCATGGCGATGCTGCTGCCGTAGGCCACCGTTACCCTCTTCAGTTCCGGTATCTGTCCCTGTTCCGCCTGCAGGTAAAGGGGCTCGACATAGAGAATGGACTGATCCACGGGTATGACCAGGAGGTTGCCGTGTATCACCTGGCTGCCCCGCTGGGCCCAGAGGGAGAGCTGTCGCGATATATCCGGATCCTGGTTTATCCGCGCCTGGATCTGCATGGGCCCGAACACCAGTTTCTCCTTGGGGAATTTGAAGACGATGCGCTGTCCGTAGTTCTCCGGGTCCGACTTGGCCGCCATCCAGGAGATCATGTTGTCCTTGGTGCTGGGAGTGAAGGGCAGCATCAGCATGAACTGCTCCTCCTCCTCACCGGGCAGGCCCATGATGACGTAATAGGGATCCATCACGCCCGACCTGCCGCCGGACTGCACGCGGGGCACGCTCCACTGGTCCTCCTTGTTGTAGAAGACCTGGGGATTGGTCATGTGGTACGTGGTATACATCTCCGCCTGGGCCAGGAACATGTCCTCCGGATAGCGGAAATGTTCGCGGATGCCCTCCGGCACCTGGTCGCCGGGGGTGAACAGGTCCGGATAGATACTCTCGTAGGTCTTCAGCACCGGGTCGTCCTCGTCCACGGCGTAGAAGGTCATGTCACCGTTATAGGCGTCGATGACTATCTTCACCGAGTTGCGGATATAGTTATAGCCCGTGGACGTCGGCTGGGAATAGGGATAGTAGTCGGTGGTGGTATAGGCATCCTGTATCCAGTACATGCGGCCGTCCACCAGGGCCATGTAAGGGTCATGGTCATAGCGAAGGAAGGGCGCCACCTTCTGCAGCCGCTCGTCTATCTTCCGGTAAACGAGGATGCGCGTATCCTTGTTGATGGAGTCGCTCACCAGCATCTTCAGGCTGCCGAAGCGCCAGCTGAAGGCCAGCCGGTGCAGCAGCGGCGAAAGGCTTATGCCGCCGCCGCCGCTGTACCTGGTGAAGACGTTCTCGTCACCCTTGGGGTAATCGAACTCCTCCGTATCGCTGTCGACGATGGCATACTCGTTGGCCATCTCGCCGAAATAGAGAGCCGGCTGGCTCACTTCCAGTTCCGGGCTGGAGGTCTGGGGCGGAAAATCCTTTACCAGCAGCTGTGGCAGGCCGGCGTCGCTGACCTCGGCCACGGGACTCATCACCAGCCCGTAGCCGTGGGTGAAGATCAGATGCTCGTTCTGCCATGTGCGCGACTCCAGCTGGCTGGTCGCCAGTTCCCGCGGCGAGAGCATCACCTGTTTGAGCCTGCCGCCCAGGCGGTAGCGGTCCACGTCCACGTCGACGAAGGTGTAGTAAGGCCGGATCACCTGTATCTGGCTGTAGGTCTGCGCCAGGGTGGCCGGGTCCCAGAGCCGGATGTTGCCGATGGTGTCGGCGTTTTCCCCCAGGGCCGCTGCGTTGAGAGTGTCCTCCGCCGTGAAAGGCTGTTCCTCGATGCCGTCCAGGTCGTAAGCGTGCCGGGTGAAATCTATGTTGTACTTGATATAAGGCTCTTCCCTTGCAATCTCGTTGGGAGAGACCTGATACTGCTGCACCAGGAAGGGATATACCTGCCCGCCGAAGACGGCGGTGAGGATGATGATGGCGATGGCAGCCGCAGGCAGTTTCCAACCCTTGAAATAGATATTGACCAGGAAGAGGATACCGGCCAGAGCGGCTGTGGCGGCGAGGAAACGGAAGACCGGCAACTGGGCGTGTACATCCGTGTAGCTGGCCCCGAACACCACCCCCCGCGGTGAATAGACCAGGGCGTAGCCCTTGAGCAGGTAGCCCGCCCCCAGTACGAACATGACAGAACCCATCAGCACCGACAGGTGACCGCGGGCATGGGGGGCGAAGTTCAGTTTCCCGCCCTTGAAATCGACGGCGTAATCGTAGATATGCACGACGACCGTGACCAGCAGAGTGAAGATCAGCGTCCACCAGGCAAAGGACTGCAACATGCGAAGGAAGGGGAGGGTGAAGACATAAAAACCCACATCGCGGCCGAAGACCGGATCGACGATGCCGAATGCGGCTCCGTTCCAGAACCTGAGGAAGTCGTCCCATCCCGCGCCTCCCGCGGCTATGGCTGCCAGGGTCGGGAAAAGCAGTAGTAGCGGTATCAGCCATCGCAACACCCTGTCCGGCACCTGCAACCGCTCGATGGTCTCCGAGCCCGGCCCGAACCGGTACTGCGGCGCCATCCTGCGGGCGATGAGCACGTTGCCATAGACGACGGCGAAGAAGAGGGCGCCGGCGACCAGGGCCATCCACGCCTTCGTCAGCAGGTTCTTCCAGAAAACTGAGGTGAACCCCGTCTCGCCGAACCAGAGCCAGTCGGTGTAGAGAAAGACACCGCGAGTCAGGAAGACCAGCAGCGCCATCAGCAGTGTTGCGGCCAGGGCCCAGGGCCAGACACGCCGCCTCTTCCGCAGCGGCCTTATGCCACCCTTCCGCCCCCGGCCTTCGAATATGCCCAGCAGCTTCGCCAGATCCCTGAATAGCGGTGGCGGAGACTGTTGTCCGGATCCATCCATAAAGATCGGCTCCCTCCCTGTCGCTCGAGGCTCCTCCAGTCTGTATCACACCGTGAATCCTATACCATCCAGGTTCCAACCGCCCGCCCTTTATGGTATTATTCGCCCTTGCGTATCCGTGAAAACGAGCATCGGGAGTTTCTTTGGCCAACACCAGACAGCAACGGAAGCGTGTCAGGATAGCGCGCCGTGAGCATGAGGAGAACCTCAGGTACAAATCGCGCATCAAGACCATGTTCCGCTCACTCACGATAGCAGCCGCCGAGGACAAGGAACGCGCCGCCAAACTGGGCCTGGAACTCACCTCCGTCATCGACAGGGCCGTCAGCCGCGGAGTCCTGCATCCCAACAACGCCGCACGCAAGAAGGCCCAGGTGGCCTCCATGGTGGAAATGGCCGAGGGCGTAGGCCTGCCCAGAGGGGAAGCGAGCCGAAAGCCCGAGGGCGGCTCCAAGTCGGAGAGGCGCGATGAGCGGCGCAAGGCCCGCAAGACGAAGAAGGCCGAGGCCCGCGCCAGGGCCCTGGCCCGCGCCCAGGCCCAGGCCGAAGCCGCCGCCGCAGAAGTGGCCGCCGCCGCAGGCGATGATACTGCTGCTGATGAGGCCGAGGCCGAAGCGCCCATCGAAGAGCCTGGCGCCGAAGAGGTTGCTGCCGGGAAGGAACCTGCAGCTGAGGAGGGGCCCGCCGAGGAAGCGCCCGCCGAAGAGGAGCCTGCAGCTGAGGAGGAGCCCGCCGAGGAAGCGCCCGCCGAAGAGGAGCCTGCAGCTGAGGAGGAGCCCGCC
>CAZCCR010000005.1:66189-78912 GCA_964497425.1 uncultured Gaiellales bacterium
GCCCGCCGAGGAAGCGCCCGCCGAAGAGGAGCCTGCAGCTGAGGAGGAGCCCGCCGAACAGCAGGAGGCCGAAGCCGGGAGCGATGATGAAGCAGATGCTGAGGCGGGAGATGATAAAGAGGACGAATAGTCTGCCTGCCATCCAAAGGCCCTGTATCTAAGCGCGCCCGCCGGCGCTTTTTTTTATCCCTGATCCCGCCGGCGGCGCCGACGCCGACCTGCCCGAGATCGGCTCCATGATGTTGTATAGACAGGTTCAACCGGGTATAAGATGGAATGGGTAACCCAAGCACAGCCCATGCGGAAAGAGAGGGAAGCTATCCGGTTCCGTGAAGTATGGTGGGAAAGAGGATCGGGAGAGGCCCATGGAGGACAAGACGGTGACCGCGGACAACCTTGACGACTTGCTGGGAAGCCGCCGCTTCGGAGAGTTGACGGCGGCTCTGTATGAGAATCCCGGTCTGGCCGAGAAGCTGGCCCGCCGCCTCAGCGGCTCCGACCGCGAGACGCGGCGGGGCATCATCACCGTGCTGGGACGTTTCGGTTTCGACCATCCGGAAGCAGTTTATCCGTATATCTCGAATATCCTCGAAACGCTGGCGGAGGACCCGGACCTGAAGTCGGAGGGTGCCTGCGCTCTTGGCAACCTGGTCTACAACTACCGGGACAAGTCCGAGGAGATAATGCCCATTCTCAGGGAGATGATGGCCGATGAGGACAGTTTCCTCCGCCGCGACGCCGCCGCCGCCATCGGCAACATCGGCTTCAAGTACCCCGAACTGGTGGAGCAGGACGTGCCGCAGCTCATCAGCATGCTCTATTCCGACGAGGAAGACGAGCGGGAGGCGGGCGCCCAGGCCCTGGGCAAGATCGGCATCAGTTCGCCGGAGCTGATACAGGAGATCTTCCCCCGTCTGGTAGGCGTACTGGAACACGCCAAGGAGGCCAGCTGCGGCGGCATCATCTCCGCCTTCGGCTCCCTGGGATACCATTACCCGGAGATGGTGCGGGAACAGGTCCCCAGACTGATCGCTTTCCTTGGGAGCAGGAACCCGGTGGCGGTCAAGAACGCGGTTATGGCGCTGGGGATGATCGGCATGGCCAACAGGGAACTGATCAGCGAAGCCATCCCTGAGCTGCGCCGGCTGACCGAGAGTCCGGACCGGGAGATAAGGCTGAACGCCCAGGTGGCGGTCCAGGGTTCCTAGCGGGGCCCAAGCAGCTCCTCCAGCTCGCCCTTCTTCTCCAGTTCCGACAGTTCGTCATAACCCCCCACGTGGGTCTCGCCGATGAATATCTGCGGTACTGTACGCCGGCCGGTCTTCTCGATCATCTCCGTGCGCAGGCTCTGCTCCGGGGAGACGAAGATCTTCTCGATCCGGGCGACACCCTTCTTTTGCAGGAGCTTCTCCGCCATCAGGCAGAAACGGCAGGTGGGCGTACAGTACATGACGACTCTCTGCATCAGTTCATCTTCCCCTTTCTCATGGCTCTCCCCCAGGCGATCACACCGCCCTTGAGGTTATAGACCCGGTTGAAACCACCCTTCTTCAATATGACGCTCGCCCGCCGGGAGCGGGAGCCGCTGCGGCAGCCGACTATTATGGGGCGGTCGCGGTACCTTTCCAGCTTTCCCAGCTCTGACCTTATCCGGCTCAGCGGCAGGTTGCGGGACCCTGGTATGTGGGCCGTCTTGTATTCAGCCTTCTCCCGCACGTCCACTATCAGCGCCCCTTCCTCCTCCACCATGTGTTTTGCCGAGGCGGCATCCAGCTGCCGCACGCCGTGCAGGTAGAACCCGAAGCGCAGCCATGCCCAAGCGCCCAGGAACGCCGCCAGCAGTATCATCCAGAGGTACCTGTCGGCGAAAGCTCCCATGATACGGCAGTTACAGCCCCTCCATCACCCTGGCGAGGGCAAGCTCAAGGGAAAGGTCGGGACGAAGCTCGCTGCCGCCCTTGAGATCGAGGTCCAGACGGGAGAAGACCGCCAGGGCGCGCCTGAGACCCTCGCTGGTGAAGTCGGCGCTCTGAGCCGCCAGCTTCTTTGCCGGGTATGGCTTCATACCCAGGGCGGCGGCCGCCCGCGCCGGATCCTCCCCCAGCTCCCTGGCGGCCGTGACCTGGCTGAGCCGCTTGAGATGCCGGGCTATGGTATAAAAGACCGAGGCGGGTTCGTTGCGGTCCGCCAGGAGTTCCTCCAGATGGAGGAAGGCGGCCTTTTGGTCACGGGCGCCGATGGCATCGGTCAGGTCCCATACTCTGGCTTCCGCAGAGACCCAGCAGACAGCATCGATGTCCTCAGGCTCGACCTTGACGGCGCCCTTGCCGCCGCCCGGCTCCATGCCCACACCCTTGTAGGCGGCCAGCTTGTCCAGCTCCCCGTGGATAAGACGCTGGCTGGTGCCTGCGATGGCCAGCAGGCGACGCGCCTCGGGCATCTCCAGCTTCAGGCGCCGGTGCCTGGCCTGTTCGATGATCCAGGCAGGCATGTCAGAAACCCTGGGGGCGTCATATGCCAGTATCTCCCCGGCTGCCGCGACCGCCTTGTAGAGGGCCTCGTTCTTTCTCAGCCCCGACCCCACCAGGGCCAGGCAACTGTACCCGGGCGCGTCCTCCAGGTAGGCGGCTATCTCGTCCTTGTCCGCCTTCTGCCACCGGCCCACGTTCTCCACCATCACCAGCCTGACCGTCTCGCCGAAAGGCGGGGTGTCGGCCGCCCGCAACACCGCCGCAGCCGGGTCGTGGCCTGCGTCGAACATATCGATATTGATGTCCGTGCCCGAATCCTCCGCCACCCGCCGCCGCAGCCGCCGCGCCGCCAGCTCCACCTTGGCTTCGTCGCTGCCGCAGATGAGATACACCTGTTTGAGCCTGGCGCGACCGCTTTCGGTTTTCTTTGCCGCCGCACTCAACGCTCAGTCTCCACCAGAAAGGAACCTGCCTCCAGCGACAGGGTGATGCTGCCCTGCCTGTCGGTGCGCAGAACCCGGACGCCGGCCCTTTGCAGCTTTGCCAGCGTGCTGTCGGCGGGATGGCCGTAGGAATTGCCTTCCCCGACGGACACGACGGCGACTTGCGGCTTTATCTTTGCCAGTACCTGTTCCATGTAATCATCCCTGCTGCCGTGATGGCCGACCTTGTAGACGTCCACCGGCTCCAGGTCCAGGGGCAGGAGCGTCTTCCCTTCCGCGTCCCCTGGCAAGAGTATATCAAGACCCCGGAAGGAAGCGATGAGTACAACCGAGTTTGCGTTGATGTCGTCCTCGCTCATCACATCTCCGGGATGGAGAACCTCCAACCGGAGTTCACCATATGTGAGGGTCCTGCCCCGCCTCAATGTCGATGCGGGCACCCGCTGCTTTTCCATCAACTTGAGCAGTTCCAGATAGGCGGGGCTGGAGCTCTCAGGCGCAGCGTCAAAATATCGCCCGACTTCGAACTCATCGATCACGGATATGAGCCCCTTCAGGTGGTCCGCGTGCGGATGGGTGAGGATAACTGCGTCGATACGCTCGACCCCCCGCTTCTTCAGCTGACCGACTATGTCCGAGCCCGGCCCACCGTCGATGAGCACCGTCGCCCCGCCCGGGTCCTGGATCAGGGTGGCGTCCCCCTGCCCCACATCCAGGAAAGTGACGGTGAAGTAATCCGGCGGCCTGCCACCTTCACCGCCCAGACAGGTGAAACCCACCAGAACCGCCAAAAGCGCCGCCAGCAGCAGCGCCGGGCGCCGCCTTCGCCTGACCCAGGCGAAGGCGGCGCCCAAGCCTGTCCTCTTGTTTATCACCGCCATGACCGTCAGCATAACGTAAAAGGCGGACATAGCCGCAAACCCGGGTGACTGGGCGTGGTAGACGGCGCCGGGCAGCGAAGCGAAGAGGCGGGCGACGCAGATGAGATAAGCGGTCATCACGGCAGCCATCGTGTTCAGCAGCCAGGTAAGGCTTCCGCTAACCGGTTCCACCGCCACGGAAAGGACACCCATCAGCATCACCGGCCCGGACACGGGAGCAGCAGCCACGTTGGCGGGTATGGTGACCAGCGGCAACTGGTGGAAATGGTAGAGCAGTACCGGCGCCGTCACCAAGCCAGCCGCCGCCGAGATGGCGATGGGTTCCCGTAACATCGCCGGGATGAAGGCCAGGGGAGCTGTGAACATGGGCGCGACGAAGAATATGGCCAGAACCGCCGCGAAAGACAGCTGGAAGCCGGGGTCGAAGGCGCTGTTGGGGTTGAGGGTGAGGATGACGGCGGCGGAGAGCGCCAGAAAATGATAAGGATCCCCGCGACGCGACACCAGGGTGGAGGCCAGACCCAGTATGCCGACGATACCGGCCCGGACGATGGACGGGTCAGATCCGGTCAGGGGCACGTAGACAGCGACTGTAGCGATTGCCGTGACCGTGGCCAAGGCGCGGGAGAGACGCAGCCAGCGGCAGATGAACATGACGATGAAGCCCAGCAGCACCACGTTCTGTCCCGATACGGCCAGCAGATGTAAAAGGCCTGAGGCCCGGAAGTCCGATATCACATCTTCCGGGACTGCCGATGTGTCCCCCAGGACGATACCCTGGTAGAGCCCGCCGGCTGCTCCCCACCCTCCCGCTTTCAGGCTTTTTCGCGTATGCCGCCTGAGCGCGTCTACCAGCCCCGCCAGGCCGCCGCGCGCCTCTCCCTCATCCTCCGTGCTTCCGGCGCGGCCTTCAATCACGGCGTTTATCCCCCTTCGTCTGAGGTAGAGGCCGTAATCGAAATCAGCCCCCGGGTCTGACGGCGGCTCCTTCACCATTCCTTTCACCTTCAGGACCTTACCCTCTTCCACATTCCCGGCTGCGGCCTCCTCGCAGGACTGCTGGCAATGGATCCGCACCAGAACGTTCTCATCTGTCTTCTCCCTCACCCCTCCCCGACTCACTGCATCAGCGTGCGCCATGAAGCTGATTCTCTCGTCAGCCGGGCGGGACAGACGCGTGACTGTGACCTCCGCTGTCACCCTCCCCCCCGTCATCGCCGCCAGCCTGCTCTGCTGGAGGTCTTGCTGCCTGAGCGTACCGGCCATCAGCCCCAGCAGCAGGAAGAGAGCCAGGATGACCAACGTGCGGGTCAGGGGGCGCTTCAGTGTGAGAGCAGCCAGGGTGAGCGCGGCGGCGGCCACAGCCGCCGCCGCGCTCACCACCCTTCCGCCCATCACCAGACTGATGCCGATACCGGCGATGTAAGACAGCACCACGGCAAGGGGCCGGCTGAGGACCTCCCCGGCCTTGTCCGCTACGCCCCTACCGTCCCCCGTCAACCCTGGCTGTCCCATAGAAACTGCAGCCCTTACTTTGTCCTGACAGCAGGATCGGCGCTGTGGCCGGCGAATAGAGAACCCTCACTTTGCTGACGCCGTCGCGTTAAAGCATGGAATTGTGCAATATTTGTCAACAAATTTGATTGATATTGATGTGATTACACGGAAGTTGTAGAGTGGGTGTACTGAAGGTGAACCAGGAAAATGTCGATAAAGAGTATACCGGAGAGATCAGGGAGGCTGACCTGGTCGTTGACCCGGTACCTTGTACCAACCGGCGGCGCTGCCCCTGGGGGCAGCGCCGCAATTTTCCTCCATATATTATGATTTGTGACAAAAGTCATAAAAAACTTCACCGGCACTGGCAATTGCAGGTTTTGTATGATACAAATATGGACACAACCGGTTTAAGGGAAAAGCAATACCTTTGAGCGTGTTTGAAAGTGTGTCTGCCCCGGTCTTCACCCGTCCGGGGTGCCACAGGGTTAACTGCGAATTGGGCTTTCCTGTGTCGAGGAGTTTCATGCTACTTCTCGCTGGGGGGGAGAGGCCAGACAGCAGTTCCGGTGGCTGACACTTCTACCAGCCGGCGGCGCTGAGAGATCAGCGCCGTCGAGTTGTTTTCCGGGTCCGTATTTCAGACTTTCACGTTTTCAAACTTTCACGTTTTCCCTGATGGCGTCGAACTTCGCCGGACCGATGCCGGGGACTTCCATCAGCTGCTCGATGCTGGTGAAGCCGCCGGTCTCCTCCCGGTAAGCGATTATCTTCTGAGCCGTCTTCTCCCCCACGCCGTCCAGCTGTTCCAGCTCAGCGGCATTCGCTGTGTTGAGGTTGACCGGCAGTCCCGACGTTGCACCCCCTCCACCCTGTCCGGAGACCGCGGCCGCTCCACCCGCCGGCGTCGGCGCCGCCTCCCCCTTCGCCGGCACGAACAGCTGCTGCCCGTCACTGAGCAGCGCCGCCAGGTTCACCCGGTCCAGGTCGGCCTCCGGCAGCACCCCGCCTGCCTTCCCGATAGCATCCGCCGCCCGGTCGCCGGCCATCAGCTCATAGACCCCCGGCGCCACCACTGACCCGGCCACATGGACGATGAGAGGCTCCGTGCCGGACTCATCGCCGGTCACCTCCGCCGCTCCCGTCGTCCCCCCTGGCCCAGGGGCACCAGCGTCACCACTCTCAAGCCCGATCTTGTCTGTGGTGATGCCGGCTCCGCCGTCTCCATCCATATGGCTTCGCAGGTAGTTCCCACCCACCAGGAGGATGACCACCGCCACCGCTGCCCATGCAAACACCTGGGCACTTGAAAGGCCGTGATCGGCCAAGCGCTCCCGGATCCCCCCGTCATCACTTTCTTTCATTCTTTTCCTTATGCTTAATCTCTCGTTCAACAACTCTCGCTTATCTCAAATCCTGGCATGCTTCGCTTGCACCACGTACAAACCGTCAGTCTCCCCCATTCCCTTGACACGAACCTCTCCATGAGCTTCCAATTGCACTGAAAATACCGTCATCGAGGCCTTCCTTTAGGATTCCCCTACGCCTGTGCCGCCCATCGCAAGCCTTCAAGCATTCTTAACGGACTATTGAAGCACACTCCCAGGCCTGAGATACATCCCGAAGCGGATATTCATGTATGCACCTGAGCATCATCGCAGGCATGGGGACATACACCAGCTCAGGCATATACAAATGGCGACCGCAGCCACCCATATGCATCCGTTTACAGGGAGAAAGTATCGCGCTCCTGGCGGCAGACGCCGCGTCAGCGCTGGTGAGAATGGGGTACCGTAGCCATAAGTGACAACGGTTGCATGATTATCTTATTACCATCGCGCGTTTTATTCAACCTACGGCATCAAGACCGGCATCGTCGTTGGCCAACTTGCCTGCCTCACAACAATGACATTGGTTGTCCCTGATACATCTTTGGCAGATTTAACCAGATCAACGTCGGGCGGACCTCTCATATAGCCCGGCCACGGCTCATGCCCGCGGCGGGCGGGGGTACGAGGTCACCACGCCGCAGGGGTCGGTGGCAGCCGCGAAGATGGTCGTCGTAAAGAAGCTCACCCCCGCCGGCACCTGGTAGCGGAGGGAGAAGTCCCACTGGCGGGCGCCGGGCCGGAACAGGTCCGGAGGCAAAACCGCATCCGCCGGCAGCGGCCAGGGGCCCGGGGCGGTGACGCCGTTGCTGTTGCGGGTATCCTCTATGTTCACCTCGACGAAGACGTCGAAGAAGCTGTCCCCTTCGAAAGGCACGGTGAGAACCCTCTGGGTGTAGTCGGCCAGGGAGGCCCAGTAGGGCGTCCCCAGGGAGAGGGAGATGGCCGGGTCCAGCCCGCACCAGCCCCCCGGCGCCGAGTAGGGCATGGCGTCCGCCTGTCCCGCGCCGGGGCTGCCCAGCCCGAAGATGTTGAAGGGCGCGTCGCAGAAGCCGTCGCGGTCAAGATCCTGGCAGCCCTCGGCGGCGGTGTCGAACTCGCTCCAGTAGTTGCCGCCCACGGGGGCCGGCAGGGCCCAGATACCGTCATCCGGGGGCGGTATCTGGTCGTCCGGCGGCGTTACGAAGGTAGCGTTGAAGTCGTTGCCCACCACCTTGATGCGGTGGCCACGGAAGGTGCGGCCGCCGTTGCTGAAACCGTTGCCGCGCAACTCGTTATTGTCACCGTAGACGGCGATGACGGCGGCGCTGCCGTTGCTGCTTACCTGGTTGCCTGCCAGCAGGTTGAAGGCGCTGCCCGGGTCCAGGTAGACGCCGGCCGCCGCCGAACCCGGCCGCGGATGCAGGATGATGGTGTTTCCCACCACCTGGTTGGCGGAGGAATCATCAAACACCAGACCGCCGTCCGTATCCAGTTCCGTCCAGACATCGAAGAAGGAGTCGATCATGAAGCTGCCATTCGTCCCCAGGGCAACGAGGCTGGTGTGGTAACCGCCGATGTCGAGACCCTGCAGGATTGCGGCGCTGACGTTTATCAGCTTGACGCCCGTCTGGGCGTTGGCCGTCGTTGTGCCGTCGATGGTGGCAGGCCCGGTCAGCTTGACATCGCTGGAGTCCAGCACCTCGATGGCCGTATCGAAACCGCTGACGCTGATGTTCTGAAGGGTGACGCCGGTTACGCTGTCGATGATGATGCCGGTGGTTCCGGGCTCACCGGTGCCGTCCACGCTCGCCGGACCCCTGAGGGTGATGTCCGGGCTGGTGATGGCGATACCGTCGAAACCGGGCGGTATGGGAATGCTGCCGCTCAGGGTGCAGGTGCGGGCGGAGCCATCCCAGACGCCGATGCTGGTGCAGTCGCCGCCGGTGGCGTCGTAACTGATGGTGTAAAGGGGCATCCAGGCAGCTGCCCGCCGGGGCCAGCAAGAGCAGCATCACCACCGCCAGGGAGAAACACAACGCCAGCGCCGCCACCGTCCTGCCGGGGCCGACCCCGCGGCCCGCGACGCCTGCAGATGTCCTGCCCATGGATGGCAACCCTTCCCCTCCCTCTCCCCCGCCGGTGCGCTGTCGGACGGTAGATACCAAACCCTGCCAAAGAACGGGCAATGATTATATTCCGGACATCATTTTATTTCAATAGCAGCCGGTTTTTAGGACGGATGTTACGTATCGATAGCCCGCCTTGCCACCGTCGGCGCCCCCTAAGGTCAGAGCAGCTGCGATGGTTATCTGGCTACCAGGTTCACCAGCCGGCCGGGGACCACGATCTCCTTGACGATGTTCCTGCCCTCGGTATGGCGGGCCACCTTGTCGCTGGCCCGGGCCGCCGCCAGCAGCTCCTCGTTGCTCGCGCCCGCCGGCACCTGGACCCGGTCCCGGAGCTTGCCGTTGACCTGTACCACCAGCTCGTAGGTCTCCGCCTCCAGGTACTGCTCGTCGGCGGCGGGCCAAGGCTCACGCCAGAGCCGCTCCCGGCCCAGCCGCTGCCAGAGCTCGGAGCTGATATGGGGCGCGAAGGGGTCCAGCAGTTTCACCACCGTCTCGGCCATGAACCGGAGCACCCCCTTGCCCTCCTCGGTGCGGTAGAGCTCGTCCTTGGCAAGGTAGGCGTCGTTCACCAGCTCCATGATGGCGCTGATGGCGGTGTTGAAGCGGAATCGTTCGCCGATGTCGCCGCTCACCTTGGCGATGGTGCGATGGGTCTTGCGCACCAGCTCCAACGCCTTGCCGCCGGAGTTGGCATAATCGGCATACTGCCTCGGTTCCGTTCGCTCCACCACCTCGCCCACCAGCCGCCAGACGCGACCGATGAAGCGGAAGGCGCCCTCGATGCCCTGGTCCTGCCATTCCACGTCCAGCTCCGGCGGACCCATGAAGAGTATATAAAGGCGGAGGGTGTCGGCGCCGTAGCGCTCCACATGCTCGTCGGGATTGATGACGTTACCCTTGGACTTGCTCATCTTGGCGCCGCGGTAGTAGATCATCCCCTGGGTGAAGAGGTTGTTGAAGGGCTCCTGGAAGTCCACCATGCCCAGGTCGTAGAGCACCTTGGTGAAGAAACGGGCGTACATCAGGTGCAACACGGCGTGCTCGACGCCGCCTATGTACTGGTCCACCGGCATCCAGTAGTTTGCTACGGCGCTGTCGAAGGCTTCATCGTCGTTTTGCGGGTCGGTATAGCGCAGGAAGTACCAGGAGGAGTCGACGAAGGTGTCCATGGTATCGGTCTCACGCCGCGCCGGGGAGCCGCAGGCGGGGCATTCGGTCTGGACGAACTCCTCCACGGCGGCGATGGGCGAGCGCCCCCGGGGGGCGTAGTCATCCACCTGGGGCAGCAGCACCGGCAGCTGCTCCTCCGGCACCGGCACCGTACCGCACTTGTCGCAGTAGACGATGGGGATGGGAGCGCCCCAGTAGCGCTGGCGGCTCACCAGCCAGTCGCGCAGCCGGTAGCTTATCGCCGCCTTGCCCTTCCCCTGCCCCTCCAGCCAGGCAGTGATGGCCTGGCCGGCGCTCATGTTATCCTGCCCGTTGAAATCTCCGGAGTTCACCATCGCACCGCCGGCCTCGAAGGCTTCCGCCATGGTGGCGCCGTCCTCCGGTCCCACCGCCGTTCCGTCCTCGCGCTCTCCCGAGACCACCACCCGCACATCGATGCCGAACTTGCGGGCGAACTCGAAGTCGCGCTGGTCGTGGGCGGGGACGGCCATGATGGCGCCGGTGCCGTATTCCATAAGCACGTAGTCGCTGACGTAGATAGGGATGCGCTCGCCGTTGACCGGGTTGGTGGCGTAGCGGCCGGTGAACTCCCCCGTCTTCTCCCGGTCGACCACCGCCCGGTCCACCGCCGACTTGCTGCGGGCCTCGGTGACATAGGCCCTGACCGCCTCCTCCTGCTCCGTGCCTCCCACCAGCCTCTCCACCAGCTCGTGCTCCGGCGCCAGCAGGAAGAAGGTGGCGCCGAAGAGTGTGTCGGGACGGGTGGTGAAGACAGGGATGTCCAGGTCCAGCTCATCCACGCGGAAGATGACCTCGGCGCCCTCGCTCCTGCCGATCCAGTTGCGCTGCATGGTAATGACCCGCTCGGGCCACTGGTCCAGCAGTCTGAAATCCTCCAGCAGGCGCTCGGCGTATTCGGTGATACGGAAGAACCACTGGGCCAGCTGGCGAGTCTGGACCTCGCTGTCGCAGCGCTCGCAGGCGCCCTGCACCACCTGCTCGTTGGCCAGCACCGTCTGGCAGGAGGGGCACCAGTTCACCGCCGCCTCCTTGCGGTAGGCCAGACCCTTCTCAAAGAACCTGAGGAAGAAGAACTGGGTCCACTTGTAGTACTCCGGGTCGCAGGTGGCCAGCTCGCGGGTCCAGTCGATGGAGACCCCCAGGGCCTTCAGCTGCTTGCGGATGTTGTCGGTGTTGCGCCGGGTGAGCTCCGCCGGCGGCAGCCCCGTCTTGATGGCGGCGTTCTCCGCCGGCAGACCGAAAGCGTCGTAGCCCATGGGGTGGAAGACGGTGAGGCCGTTGCGGATCCGGAAACGGGCGATGACGTCGCCCATGGTGTAGTTCTTCACGTGCCCCATATGCAGCGAGCCGGAGGGGTAGGGCAGCATCTCCAGCACGTAGCTTTTCAGAGCGCAGTCCTCCGCTGTGGGGTCGGCGGGGTTGGGGACGTCGAAGGCGTGCTCCTGCTCCCAGATGCCCTGCCATTTCGCTTCTATGTCACGAGGCGTGTACTTGTCCATGAAACCTGCGACATTATATCACTGTAGTGAAATACAGGACCAAGCACTGGTACATCGCGCCTGTTCCATGACGGATCACAGGGGCGCCGTGCCTGTTTCCGGGCGAAGCACAGGGGCGCCGTGCCTGTTCCAGGACGGAATAGCATGCAACCATGTCTGCTTCCGGGCGGATCACGTTGAAGCCTTGTCTGCTTCCGTATGAAAAGGTTTTTCTCCGGCACCCGCTTTCCGGCAGGATTAACGCCAGCGGTGGAGAATGCCTCCGTGACCCTGTCGAACTCAAGGAGGGGGACAGATGAGAATCATGGCATCCTGGCTGCTGGCGCTGGTAGCGGTCGCTGAAGGGATAATATCGATCCCGGTGAAATGGTCCGGCGATTCCTTCCTCGGTGTCTGGGGAGGCGGCTGGCTCAAAGCAGCCTCGGTCACCCTGCTGCTGGCTATATTCCTGAGCCTCGACGACCTCAGGGGCCGATACCAGCGGACACACGAGTAGCAGGTCCAATGGGAACATAAAAAACCCCAAAGGCCCGGTTCCCACATTCATCCTGGCGATTTTCCCTCCAACCACAGAGAAGACCCAGGACACCAGGCCCCTTGAGTTCCGGGGGCCTGGTGTCACTCATACAGGAAGGGTACCGATCATTCCGCCGGTTCGGGCGTTTCAGCCTGCTCGACAGGTTCGGTTGCTTCTGTTGGCTCAGCTGCTTCTGCTGGTTCGGCTGCTTCTGCAGGTTCGGCTGGTTCGATTGCTTCCACCGGCTCAGATGCTTCTGCTGGTTCGGTGGCTTCTGCTGGTTCAGCCGCCTCGTCGGATCCAGTTGCTCCCGCGGCTCCGACTTCCTCGTTGGCTGCATCGTTGCTGTTCTCATCGACCTGATTGGTATTCTGATCGCCCTGGTTGGGAAGATCCACCTTCAGAACAGCCTGGGTTGCATCCTCGGCAAAAGTACCGGGTAAATCGACACCAGCAAATGCGAGCCCTGTCGTGACCAGCAGCAGGCCGACAATGACCGCCGCCAATTTCAAGCTCCTGAATGCTATCCTCTTTTTCATGTTGCCACTCCTCTGTTTCGGTAGCCTGGATACCTGCTGCGCAGGCCCAAAGGCTTTGCTTGCCGGCCTTGCGACCGGGTCGCCTTTCTCGATCAGGCTGCTGGATGTTTCAAAAATCGCAGTTAGATGTCTCTCCTCTATCTCGCCGGAAGGATGCTGTGTCAAAGCCCTTCTAGTTTCACCGAG
>CAZCCR010000006.1:0-6337 GCA_964497425.1 uncultured Gaiellales bacterium
CGCCTTCTCGATGCTTGCATCGCTGTTTGACTGTTTTTACTATTCGATGATGATCTACCAACACTAATAATCAGTGTCTTTTCTAGGCCCCCCCCCTGGCGCGGCCCTGGGGACACACCCATATGCGGGCCCGCAGGGCCCGCCGCCCCCGTCGCCTTAAAACCCCTTAAAACCATGTTATGGCCTTAAAACCATGTTATGGCCTTAAAACCATGTTATGGCAATGGCCGTCCTCCTTTGTTGTAATGCATGGTAACATTGTCCCCATATTCCCCTGACACAAGCGTGGAAGGCAGCCAGCAATGTCGGGAAACAGCGCCATCATCTACAGCGACGCCTACCAGAAGTACCAGCTCAGCCCCTGGCACCCCATGAAACCGGTACGGCTTATGCTCACTGCCCAGCTGATCGGCGCTTACGGACTCACGGGAAGCAACACTAGCGCTGACGGCATTGGTGGATCAAGCGCTGAAGCAGAAAAGCGCGAAGCAGTAAACGCCACAGATGGCGACTTACGCAAGGTAGGTCCGGTAAGAATCCTGGAGCCACGGCTGGCCACCGATAAGGAGCTGCGCCTGGTACACGAGCAGGCTTATATCGACAAGGTGCGGGAACTGAGCGCTCCCGGCGCCCGTGACGCCGACGGTATGGGCTGGGGACTGGGAACAGGCGACAACCCCATCTTCGTGGACATGCACGAGGCATCGGCCACCATTGCCGGCGGTGCCCTGGTGGCGGCGGACGCGATCATGCAAGGGGAACTGCAGCACGCCTTCCATTTCGCCGGAGGACTGCACCATGCCCATCGGGCCCGCGCCTCCGGGTTCTGTGTCTATAACGATGTGGCCATGGCAGCAGCTCACCTCAGGGACAATCATGGCGCCCGTGTCCTCTACCTGGATTTCGACGCCCATCACGGCGACGGCGTACAGGAGCGCTTCTACGACGACGACCGGGTGATGACCGTCTCCTTCCATGAGTCCGGTCGCCACCTGTTTCCCGGTACCGGCTTCCCGAGCCAGACCGGCGAGGGAAAGGGGGAAGGCTATTCGGTCAACCTGCCGCTGGAGCCTGACACCACGGACGAGATATTCCTCGAAGCGTATGATGAGCTGGTGCCGCCGCTGGCTCGCGCCTTCAGGCCAGACATCATAATCACCCAGAACGGCTGCGACGCCCATCACGACGACCCGCTCACCCACCTGGCGCTCACCATCGGCGGCTTCCAGGAACTGGCTCGCCGCCAGCACGACCTGGTCCATGAGGTATGCGGTGGCCGCTGGCTGGCCTCCGGCGGCGGCGGTTACCAGGCCTATACCGTCGTTCCCCGGGCCTGGGCGGCCCACACCGCCGCCATGGCTGGGGTGGAGCTGTCCGAGGAACTGCCGGAAAACTGGCGCCGGCTCTGCGCGGAACTCTCGGGTGTCGGGGCGCCTCGCTTCCTGACACGGGACGACCCCGCGCCCGCCATCGAGCCCACTGTACTGAAACAGGCCAGCGAGGCAGCGGCCCAGGGCTTGGCGGAAAACAAGCAGAACGTCTTCCCCATCCTCGGCGCCGGATGAACCTGAACCAAAGTCTGATTCCAGGCATCTTCCTGCATCGACTCCACACCTGTCATGGTTTCACGCCCGCCATGGTTCCAAAACAGAGTGACGGGGTATGAACTAAAACAATGATGACGGAAACCACTGCTTCGAGTGATAACCGCAGCGGTCTGCGCTACTGGGCGCCGCTGGTGGCAACCTGCCTGGCCATGTTCATAACCGTGGTGGACTCAACCATGATGAACGTGGCCGTCCCCACCATCGTCGGGGACCTGGGTACCAACGTCAGCGCCGTCCAGGCCACTATCTCCTTCTATGCCCTGGTGATGGCCTCGCTGATGCTCACCGGCGGCAAACTGGGCGCCATCCGTGGCGTCAGGCGCATGTTCACAGTGGGACTGTTCGTCTACGGCATCGGCACGCTGGTGGCGGCTGTCAGCTGGAACGTGGGCGTACTGGCATTCGGCTGGGCTTTCCTCGAGGGCGTCGGCGCCGCCTTGATCATCCCTCTGGCCTTCACGCTGGTGGTGGCCAACTACGAGGGGCGGCACCGGGCGCTCAGCTTCGGGGTGCTGGCGGGGGTACAGGCGTCGGCGGCGGCGGTGGGGCCCATCCTAGGCGGTATCCTCACCACCTACGCCAGCTGGCGCGTCGGCTTCGCTGGTGAGGTGGTGATCGCCGTCGCCATCCTGCCGCTGATACCCTTCATGAAGGAGCTCATCACCGCCGACGAGCACACGACAATGGATTGGGGCGGCACCGTCCTCTCCTCCACGGCACTGTTCTCCATGGTCACCGCCTTCCTGCTGGCCGGATACTACGGATGGTGGGAGGCCCGGCGCCCCTTCATGCTGGGCGGCACCGGGCTCAATCCCTGGGGCCTGTCGCCCACCCCATGGCTCATCGCCCTGGGGCTGTTGCTGGCGGCGGCCTTCATCCACTGGCAGTTCCGCCGCGAGAAACAGGACAGGACGCCGCTGGTCAGGCTGCGCATCCTGGCAAATGGTGACCTGATGGCGGGGGTCAGTACCTATGTCTTCCGCTCCATCGCCCTCAGCGGCTTCCTCTTCGTGCTGCCGCTTTACCACCAGTCGGTGCTGGGTTACTCCGCTTTCGACAGCGGCCTGGCCATCCTGCCCTTCTCCATCGCCACCTTCGTGGTGGCCATGGTGACCGCCGGCTGGAACGAGCGTATCGCTCCCAGGCGGCTGGTGCAGGCGGGTTTCATCATCATGGGGCTGGGGCTGGCTCTCTTCATAAGCAGCGTCAACCTGACCATGAGCATCGCCCAACAGATTATCCCCGGCCTGGTGTTCGGCGCCGGCCTGGGGCTGGTGATGGCCCAGCTGATGAACCTGGCGCTTTCTTCGGTGAAACCGGTCGACACACCGGAAGCCTCCGGCGTCCAGAACGCCATGGGTGAGCTGGGCAACTCCATCGGAACAGCCGTAATCGGCTCCCTGCTGATGTCCTTCTACTATGGCGGCCTGGTGGACGGAGTGCTGGGGGCGCAGAACATAACGGCAGGAGCCTCGCAGCGGCAGGATATGATCACCCGCCTGGAGGACGCCCTGGCGGACATCAGACCGGAGATGGTGCAACAATGGTTCGAGAGTCTGAAAGCCGACCTCCAGCAACAGCTGGTGCGCATCATCGATGGCTCGATGCTGGATTCCATGAAATGGACGTTGCTGGTGATCGGTGGCATGCTACTGGGGGCACTCCTCATGTCCACCTTCCTGCCGGGGGAGAGGGATATCTCCCGCAACCGGCAGCACGCCGCCGAGGAAGAGCTGGAACACAGCCGAACCTGAAGGCGAAGCCGACGGCAGCGGCGAAGCAGGCGGGCGGGAAGGCATACATCACAACCACAACAATACGGGAGGTGTGGTCAATGGCGACAGCAAAGGCAAGGCACATACTGGTGGACAGCGAAGAGCAGTGCCAGGAGCTGAGGACAGAGATCATCGATGGGGCTGATTTCGCAGTGATCGCCCGGGAACATTCCACATGTCCGTCGGGCAGGCAGGGCGGTGACCTGGGCGAGTTCAGTCAGGGCCAGATGGTCAGGGAGTTCGATGAGGTGGTGTTCAGCGGAGACCTCAATACTCTGCACGGTCCGGTGAAGACCCGGTTCGGCTACCATCTGATCGAGATCACCGGGCGCTCGGAATAGTCTCCGCTGTCGGAACAGCGGTCGCAGCCGGTACAATCCGTACGATGGGCGCGTTCACGGAAACGGAACTCCAGCCATGAGAAAGTGGTCGGTGCTGATACTCCTCAGCATGTCGATGTTCATCATCGTCATCGACACGACCATCATGAATGTCTCCATCTCGGCGCTGGTGGAGGACCTGGATACTACCGTCGGCGGCGTCCAGGCGGCCATCTCCATCTACGGCCTGGTGATGGCCTCCTTCATGCTCATCGGCGGCAGGCTGGGCGGCATCCAGGGCGTGAAGCGGACCTTCGTCTCGGGCGTAGCTCTTTTCGGCGCCGGCACCACTATCGCTTCCTTCAGCCAGAACCTGGCCATGCTGATCATCGGCTGGTCCGTGATCGAGGGCCTGGGCTCGGCACTGATGATGCCCAATATCGCTACCTTGCTGCGGAGTTCATATCAGGGGCAGCAAAGGGCCTTTGCCTACGGGATGATGAGCGCTGTAGCGGCGGTGGGGATGGCCCTGGGTCCCATCGCCGGCGGACTACTCACCACCTACGCCAGCTGGCGCTGGGCTTTTCGCCTGGAGGTAGCGATAGTCATCGCGGTGCTGCTGCTCAACAGCGCCATCGCCGGGGGCAGGATCGGGGGAAAGCGGCCGGGTTTCGACTTCACCGGGGCCCTGCTTTCCATCTGCGGCTGGGCTACGATCGTCCTGAGCACGCTGCTCATCGGCGACTACGGCTTCCTCGAGGCCAGGCAGCCGTTAAAGATCGGCTCCTGGGAGATCGCGCCGCTGGGGCTCTCTGTAGTCCCCTTCCTCTATGGAATCGGGCTGCTGCTGGTACTGGGCCTCTTCCGCTGGGAGCGCCGGCTGGAGGACAGGCAGGGAGACGGTCTGTTCAAACCATCCCTGTTCAGTACGCCCGGCCTGCTATCGGGCCTGGCCGTGCGATTCATAATGATGTTCGTCACCGCCGCCTTCCTCTTCACCTTCCCGCTGTTGCTGCAGTTGACATTCGAATACAGCGCCATCCAGACGGGTCTGGCGCTGATGCCCTATTCCATAGCGACACTGATAACGGCTCTGGCCGGCTCACGCCTCTCGTCGAGGTTTACGGCTAAACGTATCATCCAGGTCGGTTTCCTTGTGGCCATTGCTGGACTTGCTTTCATCGAGGCCAGCATCAAGCCGGGTCTGTCTCCGTCGGACCTTGCCAGCGGTGCCCTCTACGGGGCGGGGCTGGGCCTGGTGGCCTCCCAGATACTCAACTACATATATTCCTCGGTCAGCAGTCAGGACACTCCCGAGACCACGGGACTGACCGGCACTTTCGAGCAGCTGGGCAACGCCATGGGCGTCGCCCTGGTGGGCGTAATCATGCTGAGCCTGCTCAGTCCGATGCTGATCCGGGGGCTGGAGGAGAGCGCGGTGATACCTCCGGAACAGCGGGAAGCAATGGCGCGGTCGGTGGATTCAGGTGTGGAGCTGGTATCCGACACCCAGCTCACCCAGTCGATGCAGGCGGCGGGAGCTGATGATACTGTTCAGGCGGAGGTCAGGGAGATCTATGGCTTCTCCAGGACGGACGCCTTCAAGGCCGGCATCGCCTTCCTGCTGTTCGTCGCCGTCGCCGGTCTCATCCTCACCACGGGTATGACGAACCGCAAGCTGGTCGAGGCCGAGGCGTCAGGCTCCTGACCCGCGCGGCGGCAGCGAGGTTTCAAAAAACCATACAGTCTGTCTTTCCCAGGAACAGTAGGCGTATATAGAGGCATCGCCGCCATGATGCTGATATGAAAAAATATGTTCCTCGTGCGGAGCGGATCTGGGGTTCAAGGAGACGTCCGAGGCAGGCGACCGGGTCATCACGCACGGCATATGCGATAGTTGCTCGTTCAGTATGCGCTACGAGATGCGCGAACCGTTGATGCGGTTCCTGGACGATTTTGAAGCGCCCATCCTGCTCATCGACAGCTACCCCAAGGTCTATACGGCCAATGAGGCGGCCTGCAGGCTGCTGGGAAAGCAACGGTTCAAGATCGACGACCAGCGGGGCGGAGACGTCATCGGCTGCGCCTACGCGGGACTTCCCGGCGGCTGCTGGCAACACCATACACTGCAAGAGCCGCACCATCCGCAATCTGGTTCTGGACACCCACGCCACCGGCAGGTCCTTCGAGCGCGTTCCAGCCTGCCAGGACATCCAATTGCCCGACGAAGTAAAGACACTAAACATCGCAGTCTCCACCGAGAAGGTCGGGGATTTCGTGCTGTTGCGCATCGATGATATGGAGGATGCGGTGCAAGTGCGACTGCGGTTCGGAGACAGCGAACGGACTACCACCCAGGAAACCGATGCTTCCTCTGACAGCCGGGCGGAGGGCTGACCACCGGCGGGGATCGACCTTTGGATCGACCTTTGATGAGTGCTCCCGGACGCATCCTCTGATGGGCGTCTCCGGTGAGAGTCCCCGGCTGCATCCTCCATTGGGCGTCCCCGCTGAGGTCCCCGGAGCCTGATCGAATGGCCGGGATGTTCTCCGCCGGCTACCGAGAGTCTCACGATGTGGAGAACGCGATTTGTCAAGAGACGTCCCCTGACTGGCGATTTGTTAATTCGTTAAA